>DDHB01000082.1 GCA_002337925.1 Sporomusaceae bacterium UBA1887
TTTTCGGGATAGGATAGTATATTCGCTGCTCTATAATTGGTGATTTAATCAAGGGAGACAATTTTTTGCTTAATGGCATACAGAACGGCCTGTGTCCGGTCGGTTACATTGATTTTGCGAAAAATATTCGTCAGGTGATTTTTGACCGTTTTTTCACTTAAGAACAGCCGCTGCGCCATTTCCTGATTGCTGAGGCCTTTGGCTACGAGCTGCAGCACTTCCACTTCCCGGTACGTAAGCCGCTCTTCCTTACGGCGCCTGAGCATATCCACCGATTCATGACGGCGTTCCGCCTCCCGGCGATTCACCTCGCTAAACAGCTTTCTTGCCAACGTAGGATAAATGAAAGACTCACCTTCAGCAATCGCCCGAATTGCCTTAATCAGCATGCTCGGCTCCACATCTTTCAGCAGATAGCCGACCGCGCCGGCCTTTATGACTTCAAAAACATAATTTTCATCATCATGTATGGTTAACACGACACACTTAACATCCGGTTGAGCAACACTCAGCTTCTTCGTTACTTCCAAGCCATTGCCGCGAGGCATATTAATATCCAAGAGGATAATATCAGGAACCAGTTCGGCTGCTTTGCGCACCGCTTCTTCTCCGTCTGCCGCTTCGCCGATTACTTCCAGGTCTGCTTCAAGACTAAGTACGTTTTTGATCCCCTGCCTCAGCAGTGCATGATCGTCAGCTATCAATATGCGAATCGACATGATGCGTTCCTCTCCTTACCACTATTTAACTATTTGAGCCGTTAAAAAAATGACTACTTCTGTTTCATTCTTAGCTGTATGAGTGCTTTGAAATAACTTTCCCAAAATGGGAAAGTCACTTAAAAAAGGTACCTTGTTTTTGCCGCCTGACTCTTCACTGCCAATCAGGCCGCCAATAACCATTGTTTCTCCATCCTTCATGCGTACCTCTGTCCCCGCTTCCCGTGTAGTAACCCGGTAAGCCTTCATCTCCGGCACAAGTGTGGGAGTACTCACCTCAGTATGTACAATGGCTGTAATTTGTCCGTCGGCATTAATTCGGGGAGTATAATTGAGTTTAATACCTGCATCAATATATTCAATGGTCGATGTTGTTTTACCATTCTCGGTTTTTTCCATAAGCACCGGAATACGGTCACCGATCAGTATTTTCGCTTCCTTCCCGTTGATGGCGACAATTTTAGGTCTTGCCAGGATTTTAGCATTGCCGCTTGAAATAAGGGCACTGATCTTAGCCTGATAGTAAAATTCATAAGGCCAGCCATTCGGTCCCCGTCCAAATTGAATAACACCGTAATCTCCGGGACGGGTAACCTTCCAGTCCCGATGCTGAACGTCAATATAGGCCGGTTTGCCATCATCGCCATATATCGTGTTACCATTCTTATCAGTCAACACTTTTTGTTCCGTCCAGTTATCGCGTTCATAAGCAGCTGTTTGCGGAGCTGCCTGCCAGTTCCAGTCAACGCCCAAATCTTTGCTTGCCGCTTTGCTAATCGCAACCACGTGCGCCTCTAAGCTGACCTGTTGGAAGGGTATGTCCAATTCCTTCAGAGTTGTGCGAATTTGAGTATTCTCGTCTGGAGAGGCAAAAAAAATCAACGAGTTTGTTGCTGTATCCACTTTCAAGCGGTTATCCGGAATAATGAGAGATAAGGATTTTTTCACCTCTTCAGCAGAAGCGTAATTCAGCCGGATAATCTGTACTGTACCAAAGGATTTCGTCATCTTATCGGCAGCAGCCACCACAATGACCTCACCGACACGCTGATACGTAAGTCCTTTCGTCTTAGTGACCAAGGCAAGCGCTGTTTCAAAGGGAACTTGCCGGAGCTGAATGGTGATTTTGCCGGTTACCGAATCGTCGGCAACAATACTGACTTGACCGACACTAGCCAGCGCAGTTAAGACATCCCGCACCTGGGCATCGGTCACCGTCATATTCACCAGCGAGGCTGCTGCCTGAACCTGCGGCCAAGTGCTGAAAAAACAAAGCAGCAGAGCGAATATCACCCGCTTGACGCTATTCATTGTCTCACCTACCCACTGTCAATAGTAGAGAGCCTTCAGATCCAATCACAGTGACTGAATTGCCGGTAATTGCTACGATCCGGTAGCTGCCAGCATATTCACCAAGCTGATAGGAACGGCTTTCGTCACCAAAACGGATAATTGCAGCCCAGTTACCGTCGGCACCGACTACTCCAGTCAGCGCAGGCTTAGCAACAGATGTACGCTTTGCTGACGACTTACTACGGACAGCTGTGGGCAATGCTGCTACAACAGCAGCAGGCTCTTGGATAGGAGCAAACTGTTTTGGCACAGCAAAAGGATCCCTCAGCACCTTCCCCGGTTCAAAGCCAATCGGCATCCTGCCTTGAGCAGGTGTATTCCTCGCTGGCGGGATTTCGGCGATAGCTGCCGGAGCATGGACAGTCTCCGGTTGATCATCGTAATAGATGAAGACCAGCAAGACAAGACAGCAAACCATCATTGCTGCAATAAGCTGTTTGCGTGTTATTCTTCTGAAATACAACAGTATTTCCATAGCTGCACTTCCGGTTGTAGAAATAACCTACTATCACTTCTACATAACAACACGAAATCCTGTCAATACTTGACAGGATTCGCGCACAATATTTTCAGTTTATTCTTTCAAACGATAAAAACGATAGGTAACAGACTGACTTAACTGGGCAGGCCCCTGACGATCCTTCTCCCACTGCTTAATCGCNNTTCTGACTGCAGATACCACGGAGTCTCTTCCACTACCATCACTAACTCAGCTTTATTCTCTTCTCCCCAGAAGCTTATAATATGTTCGTAGTAATTGCGAACCTGACCATTCTGCCAATAAGTACGCAGGCGCTCAGCTTTCACTTCACCCACTAAGATACCATTTACCGGTGCTTTCTTCGCAATGCGGGCACCGATCTTGCCGGAAGCGAGCGGTATCTGCATGGCAAACCCTTCGGGGCTGCGGTCATAATCAAACGCCACCTTACCCATGGCGCGAGTGACGTAGTTTTGCGGGAAGGTAACCATAAGACCTGTATAGGCTGTTTGGTCTTTCAGTTTCTCGTATAGCACCCCTACCTGGTATTTGCCTACTTTTGTACCCAGGAAGGTATTAAACCCGGTAGCTTTACGTCCCAGAGGCTCAGGACGCAAAGCCAGCCCACCTACATGAGTCTCAAAATGCACGGCACCGAAATCCTGCTGGTAATATACATAGTTTTCGATCATCTGCGCGCCGCCATCGCGGTCGAAATCCCAGTTAATCCCAGTGGCATGGAGTCCCAAACCGGTTTTGTGCTTATAATCAAGCGTCAGCAGCTCGCCACTGTAGCCCGTCCTGGCGCCGCCTTTTAAGTCAGAAATGCCAGGCACCTGATCGAAAACAGCAATGGAGTCGGGATAAGGAAAATGCAAGTACCGCACATTTCCGATACGCAAGCTGGCACTTAGCGTACCGTTTTGGCTCTCGCGAAAACCGAAGCCTTCCACATAGCCTTCATCAAGGATCGGGGAAAAGCCCTTTAACGTATCCTGTTCGCGATTGGTGCGAACAATGCTGTGCAGCCGTAATCCTGGACCTAAGTCTACTTCTGAACGCAGCTGGAAATTGCGGGCTTTGAATTCATCAGACCATACAAACAATCCTACGCTGGCTTCCCAATTTCCTCTGCCTGCTCCAATAGTAGGAAAAAGCCAGCCCGACTTTTGTTCAAAATTATGCTCCGCAAAGGCTGCCGAGCTGCTAAGCAGTAATGCAGCAATAGTTGTCGCTAAAATTCGTAATTTCATGATACCATTTCGCTCCATATCTTAGTACCTCGTCAGATCTAATCCAGTGAATACCTGACGGTCTATTTTAGACCTGGCAAGGTACTATTTATTATTTTTCAGCCTTTGCAGACTTGGCCCCAGTATCCGTTTATATGTTTCTACTCCCGGCTGATCAAAAGCATCCACGTTGGCCAGTTCGCCTTCATAGGCCACCGATAAAGCAAGCAGATACAACAGTTCGCCAAGATGATAGGCATTCAGCTTTGGCAGCGTAAACGTCGCATTAAAGCGATAGTCACTCGCTAAGGCCTGGGCATTAGCTTGCCGCGCGGCCTCCATCCCCTGACTTAAGCTAAGTCCGGCGATGTCCGCTAATTTGGCAGTCTCGGGAAACAAATTGGGTATAACCGGATCCGTGTCCCACTGAGCAACGCGAACAAACTGGACAATTTTATTGCGTTTGCCATCCTGATGCTGCTGAGTCTGCGCATGCATATCCGTAGTACCTACGGCAGCAACGGGCGTCCGTCCGTAGAACACTTCCTGCCCATCACGGTTGACCCGTTTGCCAAGGGATTCGGCCAGCAGCTGAATATACCACTCGGACACCGACTTAAGATAGTCTCCATAAGGCATAAATATTTCTATATCCCTGCCATACTTCTCGGCCCCCATATATTTCAGGGCAGCATTCAAGAATGCCGGGTTCTGCCAAATATTATCCGTCTGGCAATCTTTATCCATACTTTTAGCACCTGCCAAAAAAGCATCCATATCAAAGCCAATGCAGGCTGCCGTTACCAGCCCAACCTCTGAGAAAATACTAAACCGTCCGCCCACTCCGTCAGCCACACTGAATATCGGCCAGCCTTGCTCGCTAGCAAGCTTATGGAGCAGTGTCTCATTAGTTCCTTCTGCCGGATCGGTAACTGCAACAACGGAGACCTCAATGCCAGGCGTTTGTTTTAACCGCTCATAGGCAACCATAAAGGTAGCCATCGTTTCCAAAGTAGAACCGGATTTAGAAATAACGACGAGCGTTACCCGGTACGGCTCCCCCTGCTTTACCGCTGCTTCAGTGATCACATGACCGATCAATTCCTCAGTGCGGCGGGGATCGAGATTATTACCGCTAAAATACAGCTTAGGGTAACCCTTACGCTCTTCTATTGATTTGAAGTTATAAAAATCACCACAATGAATATCAAATAAGACCTTGTTGCCCAGAAAAGAACCACCGATACCAAAGGAAATGACTGTGTCCACCTTGTAGCGCAGTGACTCGCCAAATTCTTTTAAGCGGTCAAGCACATGAGGCGAATTAATATGGCCCTCTTGGATATAGGGCAGCTGCGTAAATAAGACCTTTTCGGGTTGACCATCTTTGGAAAGGTGCCCCTTTACAATGCCGGTTGATCGCATATGCACGATAGCCTGGTGAGCCTTAGTCAACTGTCCAGCAGCAACAGAAAGGTCCTCAGCGGTCACTTTACTATCACCATATAAATTGGTGTAGTCGAAGGTAAAGCCGGAAGAAAGTGTTAGGACTGACATAGATGCACGCTCCTATCATTCTCTACTTAGATTAGTACCCTACTTCACTTTCTACAGTATTTGCCTTGAAGTCTGGAAAACCCTTCCTCCCTGTAGTAAAATTCACTCAATACATTATAGAAGCAGGTGACTGTATGCTCTATGTCCTGAAAGTGATCTATAGTACATTTTTGGTTCCACCGGGAATATTTCTTGTCCTGCTGCTTGCCCTTGTCATCCGTCTTTTCCGCCGCCAACGGCAGGGCGCTTCGTTACTGCTCAGCTTCACGATCATCTTTTACCTATGCACCATTCCGGCTGTTGCTGATCCCGTCATCCGCTCTCTCGAGGCGCGTTACTCACCGCCTGCGGCTTTCAACGGTGATGTGATTGTCCTTTTAGGCGGCGGTGCAACCATGGATACACCTAATATAGACGGCCACGGGCATCTCAGCGGCTATGCGGCTAACCGTCTGCTAACCGCAGCCCAGCTCTATCATAGATATAAGCTTCCCATTCTCACATCAGGCGGTAAAGTGCTGGAGACGACCGGTACGGAAGCAGAAATATCCCGAACTATTCTACTGGGTCTTGACGTTCCTGATGATAAAATCATTGTTGAAAATCAAAGCCTCAATACCACACAAAATGCTGAGTACAGCAAAAAACTGCTTGATTCCCATGGCCTGAGCCAGCCTGTATTGGTCACGTCGGCCTTTCATATGCCCCGTGCAGTGCTGCAGTTTCAAAAGGCAGGCGTTACGGTCGTCACCCCTTGTCCAACGGATTATCAGGCTAACGTTCACAGCCTGGTATCCTGGTTTGATTTTGTTCCGTCCAGCGGCGCCCTTACAAATATTGCCCTGTCAACAAAGGAATATCTCGGCCTTGCTGCTATCAAATGGTATTAGCGCAGAAATCCATTCCGACTGTGCTTGTCGGATAAAGCAGTTAATGATAAAATTAAGTAGTTGATTTTTAGATTATTTTCAGAAAAGCGTTGCAGACGTGCACTTACTCAGATATTCTCTATTTGGATCCGATACTTGCCATCAATTACCCAGTTGTTTTCTCTAGAAACGACTAACTAGTCAATATTTTCCTCCGATTTCATGGGGCTGAGAGAATAGCTTTCTTAAATGGCTGCAGGTGGTAATTTTAGCTGTAGGATGGGTGCTGAACTGTAAACGGTGGAATGATGCCAATTCAAATCGTCACCATGAACGTGCATATTTTCTGTTCTGGGCTTCTCCACTATGGCTGCTCATGATCGGCAGAGCGCTGAACTGGGGCCGGGTATTTTATCCTAATGGCTTTAGTGCAGTCAATGGTTCTTCTTTCGTCTCACTCGTCCAGCTTCCTTAGAGAGTTTTCTATTATAAAAACCCATTTTACCATATAATCTTAATCAAGAGATCTTTTACCAACACAAATGATAAAAGATCTCTTGATTTACACTACTACCGGTGGTATATTTTCCTAGAAAGCCTGCGGCAAGTGGAATCGGCTTGCGATTCTGCCTCTTGGCTGAACCGCATTAATTGAAGGAGGCAAAAGTAAGTGCTAGATAATATAGAAAGAATCCTTATAATCCGAAGAGGCGCGATTGGTGATATTGTTTTCACCCTTCCTGCTTATTATATGCTTAGGAGTAATTTCCCCAACAGTAAAATCAGCTTTTTAGTTAAAGACTATTATTCACCTGTTCTAAGAGGTTTCCCAGGTCTTGATGAAACTCTGCCTATCAGTAATAAAATACTTGCTTCCGGCAACGTATTTACTATTGGTAAAATGAGTATTGACCTTTTGCATACTATGAAAACCAACAATTATCAATTGGTAGTTGATTTTGCCGGACACGGAGAGCAGGCATTTCTTCTCTGGTTAAGCAGAATAAAACATCGTTGGGGATTAATTAAAGCTAAGAAACCTATTCGTCAGTGGTTCTACACGAACAGTTTTATACGGCAACAAAACATCCACGTAATTGATCAGCATCTCGCTTTGCTTAAGCAAGGAGGTCTAACCTCCTCCACTGTTAAAAATGATTACATTGTTCCTCAGGATCACCTGGATCGAGCGAAAGCACTATTTGCTAATTGGGGCCTTACATACCAAAAACCTACTATTTTTATTCAACCTTTCACGGGTGATGGCATACCCGGTAAAATATGGCCATTAGAACGATATATAAAACTGGCAGAGCATTGGGAAAAACAAGGAGTGCAAATACTATTTGGCGGTGGACCATCAGAACGGCAAAAACTAACGGAAGTGGCAGCTCGTTTTCCGGTTGCAGCAGGAGAAGCTGACTTTGTCACCTCTATAGGCTTATCAACATTGTCTTCAATCGTAGTCGGTGGAGACACTGGCCTGCTTCATGCCGCTCTAGCCGCAGGCAAGCGCACCGTAATGGTTGTTGGTCCTACAAATTACCAATTAATTGGCCCTTATCGAAAACCCGAATGGACTGTCCGGCCGCAATCTGGAATATCTATAGAAACAATTAGTGTAGAACAGATGATCGTCGCTACCCAAACAGCACTAAACGAAACTTTTGGTTAAACACAGTGGTTTTTTAATACTGACTGTTTTGGAAGGATGAGCAAGATGTCAATCGATATGAGCCTAATCATTTCTATCGTTCTACTCGTTATAGTATTAAGTGTTACATACGTGTATTCCAAGAATAAAAGCAGTTCTAACGCCCAGAAGGTTCAGGCATTCTCTTATGACTTTGAAGCGGTCAACTCAATTTTGGCAGAAGGCAAGAGAATACTAATTCTGGCGCCACATCAAGACGATGAGGCATTAATGTGCGCAGGCGTCATTAGCCATGCGTTACGCAATGGAGTGGAAGTAAAAATTGGTGTCATCACCAATGGTGATAAAAAAGGTCGTAAAATCGGTCTAACTCGTATAAAAGAAACAATTAAGGCTATGGATTGTTTGGGATTAGACAGAAAGAATATAACATTCTTTGGTTACGGCAGTACGGAGATGAATGTTAAGACTAGTTTCATGTACCGGCTTTATCACGCTGACACAGATAACACCGTGATTGCTTCGAATGTTGGATCAGAAACTTACAGTATTCCGGATTCTCCAGAATATCACTCTCAAAAATTCGGTATTCCCGGCTCCTACAATAGATCTTCCCTCCGCGAAGATCTTAAATTGTTTATATCGGAATACAAACCTGATCATATTTTCACTGCATCCCTATACGATATTCATCCAGATCATTTTATTCTTTATCAATTTATTATTGAAGCAATAATTATCACAAAACGTACTACTCCTGCCTATTCACCTATATTACATGAATATATAATTCACTCCCATGACGGCGATGATTTTTGGCCGCTTCGAAATCAGAAAAATAATACGCCAGCGCCATTTTCAAAACCCGCTACATTTGACACTGATACTTTGTTAGACTGGGAGAAGCGAGAAATATTTACTGTACCTATTGAAATGCAAAGTATTCCCTATTCAAAAAATAAAAAGCATGTCGTTATTAGTAAATACCGTAGTCAGCGACCCTCAGGTAATAAAAATTACTTATACTCTTATGTAAAACGTGATGAGATTTTTTGGAAAAAGGACTTCTCTAATATAGCCTTGCTTGCAAGTGTTAGTGTTTCTTCCGAAAATCTTGCAACAGATCAGCTTGGCTGTAAAGTCATCGATGGAATAAGCGAGGGCTATCCACGCTTTCCAAAAAACGAGTGGGCATCACTAGGAGAAACGGCAGGAGCCTGGATCCAATTAAATTGGTCTCAAGCCTATAACGTTAACAAAATCGTTCTGTATGACCGTCCAAATTTGAAAGATAATATAATTAGCGCCACACTGTCTTTCAGTGATGGAACTTGGATTGATACAGGTCCCCTGCCGAATAATGGCAGTAGTTATGAAATCTTATTTGCCCCCAAATCAATTAATTGGGTTAAACTAACTGTAACCAAGGCTTCCGGTGAAAATGTAGGATTAAGTGAATTTGAAGTTTATCAGACTCTTGGAAATCCGAATCTTAGCTCTAATCCGCTACAGGGAGAACCATTATGCAAATAAATGTTTTACATATGAGTCATTTCGAAATACGCTATGGAGCAGAGAAACAATTACTGGATTATTTATTCCTTGCTGATCAATCTCCTAATGAGATACGGCATCATGTTTGCGCATTGCGGCTCAGCAGCTCAATCCATGATGAATTGAAAAGAATGAACATACCACTTCTTATTACAAAACTATGGCCATGGAACGTTGCTGAATTGCGGGCCTTTGTAAAAAAGCATAACATTCATATCTTACATGTCCACAATCAATTGCGCTTTCCCCTGCGCTCGCGAATTCTCCCAAAACTAGCAGGAGTACCACTAATCTTAGAGCATGAGCATGGAATGATCTGGAATACATCCTCAACCCGGTTTATTAAATGCACGAATCATTTGGTAAATGCCAATATATGCAATTCAAATGCCGCTAAAATAATGTTAAACCATAAATGTAATATCGATGCTCAAGTAATTTATAATGGAATTGCGCTTCCTACTGAAACCAAAGACAAACCCCTGCAATTAAAAATGAAGCTGGGGCTTTCCCCTAACACGCCTATCGCCGGTTTTGTTGGCCGGCTCAACAATCCTAAGGGGTCTGAAGCCTTTATCAGAATGATCCCGCTTGTAAAAAAAACTCTGCCTCAAGCAAGGTTTGTTCTAGTTGGCGATGGCCCTATGCGCAGTAGTTTGGAAGCTGAAGCTAAGGATCTGAATATTCAAGATCACGTCTTTTTTATAGGCTATCAAAAAGATGCCCATTTGTTAATGGAAGACATGGATGTGGTCGTAGTCCCTTCCTTTAGAGAAGCTTTTGGGAATGTTGTTATTGAGGCAGCTTTGGCAAAAAAGCCGGTAATAGCCTCCAATGTAGATGGTTTGGCGGAAACGATTATTGACGGAGAAACCGGCTTTCTAGTTGATTGTACAGAGCCAATTATTTCTCGCACGAAAGGGACAAACAGGCTCCCCCAATCTGTCGTAGACGGCCGTACACATACACTTAGATCACCCTATCTACCAAATACTGCAATGCTGGCAGAAAAAGTAGCAGCATGCCTGCAAAATCCTGAAATGTCATCATTATTGGGCAGCCAGGCCTATTTACGAGCCAAAAGCTTATTTTCTTTAGAACGTTATCGCATGGATCTAGACAATAAGTACCGGGAGCTTGTAAGTGCGAATCGACTCTCTTCACACTAATAAGTACGATTTATTTTTTTATAGAACAAGGCTGCTTCAGTAATAACTGAAGCAGCCTTTCTTTAATCGTCTATAATAACCTCGCTATTTTCCACCATACCTTATTCTCTGAAAAAACAATTTTATATTTAAATTTATCAACCGTCTTTAAATGACTGGCATCCAGGTAAGGCAAATATATTGAGTACTCCTTATTAATCATTAATTGACGAGCCTCATCCTCGTAGCCATTCTTAATCATACGCCACAAAAATCTATATAACTTGTAGGCAATTCTCCCGTATAATATCTGCTGCAATTCTTGTTTATCGTTTTGCGAATAAGACTGTGACAAAATATATTCAGCTGCTCTTTTAAAACCATAAATAGCATGAATATGCTTTTGCCACTTCCACTTTGCTGTAATCGCCGATCCTGTGCGAATCCGATAAATCATTAATTCCTCGGGAACAGCCTGTACCATAGCACTTGAGACTAACTTCCAAATAAATTCTTGATCCTGTCCGACAAGGCATCCTTCAGTAAACTGCAATTTAAGCCGGTCAACTAACTCTTTCTGCACTAAAATAGCTCCAATGTGAAGTTGTGTCCCGCCTTCGATAACAGGAACCAGAATATTTCCACTGGTATAAGGATAGCTGAATTTTCTTGTTAAGCCGTTAGCATAAAGATGTGTATAACCACAATATGCCATATTATTATCACTTACCTGGAAGACAGTGAGTAATTTTTCTAAAAAATCCGGTTTCCACATATCATCGCCATCAAGAAAAGTCAAATATGTTCCTGAAGCATTCAATATCCCTGTATTTCTGGCTTTTGAGACACCACCATTAGTTTGACAAAGTAAGCGAAATCGATCATCATGCTGAATGAAATCCCGAATAACCTCTATCGTATTATCGATTGATCCATCATCAACAATTATTGCTTCCCAATTACTAAGTGTCTGATTTTGTATAGATTCAAGTGTTTCTTTAATAAAAGATCCCACGTTATACGCCGGTATAACTACAGATATGAGGTTATTCATAATTTAGCTCCTTTTAACTTCCAGTTCCGTCCGGACACTATTCCCTTTTACTGAAGCGGTCTATGAAGGCCAGCAACTCGGCTGTTTTAGCCTCCATCAGCGCTGCATCCGCCCTGGCTTCCACATTCAAGCGAATAACTGGCTCTGTATTAGACATCCGTAAATTAAATCGCCATTCTTCATACTCAACACCAAGCCCGTCAGTCCGGTCAATCCGAGCAGCATCATTTACAAACTTTCTTTCCACATGCTCCAATACCTGTTTCGCATCCACCACAGTTCGATTGATCTCACCACTGCAGGGAAACTTAGCCATACGCTCATTAACTAATACAGCTAGCGATTTTCCTGTAACACACATCGACAATGCGATCAAAAGCCACGGAATCATACCACTATCACAGTAAGCAAAATCCCTAAAATAATGATGAGCCGACATTTCTCCTCCATATACGGCATCTTCATTACGCATGCGCTCTTTAATAAAGGCATGACCAGTCTTACTCTGTACTGGAATGCCGCCTAACTGCCTAACAAGCTCAATTGTATTCCAGGTTAAACGGGGATCATATATTATTTTAGCACCAGGCTGACGATGTAAAAAGGCCTGTGCTAAGAGGCCCACAATATAGTATCCTTCGATGAAATTACCCTCTTCATCAAATAGAAAGCAGCGATCAAAGTCTCCATCCCAGGCAATACCCAAATGCGCACCTGTCTTACGTACAACAGCTGCTGTTGCTTCTCGATTCTCCGGCAGAAGAGGATTTGGTATTCCGTGCGGAAAAGTCCCATCAGGATGATGATAAACTTTAATCATTTCGAATGGCAAATGCTTTTCCAGGGCATCCAAAACTGGCCCGGCGCAGCCGTTACCGGCATTGACCACAATCTTTAAAGGCCGCAAATTCGATATATCAACATAATTTATTACATGTTGAATATAAGCATCCAAAATAGAGACTGACTGTACAGTCCCCTTTGCGCCTGGAAGTGCAGGCGCAAAGGCAGCACTTACTGCCATTTCCTCAATATCTCGAAGACCAGTATCTCCACTTATCGGCTTAGAGCCAGCCTTCACCAGTTTCAAACCGTTATAATTCATGGGATTATGACTGGCGGTCACCATAATTCCACCATCAGTATTCAAATGAAAAGTCGCAAAATAAACCTGCTCAGTTCCGCACAAACCAATGTCAAGCACGTCACAGCCCGCATCGGTCAACCCTTGTACCAGGGCCGTCGCCAGAGAGGGGCTGGATAGTCTGACATCACGACCGACAACAACTTTTTTAGCACCTAAAAATACCGCATATGACCGGCCAATACGATAAACAAGTTTCTCATTCAGCTCCTCCGGAACCCTTCCTCGTATGTCATATGCTTTAAAGGCACTTCTTGGCAAAGAATCCATGTAAGCCCTCCTTCTCTATACTTGATCGTAATCATCACGATCGTTCTATTTTTATGCTATTATTATATGTTTAGCAGTCAATACGAGTAAAGGGCTTCAAAGTATTTTTATTTATTGAATCCCCTTGGATGTTCTTTGTGCCAAAACCATGCATCTTTTATTATGCTCGCTAAGTCACTGCAGCAAGGCTGCCAACTAAGCTCAGACTTTATCTTTTGCGATGATGCTATTAATACAGCGGGATCACCTGCCCTACGCTCAGTCTCTCTAACATTAATATTCATCCCCGTAATAGTCCTAGCATTATCAATTACTTCGCGAACGCTAAAGCCTTTCTCACAANNGCCTTTCTCAGAGCCTAAATTATAAATTTTCGACTCACCGCCTGATAATAAATGCAAAACTGCCAGTACGTGTGCCTGGGCCAAATCGACAACATGAATATAGTCTCGAATACATGTCCCATCTTCGGTAGCATAATCTGTTCCATAAATATCGATAGATGACCTCTGCCCCATAGCAGTTTTCAGAACCAGTGGTATAAGATGCGTTTCCGGAGTATGATCTTCGCCAATGAATCCGCCGGTCAGAGCTCCGGCAGCATTAAAATAGCGCAAAGAGACATAAACCAAGCCATATGCCTTACAAAAATCTGTCAGCATTTCTTCTATAATTAATTTTGTCCGACCGTAAACATTAGTAGGCTGAGTAGGCATATCTTCTGTGATTGGCCACCTTGTTGCTTCGCCATATACTGCTGCAGTTGAAGAAAAAACAATTTGGGTCACACCGCATGCCAACATTGTTTCTAGTAATGTCAGCGTCGCTACCACATTGTTTTGGTAGTATTTAGCTGGTTGTAACATGGATTCACCGACTAAACTATTAGCAGCAAAATGAATAACCGCCTGAATACTATAATTATTCAGCACATCACTCATTAATACTTTATCCCGAATATCCCCAATGACTAAATGCGCCTCAGGAGGAACTGCCTCCCTATGACCTGTGGATAAATTATCGTACACTACTACAGTATGACCTTGTAAAATAAGCTGATATACAGTATGGCTGCCAATATACCCAGCCCCACCAGTCACTAAAATATTCAAAATTAATTCCCCATCTCTTATAGATTATTTCTAAATTCTTTACTATAAAACAAATCCCTGCTGTGAAAACAAACGATCAGCGATCAGTAAACTTGTAGCAACAATAATTAAATGATAAAATTAAATAGTTGCTTATCATCAATTAAGCTCGCAAATCTTGCTAGCTTAATAATTAACAAATATTGAAATAAAGGGGTTAAATGGTGATACTGTGAGACTAATATACATTAGTGAAAAATCCTTACACATTAATTCAGCCCATACAAAGTTTACTTTCGCCTTGCTAAACGAGAAATATGACACCTATTATGTTATTCCTCTACGAATAAAACAATACATTCGATACAAGCTGGGATTTTTAAATTCATTAAAGAAGGGTCGATTAAATATTCAGCCATACTTACGCATATCAAGAAGTTTTAAAAACTACGAAACCCAAAAGCTTACTACTATAATTCATAAATATGCAATTCCAACTCAAGATACCTATGTCATGTCTACTAATATGGAATTTTGTCATACTCTAAGAAATCAATTGCCTTCTAATTTTCGCATCATCTACTATATTTTAGATCGATATTCTGAATACGATAATCGAACAGAAGCAGAAAAAGTTAAATTTGACGAAAGAGAACAAAATATCATAAAAGAATGTGACTTTATCCTCTGTGCTTCACAAAAGCTATTAGATGAAGCCAGAATACTTAATAAATCTTCTTTTTGGTTCCCCAATGCTGTATCAGAAAACCAAATAGTTAAACATAGAGGAAATTCCACTACAAAAAAAATCGGAATGATTTCTGATGAATTAAGCCGTATCAATTGGCCTCTCATTTGCCAGATTGCTCATGAGTTAGAACACTATACAATAGAGTTAATCGGCAAAAATGATTTGCCTACCGGCATCAATTATCCCTCCAATATTCACATTATTGGCTATGTGCCTTTTACAAACTTAGGAAAATATATAGAACAGTGGCATGCGGGCCTTGCCTTATATGACAAAAATAGATTTAATGAATATTGCTGCCCATTAAAATACTTCGAATACTCCGCATTTAATATTCCTACAATATCAACTATGATCCCTGAGGGTAAGGTATGGGCTGGCTTATATCCTAACTGTATTTATTTAGCTGACGATGCTACTCAAATTGCCGAATATGTAAAAAATATAACGGCTCAAAATCAATCTACACCCATTACTTACACACAATTAGCTCTAGAGAACACCTGGGAACTGCGTATTGAACAATTGCATAAAATCTTTCAATCCACTTCCAACACTAAATTGGATCAACAAAAATCAGCAGAAGTTAAGTAAGTAAAACCTGCATAAGAAAGGTGATTTTAGTGATTGATATTTCTGTAATCATATGTGCATATAATAGGGAGCAATTATTGCAAGACACTTTGCTGGCATGTGATAAGCTGTTTCTTGATATTAACGCTGAAATAATAGTTGTAGATAATAATTCAACTGATAATACTAAACAAGTCGTTGAAGACTGGATGTCTGCATTGCCTCAGTCTCCACTCCAGAAATTTTACCTATTCGAAGCACGCCAGGGCTTATCGCACGCAAGAAATACAGGAATTACTAATGCTCGCGGCCGTATAATTGCCTTTCTCGATGATGACGCAATCCCCAGTGAAAACTGGTTAAGCAATATTTATAAGGCCTTTACTAAGTACCCTGATGCACTAGCACTCGGCGGCAAAATCCTACCAAACTTTGAAGTTCCGAGACCTGATTGGTTAGCACCAAAACACGAAACATTCCTGAGTATCATGGATTTAGGTAGTACTGACCAAGAGTATCCGGCTGGCAAATTTCCTTTTGGCGCAAACATGGCTTTTCGCAAAGAAGTTTTTAAAACAACGCTCTTTCCCACTAATCTTGGTAGAAAAGGAAACTCATTATTATCAGGAGAAGAAACCGCTTTATTTCAAGATGTAGCAAGACAAGGAAAGATTTATTACATTCCCGATATACGTGTAGTGCATTTTATTCCTAAGGAGAGGCTGACTAAGGAGTGGTTGTTATCACGGATATATGCGCAAGGAGTATCCGATGTTAGACAAAACAGATCGAAACTTAACACTATTTACGCATTACGTATACGTTGGTTTTACTATAAACGTAAAATACATATGGTAATACACTCAAACTACAATAATGATTTTGAAAAACAAAGCAAGCTAGCTTACGAAAAAGGCTGCTTAGATGAACTTAAAGGCCAAAGCTGTATCTAACAAGCCCTTAGACACAGCCCTGATTTGCAAAGCCTATTCTTCCAAATTCTTTCCATGCGTGATCCTCCACCAGGCAATCCCACGTTTTGCAGTTACTTCCTGCCTTATTACTTCTCCACTTGGCGGCACAGCAGCCAAGTGGTTGTTGTTTAGAGATTCAACCATATTATTTTCTAATCGACCAATAAAATCAGCTGAGATCCATAACTGATCATTCGATCCAAATATTTTATCTGTCGTTAAACTTTGGCCCACAGAGTAATAATTAAACCCTTTTGGAGCTATTAGCTCAAATAAAGTCGGTGCTATATCAATATGACTACCGGCTACTTTACTGGGTAGCAAGTCCTTCGTCACTCCCTGACCAAAAAGAACTAACGGAACAGCATAGCGTTCATACAATGAGGGATTCGCATCCAAGTTCACTCTGTCACCATGATCACCGGTAATAATAAACAAGCTTTCAGGATATTTCTTATACATAGTATTCACAAAATCGGCCATAACTTTGTCTGCGTACCAGAAGTGGCCAAGTTTATTAATCCATTCCTGATCACCTTTTAATTTATCTGGCAATCCATTATTAATACTCTCTGTATCAAAATTCTCAGCCTGTAAATTTACTGTATAAGGTGGGTGATTCGACGTAGTTAATATCACATGAAAAGTTGGCTTTTCATCTGTAAGCATATCAGAAATCGCATTCAAAAAATACTTGTCCTCACTCCCCCAAGCATTTCCTCCTTGATTCTCCAAATCACTACAGCTATAGAACTTATCAAATCCTTGCGCCAAAGTAAATTCTTCCAATCGCTGCCAAGAGCTAAAACCGCCATACCAAAAATAGGTTTTATAACCTAAACTCTTCATTTGCACCGCTATTGAGGTAGCATAAGGTGCACTGTATGACTCTTCTTGATAATTGGGAGAAATATTTATTTCGGGAAATCCTGTGACAATACTATTAACTGCAGACATTGTTGATATACTCGCCGGTAAAAAGGTTTGTACATACGCTGCATTACTCTGTTCAATTATACTCTTTAATCCATTAGTAAGATTTAAACTGCTGTATTTAGGTAACAAAGGCCATTGTGCATAGCTCTCGCCAATAAGTAGAAAAACGTGGCGAGGTTTTTTTATTCTAGCCCCCTGTACTTCTTTCTTCAGGAAGTTTTCTACATTAGTGGTTTGTATGTGACTGCCTGCTAAATAGCTGCCATATTGAATAACCTGCTCCTTTGAGATATTTAAATCTTTAGCATTTTTCAATTTGGCATTAATACTATATACCCGATATAGAGCTTGAACATCATCTAAAATAGCTTCGTTCAAAAACTCATCTTTGCACTTGGATGCACTTTCCCAGCTAATTCCATTTCCGTAAGTCAAGCTTCCTCCAAATCGAGTAAACATAATAAATAAACCAATGCACATTACTACGCCTATACGAAATGCATTTTTTTGGTAATTAGTCGAAAATTGTGGCATGTTATATGTTTTGGTATTCAAAATTAGTTTTAAAAGAGCACATAAAAAAACTGCGAGAAACAGTGCAACTGCTAATCGAGCCACTAAATGATATTGCTGAACTAAAGTATAAAATAAGGCCACTGTATCATCTTTAAAGGTATTAAAAATAAAAACACTAAAAGCCATATGAAATTGTTCATAATAGGGAATTCTAACTTGAAATAATATACTAAGAATTACTATGTAAAAACAGCCTAAGACAAATCTAATATTTTGTATTTTTGATGATGAAATAATAAGATTTGTTATAGAGCAAAATATAAAGGTAAGCAGAGTAATAATACCTGCACTTTTTAAACTAAGCCGAGTTCCATAGTATAACGACAAAATAATATCTTTACCGGTAGTACTTGCATTCAAATACTCATTCAATATACCAATAAACGCGCCGCGAAACAAACAAAATACACCAAGAATAAAAATATATAATTTCAAATCCTGCTGTATATTTTTAAAAAATTGTTCCCACCTTTTCACACTTAGATACTCCTTTACCAATAGATAAAACTCGATAAATATAAAATTGCCACGTGTCTTTTCGAGGACAACGCGGCAATTAACCTTGTTAAACGACCAGTTTAACTAAATATTCCAGCTCCCATACTTCCCCGTCACATTTCAACCTAATTCTATTTCTTCTTAGCTTTTATCATTAAAGATTTACTTTTTTTAAGTATCTTCTTTGGAAGCTTCCATACTCCATATAAGGAATCCTTTATAGAAGATATTTTTTTCTCATTTAAAGAATATTGAACATTATTATCGGCTAATTTTTGATTAAAAAAGTCATACAGTTCCGGTTGGAGCCAGTTGCGTCCGCTATTATCTACACGATTTCTCATTTCCGCATAAGTGGGAGTGATAAGCTCAGGAATATTACCTAATGTCAAAAAAGCATGTCCATTGTAACAATGAGGCAATGTGCATTTATATCCGATCGCATTAAAATTCAAGGGCTTTGTTATATCATCATAAATATTGTCAAGCTCGCGTCCACAATAGCATTGCCGAACAACACCTGTACTTAAGTTAACATATAAACTCCAATCACCTGCATAACAAAACTCTTTCCGCTTTTTATAAAAAATAGTAGTTTTAAAGTTAAATAAAGCTGAGTTAAAAGTACCCCAAATGTTTTGATACTCTTTAAAGGAATAGTCTGATAAAACGTTAATTCCAGATGTTCTGTCATCTCTTGCGATCGTAATATGACATAAAGTACCAAGCTTTTGTAAACATATTGCTTTTATATCCTCAATGGATGATATAAGCTCATCACTAGGAGTAATTTCTACAGTAAATGAACTCCCGCAGGCTCTCACTTTTTCAATATTCTCGAAGAATTGATCAAGCAAATTAAGACGCTTTAATTCTAAATAATGAAATGAAAACTTAAAAATAAGCCTTTGCAGCAATTGCGTAGGGAATAATGTAATCTCATCAAAGCGTTTTGTTAACGTTCCATTTGTCACCACCATGACATAATGTCCTTCTTCTAACAACACTTTAATGACGTCCAGTATTTCCTCCGATAAAAGCGTTTCACCACCTGCGCACAAATTAAACAAACATTTTCCGCCAAGGCGTTCAACAGACAGAGCAGATCTGATAGTCTCCGGGGTTTGCGAAAAACTAGCCAGCTTATTATTAAATTTTCTTTGCTGTGTTATATAACAATAATGGCATCGTAAATTACAAGTTTCTGTTGGTATGTAGCATTCAATATACCTTTTTAATTTATCCATTATTTTACCTTTCATCTACCGTACTAATTTCTTTTAATTTCTCCAACAAAAGCTGTTTATAATTATTAGATACATTACTATTATTACTAGCACCCGTTAAACAGCTAGTAATTAAATCAGCATATTCCGCATTATTGGAGTCAATATAATGTACAAAATCCAAATTGGAAAACCATTTTATTCCTGCGCTAATCTTTGTGTCAAAAGATTTAAAAGCAATAACCGGTGTATGAGTAATCACCGAGAAAATAACTCCATGGAAACGGTCGGTAATTACTAGTTGTGCGTTTCTTATAGCCTGTATTTTATTTATCACTTCAGTACTTCTATTTTGGCCATCCACCCGATAAGAAACAAGTGTATCATTAAAACGATAAGGGATATTGCATTTATCTAATGTATCTGTAATTTTTTGAATTTGCTCTGCAGGCAGAACTTTTTCTTTATCCTTACGCAGAAGAAAGAGAACTCCTTCTCGCTCAGCATTTGTTAACGGTAATTCATCTTCTAACGCTAGTACACTATCCGGTAATAAATGAATATGAATATTATCAAAGTACTTTTGGGCCACACCACAGCTAATTTCATCTCGGGTAATTAAATGCAGGTGTTTGTGGCCGTTATATATTTGACGGCTAATTTGTAATTCTTTTGTTCCTAAATCATTAGGAGTAAAATATATGCTTTGAGGCATTATAACTATTTTATTCTGACGAAAACGCGAAATAATATCACGGCGTAATTTTTCTTCCCAAATATATAAATTTCCTAGATTGCCTCCACCTATCGTATATATGGTATCTGTTTCGTGAATCAAGGATTGTAAATCTTCTTTATAATTATGGTATATTGAAGTTGGAATCTCAAAAATACTATCAGCAGGATAAACTTTACTTAATAAATTTAATATAGCCAGACAGATAGCTTGATCACCTAAGTTTCCATATTCCGGAGTACCTATAAAAAAAACTTTAGGCTGTTTACATCTTAAAATTTCGTTTTCGATGATCTTATAGTGTTTTCTATATCGTAAACGGTGTCTAAACTTTTTAAAAAAATTCTTTATTTCATTTAACATTAAAAAAAATGTCCTTTCAAATATACGCTTTAAATTTTCTTTTACACTTTCGTTATTTTAGCTATTTAATTTCAACGTATTCGGAATAAAACCTTCTTTGAAAAAATCCCCATGTGCTACGCTCTTCCATAAATATCATCAAAACGTACAATGTCATCTTCTTCTAAATACTTTCCATTTTGTACTTCGATAATTTCCAACGGAATTCTACCAGGATTTTCCAAACGATGTTTAGTAGACATCGGTATGAATACACTTTCATTTTCATGAACTATTTTTTCTTCTTCCCCAATCGTTACCCTAGCTGATCCGCCTGTTACAATCCAGTGCTCACTTCGATGGTAGTGCATTTGTAGACTGAGTCTTCCGCCTGGTGCCACAACGATTTTTTTCATCTTATAGCCAGGCCCTTCACCCAATACCGTATAGCTGCCCCAAGGACGATGAACAGTAGTTGGTACTTCCGCTTCCGTGCGGCCTTGCCTCTTTAATTCGATAACAACATCCCTTACCTTTTGTGATTCCCCTTTCTTGGCAACCAAAATAACATCATCTGTTTCCACAACCAGCAAGTCCTCTAGGCCAATGCCGGCAATCAGGCGGCTTCGTCCCAATACCAGCGAATTAACCGAATCTACTAACAGGCAATCTCCTTCCAGGGCATTACCGTTTTCATCTTTATCCAGCACATCGTAAATAGCATCCCAGGACCCGATATCATTCCAATAGGTCGTAAACGGGATAGTAGCTACCTTTTTTGATTTTTCAGCCAATGCATAATCAATGGATATATTTGGCATTTCAGCAAATTTTTCTATCACTACTTTCCATGGCTTAGCTGCCAGATCTGCAATCTCCGGTGCCAATGCGGCCAATTCGGCTTGAAAACATCCAACCATAAAGATAAACATTCCTGAATTCCAATAGTAATTACCGGCATGAACATACTCCTCAGCGGTTTCCATATCCGGTTTTTCCCGGAAAGACTCTACAACATAGCCTTCCTCCCATTGTACTCCAGCCTGAATATAACCATATCCCGTTTCCGGCTTGACCGGCTTTATACCAAAAGTAACAATTCTCTCTTTTTCCGCCATCTCAGCTGCTAACAGTACTGCTTTACAGAAGTCTTCAATTGGCCGAATAATATGATCGGCAGGAGTAATAAATATTACTTCATCGTCAGACGCTCCTAGCTCATCAATGCAGTAACGCACTGCCAGAGCAATTGCCGGAGCAGTATTACGGGCAACTGGTTCGAGAAGGATATGAGCTCCCTCAATACCGCATACCTTCAACTCTGCCTGAACATGATGAAGATATTCCTGATTCGTCACAATCAGCAAATCTGTTTCTTTAACCAGCGGTAAGAACCTTTGAATTGTTTGTGACAACAACGAAGCATTATCTCCGATTTTCAAAAATTGCTTGGGATACCCCTGACGAGATAAGGGAAAAAGACGAGTTCCTCCGCCACCGGCTAAAATAACTACCTTCATTTATCAATTCTCCTCAATCGATTATTTCACTAAGCTACGGTCTTATAACTACTCTATATCCAATCGTTTTATACTATACAATTTTATTTTCCACACCATTCATCAGAACCCCTTTTTGCAAAAAAATCCTCATCTTGAAAAAGATGAGGATTTAGCTATTCTTTAACTTTGCCAGCAGCAGCCTCTCTATTGCTTACGATCAGCGGGCCAACGTTATTCACCAGGTACTTTAAAAACTCCTCACGCAACTCAGGTCGTTTGAGCGCAAACTCCACAGTTGCCTCTAAGTATCCTTGCTTATCGCCGACATCATAGCGCCTTCCCCAAAAATTATAAGCATACACGGGGTGATTGGCAGCAAGCCTGCGAAGTGCATCGGTTAGTTGGATTTCTCCCCCCCGTCCAGGGGCAGTATCTTCTAGTAATTCAAAAACTTCCGGCTGAATAATATAACGCCCTAAAATAGCCAGTTGCGAAGGTGCCTCACTGACCAACGGTTTCTCAACTAAGTCAATAGCCTGCCAAATATTGTTTTTCACCGGCAATGGCTTTACAATACCGTAGCTTGATACCTTATGCAACGGTACTTCCTGGACACCTAAAATAGTACCAGGACAATCGGCATAAACATCTATCATCTGCTTAAGACAAGGCACCTGTGCATCAATAATATCATCGCCTAGTAACACAGCAAACGGTTCATTGCCAACAAACTGTTTTGCACATAAAACAGCATGGCCAAGCCCCTTAGCTTCTTTCTGACGAACATAATGTATAGTTACATTTGATATCTCCTGTACTAAGCCCAGCAGATCATATTTTCCTTGACTCTTCAACGTATGTTCAAGTTCAAAGGCACAGTCAAAGTGGTCTTCGATTGATTTCTTATTGCGTCCGGTAATAATAAGGATTTCTTCAATTCCGGATAATACAGCTTCTTCTACGATATATTGAATAGCCGGCTTGTCGACTATAGGAAGCATCTCTTTCGGCTGGGCTTTCGTCGCGGGAAGAAAGCGCGTTCCCAACCCGGCAGCTGGAATGACCGCCTTGCGAATCTTCTTAGTGAGCATATGTGTACCTGCCTTATCTTCTGTTTCCCTCAAACTTACATTCGCTCTTACTGTCGTTTATTCCTGCTAAACCCATTACTTTCTTTACCGTCCCCCCTGCCTGCCACGCTGCTTCAAGTTATTAATCACCACACCTAGTTATCTTAACTATAAAAAAACAACCTGCCCCTGCAGGTTATTCAAAATCGATATTATTTTACCTGATAATAGTCACAATACCAATCAGTAAAATGCTGCAAGCCTTCTCTTATCGGTGTCTTCGGCCTGAAATCCACCGTTTTTTCCAACAACCGGGTATCTGCAAAGGTTGCAGGCACATCCCCCGCTTTCATCGGCTCAAATACTTTAGTAAAAATCACCGTTTTGCCAAGAGACTGGCTCAGACAATTTTCCAGTGTCTCAATAAAGGTCATTAATTTTTCAGGCCTATTATTCCCTATATTATAAACCCGGTGCAAGGCACCCTCATCCGTGATAAGCGGGTTGCTTAAAAGACGTTCGATACCTTGTACAATATCATCAATATATGTAAAGTCCCGGTAAAGATCTTGCGCAAAATCACCATTATTAAAGATCCGGATCGGTTCACCGGAAAAATACTTGTGTGTAAAGCTGAAATAAGCCATATCCGGCCTGCCCATCGGGCCATAAACCGTAAAAAACCGCAACCCGGTAGCCGGGATCTTATATAGATGGCTGTAGGTATACGCCATCAATTCATTTGATTTTTTGGTAGCCGCATATAGCGATACAGGATGATCCACAAAATCAGACTCAGCAAACGGTACTTTTGTATTTGCACCATACACGGAACTAGAGGAAGCATAGATAAGATGATCCACTGGATGGTAGCGGCAAGCTTCAAGAATGTTGAAAAAGCCAATTATATTACTTTGGATATAGACATCAGGATTGTCAATCGAATAGCGGACTCCTGCCTGAGCTGCAAGATTAATTACAATATTAGGCTTGTACTCTTCAAAAACCGCAGCCAACATTACTTTATCCGCAATATCTCCTTTGACGAAGGTAAATTGGTCAAAAGGGGTAAGCTGCTCCAAGCGGGCATATTTCAGTCTCACATCATAATAATCATTTACATTATCGATACCGATCACACGACAGCCTTCAATCAGCAGTTTCCTGGCCAAGTAAAAACCGATAAAGCCGGCAGCACCGGTAATCAGGTACGTTTTAGTTGTATCAAGTGGTTGATAGACGGATTGCATAAAGTTCTCCCCTAATAAAAATAGCTTTTTTGCCTACTTTCTACCAATAGAATAATACTCCACACTAGCATCTTGCATTTCCTGAACATGATACATATTGCGTCCATCATAGACCAGCGCCGTTCTCATTAGATGCTTAAAACGCTCAGGCAGTACCGCCTTGATCTCTGCCCATTCTGTAAAGATAAAGCAAACATTTGCGCCTTCTAAGGCATCTTCCACATTGGCCGTATACCGGATATTTCCTCTGCCATTTTTCCCTTCAGGATATAGTCTTCTAAAGTTGTCCGCACCTACAGGATCATAAGCATAGATATCCGCACCTTGTTCCAACAATAACGGTACGTTTTCAAGAGAGGCTGCTTCCCTCAGATCATCCGTTCCGGGCTTAAAGGTAAGCCCCAGAACAGCTACCTTTAGACCGTTAAAGGTAATCAACCGGCTGCAGGCCTTCTTATATAGAATCGTCTTCTGCGCAGCATTTACATCAATGGCTGCTTTCACTGTTTTTAATTCATACCCATGCTGCCGGGCCAAATAATCGAGTGCCTTCGTATCTTTGGGAAAGCACGAGCCACCATAGCCAATACCGGCGTTTAAGAACTTACTGCCGATACGTTCATCAAAGCTCATGCCTTTTGCCACGTCCTGGATATCAGCACCTACCAACTCGCAAAGGTTGGCAATATCATTCATATACGAGATTTTAAGTGCAAGAAAATCATTTGATGCATATTTAATCATCTCGGCTGAACGCCGGCTCACAGAAACAATCGGCAAGCCAAAGGGCTCATAGATCTTTGTAAGCAGTTCTTCCGCCCATTTGCTTTCCGTTCCAATAATGATACGTGCTGCGTGCAAGGTATCATGCACTGCCGTACCCTGAGCCAGAAATTCGGGGTTGGAAGCAACCTCTACTCTTACGTCATTAACTAAGAAATCCTTAATAAACTGCTCTACCTTATCATTCGTGCCAACAGGCACTGTTGATTTCACTACAACAAGACAATCCTTTTCAATCGTCTCCGCTATCTGCCTGGCTACTGTTGCAATATAGGAAAGATTGGCAGAACCATCCGGCTGCTCCGGTGTTCCAACACCAATAAAGATTGCATCTGCATCCTGATATGCCGTTGCATAATCAGAAGTATAGGTTAATCTGCCTGCTGCATAGTTCTTTTGCATTAAACTCTCGAGATCTGCCTCATAAATTGGAGAAATGCCCTGCTTCATCATACTGACCTTTTGTTCGTCGATATCGACGCAGGTAACAAGGTGGCCAACTTCTGCAAAACATACTCCTGCCACCAGGCCGACATAACCAGTTCCTGCTACTGCTATTTTGTACATTTTAGCCCTTCCTTTTACTTTTCGAATTTACTTCTTAGGCCATATTTGCAAATTTAATATAAGTTCATATTGTTTCAGCATTTACTTTATTCTAATAAAGTATAAAACAAAATCTTTTATCTTCCCTTTAGTCCCCTTAATATAGCATTAAAAACTTGCCTCATATCAGAAAATTGGTATAATAATCCTATATAAAATGATATACATATTGCTATAGAGACTATACTCCATAATACGCTTGTAGACATCTCTTTCAAAAAAAATCCTATTAAGCCCATTATTAATGCAGAAATAGTAGGAGGAATTACATTTCTGAAAGTTTTAGTAAAGGAAATGCCTATTACTAAATTCATTATGATAAAATGCACTAGTACAAATTCCATCCTTAACCATGAACGCACAAAAACTAGCATCCAGAATCCAAATTCTGAACATATAATACATACAGGTATCAAAACTACTAGATGTAGAACTTGTGCTAATAAAGATAATTTTGGTCTTCCTTTTGCACGATACACTTCACTGCAAAAATGGCCAAAAACTATCATTATAGAACTCGTTAATGCCCAGATTCCGATTACTCCACTTGCCTCACTCCATTGGTTACCTAAAAATAACTGAGTCGCTAAATCACTATAAAGATATACTCCTACCCCCATAGGCAAGATAATAGTTGCAACTAACCTTTGCGCCGCAAAGTAAACTTTGTTAAATTGCTCTGGATCGTTCTGCAAACGCGATAAAGTTGTAAATAATACAGGAGTAGCAGCAGCTGTAATTAGAGCAAAAAGTGCGTTGACCATTGACGTTGACGTCTTATATAATCCCAAATAGTATTCACTTAAAACATTTCCAATAATAAAAGTGTCGACCCAAATTGTAAGCCATATAGAAATAGATTCAATTAATGACCAGACGCTAAAGGATAGCATCTTTTTAATTACTTCGAGCTTATAACACCATTTAGGTTTCCACGTAGATTGAACGGTTAATATGACCGCACTAGAAAGGCTCCCAAAGATCGTTCCAATAATCAAAGACCAATAACCAAAACCTAAAAAGGCTAAGGGTATTGTAATAAAAAAAGGTATGATCGCTGAAACCAATCGCATCCAGAATACAGTTTTAAAATTAAAATCTCTACTATACAACGCCATTTGTATGCTTGACAACGATGCTAAAGGCAGCTGTACACAGGCTATAGATATTACATAGCCCAAACCGGGATTCCCAACAAATTTTGCAATTGGTTCACAAAATAAGAATATAATCACCCAGAATAAAATAGCAATTCCAAAATTAGTCCAAAAAGCCACATTGGCATACATATATTTTTCATTTTCATGTTTGAATTCACGCTGTACCAAATATTTTTGAAAGCCTGCATCAGAAAACATTTCAGCAAAGCTAATTATCATAGTTACAGTAGTTAATACTGCAAATGCTTCTGGTGCTAATATTCTCGCTAAGATCATCGTCGTAACTGGAGTAACTATCTTTACAACAAATTGAGTGATAGTTGACCACTTGGCTGCATTGACTATTTTATCGTTAAATCCGACATTACTGCTCACAGTTGTTCTTCCAAACCTGATAGTATCAACTCTTTATGGGCTTCACATTCAATAAAATTTTTCATAGCTAACAATTGCTGTCTATTATATTGTCTTTTTAACAACAATCCCCCAAATATATGCCTATCAATTCGCGACGTCCATTTGCTATATCCAGCAAATATCCGCAAATATGATGCAATATTGCTCAATGCAAATTGACGATATTGTTGTTCAATAAAACCATCTTTTTGAATTGCCGCCGAACGCTCTTTAAATGCTGTTAATATGTCATTGCTTAACTCATCAGATGCTAAACGGATTCGTTTACCTAATTTAATTATCGGAATGTATTCAACCTCGAGATTGTCACGAATATTTACTCTGAGTAACAAACTTGTCTCCCAATGGGGATCGTTAGAATAATCAAACAAGAAGTTACCTTGTCCATAGACTATTGTTGCCTGATCATATTCTTCAAAACAGCCGATGCTATGGCTATGTTGACAAATAATAAGGTCAGCACCCTTTTTTGCCATCTTCCGGCAAATTTTTTGCAAATAAGGTGATGGATACCTATAATATTCTTTTCCTCCATGGTACAGGACAATTACATAATCACACTTAGATTTTAATTCTTGAATATCATCTAGAGATTCAAATGGGTCAAAAGGATTTGCACCAGCTTTATTCTTTTTAGCAATAGTAAATTCATGTTCAGCACAAGAATAAATCCCAATCCGGCTATTATTATTTACTATAATATAAGCTTTACGAGCATCATCTAAACTACGCCCAGCACCGACATATGCAATTTTATACTTATCCAATTGTTCAATTGTAGAAAGCAAACCTTGTTCGTCTTGATCTAAAATGTGATTGTTAGCGAGACTTATAAGCTGAGGATTGAGTGCTTTTATAGCATTTATACTGGATAATGGTGATTTTAGGTTAGGACCGCACTTTGGAATAGGCTTTACTATATCAGTTAGAGGGCATTCCAGGTTAAAAATGCGGTAGTCTACAGATGCAAGCATCTCTAACATTTCTAGGCCAACAAGTTCTGCCACATCTCCTTTAGTGAATAAATCCATATTTGATTCAGTCGGGACTAAGTCTCCACCGATAATAATAGTAGTAGATTTCATATTTACACCTCAGCTAAATTATGTGGGACTCTATGTACTCAAAAATACTCCTACTATATTCGTCTTCTAAAACAGACTCACCATTATATCTCATCCATGTCCCGTCATGATATTCATGCCAAAACTTTGATGCCTGTAAAGTATATGGCCCCAGATGTATCATTTGAAATTCTATTAAATGATATTGCTTTCCATCAAAACCAATATCCATCCCAATAATAGGAAAGTCTATCTCCAAAGTAAGTCTTTTAGCAAAATTAAGAAGTTCTTCATGTTCTTCCTCTGGAACCTCAAATAGCTTTCCACTCCCACTAGCTCTAAAATCGTTATCTCTATTCTCTCTATAAAGTGTATAATATTTATTTCCAAAGACTAAAACCTTATAGTCACCTGACAGACCATTAACAAAATTTTGAACCACTATTGGTCTGTGAATTGGTTCCGTTAAAGTGGGTAAATATTTTCTATCAAAAAATGCAATCGTGTACTTAAATAAATGTTTTATTTTTTCCTGAAAAAAGTCAAACACATTTCGTGATAAAATTACTTTACTTGATTTCTTTGTAAATTTCTCATATTCAGATTGATTCCGTGCCAAATAAACCCCATTACTACCGCAACCAGATGCCTCTTTTATTACTACAGGATATAATTTTTTAATCTTTGAGGCTTCAGTTGCCGAGCCAATACATGTACTTTCTATACTTTTTAATAAATTATCTTTAAACTTAAATCGCATCATTTCCATATATATTTTATTGTGATGCGCTTTTAAACACTCGAAATTCGGCAAAACAATTGCACCATTTTGATGTAAAAAATAAACTACATCCTCTATATAATGTTTATAAAAAGAACCTGGTAATTCTGATGTCTGATAAATAATAAATTTACCTTGATAGTCTTGTGTAAAGTCTAACTCATCAAATTTTTTAATATTAACAACATATCCTTTAGAAATAAACCAGTTTTTAATCTTGTCCACTCTCATGGATTTGTAATGTTTTAAATCTTCAATAGATATTTGAAAACATCCCAAATTATCCGTCAAAATAAGAAGTTCTCTCATGATTTAAGCAAGCCTCGCCTTTTTGTAAAATCTATTTTCTTCACAAACAAATAAGCAAAAAGCAAAACCAAATACCCTCTTGGTGATTCGCAAAAAGTTATGGCTGCAGTGTCGTTAACAAGTTCGGTGATGATCAATGTGAAGTATAATTTTGCGTAATCATTATTAAATACATTCTTTGAAATTTTATATAACACATATGCAAACATACTATAATAAGCAATAAAACCTAAAACACCATAATTAACCAACAATTCAATGTAGTTGTTGTGTGAATACATTCCTAAACCTGAATGCACTGAAAAATAAAACCATCCATTTCCTATTATTGGACTTTCCTGAAATGCTTGTAAACCCACTTGATACATTAATAACCGCAAACTTGTAGAATTAGACTCGGATGCACTTTCTATTTGAAAACCACACGCAGCTAAAAAGTCAATGGTTCGTTGTCCTATAATGTTATAAAAAAAATCATTTGTTAGCAAAACAGTAAAACTCGATATGCACACAATTAATGGGAAAAAGTATTTTTGTAGCTTTAGTTTATTTTTTAACATAAATAATAACATAAGACCAATAAATATAAACATCAAAGCTTTCTTTGAGCCTGTAAGTAACATAAATAATATTTGAAGAACATAAATAACAAAGTATATATTCTTCTTCTCATAAATTACCTTGTATATACTTAATATCGAAAAAGTCCCTAAATACATGCCCACAGTATTGACATTTCCACTTGCACTTTCCCCTATCCTAGTCCCTCCGTCCAGTATAAGAGAAAATTCATAACTTATAATAAACATACAAGCAAAAACTGATGCAATAGTTGCTGATGAGATGAATATTGATGTTGCATCATGATGTGACGAAGAAAATAATATAATTATATTTATAATAACAACAGCTATAAACAAGACATAAGCAGCGTTATATTCTCCATATACTGGTAATACTGTTCCGTAGAACGTATAATAGGAAAACATTAGAATAATCCACCAAGTATATCCTAGCGAAAGTGCATTTATTAAACGTTTCACATTGGCTATACAATAATAAAATGTGTAAAGAGAAACAAGTAAAATAATGCCAATGTACCATTTCTCGTTTTCCAGGCTATATAAGCATATTCCAGCAAACAAAACTGCAGTCATTATCACAATATATAAAAATTTTGACCATACTGATTTACTATTCTCATTTAATAAATAATTCACTGAACATTACCTTCACTAATTTTTAATATACCTTCGTTCCATTGAGCTAAAATTTTATCTGACGAATGTGTATGACAAATTTGTTTTGCATTTATGGCTAATTGTTCTGCTAAACTTACATCTGAAAGTATTTTTTTAATGCAATTGGCAAGCGCTTGTGCATTCTTCGTTGGAAATAACAATCCATTTTCACCATGATCTATTAAGTCAGATGGAGCGCCTGGCGGACACTCTGCAGATATGCAGGGAACCCCTAGCGCCATCGCTTCTAACAATGCATTTGGCATACCTTCATAGTCAGAAGAAAGTACAAAAAGTGAAGAATTCACAATTTTTCTTGATATATCTTTTGTTGTTCCCATCAAATACACCTTTTTACCAAGTTCCAGTTTATTTATTAATTCTTGCAACTCATTTTTCAGTTCACCTTCTCCGTAAATGTGTAATTGGTATTCGGGAAATTCTTTTTCAATATAACTAAATGCCTCAATAAGTAACTTCTGATTTTTTTGAGTATGAAGTCTGCCAACATTAACAATAATTTTTTCTCGAAATTTTGGTATTTGATAATCATTAAACTTAATATAAACCGGGTTAGGAATTACAATACTTTTGCTTTGTATATTCTTGCCGAAATAATTCTTAGCACCTGTAGATTGAAAGATGAATCCATTTATAAGCTGAAATATTATACTTCTAACTATTCCAGTTAATCCAAGGTATTCCTTATTACCAGGATCACTTCTCTCAGAATAAATATTTTTATATCCATTAAATTTTGAAATTAAAGCTACATAAATCGCTGGCTGCAACCAAAATGAAATTATAACATTAGGTCTAATTCTGGAAAGAGCACTTTTTAAGTTCAAAAATCTATTAATCAGTTTACTAAATTTCGATATTCCTTGATCTGGAATAAATATATACTCAACTAGCTCATCTATTTCATAAACAACATTATTATCTTTTAAGGATATGATAGTTACATGGTTTCCCATTCTAGCTAAACCGTTAGCTACCATTATCATAGATTTTTCAGCACCGCCAAACCCTGGTAAATAACCTATGAATACGATTTTATTTACTTTATTCATAACTTGTCACATCCCTAGGACTTTCTTATATATATGCAAAGGCACAGACAAACATCTTATATTAATACATAACGCAGCAATCATTATTTTTCTGTTAAAAGGCATGGGAGATCCAATTAATAAAAAAAAGCTTTTTCTCAATCTTTTGGTTAAATCTCTTACTATATCTTTTTGATTTAAGTCATCATCTACTATCCCGTATAGAGCAATTTTAGCAAGTAAAGAAAAATAAGATCTTGCAAACTTAACTCTTACTAAATATTTTATATCTGGATATCCTTCATTTTGGCTGAGCTGCCGTAAGTTTTCACAAGCATCTAAAAGATCAAAATCTCTTTTTTTTAATCCGTTTCTTGTTAAGCTTGTGCTACCTTGAAAATAATAATAGCCAATTTTATCTGTACGAACAAGTTTATTACAATGCATCAATAGTTCGTAATTTGTAGCTATGTCCTCATTTATTTTCCCATCCGGAAAACGAACTTTGTTGAATAACTCATACTTATAGAATTTCCGCCAAATTGTAAATGGCGAGGAATCTGTTTGTCCCCTGAAAAGGTAATCACGGAGAATTTCTTTGCCTTCTATCACTTCAGTAATATAAGTTTGATTTGAATCAAATGGTATTGACTCACCTTTAGTAAATTTACATTGAAAATCAACAACATCACAATTCGTTACTTTAATTAAATTAATGCAGTATTCATAGATATCATCAACTATCCAATCATCACTATCAATAAATGAGATATAGTCTCCTCGAGCTATTTCCAGCCCTGCATTACGGGCACTAGACAGACCGCCATTTTCTTTATGAATAACCATAATTCGCTCATCTTGCTTTTTATACCAATCACATATTGCACCACTATCATCTGTTGATCCGTCATCAATTAAAATTATTTCCAATTCTTTGTATGTTTGTGATAAGATTGAGTGTACGCATCTATGTAAATATTCCTCATCATTATATATCGGCACAATTACGCTGATTGTCGCCATATTTAAGCCCCCAATGTTGTATAAGTACTCCACAATGCTAAAACTTTGGCAAGTTTTTTATAACAATCTATTTAATAAGCCCCTCATATGAAATTACTTTTGTCGAAATTCCTGTAAGATCAGCATTATTAGGAATATCATCTACTACCACAGCATTTCCGCTAATAGCGATCCTAATATAACCTAAAACTATCTTTAAAAATTAACAACATACATTCCTCGCTGACCATTAAATACGGAATCAAAGCAAATTCTATCGCCTGCTCTATTCCAGCGAGGATGAAGATCACATCGTACATCATTGTCATATTTAAACGGCGCAAATACTCTCGCTACCGTCCTAATTTCGTTTGTGTTAGAGTTAATACAGTAAATCGTAGCAATTCTTTGTCTATTAGGATATGTATCCGTAGTGATAAGATTTCTATCCGGTGAATAGCTAGGATGCCCATCTGTAGATACCGTATTCCAAAGCTTTTGATAATATTGAGTATTATCCTTCAAAAGATAATATCCATTTCCCTTATCTTTTCTTCTAAGGTATGATAGTATTTCTTCATCATTTTTCCAGCAACAATGTGATGTCATGTCATCATCGCTTAGGTTATACATATTACTTCCATCACAGTTTACAGTAACGAGCCTGGTATATTTTCTTAAACCTTGGAACCATCTATGTAATACCATAAACCTTTTACCAGATGGACTAATCATAATATGATTTATTTTATGCTCCGCATTTTTCATCTCGGGCCTTGGCTCAAAATTTGCAAAATCAGTATATCTCAGCAACGGCTTTACTTTTCCATTTTCCAGATTAATATGCCATATACATGGCTTATCTGGACATTTCTCGTCTTTGGTTTCTTCCACTAGATTTGAATAACCATAACCTTTTCTCAACCGATGCAACCGTGAAAAATCCAGCGACAATGCAAATTTTCCATCTAAAGAAATACTGTAAACTGGCATAGCTATAATGCTTTCTTTCTTCGTTCTAATATTTAATATTACTGAGCAGTACTGACCATCTCGAAAATCATTATAAATAATGCGTTCCGAATAGTCGGGGCCTAGCCATTGAAGCATACAGCTTTGTTGGACATTCCACGTATTAGTTGTAGCCAACACCTCGTACGAGTTATTGTCATGTGTATCAATTAAGAGGATTTCTGCTTTTTCTTTCGGCGCGACTGAAGAAAGAGCATCTTTAACTCTTATACATAACATATATCTATCGGTAATATCCCAGGGAGACTTATCATAATACCCAAAAAAGCACTCTCCACCATCCGGTGAAATACGAGTTATATTACCTTCTGACTTAATTTTAGGATTAATAGAATACATAAATAGTTGATATGCTCTCTTCACTATCTTTTTTATTACTGGGAATTTATTCAACTGATAATTTACTATTGTTTCTAAATTACGCATTTCGCTCTCCTACGATTGCTACTCATTTCCTTAAAAAATTCTTATATAACCAGCTTTGAACTACGACTGGACTTATAAACATAATTGTCTGGGCGATACAAACTAATATGTAGTCACCAAAGCTTGAATAGCCCATCTTCCATAATTTATATATAGTCGATATATAGCTTTTTGTATTTTCCCAGCTTCTGCGACGTTTAGATAGTGCCTTATTAGATCTAAAAAGCAATAATGATGAATCTAGATTCTTAGCTTTGAATCCAGAAAATAGCATCCTTCCAAACAAATCGACATCTTGATTTCTTCGTAAATTACTATAAGCGCCACATCTAAGTACAATACTTTTCTTAAACATGACTGTCGGATGGTTAAAGCCACTTCTCCTTTTTGCAAACTCATATATCTCATCATGAGTTGTCGGCACAATTCTAGTTGCAATAATCTCCCTAGGATTTTCATAAAACTCATCAACCATGGTTCCGACAATAGCTAAATCCCTGTCATTATCAAAAGCTCGTAACTGCCTTTCACATCTATCGCTTAGTGATATATCATCAGTATCCATTCGGGCAACAAGCTCGTTTCTGCAGTATCTTAACCCAAGGTTAAGAGCTAACCCCAAACCTAAATTCTTCTCGCTAGTAACTATATAAAATAATTCTGGATACTTAGCTTGATATGCTATTAAGACTTCCTCCAGTACATTAGTCAATGGACCATCTTTAACTATTACTATTTGATCTGGAATTATTGTTTGTTTCACCATACTATCAATACTCATTTTAAGATAGTCTGGTTTTTCCTTTATATAAAGTGACATCAAAACGCTATATTTATCCACGAACTAACCTCTCAAAACCATCAGTAATCTCAATGACTCGTTATTTATAAAAGATTTCTTTTTTCTCTTCAAGAAGTAATTTACTTTTTTCTATAGCCGCTAAATATTCGCTCTCCCCTATCTGCTGCTTTCTAAGCAGATAATCCCCAAAATCTTCAGCAGTAGCCATTCCTTCTGAACTTATTCCCTTCCTCTCAAAGACCTTCACAATAGTTTGAATTATTAACTTACAATCGCCTATAAATGAAACATTCTCAATATATTGTAAATCGTATTTAAACTTATCTTCCCAAGATATAGAATTACGCCCATTAACCTGAGCTAATCCAGTAAGACCCGGTAAAACAGATTGTCGTTTAGTCTGATCTTCATTAAAAAAAACCATGTCTTTTACGAGTTGAGGCCTTGGACCCACAAGTGACATATCTCCTTTTAGAATATTAAATAACTCCGGAAGCTCATCTAGCGAGGTGGAACGTAATATTGTACCAAACTTTGTCAATCTCATCTCATCAGATAGTAAATTCCCCTCTTTATCCCTCTCATTAGTCATTGTCCTAAATTTGTACATCATAAATATTTTGTTATTCATTCCGGGGCGTTTCTGTGCAAAAATCGCTGGACTTCCCAATTTAATTCTCACAAGTAAGGCTGTAGCAAGTAATAAAGGCGCAAGCATAACGATAGCACAGAACGATAATATAAAATCGATTAATCTTTTAAAATGGTTTCTATATAACTTTACTAACTGCTGAGGTTGATTTACAGTAAAACTAGTCCTTGAGTCACACATCATATCGATCCCCATAGGTTTTTAATTATCTTAACAATTCTATCTAAATCGTCATCTGACATCTTAGTATCGCTTGGGAGACAAATACCATTTTCGAAAATGCTTTCACTTACACTGCCGATTTCACATTGGGTAATAAAATCATATCCATCATAATAAGGCTGAAAATTCATAGGCTTCCAAATATGGCGAGACTCTATGTTATTTTTTTCTAAGGCGAATATAATATCCTTTGGTTTTATCAATCCTGTTAGCTTTATGCAAGTCAGCCAATAATTCGGATCATTCCAATCTTGTATAGGCATGAATTCAATATCACTTAACATAGCTAATTTTCTTTTATAAAATTCAAATATATACTTCTTTTTTTCTATTCTCTTATCGAGTACTTTTAACTGCCCTCGTCCAATTCCTGCCACAACATTAGACATTCGATAGTTATAACCTAGTTCACTATGTTGATACCATCTCGCTGAATCTCTGCTTTGTGTAGCCCAGAACTTTACTTTAGCAATTCGATCTTCAGAGTATCCAGGGTCATTTCCAACTAACATTCCGCCGCCAGAGGTTGTAATTATTTTATTGCCATTAAAGCTGAAAATCCCATATTGACCAAAAGTGCCTGTATACTTCCCTTTATATAAAGTTCCTAGTGATTCAGCGGCATCCTCAATTAATGGCGTATTATATTTATTACACAGCGCAATTATTTTATCTAAATCTGCTGATAACCCATAAAGATGTACCACTATAACAGCCTTGACTCGACCCTCGTATTTTTGAAATGCTCTTTCAAGTGCTATTGGAGATATATTCCAGGTCTCTTCATCAGAATCAATAAAAACCGGCGTTGCATTTTGATAAATTATCGGGTTAGCAGTTGCTGCAAAAGTTAATGATGGGCAAAAAACTATATCTCCCGTTCCTACTCCAACAGCCTTAAGCGCAAGATGTATTGCAGCCGTGCCAGATGATAATGCGGCCGCATGCCTGGCCCCAATTTTCGCTGACAATTCTCTTTCAAATTCATTTACATTAGTTCCAAGTGGAGCAATCCAATTCGTATCAAAAGCCTCTTTTATATATGCCTGTTCATATCCCTCATCACTCATATGAGGTGATGAGAGATATATCTTGTTTGCATTTTGTGTTTTTAAATCGCTCCTATCGACCACTAAGTTTCAACTCCTTTTCATCATATCAATAGTCGTCAACTTAAATTTGAGACTACCTGATAATCTGCACTGCTTTCATTAGATTGGTCTGAGAGACTATCCGCTTTAGTTACTCTACAATATTCTACTTTTGAATTTCTATAGGTAGGTATCAAATCAGTTAGCATATGTATAATTACATTATTCTGCATTTCTGACTTCAAGAGCATTAACGACTCTTGAAACTTCCGCTCATCAACTGCTTTTAAATTAGCCACATAAATTTTCTCATGCTTAGTAGAGGACGTTCCTTCTTCTGCAGTAAGCAGTTCTTCAAAGAGTTTTTCTCCTGGCCTTAAACCACTAAATTGTATTTCTATATCCCGTCCCGGTTCTAAACCTGAGAGTTCAATAAGATCAGTCGCCATATCAACGATCTTTATGGGTTCTCCCATATCCAATACAAATACTTCTCCTCCCTGCGCTAGTGCACCAGCCTGTAAGACAAGCTGCGAAGCCTCAGGAATGGTCATAAAGTAGCGTTTCATATCCGGATGGGTAATGGTGATTGGCCCACCTTTCAGAATTTGCTTTTTAAATAAAGGAATCACGCTGCCCCGGCTGCCTAATACATTGCCAAAACGGACAGCAACAAAGCTCGTATTGGATATGCGATTCATATTCTGAATGATCATTTCCGCAACCCGTTTCGTTGCGCCCATTACACTGGTGGGATTTACGGCCTTGTCAGTTGAGATAAGGACGAACTTCTCGGCATTAGCCCGATCGGCCGCTTCTGCCACCGTCTGTGTTCCAAAAATATTATTGCGTACAGCCTCTTCCGGCTGAGCTTCCATCAGGGGCACATGCTTATGCGCTGCGGCATGAAAAACTACCTGGGGCTGTACTCTAGAAAATATATTGAAAATCCTATGCTTATCCCGTACATCGGCAATTACCGGCTCAATACTAAGCTTAGGAAACTTTGCCGTAAGTTCCTGATGAATCTCATAGATACTGTTTTCACCCTTGCCGACAAGTGTAATTTGACTCGGTGACATTCTGGCTATTTGACGGCACAATTCTGAACCGATCGAGCCGCCCGCTCCGGTAACCAATACTCTTTTCCTTGTGAGATAGCCGGCAATTTGATCAAGATCGAGCTTAACAGGTTCTCTGCGCAAAATATCTTCGAGGTCAATATTTCTCAGTTGATCAACCGTTACCTGCCCATCAATGATTTCATACAGACCTGGAACGGTTTTTACCGTACATTTAGTCTCGCGGCAGGCCTTAAAGATTTCCCGTAACCGTTCACCATTCGCTGACGGTATTGCGATGATAATCTCTGTTACGCCATACTTGCAAACTACCTGAGGCAAATCATCACAATTTCCCAAGACAGGCACACCAAATAGCTTATTCTTAATCTTATTCCGGTCATCATCAATAAACCCAATGAGATTCTTCGTATCATAAAAACGCTGCCGCAGTTCCCGGGCTATCATTGCTCCCGCATCGCCTGCCCCGATAATCAGTACCTTGGAACAGCTTGCCTTACGGGTTTTGCGTAGCATATATAAAACCCTTAAAAATAAGCGGCTTAGTCCAACTAAGGCAACCACAATCAGCCAGGTAATAATGGGTATGCTCCTAGGCAGCTTACTCCCCATACCAAACATATAGATAAAGACAAAAACAGAGCTGACCGTGACAGCACTGACGATCGCCAGTAATTCATGGATACTGGCATAACGCCAGAGACGGTTATATAACCCGAAAAAATAAAAAGTGAGCAAACGGATCAAAATTATTCCAGGCAAATATTCGTAGACCATCTGATACTGGCGGCTGCCGATAATTCCTTCAAATCGCAGCAGCAGCGCCAAATACGGCGCTACTGTGATAATAATTGTATCGAGCAAAACCAGACTTCCTGTAATCAGTTTCTGACGCAATGACGACACCCGTTTCTTATTTATTTCTTACTCTTGCTTTCACTGCCGTAGTAATAATAATAATAAGCATGCTCTTCTTCAATCTCAACCCGGTTCAGTATGACGCCCAATATATGGCCATTCGCCTTAACTAACAAATCTTTAGCTTTCTGCGCCATTTCAGGCCGGACACTTGTAGAATCAATAACCAACACAATCCCATCAACCTTTACTGCCATTACGGCTGCATCAGTTACAGCGATAGTAGGTGGAGCATCGATCAACACAAAGTCAGCCAATCCCTTTAGTTCATCAAGCAGCTGTATCATTTTGGCAGAGCTCAGCAGTTCTGACGGGTTTGGCGGAATCGGGCCGCTGGGAAGAATACGCAGATTATCAATTTCCGTATCCTGCAAAAAAGTCTCAGCCGGGCTGTCATCAACCAGAATATTAGTCACGCCCTTGTTACGCTTACCGAATATCCGGTGCTGCACCGGTTTACGCAAATCGCAGTCAACCAGGATAATGCTGCGACCTGACTGAGCCAGAGCTACAGCGACATTGGCAATCGTGGTGGACTTGCCTTCCGCTGGACCGGAACTGGTAAACATGATTGTCCGTAATTCACTGTTTATTTTGGCAAACTGCAGATTAGTCCGCAATGTCCGGTATGCTTCGGATATTGGCGATTTGGGATCTTCATGAACAATGAGTTTTCGTTGTGCCATAATAACCTCTCATCCTATTCCCGCGTTCTAAGCCCGGCGGTCTTGTTTGTTATTACTGTTAAAAAGCTGCTTTACTTTCTCTATCATACTGATATCCTTTTGAAGTTCACTGTCAAAGGCAGGTATACTTCCCAATACAGGAAGGTCCAGATAGCGCTGGACATCTTCACCGGTACGGACCGTTTTATTCAAGTATTCCAGTGCAAATGCCACTCCCGTTCCGGTAAACAAGCCTAATATAGCGGCAATAACCATATTCAGGAGTTTCTTGGGCTTTATCGGTTTTTCCGGCGCAATGGCCGTATCAATGATCTGGACATCGGTTGGCTCCATGACCTCACTGATCCTTGCTTCTTCATACCGCTTGGCCAGCATTATATAGATTTCCTGCGAAACACTTGCATCCCGCATAACTTTGACTAAGCCTTGCTCTTTAGCGGGCAGCTTACTGATTTGTTCTTCGCCCTGGTCAATCAGCTTACGCAAGGCCTGCTTTTGAGCATTCGATACGGCAACCTCTGCCTCTGCCTCAAGCTTTGCCTGCAAGAGGCCTTGATGAACCGGATTAGCTGACAGAGCATCAGCATTAACGACCTTAGCAATCTCTGCATTCAGCTTGCTGCGCGTTTCAGCAATAGCAGCTTTGGTTGCCATGACCTGTGGATGTTTATTGGTATAGTTCTGCTGTAAGCTGACCAAATTGACTTCCAATTCAGCTAGCTTCAGTTTGTATTGCTGAATAACGGGGCTTTCGGCTATAAAACCGGGCTTTTGTCCTGACAGCTGACTTTGCGCACTGGCAAGCTTGGCCTTTGCCGTCTCAGCTGCAATTTGATTATCTGCTGTCAACTTATCAATTGTAGCCAGTTTATCAATTAGTGCCTTTGTCTCCTCTGTTGGAGCAGTTATTTTCTGATTTTGTTTGTATTTTTGCAAAGCACTTTCTGCTGCTTCCAATTCTTTCTTCGACTCCTGCAGGCGCCCGCCAATGAACTCCTTTACCTTCGATTGCTCTCCACGGACCAGGGAGATCATTCTATCGATAAAAGTGTTGACCAGTGTATTTGCAATTAGCTGCGCTTCTTCCGGCGTTCCCGCCTGTACCTTGATATTCAGAATTTCTGTATCTTTTACCGGCTGAGTGGTAATTGTTTTGACGAAGTCTTCATATACCGGAACTTCTTCCTTATCCTGCTGAGTCTGATCAATGACAGATTGTACTACCGTACGGCTCTTCAAAATTTCCGCATAGGTGGACATGACCTGCTTTGTCCCCATTGGATTCATAGAACCTAGACCGCCAAGCAATGAGTCCGCAAGTCCCTTCGACTGCTGCTTGACTCTAAGAGTGGTTTCCGCTTCATAAGTAGGAGGAAGTAAAAAGCTTACAATAAGGGCCATACTAACAAAAGCCGAAAAAACCGTAAAGATAAGCTTGCGTCTTTTTTTCAATATCTTTAAAATATCCCGTAAATCAAGTGTATTCTCGTCCACTCTTGTTCCCCCGCTCAAATCTTTCTCTTAATCTTCATTACCCAATCTGTCCACTTGATAAATCGCCGTAATCCAAGGCAATACATCGGTAGCGAAGGTAATCTTGCCGTTACTGGTTAAGTACACCACATCGCCTTCATTTAAAGCAACATTCTGGCTAATATCGCCATTTTTTAGCAGCTTAAGCAAATTGACTTTTTGAGGCTTGTCCACGTTATTTTTATGAATGACGAAGATTTCTTTCTTGGCCGCACGTTTGGTATAGCTCCCTGCCATCCCGACAGCATCCAGCAGGTTATGCTGTTTCTCCAGTTCATACATGCCAGGCTTATTCACTTCTCCCAGCACGTATACGCGCGTAGTGCGGAATTTTGCAATATTTACTGTGACATTAGGATCTTTGACATAATTGCCAAGCTTAGCCGTCAGTGCCGTTGTTAGTTCTCCCGGTGTCATTCCCTGCGCAGTCAGTTCACCGGCCAACGGAAAAGCTACTTTACCATCAGGACGGATAATAAGTTCTTCATTTTTCAGATCTTCGTAGCCCCAGACGCCAATACTCAGTACATCGCCGGGCCCTAGCTTATATTCATCAGGCTGGGCCGAAACATACGCCACATTCAGAGCCAATAGAGCTGCTGCTACACCTGATGCTACAACCTTCTTCATGATTTTCCTCCTAAATGTCGAATAATGTTATTTAGTAATTCTTTTCTTTCCAACAATATCCTGCCTTGCGAAATAATTGATTCTTTGAATTGCCTTTGTAAATAGGAAAAAGCGCCTATTTACAAAAGGCGCTTCGTATCGATTCAGCACTTCTTCCCTTTGCATTTAAAGGCAAAAGAAACATAATCCTGCAACGCCTCTTCCAGCGTATGCACCTGTGCCTGAGTTAAATTATCTATTTTAGCTACACCAACAGCTTCGCGGATTATCTCATCAATCTGAAAGCTGCGATAGCCTAAGTTCTCCAACTGCTGGATATATTGGACCAAACGTTCATGTTGTGCCGACATCATACAACCTTCCTTCATATACCTACAATAGTCCTATGCATTAGGACTATTGTATCATTTTGTTGATTTTCATTATAATTTAGATTCCATTAATTTTCCAGCTATTTTGTACGCTATTTTCCGACAATTTCAGCACAACAAAAAGTCCACCAGGATCGGTGGACTTTCGTTACCCTAACATACTCGCGATTCGCTTCCATATTCCATGCTTCTTCACAACTGCAATTTTTTGTACATCAGTAATAATAATATCATCACTGCTGATAACAGCTGAGGAATTATCCGTAAAAATCTGCCGTGTTATCTTTTCACCGACCAGAGATACTGATTTCGCTTGAGCTTCCGTCAGACGAGGTGTACGGGTCTTCGGGCCGTGAGTATCCGAGCCAAAAAAATGTACAAGATTACTATTCAGCAATGTCTCCGCCGTCTTCATCGCCCTGTCACCCATTTTGCCTACTAGGCTTGGTCCATTGACCTGCATGAGGATACCTTTGTTCACCCATTCTACAATCAGTTCCGGATTATGGGCGATCTGCGGATGCCGCTCCGGGTGGGCTAGAATAGGGCTAATGCCCCGAGCCTGCAGGGTAAAGAAGAATTCCTCAGTATACTGAGGAATATGCGTGGCAGGCAGTTCCACCAGCATATATTTCCCCCCGTTTATGCAATAAGGGCCAGGCCCTTTAATCAAGTCGAGAATATCCATATTGAGGGCAACTTCTGCACCAGGAATGACAGTAAGTGCTATATTCTCCCGTCTCAATTCCAAGCTCAGTTCCCTACAAAGATTCTGAATTGTTGACCAATCTGGCAGCCAGCATCCTTCGATGACATGGGGAGTAGCGGCAATAACAACCGTACCATTATCTAACGCAATCCGGGCCATCGCCAATGAGTCTTCCATTGTTTTTGCACCATCATCAATACCGGGCAAAATATGGCTATGTAAGTCTATCATTTTATTCTCCACAACGTATTTTGTACTGCAGCCAGTACTGGCTCCACTTCAATTGCCGCTAAACACCGCTTACCTTCCGGGCACTCCCTTTTCCAACAGTTACGGCATTCTGCTTGTACTGTCAGCACCGTATGACAATCACCATAAGGGCCGTTTCTCGCAGGATCGGTAGGGCCAAACAAGGCAATTACCGGCGTTTGCATCGCAGCAGCTAAGTGCATGGGACCTGTGTCACCACCGATAAAGCAACAGGCTCCTTTCATCAGAAATGCCAGTTCTTTTAAGGTAGTTTGGCCAGTAAGATCAATTGCCTCTGGACAGACATTGCGTATAGCTAGCGCCAAACTCCTATCATTCGCCGCACCGGTAATTACAGAAAGAATACCACTTCCCTTCAATGCCGCTGCCAGCTGGCTAAAGCGTTCGACTGGCCAGCATTTGCTGGGCCAATTGGTTCCGGGTGCCAGTATGACATAAGGGTGGCCAGCAGGCAGTCCTGCCTGAGCAGCAATAGCCGCACCATTTATCTCCTCTCCAGGGGTATTGTTCACTGTAAAGGTTGCCGTTTTTACCTCACAACCTAAAAACCGGGCAACATCCAAGTATCGTTCTACAACATGACCTTTACTGTATGCTCCACAGACCGGCCTGCTGACCCATCCGCTTAGCTCCCGCATATTACAGTAGCCCACGCGCTGTTTTGCACCGCTTAGAGCTACAATGGCTGCACTTTTAAATAACCCTTGCAGATCAAGAGCCAAATCAAATTGACGCATCTTTAGTTTATCGGCAAACTCAGGGCTGTATTTGAGTAAACCCGCAAATGATTTAAATTTAGGTTTATCAAACAGAATAATTTCATCTATAGCAGGATTGTTAGTTAACAGATCATAGGCTGGTTTTTCCACCACCCAGGTAATTCTTGCCTGAGGATACTCCTGTTTCAAGGCATGAGCTACCGGCAGTGCATGGATTACATCACCGATAGCACTGAGCTTAACGATGAGGATATTTTTATATTGGATGCTAGGGGAGATTGCCACGTTGCTTCGCTCCTCGCAATGACAAATAGGTTCTGGCTAAAAGAAGGGATTGCCACGTCGCACTGCTCCTCGCAATGACATGACACGCGACAGTGGCACTAGGTTGATTCGCTTATTTTCTTGATAATATTTGAAGATGACCGACCGACGACTTCGGGGATTAATACTGTTTTACCACCATGACGGGCAACTATTGCCGCCTCTGGAATATCCTCAATGCAATAATCTCCGCCCTTGACGTAAATATCGGGCTTAGTCTCGCTGATCAAACTCTCGGCAGTGCGCTCATCAAAAATAACCACGTAGTCTACTGCCGCAAGCGCAGCCACTACTTCACCCCGATCCTCTTGATGATTAACCGGACGGGTGGGTCCTTTTAATTCTCTTACGGAGCGGTCACTGTTAAGACCAACGATCAGGCAGTCCCCCAGTTTCCTGGCTTCTGCCAGATAACGAACATGGCCTGCGTGGATAATGTCGAAACAGCCGTTGGTAAACACAATTATCTTACCAGCAGTTTTTATAATGCGGGCAACCTCTGCTATTTGCTCGCGCTTAATGAGCTTCATGGTGGCCTCCCAGAACTTCCTGCAATTCTTTTGGCGTGGCTGTTGCTGTACCCGGTTTTCTGACAACAATGCCAGCAGCAAAATTGGCCAAACAGGCTGCTTCTTCATAGGTTGCTCCGGCTGCTACAGCTAGAATCATTGCGGCGACAACCGTATCGCCTGCTCCGGTAACATCATAGACCTCACTCACATTCGTCACCGGAATATGGGTTACTCTACCTGATCTTTCAAAAAGAGTCATGCCATCCGGACCTTGAGTAATCAGCACCGCTTCAGCTTGCAAGTCTGATAGAATACTTTTCCCTGCCTCAAGCAAAGATTTCTCATCTAGTGCTTTTAGCCCGACAGCAGCTGCTGCTTCCGATTCATTCTGTTTCACAAGTGAGATACCTTTATATACCATGACCTTATAGCGTGAATCCACGATGGATGGTTTGCCATGTAATCGACAAGTCTCAATCGCTGCTTGCAAAACTGCTTGGGTTACAGTAGCACCACCATAATCACTTAATACTACAGCATCCATTTGTGGAACTACACGCTGTACATAGTCGATCATTTGTCTTTCAACCTCCGGAGATAAAGCCGCTTTGTTCTCCCGATCAATGCGGACCACTTGCTGCCGTACTGTAGCCTGTCCTCCGGCCATTACACGAGTCTTGGTAATAGTTGTTCGTGAGCTATCTGGTATGAAACCTGCTGTTACCACTCCCTTAGAGCCTAAGATCCGCGTGAGCTCCTGTCCGGGAAAATCGTTACCCAGAATACCTACTGCATACACTTTACCGCCTAATGTAGCCGCATTGTGCACGGCATTAGCAGCGCCACCAGGAACAACATTCTCCGCAGTATGTTCCAGAATTAGGACAGGCGCCTCCCGTGAAATCCGGGAAATGCGCCCTTCTAAATACACATCGGCAATCATGTCTCCAATGAGCATAATTTTTTTATCTTGCATCTTCGTTACAATTTGCAACAATTTTTCTCGCATCTATTTCATCCTCGCTTACCATTTCACCGCATCTACTTTGACCCGGATCTCACTCCGTTTAGCCCGGTAGGTGATATCCGCCTCGAAACAATGCAGTGTGCGTCTCCATGTATAGTCTATGTCCTCCGTGCGTCCATGCTCCAGATCATAACGCATTTTTACACCCAAACCGTTTAGGCGATCTATTTGGTACATAAAACCAATTCTTCCTTCCTTGGCTACATCAATCCGGTCAAATTCATACGGCGTAGCGCCGATATCACTGCTGTAATTATACCCTAGCCAAGTAGCAAGTCGATCATTAGGCTTTATATCCAGACGGGAGTCAAAATGAAAAACACTGTTGTTTGCGTCATTATAGCCATAGAAATTACGGTTAAAGCCTGTACCTATTTTTAACGTAGTTTTCGAGCCCAGTACAATAGGATCGTGAGACAGGTACAAGGCAAACCCACTATGCGTTCCCCTTACCTTCCCTTCATTCCATTCTCCCCAGGCCGCTGACGCATCCAGCGTCAATGGGCTTGACCCTAACCGTTGTGAGTTTAGTTCAATGGAAAGTTCTGGTTCTTTTTTGATCCAGTCATGATCATCGTTTTCTTCATTTCCGTAGCCAAGCTTAGCTGTAAAATTGCTGTTGCGGCTGATTAAACCATACATTGGTTTAAAATTCACCTTGCTATAGTAGTCAAGGTTGGCAAAAGCCGCCAGTCGCGGGCTTAAAGGATATTCTAAATGTTGAGATATTCCGATACCATTATCTGAAGAGTAATTCGGTTTTGGAAAAGCTGCACTTGCCCCTTCACCCTCCCGCAAAGAAGACTGATACTTAGGCAAAGAAAAAATCACTGTATTCTTAATCCAAAATTTGGCATTATAGGCAATCATCTTGTCACCAGGCCATATCTCTACCCGCTCGGCACTAATATGATAATCAGGAACCTCTGCTGGACAACCGGTAACTGTTCCATCATTCATAGTGGTATGCACGGGAGACGTACTAATCGCTTTGCTGGTAATATGCAGACGCTCAATTGTTCCTTTGCTGGACTGCATGCTGCCGGTATGTTCATTCAGGTTATAGTGCATTCCTGTTGTTGTCAGTTTCATTCCTGGACGGGAAAGCACAGCTTCACCATCTGTCCAGACTTCATTCTTCTGTGTATTACCCTTAAGAAGATTGGCCTCTACTTTATCCTGATTTTGCTTAATTTGAACATTTCCTCTCGCATACAGATCGCCAGTAGAATCACTGAAATACAGTTCATCAGCCTCTACCACAATCGGCGCCTTTGTGTTGGAGGAGCTGTTTGCCGGCTTAGCAGGAGCCGCATTAGCCGTCCCAAATACAAAAATAAGGGCTAATAAGCCAATCATTACTTTTTTGGAGTTATTCATAAATTGCTCCTTCTATCATTAACTTACAATATGTCCATCTACAACTAATTCGCTATATGATGCCTTTTTCCTGCCCCTTTCGACATAGTAATGAAAGGCAGAAATGGCAAAATAGCGCCAGACATGGCACATGCTGGCGCTATTATCTCCACTTATTTCACTTTTAAACCATAAACACTCGCTTCTGTTTTCGTCTGAATATAGAGCTCCGCTCCAGCAGGAATTGTTACATCCTTGCCACGAATAAATGCTCCACCGACAACACCGACAGGCCCTAGTACAATCAGTCCGGCAACAGTAGCTCCTGCAGCTTTGGCCAGAGATTTTGTCTCTTCTTTAGCCTTATCGCCTAGGAAAGTTTGTACTTCAGTTCCGTCAAACGCCTGCAGAGTATTGAAACTTAAATCCAGCTGCGCATCCCTGCCAAAATTCCTTGCCTGCTGCACTTTCAGTACCTTGCCTTCGCCAGTTGCACCCTTGGCAATCACCAGTACACCGTTGCTATAGACATCTTCCGATGCTTGAAAAGCAAAGGAATCACCCTCCCGGTTTTTGCGGGTATCTAGAGGAGTAACCATCTTAATCTTTACAAGAGTATCTTGAAAGAGCGTAACTTCACTCACTTCCGGGGATTCGGTAAAAGCAATATTGGATACTTTTATAATTCGCTTATCAAAAGTTCCAGTTGCAGGTGCTCCGATCAGCAGCTGCTCTAACTGCTCCAGTTTTTGTTTAGCCGGTACAGCCGTTTGATTATGGCTGATTGCCCATTCAACAGCATTTAACCGCGTAATTAAAGAAGGTGCGGTTGGTGTATTCTCTTTGGAATAGCTATAAAGCTTGTCCGCTTTACCCATCAAAGCTTCTTTAGATTCAGTACCGTAAATTTCTTTTTCGAGCCTGGTAAGACGTTCCGATAAAGAACCTGTTTGTTCCGTTCCATATAAAACTTGCTCTACTGCTTTGGTTTTGTCCACTATTGTTAATTCTGCATGTTGAGCAAAAACAGGTGTACTAGCTAATAACAGTGCTGCAAGCGTACCAGAAATCCATTTGCGTAGCATAAAATCCCTCCCAGGTTATGTCTTAGAAAAGTAGTTCGTGGCGAAAAAAGAAAAATCCTGCCAGTGCTGGCAGGATAAGATAACTTATTAGATTTTTACATCAATCAAAGCTGATAAGCCTACGCCTTGGACACGGGAAAAATTAGTAGGATTCTTGCTATCAATCGGAATTAATACCTTGGCCCGGAATTGTTTGCCGTTGAAGTTGCCTTCAGCCTGCAAAACAGCTTGTACCTGATCCACTAATTCCTGTGATCCCATCACTTGTGCCGCCCCAATATAGCCACCACTACCGATAGTGATAATGGGTACCACCTTGGTAGCATAGTCATGACCACCACCACTTTGGAATGTAAGAGTGTTGATAAACTTATTGAGTGGTCCGGAAAACTTATCAATTAAGATCCCTATGCCACCCACTTTTAATACATCACCAAGACTAAACGCCTGTGTAACAGGCACAGCTGCAACTGACAGGAGGCAAAAGAGCAATAAACCGATAACAAAGGATTTTTTTGTTTTCATATGTATCCCCCTTTCTTATTCCCTATTATACAAAAAAACATAGGAAAGCACAACCAAAAAGTGACTGAGTAGTCGGATCTGCTATTTACCTATAAAATAAAAAGAGCGCCGTTTAAAACGGCGCTCTTTTACAATTAGAATTTATATACATATGTGGTGCGGAAAGAAGTCTCTTTGCCGCCAGTGATGATTTTATTGTCTTTATAGAAGAATTTTAGTGTAGAATCTTTAGTCAGTTTATGATTAACTCCATAATACCAACCTTTTTCGTTGTTTTCGAAATCGGTATTTCCGCCTAAGTCAGCATTTGCCTCTGTCTTATGTGTGATCACATAAGCGGAGGTTTTGTTATCAAAAGCATAATTCAAGCCAACGTCAAAAGCCTTATTTTGTTCAGAAGCATCAGATTTAGCAAACTCACCAAAAGCTTCAAGTTTTTTACTAATGGCATAACTAGCGTTAATTGCATAGACATTCGTATCCTTAACAGGATCTGTTGCACTGTCATATTTAGCAACTGTAGCTCCGAGTGTCAAGTCTTTTGTTGCAGGATAAGAAGCAGAAATTGAATAAACCTTATCATTATCATCACTTACAGAATCAGCTTCTGCAGCAATAACCTTCAAATCTGTAATGCCGGATTTACCCGTTACAGTAACGCCATCAACGAATCCATGTTTGCCCACATTCGCATCATTGTTATACAATAGAGCCGTAGCACCAATAGTAATATCTTGGCGGCCTATCTTGTAGTTAAAGCCACCGGCTTTATATACAAAGCCAAATTGATCCAACGCAAAAGCACTTCTTTTATCTGCACCGTAGTATGACTTGTTGAAATCGCGTCCTGAACCAGCATCACTTAAATGTTCTCCACCAAACCGGAAGTATAAATCCACATTGTCAATGACATTAGCAGCTTTAGCATTTAAAATGACTTTAAAAATATTGTTGGAAAAATCATCATTAGAAGGAGTAGTAGTATCTGTGTTCATACGATGTTGGAAAGATACCTGACCATTAAACTCCAATGGATCAGCGAATACACTACCAGCGGTAGTCAGAACGAAGGCGGCTGCCAATGCAGCGGTAAGAGCTTTTTTCTTCATTTTAGTTTCCCCCTTGGTTTTTTAATAATTATGATAAAAGTCACCAAGGCTGGTATTGCTCAAGAGTAAGTGTCCACGTTTCCTTATTCCGATCAAATCCAGCCATCTCTATACTAAGAAATCCTGTCGCGACTAAGTAGTGCACATCTTTGTTGCGACAGGATAACCGAAAGAGAATATAATGTTTATTCGATCAGAATTCGTAAACTCCTGCTTATACTAGGGATTATTGTAAAAAAAATTTAACATTGCGTTAACAATAATATTACAAAGTACGACAGCATAAGACATTTGTACATTTTTATACTTAAATTGTTCAATAGTTACGTAACTTTTAAAACAAAAAAACAGATCCCCAATTAGGGGATCTGTTTGTAGAGCTTTTCTTAGAACCAGAAATCAGCGCGGACGAATCCGTAACCTTCGCGGTCGATGTCGCCATTATAAGATTTCAGATCTTCATAAGTAGCAGTAACTACCATATTTTTGGAGAAAGTGTAGTTAACACCATAACCAAGACCTTTAACGCCATTAGTCATAGTAAACTCATCAGAAATGCCTTGGAATACAGGATTGCTGTTCATTTTGTAATCCAATGCGCTAGCGCCGAATTTTTTGTAGTTAACAAACAAACCGAAAGATTTCGGATTTGCTTTATTAGCACCTTTGTAACCGAGCATTCCATTCCAAGCATGATCATCAGGACCAATATTGGAAGCTTCATTAGTTGCATATTCGCCAGTAAGAGTGAAGTTTTTGTCTAACTTAGCTTTGGCACCTAAACCGTATACTTCATATTTGTAACCTTTGGTGTTGCTGTAGTATACAGTACCAATTGTTTGGAAGCTGCTGGAAGGAGTATATTTAATTTCTGCAGTAGTTAAATCAATATTGCTTTTAAGAGCAGCATCGTTTTCCAGAGCTTTATCTGTACCGGCAGTACCAGTACCAGTCCGGCTAGAGATATCGCCAAAGCCTACAATAGCTTTCACTTTGTCGCCACCAACATAAGCTTTCACACCATCATAACCGCCGGTAATATCCGACACTAAGCTATAACCCATAACTAAGTCATGACGACCGATTGAAAGATCTGCGCTGCCAATAACATCTTTAAGGGTGAAATAGCCATAATCAAAAGTGAAGCTTTTGTCGTCAGCAACAGCAACTTCACTATTGCTTACATTAGAGACAGCAAAGCGGCTTTTGAAATCAACTTGATCACTTACCTTGCCATCGACATACAAACGAAAACGTTGATCAAATTTGTCATGACTTTGTACTCTAGTGCCATCAACGAGTTTACCATTGCTATAAACCGCACCGTTTTCCCAACCGCGGATACGAGCGTCAGCAGAGATTTTTACAGTAGGAGCATTTTTTTCGAGTTTGCTTACGCGAACTCCAAGGTTATCCAATTCTTCGCTGAATTCAGCGGAGAGTTTGTTCAGAAGAGCTTTTTGCTCAGCGTTAGCTTTGTCTTCTTTTGCAAGAGCTTTAGCTACGATTTGAGCCATTTCATAACGGGTGATGTTTTTGTCGCCACGGAAAGTTCCGTCGCCATATCCATCAACGATACCAGCTTGAGCCAATTTGCTTACAGCATCATAAGCCCAATGTTTTGCAGGAACGTCAACGAAAGGATTAGCAGCGAAAGCGCTAGTTACGCCAAGAGCGAAAGTAACCGCAAGAGCAGCAGCAATTTTCTTTTTCATTTAGAAATCCCCCTTAGATTTTGTTTTATTTTTTTGATCTATCGATGAGCCTAAGAAGGGTTTCCATTCGAGTGTCCACGTTTCCTCAGAACGTATTCACCTTTTTCAGCTCATACCCTATTCATGATCCTACATAACAACCCGAGCGCTTATAAGGTGTGCACCCCTCGCCGCCTCTCTGTTTGTCAGGCAGTCTCATGATTAGAATCATATTGGTGGAATAATATTCCATCACAATCTTCTAGGTAATATATTCAACATCAGGAAGAGTATTCCTGCCAAAAATTTGTCGATTTATAAAAATTATTTCAGATAATTTATTTTTTCCGTGTAAGGTTGTTAACTTTGTAAGCTGAAACGGGGTAAAAGACGAGGAAAACAAGTCCTCGAGAACGCTCTGGATGCTACGAAGCTAAAGATGAGATTGCCACGTCGCTACGCTCCTCGCAATGACAGATGGGCTAACACCCACTATGGTCGTGGCTAACCGTGCACCCCCAAAGGGGAGCTCTTCACCGCCAACCGCCACAAGCCCGGCCTCTCCCCCTTGTTCCCCACTGCCACAAAGCTTAGGCCGTCGAGAAGGCTCCAGATGCTAGGCGGAGCGAGGATGTGAGTGAAGACAGTACAGCGGAGGTACGGCAAACGAACACCCGCAGCGACAAATGCGAAGTTCTTGGCACTTCAGTGCCTTAGAACTTCGGCTTACCCCTTGCGGGTACAACGCAGATGGGGCCTTATCGGCGGCCGCCCCCGAAATAACGGTGGGCTAGGATTATGGCGACGTATCCATCCACCGGCTCCGGCGGCACCTGCATAGATACCGGTATCAGCCGTTTTAATCCCTTAGGAGGATTATGCTTCCAATAGAGATGGCGTGCTTCTTCGGTAGAATGCTTCTCATCGACAAGCTCAACGGTTAGTGGCCTGTCCTCAATTCGAGCAATCGTCAGCTCATCTTCAGCTGACTTATGGGCTGTTCCGTCACCGAGAATAACAGTAGTTGTTTCATATTGGTCAGCCAGGTTCAGCACGCATTTTACCAGGTTCGCCGTTTCTATTACCTGTTGGAGAACAGCGCCTTCCTTGTTATGGACAACGGCAATGCCGCATTTTTCTCTGCCTGGGTCGACAGCTATAATATATTGACTCATTAGTCATCCCTTCTTTGCTTATTATATTCTTGCTAAGGAAGTTTATTCCTCTATTGGCAAAAAAAATAAGCCTGCATACGCAGACTTCAGTCCGTTGATAAAACCCCATCTGCGTTGTCAGGCCTGCGGGAGCTCACTCGCCGTACCCGCGCTGTACTGTCTTCGCTCACTTCCTCGGCCTTCCTAGCATCTGGAGCTTTCTGAACGGCCTGGGAACTGGGTCTCGCTTTTAAGCTGTAATAACGTGTTTACCATCTTTGATCACGACTTGACCGTCAATCGTCAAAGTAGGGTTCAGTAATATTCCATCCAAATGAAGCGGTATCTGGCAGGTGCCGCCAAAGCCAAAGTTATTGCCGAGGGCAATGTGGACTGTACCCATTACTTTTTCATCTTCTAGAACACGTCCTGAAAGAATAGCCTGATCATTGGTTCCGATTCCAAGCTCAGCAATGTTCCGGGCTTCTTTGCCGTATTCATCAAGCGTCGCTTCGAGCTTTCGCCCTTCCTGGCCGCCTTCGATTTTACTGACATAGCCCTTTTCTACCGTTAGTTTGATCGGGGTTTCTAGAACACCGATACCAGCCATGGCACCATCGATAACGAAAATGCCTTCTGTGGTTCCTTCGACCGGTGCTATGTACGCTTCACCGGCCGGCAGATTGCCGAGATCACCGGGCGCGTGGTTAATGCCTGTATCAGGATGACCGTCCCGGCCTGCAATGGACAGTGTGAGGTCAGTTCCTGCAGGGGTGGAGATATGAACATGGCTGCCCTTGCTGAGCAAATCAGCAAATAACATACTCAGTTTCGCAATGCGCTGATAATCAGCATTCAAGGTCCGCTGCATGATGTCTTCCGTAATTCCCGGCAGCGTGGCGATACGGACGCCCTTTTTACTAGCTTCTTTACGCGCCTGTGTATGGGAGAAGGAACGCGACGTGGCCCCAAGCACGACATCAGCCTGCAACATGGCTGCCGCAATAGCTGCAGGCGGTTCGGCACCGTCATTCTTGCGAGGTACCATTTCCATATACAGCGCTTCTGCTCCAGCCTCCACTGCTTTTTCCCACAAAGCCTGACCTACACTGCGGGTAGGCATGTCGGTTATAACCAGCACTGTTTCCCCCGGCTTAACCGCCATACATTGGCGGATTGCAATATCCGCGCTGTTACCCAATCGGGTTGTCATCGCCATCCCCCCCTATTACGCTTCTTCAGGCAGGCGCAAAACATATTTGCGGGATTTGCCCTGTCCCTGTTCACTAATGATTCCCCGGTCAATCATCCGGTCTAAGACCGCACCGGCAGCAGCATCGGTATCTGCTACTTCGAGCTTATACCCCTGCAGTTGATTGCCTACACTAAGCCCTGCAATCGCTTTCGCAATTTCTTTGCGAGTTGCGCCGTGAGGACGCTCTGTCAGGCAAAGCTGAATTTGCCGTTCAATAACCTGACCCATGCGCTGGTGCAGCTGCCGGGGAGCTCTTCGCGCTTTGCGATAGCCCCAGACATATAGGATAGCACCCATAACAGCAAATCCTAATGTACCCATTACAAAAACTTCGCCTGACATGACGTAATTCCTCCCCTGACCGTACTATTCAGTCCACTAATACAATTAATTTTCTGCCTAACAGCATGCGCAGGAAGACGATCAACCGTTCCAAAACAGGCTCAGCCTGCTCGCCAAATTCCTCACCCATCAGCCGGGCAATATCAGCAACTGTGTATTCACCATTACAATGGCGCCAGACAAAAGCACCATAAGCATCAAGCTTGATATATGTTTGCTGCGGCGTCCGAAAGAAACGGGAACACAGTTTGCTCAGCCAGTGGTTATGATACACAACCAGCTGCTGCTCATCCGCTATTGCTGCCACATGCTCACGACCGGCCGGGCGCTTTATCATGAGATTATTTTGCCGCTTGGTCATTATTCATTTTCCTTATTCCATTTGAAGCTCAGGCAGTGCCGCAGGAAGCCAATAGCCAATATAACGAATATGCCCATCGACACCTCATTGACAAAACCGCCCCACTTCATACCTAATGACATATCAACATTTTCATATACCAACAGTGCCAATACAACGCCCATCAGAGAATCGCCGGCAATCAAACCGGATGCAAGTAGAATGCCTTCTTCGGTCCGCTTTTTAAGCTCTTCAACGTGCTTCACTGTTTTAGTCAGAAGCAAGCTCAACAGGCCGCCGACAGCAATTGCTGCATTCAAGTGGATTGGCAGATACATACCTACGGCAAATGCCAAGACGGAAATACCTAATAGCTCAGCAACCACTGCTACAAAAGCGCCAATTCCAACCAATGCCCATGGCAGCGAGCCATCAATAACACCTTTTACCACAAGGGACATTAAGGTAGCCTGTGGGGCAGCCAGTTCTTTGGTACCGAAGCCATAAGCACTGTTCAGCATCATCAGCGTCCATCCGATAACGGCAGCTGAAGCTACTACGCCAATGAGCAATGCATATTGCTGCCGGTAGGGTGTTGCACCAATTAAAAAGGCTGTTTTTAAGTCCTGTGAAGTATCACCTGCCATGGCAATGGAGATGCAGACAAGAGCGCCGATGCTCAAAGCCGCTAGCATCCCTTCTGTTCCGGTATACCCCATGGCTTTTAAGAGGACGCTGACCAGAATCAGTGTGCCAATGGTCATACCAGAGACCGGATTGCTGGAAGATCCAATTAAACCAACAATGCGCGACGATACGGTAGTAAAGAAAAAGCCGAATACTACTACCATAATGGCGCCGATTACGCCCATATGCAGCTGCGGCAAGAATGCGCAGGCAAGGAATATAATCACCGTTCCTATTAGGATAGACATGACAGGCATATCTTTTTGCGTTCTGAGACTGTCGTTAGCAGCTGCAGCGCCGCCTTTCGTCAAACCGCTCATTGAGGCCTTAAAAGAACTGATGATAGTAGGCATAGACTTCAGCAAGCTGAACATACCGCCCACTGCCACGCCGCCAGCTCCAATATAACGGATGTATTTACTCCATAATGCCCAGTGATCCATTTCTGATATGGGTGTTGTCGCCGGGAAAACCGGTGTTGTCAGCCCACTGCCGAAATAAGAAATCAAAGGCATCAGTACCAGCCAGCTGAGAATACTGCCGGCAAACATTGTGAAGGCTGCTCGCGGCCCAATAATAAAACCAACACCCATTAGTGCAGGCAATACGTCAAAGCCGATTGCTGCTCCCTTCAAACCAGGGATAGCCCATTCGGGATTTTCTTCCCAAATGCCTAAAGCACCCATCAGAAACTTATAGCCAGCCCCAATACCAATACCGGCAAATACCGTTTTGGCACCAGTACCGCCCTGGTCACCGACAACAAGCACTTCGGCACAGGCAGTACCTTCAGGGTAAGGTAAATTGGCATGTTCGTCAACAATTAAATAGCGACGCAGCGGGATCATCAGCAGAACTCCCAGCGAACCGCCAAGTAAAGCCATTATGGTCATGGTCATCATGTCCGGCGCATAGCCCCATAAGAAAAATGCCGGCACAGTAAAAATCATACCGGCTGCTACTGCTTCGCCGGAAGAGGCAATTGATTGGGCTACTGTGTTTTCCAGAACAGTTCCCCGTTTAAAGACACCCTTTAACAGCCCCATGGAAATAACGGCTGCCGGAATAGTGGCACTTACCGTCATCCCCGCCTTAAGACCGAGATAGGCGTTGGCCATGCCGAAGATAATTGCCAATACTGCCCCCATGATAATTGCGGTTGCCGTAAACTCCGGGATAACTTTGTCGGCAGCCACGTAAGGAGCGTACTCCCGCCCTGACACATTCAGATAATCGAGGCGGCGTTCTTCACTGCTCATAAAATCCTCCCCTTTAAATAAAAAATGATAACTACTCAGACTTATCTTACTGCTAAACATTTGTGCACCGCATTAGCACTGTAGCACAAAAAAAATCACCAATCACTGTCCGAATGTGACAATGGGTGATTTCCTTTGCAAGACAAGCCTGTCCGTTAGCGCTGCATAAGCGGCCGGATTTTCAAGGCTAATTGCAAGTTGAACCGGACTTCCGCATCATCCAGATCAACTCCCAATATTTCCTGAATCCGTTCCAGACGGTACTTCATGCTGTTGCGATGAAGAAAAAGTCCCTGCGCCGCTTTAAAGACATTGCCATTGGCAGTAAAATATTGTTCCAGTGTCTTTACTAAATCATGCCGGACACTGGGCTCCACCTGATCAAGCTTGCCGATAACCGCCTGATAGTAGGCTTTGACCTCAGGCATATCCCGAACTTTTGTCAGGAACTGATATACACCTAATTCGTCAAAGTAATACACACAGCCGATTCGGTTAAGCTTGCGGCCAATCTCTAAAGCTTCTTTTGCTTCTCCGTAAGCCTCTGGCAGCAATCGGTAGTCCCGGCACGGCCGGCTTACGCCTAGGGCAATCTCCAGTTCGGGCGAGAATACATGCAGTTCATGGCGGATTAGTTCAATGCGTTTCGCTATCGTCTCACTACTTGCCTCTGTCATCAGCGGGCACAAAATAGTGATGCCGCTTTGCTTGCCCACTACCAACAGGTCGCTTTGCCTGGCTGTAAGCTGAGTAGTCAGCATTGCAATGCCCCATTGCTTAGCAGCAGCATCATTCTGCTCTNNCTCTTCATTCGCCAAGGGATGTTGCGTGAATTTTATTGGACTCCGTATTTCAAGCTGAACAGCAAGCCAGGTTTTATTCAGATCCAATTGCAAGGCTGCTGCCTGCTCCAGTACAGCCTGCCCTGCCTGTATGCTGCCTTCAAGAATACCGGAGAGAAAGTCATTGCGCCGCCGTCTTACGACTTCTCCCTCAGCCAGCTGCTTATAGATAGCCACTGCCGTTACATTAGCAGCCTGAACCAATACCTGCCAGTCTTGCTCACATAGCCTGTGCTGATCCTCCAGCATCGCAATATAGCCGAGTATCTCACCATTGATTAAAACCGGGACAATAACCCAGGCTTGCTGCCCCAAATTACTGAACAACACCTCAGCCCGCTCGGCTTTTTTTCTGCAGCGAATTTTATCAATGAAACCAGTTCGCTTTAAGTTGTATAAGTATTTATCTATTATCTTGCCGGCATACACTTTGGGATTGCGCCCTTTATACGGCTTATCCAGAAAAGCATACGACAAGAGAGAAAAATCCCGGTCTGCCACAATTATCGTATTGGCTACCAGACTAACGATCGTTTGCGCAATTTGCTGCAGTTCAGCACCAGTATAGGCCAGTTCTGCAAGTCGTTTCTGAATCTCCTGCGAACGGCGAATTTCTTTGCCCTGCTGAAAAAACACCTGTTCCAAACCTTCTTTAATAACTGCCGCAAAACTGCTGCCTTCAGGTAAGACAATAACCGGGAATCCCAGCCGGTTCGCTGTCGCCAGCATTTCAGCCGGCACCTCTTTTATATAGCGACCTACCTGCAAAACAATACCTGCTGCGCCTTTTTCCTCAAGCTGCTCAATCAGCGTTTCCTGCAGCTTCTCAGAGTTCTGAAATACAAAGCCGCTGGTCAAATACAGTCCCCGTGATTTTAGGCCGCTGTCATCAGGACTGTCCAGTACATCAATATATTCAACTTCCCGCGTCAGTCCCTGTTCACCAGCGATGACTTTAGCCAAGCGCAAGGCTGGCAATTTTAACAGATCGGCTATCACAACAGCCATTTTTTATCATCTCCGCCACTACATACTCGGATGCATTAGCTTGTATTTTACTATAAATGCAATACTTTATTTGTCTTTGTTCTTTTCGAAAGAACAAAATCCCTGCTCCAAGTCATAAAAAACCAGGGCGCGATTGCTCGCGCCCTGACAGGTATGCTTAAGAGATTATTAGAATTTAACGTTAACGTAAGCGTTAGTATGAGCATCCAGATTGTCAAAGTCTTGGTGTTTAACAGTCAACACTGCATTTTTGCCAAGAGCTCTGTCATATTGGTACTCCATGCCTTTAAGAGCTACAGATCCGAAGCTGTTGATATCGCTTGTTACATTGGAGTATGCATTTACGATACCGGCATCAACATCTCTGTGCATTACAGAAAGACCAAGTTTGTCAAATTTCACACCATAAGCTTGTGCTTTCAGGTCGTCTTGTTTGAAGTATTCAGCTACAGCACTTACGTTTTTAGCAAGTCCAAAGGTAGCATTAGCGACGTATACTTCAGTATCTTGAGAATCGTTTTTCAGGTAATCGGCAGTTACTANNATGTTTGTATTCTGCACCATAGAAACGATCTTTGTTGCTGCTGGAATCTTTGAAGTTACCGGCAAACAATTTCAGGTCGCCAGCTTTGGTTGCAATGGCATTACCTTGCGTATCCATCAAGAAACCGGAACCAAGTTTCACGTCTTGACGACCAATAGTAGTGTTTAGGCCAAGTGCATTGAAGGAAACGTTGGCAGTGTCAAGCTTGATACCGCTGTTGCTGTCGTCATAAGCAATGTTACCGCTAGTTACGCGGGCATTGAACTTCATGTCGTCATTGATTTTGCCATCAAAGCTTACACGGGCACGGAAGTCAGTGTTGTCACTGTTGTCTTCAACAGCGCCATAACGGACACGAGCGTCACCGGAGATTTTAACCATTTTGTCCATTTGGTCTTGCAGACCGTCAACTTTTACACCAAGAGTAGTCAGTTCAGTACCGAACTCTTTGGAGAGTTTATCAAGAGTTTCTTTTTGATCAGCGTTTACACTCTTAGTCATTGCTTTTGCAATGATTTGAGCCATTTCATAACGGGTAACGGTTTTGTCGCCACGGAAAGTTCCGTCGCCATAACCATCAACTACACCAGCTTGAGCAAGTTTGTTTACAGCGTCATAAGCCCAGTGTTTAGCAGGAACGTCAGCAAAAGGATTAGCGAAGGCAGGAACCGCGAAGGCCACAGTTAAAGCAGTGGTAACAGCGACTTTTAAAAGTCTTTTTTTCACGATGGAATCCCCCTTAAGTGTTTTGTTTTTTTCGCGGGTGTTTTCACCAGCATGCCGATTGGTTTGTCTTTCTCCGCCAGGGGGTGTCGACGGGAGTATCCACGTTTCCTCCACTCTACTTCCCTTCCGGCAGAAAGGTTCTTATCCTCTCTTTATGCCCCTGCCGCTTTTCGCAGGTGTTTGTCTTACTGTTTACATAATTCTACGTTTCTTATTAAAGTCCTGCTTAATGAGTACTTGTAGTTTTTGGTAAAACCTTTATTATTAAGCACTGACTAATTAGTCACGTAGTTTCAAAAAAATATGCTTGTTAACATATTATCTTGATAGCTATGTAATTCTACAAAAGGGGGGAGAATCCTTCTTTTAGAAACTGGTACTTTATGTTAAGTGCTGATCTCCTTTTGTCATCGCCACAAACGGACCAAAAAGGCTAGGCCTACTCTTCCAATTGCCTTGGCAAAGCGCCAGCTTACTAAAATTCGTAAACTCGCGATTGCTCAAACAGTACGAATTTCTTAACGTAAGCTGGCGCTTTGCCATCCTTCGGACCGGCTATTTCCAGAAAGGCCGAAGAGAACGAAAACAGAGATCGAAATAAGCAAGCCTCATGTCTCCTCCGTTCTTTGTTTTCGTATCCCCTGACCCTTATAAAAATTGCCGACCCGCAGGGTGGAAGCAGACCTTTCTTGCGTAAAGAAATTCCGACTGTTTGAGCGCAGCGAGTTTCGGAATTTTAGCAGGGAAGGTCTGCTTCCAAGGCCATTTTTATACAGGTCTTGATTTTTTGGTACTTTTGCATCAAGGCAAAAGCACAGAGCCGTTTACTTCTCCTCTTAATAAAGACGCCAGAGCTACACGTATCTATTTATCGACAAATATAACGCCTAGAGAAATGCCCGGGTTCGTCCTTTTGTCATCGAAACAAAAGGACCAAAAATTCTAGGCCTGTCTTCCAATTGCCTTGGAGAATTACCAGCTTACTAAAATTCATAAACTCGCTTCGCTCAAACAGCACGAATTTCTTAACGTAAGCTGGCAATTCTCCATCCTGCGGACCTGCTATTTCCAGAAGGGCCAAAAAGAACGAAGACAAGAACTGAGGAAAGCGAGGCTTCCAAAGAAAAAGGGGACTGTCCCCATTGCCTAAATAAAAAGACTCCAGCAGAAAGTCCTGCTGGAGCCCTACACCCTACCTTATTGAATTGCTCTTACGCGAATTGTAATTTTTAATGGTCCAGCAGTGTGAATATCATCAGTTGTAACTGCCGCAATTTCTACTTTGCTGTTAAACCGTTTTACTTTATTGATTGTCTCAAAGAGCTGCGATCCGCTCATAGCACCTACTGTGCCTTGGATAGGATCGGGCAGTATCCCCTCTTTAATTGCTTCCGTATTTACTTTTTGCAGGAAGAGCAGTACTGCTTCTTCGGCCTGCTTATTATTTTTACCGGCATCGAATACTTCCGAGTATACAACTGCACCGGTATCATAGACTAATTTATTGGGGAAGAGGTCAATCCGGCTGATGGTTGGTTCTCCATAAATGGTATTACCGGCTGCAGTGATGCGGACAATGATGCTGCCTGGTGTAGACGAGATCAGTGACGCTGCCTGCTGGTAATCATTTTTGGCTACCCAGAGTACTTCCAAATCATTTTGAACCCCAAGTTTGTCAGTAATGCTGCGGTTAGTACCATAAATGATCTGGCTGAGTGCCTGCTCTGTCTGTTCCTGCGGCAGGCCGCCCTGCACAACAGTAGTGGACAGCACTTCTCCGGCCCGGAAGATCACGACGCCCTCGCGTACTACTTCAATCCCCTTTTTCAGGTTAACGGCCAATTCATTTAAGCGGTCAACATCACTTTGTAAAGAAACCTTGGCTTCATTTAAGGAAGCAACTCTTTTATCTAGTTCTGTTTTGGTCGTTTGAAGCGCAGCAATTTCTTTTGTCGCTTTTGTTAAATCACCTTTGGCTGTTGTATAGTCCTTTTGAACCTTCGATAAGGCAGCAATGGTTCTGTCCCGTTCATCCGTTACTTGTGACAGTTCATCCGTGATTTCAGCTAATTGCCGTGCCGATTCCTTGACCTTGGCATCTAACGTTGAAAACTCGGCAATCTTTGCCTGCAAAGCTGCCCGGCTGGTTTCCAGTTCGCTGTTTTTGACCGTAACCTCCTGGGAGAGACGAATCAGCTCGGTCTTGAGCGCTTCCATGCCAAAGAGGGCAGTCCGTACATCCCGTGAGGTCAGTGACAGTATTCCCAGCGTTGACGCAGCAATCAAAATCCCTGTCACAATGGTGACAATAATCGAGGTGTGTTTAGGCCGGAGGCCAAACATACTTAATTTCTTTTTTCCTACTTTGGTACCTAATTTATCACCGATATAGGCAATTGCACCGCCCATGACGGCAAGGATGGCAATAAGCGCGAGGCCGTACATAGTCTTCCCTCCTTTCTGGAGAAGTGATGATCTTATTTTTTATTGGGACGCTCGACGAATCAGATAGATACCAACAATCATGCCAATGATGTTCGGAATCCAGGCGGCTATGAAAGCCGGCATGGCACCGCCCTGACCAAGAGCTGTCGTAATTGTCATAAACGAGTAATAAATGAAGATAATGATAATACTAAGACCAAGGCCGATTGAGGAGCTTGACCGGTGTGGCTGCAGTCCCAGCGGCGTACCGATCAGAGCAAAGACAAAGCTCGCAACTGGAATGGTGATGCGTTGATGGAGCTCGATCTCATATTTGCTTGTTTTCACATATTCAGCCTGCAGAATCTTAATCTGCTGCTTGAGTTCCTTTATTGTCATTTCTTCCGGCTTCTTTTGCTCACGGCTGATAGCTGTCGGCGTTTTGTTAATCGGCATTACCTGCTGTTCAAACTTCATGGTACGCTCTAAGCCGCCTTCACCGGAGAGATCATAGATAATCCCTGAATACATGACCCACTGGTTGTTCTGCCACAATGCCTTCTCGGCATTTTCCACTCTTACCAGTTTTTCATCCTGAAACTCCTGAATCGTCACTGCCTGCATCGTGCTGGTTGCCTCATCAAATTTACGGGCATATGTTAGGCGCTGAATAGAACCTTCCTTCACATCCTTGATGACGATATGCTCTTCCGATTTCGGCGAATTATTGCGCTCTATTTCATAACGGAGTACGTTCTGATAAGCAGCATTGGCCTTAGGCACTACTAACTCATTAAAAGTAACTGCCATTAGACTGACTAGTAAAGCAACAACAAACACAGGCGCTGCCAACCGGTAAAAGCTTAAGCCCCCCGAACGCATTGCCGTAATTTCACTGGAGCCGGACAACCGGCCAAAGGATAGCAGCGAAGCCAGCAGCATGGACATGGGAAAGGTCAGCACGATGATGGACGGTAGACTGAGAAAAAAGAGCTTTGTTACGGAAGTCAGCGATGCGCCGTATTTGGCAATATACTGGGCAATCCGGAATAAGGTTGAAGTACCGATAAACACGCTGGAAAAAGCGCAAATACCGAAGATGAAAGGGCCAAGCAGCTCTTTTACTATATATTTATCTAAAATGCGCATGAAGTTCTCCTACTCTGAAGTAATAAATCGCACCGACATGTCCCAGAATTATAAGGTAAACTTGTCTCCGAGATAAAACTTACGGGCAATTTCACTGTTAGCAATAGTTGCACTGTCGCCGGAGATAAGGATTTGCCCTTCATTTAGAATATATGCTTTATCAACGATACTAAGTGTTTCGCGAACATTGTGGTCCGTAATCAGGACACCGATGCCTCTGTCCCTAAGATAGCTGATAATACTCTGGATATCGGCTACCGCAATGGGATCAACACCGGCAAAAGGTTCATCAAGCAAAATGAAGGTCGGGTCGGTTGCCAGACAGCGGGCAATTTCTACTCGGCGCCGTTCGCCACCGGATAGTTCGGAACCCTTGCGCTTGCGGACATGGGTGACATGAAACTCCTCCAGGAGGCCTTCCATTTTTGCGTTGCGCTCTGCTTCGGTCAGCGAAGTAGTCTCCAAAATTGCCATGAGATTATCCTCTACCGAAAGTTTGCGAAAGATGGAGGCCTCCTGCGGCAGATACCCAATACCATAGCGGGAGCGCTGATACATGGGCATATTCGTTATATCTTCGCCATCTACAGATATTTGTCCGGAATTCGGCCGTTCAAGTCCGACAATCATATAAAAGGTCGTCGTCTTGCCGGCGCCATTCGGACCTAAAAGCCCGACTATCTGGCCTTTTTCAACCCGCAGGCTTACACCATTCACGACATTGCGTTCTTTAAAGGTTTTCACCAGATCTTTTGTTTCAATATACATAGAGATAACCTCTGCTCTAAAAGTATGAGTTGGGGTTTAAAAGATGAGATTGCCGCGTCGCTATGCTCCTCGCAATGACAGCGGAAAGGCAAAGCAGCCAAATAGTATCGGGTTGCAACGACAGAAGGAATGATTACTTCTTGAAAAAACCAGTATGCATACCAGTCTGTTTAGGCAGCGTGTCAGGTACCTGGCGCGCCTGCTCACTTTTCTTGATCTGATCAAGAATTCCTTTGTTGCAGCTTCCGCATAGCCGCGCTTGCAAAATTGGCGTTCCGCACATTTCACAGGGGTACGTTACTTCCATATCACTTAAAATGCGTTTTTCCTGAATCATACGCATAATCGTTTTATATTTAACGCCGGTAGCCTTATGGATATCTTCAACTGAGGACCGCTTCTTTTCCCGCAGGAATTCGACTATTGCCAGTTCATCCTGTTCTTCCTGTGCATAGCAATCAGGGCATATGCCCCGCGGATTATCGAGCATTAATTTGCCGCAGCCGGAACAATTTTTTAGTCCCATTGCTAATTTCTCCTTTCTTTCTAAAACCTTAACTTTACAGTAACATTATACTATAAAATAGGGTTTGGCCTTTAACTATTTTTTCGCTCTTTATTGCCAGTTTTCCTATAGGTCCTGAGACTCATTTCCTGGGAAATAGACATTTTTTTTAGTTCTCTGCAGGATAATGTTACTTTTTAGCTAATTTAACAAAGTACTTATAATCGTGATCCTATCATCACAATTCATAACGAAAGGCAGTTTAGCTTGTTTATGCTAACATTAATGCAAACGCCTGATACGTATTCCGATACGGAAAACACGCAAGAAATTATCGCTAACTTAATGCACTTACTCAAATTAAAAGATCATAAGCTGTATTTGCACAGTCAGCAAGTAGCGAACTATGCAGTAAGTACAGCTGCCAAAATGCGCCTGCCTCGCGAGGAGATCGAACGGATACGCCAGGCTGCCATGCTGCACGACATTGGTCATCTTACAGTACCGAATGCGATACTGGCTAAGATGCCTTATTTGTCAACCCGTGAGCTGAGTGTCTTCAAGAATCATTGCAACGCCGGCAGCTACATGTTGGAAAATATCCCTGGCTGTCAGGAGCTTATTCCTTATATCCGCTATCATCATGAACGCTGGGATGGTATGGGATACCCCAAACGGCTGAAAGGCGTGAACATTCCCTTAGGGGCCCGAATCATCGCCGTAGCCAATTATTATGACCGGTTTATCAATCCCTGTACCCAGAACTGGACCAAGACAAAAGAAGAAGCCGTAAAGGAACTGTTTATTTTATCCGGAATGGTTCTTGATCCCGACGTTGTGAGGGCTTTCGTAGAAGCCCTGGGATAATTTCTTTTCAAAAATGCTCTTAGGCCGTTCAGAAAGCTCCAGCTGCTAGGTGCCCCGAGTACGCGAGCGAAGACAGTACAGCGGTGGTACGGCTAGCAAGCGCACGGAGGGGCAAACAACGCAGATGGGGCTTTATCAACGGCCTTTTATTGAGAGCCGCTGGCTATTGCCAAGCCTACTACTCTCTTAGCACCGGCCTTTTTTAGTACTTTTGCACACTCGTTCATGGTTGTTCCGGTCGTGAATATATCATCTACTAACAAGATTTGTTTGTCTTGCACGACCTCTGGGCGCGTTACTTGAAACGCGCCTTTTATATTTTTACGCCGTTCCGCTATAGTTAGCTCCCATTGGGGTAAAGTTGCTTTTAGCCTAATTAATGCATCACACCAAAGCAATTGTCTGCTTTCTGCCCAAGGGCGAAAAATTACTTCGGTCTGGTTGTATCCCCGGTCCTTTAAGCGTTCGGGGGACAAGGGAACCGGAACGATCACATTGACCGAACCAAGGCGATGGTAATTCTGATAACAGGAAAGCAGCCAGGTCAAATGACAGCCGTACCACCGCCCCTTACGGAATTTCATGTCCCGGATTAACTTTTGCACCCCTGCCGTATAGTCACACAAAACGAAGCAAGCATCTAATGCCGTAACGCCATGACTAGCCAATTCCAGCTCCCGTGGAGCCCATACCAGAGTTAGGCAGCTGCTGCACCATTCTCCCTGCTGGTCTACTAAAGTCCGGCAGACAGGGCAGCGGGGCGGAAAAAGCAGATCAAGAAATGCCTCCCACAAGCTCTTTAGCATAAACTCTCCCCTCGCAGGCGTTCGGCCAGCAACGTATAACGCCGTTTTGTGCGATCATTGGACAGTGCTGTATTCAGTGCCGCTTTTGTACCAACCAGGACAACCCGCTCTTTAGCACGGGTTACTGCCGTATATAGGAGATTGCGCTGCAACATGACATAGTGACTGTCGGTAAGCGGCATCACAACAACCGGATATTCGCTGCCCTGGCTTTTATGGACACTCATGGCATAAGCCAAATGAAGCTCGTCTACTTCGTTACTCTCATAAATGATGGAGTTTTCCGGATATCGCACAAAAACCAGACCGTTATCGATGGCAGTAATGATGCCAATATCGCCATTAAAAACCCCTTTGGTGTAGTTATTCTTCATTTGCATCACTTTGTCACCCTGACGGAAAGTGAACTTGGCAGTAGCAATTTCCGGTTTTTCCGGCTGCGCGGGATTAATCGCCTGCTGCAACAAAATATTTAAATTCTCTACACCACAGTCCTGGCGATGCATGGGTGACAGGACCTGAATATCACCCGTGATAGAATACCCATCAGCCGGTAATTGATTGACACATAAATCGACAATAGCATTTGCTGCTGACTGACTGTCACCAAACTCTAAAAACCGGAAATCCTGATTGACGTTGTAATCGGGCTTTAAGCCCCGGTTAATTCGATGAGCATTGTGAACAATGATGCTTTCGCCTGCCTGGCGGAACACTTCAGTCAGGCGCACCACCGGCACAGCCTGAGAACGGATAATATCCTTTAATACCGATCCAGGACCAACTGCCGGCAGCTGATCCACATCCCCTACCAGAATAACACGACAGCCATCAGGAACAGCCCGCAAGAGATAGTTGGTCAGATTAATATCCATCATAGAAACTTCGTCGACAATTAATACATCGGCATCAACGGTATTTTCCTCATTACGGGAAAAAACCGGTGCACCCTCCCGTCCGCCGCCTGCCTCGAGCAGCCGGTGAATCGTAGCAGCTTCCCGCCCGGTTGCCTCACTGAGCCGCTTAGCCGCACGTCCGGTAGGCGCTCCCAGCACAATTTTAAAACCTTCTGCTTCCAGCACGGCTAAGATCCCCCGTACTGTGGTTGTCTTTCCAGTACCCGGCCCCCCCGTCAGAATCAGCACCCCATGGGCAAGCGCTGAAATGAGAGCCTGCCGCTGGGCCTCAGCCAGATTTACCTGAGCCGCCCGTTCCCACTGGTTCACCGCTCCCTGATGATCCAGGCTGGGAACTGTTTTGGCATGATCGCGTATTTCCAATAAGCGTTCGGCTACCTTTTTTTCTGCATAATACAGATAAGCAGGATAGACTAGTTCCAGACCAGCATTCTCGGCTGTCATCAGCTGTCCGGTCGTGATCATCTGCCTGAGCTTGATGTCTACCTCCAGCGCGTCAACAGCAAGCAATTTTGCTGCTTCTTCCACTAATACGGTATCCGGCACACAACAATGGCCTGACTGGGCAATCTGCAGCAATGCATACTGGATACCTGCGGCCACTCGCTGAGGGTCATCCCGATCAAGGCCAAGGGACTGTGCAATCTGATCAGATGTCCGAAAGCCGATCCCGTCCACATCGGCAGCCAGACGATATGGGCTGTCCCGCAAAATATCCAAGGCCATTGCTCCATAAGCAGCAACAATTCTTGCCCCATAAGCACCCGATACGCCGTGCAATTCCAAAAACAACATAACGTCTCTCAGTTCCGTCTGAGAAGCAAAGGCTATTCGTATTGCCTCTGCTTTTTTTGCGCCGATTCCCTCTACATCGGTAAGCCGGTGTGGGGAAAACTCAAGGATCTCCAGCGTTCGTGCACCGAAATGACTGACCAGCTTTGCCGCCAACGAGGGGCCGATTCCTTTAATAATCCCTGATGCCAGAAATCGTTCAATGCCCGTTTCTGTTGTCACCGCAAGCCGCCGGCAAGTCTCAGCCTTGAACTGCCGTCCAAAACGGGCATGCTCCACCCACTCACCGGTAAGCTCCACTTCCTCACCTAAAAGAGGTGAGGCAATACTTCCCACAATCACAGCTGCACCAACGCTGCTCTGGGGGCGGAGGCGAAAAACGACAAAGGTATTGGTTTCATTTTGAAATATGATATTTTCTACGATGCCACGAATGGTTTCAGTTTCCACAGGCCGCTCCACTTCCGTCAAACATTTGTTTGTATTATTCGCAGTAATTCGTTTGAAATCCTGCTAAAATTTATTTTTCCGATATGCAGGGATTTTGACATGAACACCGTAAAAGTTACAGTAATTGCATTAATCAGCGGAGGTCTATACCGGTGAAAGAGGATATGTATACCTACCATTATTACAAGCATCGCGCTGTTCATAAAGGTGTCAGGATTACCGAGTACATCTTTCATTTTGCAGCAGGATGTTTTGTTGCCTTCTTCGCAGCCTTAGCGGTTAAGCTCGTAAAATAACCGCAGAATTGCAATTGCAGTACAGCGCCCTTAACACCACAGTTAATTGAACTAAGATCGTAATAAAACAGCCGGGCAGGAGCATGAACTCCTATCCGGCTGTTTTTTTGTTATCTTTTTGTCGCGATTACTTTGGCTAATTCACTGATACTATTCGTCAGTTGCTCCAGCTTTGTTTCCATGCGCAGGAGCAAAAAAAGAGTAATTACCATGGGAAAGCCGTAATTCGCGGCATAAGTCAGCAGTTGTTCCATTTGCTGCAGCCTCCTTGACTATAGGTTTACGCCAAAGAGACCGTATCACGACTTAGTATACGGGCATCCGCAATTTGCACATAATCACCGTTTTTGCTAGTAAAGATATTGCGGCTGACAATCTCCGTCATAGCCTCATTCACCTGTGCCAGAGTCAGATCCGCTTTAGGATCAACCAAAGACAACGTGCATTCTTTACCGGCCGCATCACGAAATACCATCTGCAAGGTTTTGGCCATTAGCTGCGCCTCCTTTCTTACTGAATGTACTTGCCGGAGTTATTGATTGACCAGATTGCCTTCTTCCATGCGAGCTACATTGACCACAGCGTGTTGCTGGAGATTGACCAGCGCCTGGGCAACTGCGTAGACATCTACATCTGCAGCTCCAGGTTTAACGTTCTGAAAAGTCCGCAGCCGGTATGTGGGGTTGCCTGAAGCATTAACACCCGTTTCTACCTTGACTACCAGTTTGCCGTTTTGCGCAAGCTTTGTTACTGCCATATTCTCACCTCCTTTCACTGCTACTGTAGCATGGAGCATTGCACAAGCACAAAGACCGGGGAACAGCAGGTACAGGAATGAGTCAGACCAGCTCGCTGCCAATAGGCACAAGGGCAAACAAAAAGAGGGATGACTCAACACGGCTTGAATCCGGTTGAGTCATCCCTCTTCTATTCTAAAGTAGCGCCATTACTCTTCGCTGGTCAACTCCAGCCACTTATCATATTTGCTGCTCAGTTTTTCTTTTGTTGCAGCATATTCTTCAGCTAGAGCCCGGCTGGCCTCCAGATCGGCATGACTGGCAGGATCATTCAGTTGACGCTCAGCCACCTTGACCATAATTTCCAGCTCCGTTATCTCCAGCTCCAGCTTCTCAATCAGGCGGGTATTGTCCACCTTGCGCGGCTTCGCTGTTCCCGTATTATCTGCCGCTTTTGCAGCAGGCTTTTCTGCTTTAACAGGGGCCTTAACCGGATTGGCCGCTATCTTGTCCCGGTAATAGCTGTAGTTGCCAACATAATCGGCCAGGTTTCCCTCCGACAGTTCAATCACCCGGTCTGCTACTTTATCTAGAAAGTACCGGTCATGGGAGACTGTCAGGAACGTACCGGGAAACGCCAGAATAGCTTCTTCGACCGCTTCTTTGGCTGGAATGTCCAAATGGTTGGTCGGCTCGTCCAAAATGAGGAAATTAGCACCTGTCATCATGAGCTTCAGCAAAGCCAGGCGGGCCTTTTCGCCGCCGCTTAAGGCGCCAATCACCTTATAGACATCATCGCCACTGAAGAGAAAAGACCCCAGCAAGGTCCGGGCTCGCTCCTCGCCTAGACCAAAATCAGCCATAATCTCATCCAGCATCCGATTAGCGGAATTCAAGTTCTCATGTTCCTGGGCAAAATAGCCTACCTTGACGCGACTGCCTAATTTGACCTTACCCGCTTTAGGGGCCAGGTCTCCGGTTAACAGCTTAAGCAAGGTCGTTTTGCCTGCTCCATTCGGGCCGATCAAAGCTACTCCTTCTGCTTTGCGAATAAGCAGCGAGAGATTGGCAAAAACAGTTGTATCCCCATATCCCGCCGTTACCTTCTCCAATTCGGCAACCCGATCGGCACACTCACTGAGAGCGGCAAAGCTGAAGGTGAGTGTATCAGCCTGTACGGGCGCCGCAAGTCGCTCCAGACGACTGAGCTGCGATTGACGCCCCCGGGCTTGTTTGGATTTGATGCCAGCCCGGAAGCGGTCAATGTACGCCTCAGTTTTGGCAATATACTCCTGCTGTTTCTCATACGCTGCCGTATGTGAAGCCACCCGTTCCGCTTTCTGAACAAGATAACGGGTATAGTTGCCCCTATATTCATCGATCCGGTGCTGTTCCAGCTCCAATATACCGGTAGCCACCTGGTCAAGGAAATAGCGGTCATGCGAAATAATCAGCACTCCGCCGCTATAATCCTTCAGATATTCTTCCAGCCATTCGACCATGGAAATATCAAGATGATTCGTGGGCTCGTCCAGGAAAAGAAAATCCGGACGCCGGGCCAAAGCCTTCGCCAGACTGATGCGCGTTTTCTGTCCTCCCGAAAAAGCGCTGATCGGCCTGTCCAGGTCACCGCCGGTAAAGCCAAGGCCGCTGGCAACACGGCGAATAATATTCTCGTATTCGTAGCCGCCGCCCCGCTCAAATTTTTCGGTTATCCGGCCGTATTGCTTAATTAGCACTTGCTGCCTTTCGTGGTCTTTCTCCTGGGCAATTTCTTTTTCCAGCCTTGCCATGTCACGCTGCCACTGCATGACATCCTGCCAGGCGGCACTCAGTTCATCATACAGCGTCCCCTGCCCCAGCGAAGCATCCTGCTCGACATAACCAATAGTTTCGCCTTCCGGTATTCCTACCCGTCCACTGTCAACGGCCTCCAGCCCCAGCATGCAGCGCATGAGCGTCGACTTGCCCGCTCCATTGGCACCGATCAGGCCAAGCTTGTCTCCCCGGCGAAGCTCAAAGCTGATGCCGGAAAAAACGGTTTCAATTCCAAAGGATTTTGTCAGGTCTGTTGCTCGTAAAATACCCATAATACCTACTCTTTTTACTCCCAAAATTCATACTTAGCGTCATTCCTATTGTAAGCAAAATCAGACTCTGCCTGTGAGCAGAGTCTGATAAAGGCTGCTTAATTGTAAGTCCAGCTTACTCGATTGTACAGATGGCATCTGCCCGGCGAACCAGGAGCGCAACTGTTTCCATTACGCGGAACACATGATTCATATTGGCAGGCCCCATATAAGAAGTAACCATATCCTGGCCAACTGCCAAATTGATATTCTGCGAGCCAGTAGCTACAATTACCGCTTTATTGCCGGTAATGACATTGGAATAATATACACCGCCGCTGACCAATGCTTTTACCTGATCAAGCTCGAGCATCCCGGTATTGCCAAAAACGCGCACCATCCGGCCATACAGCACCGGGCTGACAACCATGGAGTACGGACCATAATGTCCAGCCTGGCTCAAAGCGCCTACTGCTTTCACCACATCGGCTAAAGCACTGCCTGATTCTTCCCAGTTGCTGATCGCCACAGTCTGACGGCCTTTAACGGTAAACAAGCCATGATGCCCCAGCTCTTCATTGCCGTTAAAGATCAGATTATCTTCCTGAACAGCCACGAAGTTAGCTGCAACTGCAGCTGTGCTGACGTCTAGCGGCAAGCCGAGATGACGGTCTGCTTCCACATCGCGCCACATAATTTTAAAATCTTTATAGAGAATAGGCAAATTAACGGTTGCCCGTTTCGTCGCCTCAACCACATACTCATCCGTTTCGCCCACCATATCAATACCGGCGGGAGATTTACCACTGAAGATGGAATAGGGTATGCTGTATACGCCGGACCCCAGCGGTCCCAAGACTTCAACTACACGGCGGCCGGTAAGCATACGGCTGGCAGTTGATACAACGGCCTCGTCGAGGCGCAGCCATTCAGCATCTGTAAGCGGAGCTGCTTTTCTATCCAAAAAGTCCATACGAAATTCCCTCCCCTTCTCTTACTTTTTACCAAATAAATTGCCAACAGTCATTACCTGAGATTCATCGGAACCTGCGTTGACTCTCTCTGATGGAGCTGCCGTATGATCATTGAGGAATTTCTCCCGTTGAATGGCATCCACCCGTGAGATGAGGTGTGTCAACTCAGCGACATGTTCTTTTTCATCATCCCGGATATGCTCCAACAAATCCCTGATTTCTTCTTCCTCAATGTTGTCAATATGCGCCTGATACTGATTAATGGCCTGAAGCTCGCCCATCAAGTCTTCACGCAGCATAATAAGCAGCTGCCCTAACGGACTGGCCTGCTTAGCACCGGACTCCGGTTTTCCATAAGACATAGAAATTACCTCCTATACAAAGCTATTGCCAAATTGGCATTGATTACCTAAATTTCCTATTTCGCTCTTCCCTTTTCATTTCCTGCCACCAAGTGTAACTTTTCCATTAGTAATCTTCGTTGCTTGTCTGGATAACCCGGCACTTGGCCTCATCACAAATCATAGCGCAAAAAGGGCAATGAACAACCTGTTCCCCATNNGCAGCGGCTGCACTTAAACCCCGTTTCCGTATTATCCGGCTGCCTGTCTTTCATCCTTGCTTCGCCTCCTGTCATTGGTTGGAGTATAAGCAGCAAGCGAGCAAATTATACACTTGACTCACCGGCTTGTCCTTTGTTACGATAATCAAGAACATATGTTCTGCAAAGGAGGTCCTTTATGTGTACCACCCCTTGCCTATGGACCAGGAGATTGCTGCTCTGGTTCCCTGTTACACAGCGACAGGAGATTCTACCCAACTATTCACAACAAGCGGTTTGACACTCACCCTGCCTGTCCGGCCACGAGCGGTATTAAACCGGATCACTCGCCGCCGTGCCACTGATTTAGCCGCCTTGCGGCACATTACATCCCTGAAGACACAGCGTTCCATTCTGCAGCCACTGCCATTGGCACCACACCTGTTGCTCATTCCCGTTAAAGTCCGTACGCCCCGTGTCACCGGTGATACCTGCACCGGCTATATCAATTATTACACCGTTGTTGGCGCAAAGCCTTGTCAAGACCCTCCGGTACATACGGTGCTGACATTAACCGGCGGCCACACAATCGGTACCTTGTGGACGCCGGTTACAATCAACCGCTATTTGCAATTGGCCCTGTTGACCGCCTATACACATACGCCTCAATACAATAGATTACAAGAAGCAGATACACGCTATGCGCCAGAGCTATTAGGAATTGCGCAAAGATTAGCCGAAGTCTTCCGGGATATCCTGGTGCTTAAAAATCACTAAAACTACTACTCTCCTGGCCGTTCAGAAAGCTCCAGGTGCTAGAAAGGCCGAGGAAGCG
>DDHB01000012.1:0-20834 GCA_002337925.1 Sporomusaceae bacterium UBA1887
ATCACGGTAGCGGATGATGTTACACTCAAAGCTCTAGGCAACCATGTGATACGAACCACAGCTGAAGCCGGAGCTGCCGGAGGTATCGCCATAACGCCTGTAGTGGGTCTGTCGGTAGTAGACAATATTGCCACGGCAAAAATTGATGAAATTGGAAATGATAATCTTTTAGATGTAACAGGTGATATTAACGTTTCCGCCAGCAATACCGGCGATACCATCACAATTGCCAAAGGGGCAGCAGACGGTGGTAAAGCTGCGGTAGGTCTTGCCATAGCAGTAAACGTAATTAATGACGCGGCGAATGCCATGACTGCCCGTAATATTAACGCAGGCGGCAACGTCACCTTTGATGCTAAAGCAAGCGGAAGCGCGGCGGCAGATGCAACAGCAAGCGCCGCAGGTGGTAAAGCTGATACCAGCAGCAAAGCAACACCGGCTGATTCACAAGAACAAGGCGGGGTTGATAAATCCATAGAAGAACAGACCAGCTTTGGTCAAAGCCAGCAAGGCAAAACAGACGGAGAGAAAAAGAAGGCCGGATCGGCATCTACTAGTGAAGGAAAATTGGCAGTCGCTGCGGCAGTGGGTGTAAACGTAGCGGATACAAAAGCCGAAGCCTACACCATGGATGGCCGGACCATCAATGCAGGCGGTAAACTCACGGTGGCAGCAGCGCACTTTGCTGACGACAGTGCTAAGGCTGATGGTGCGGCTGTCGGAACAGCTTCGGTTGGCATCGGTGCAGCTGTTGCAATCAATACGGTAGACGCTTCAAGCAGCGCAACTATCGGTATTGCGGAACATCATGTAAAAGGGGCCGAAGTACGGGCTGAAGCCCTTGATGATAAGACCAGTTTATTCAGTGCGGAAGCGATGTCTGGCGCTGGGGCAGGTAAAGTGGGCATCGCTGGCTCATTTGCCTTGAACAGCGTTGATAACACTGCGCAAGCGCAAATTAAAACAGGCGCAAAAGTAAATGCCCATGAGGGCGATATCGCAATTTTTGCTGAAACTCTTACCAGCCACAGTGCCAGAGCTGTGCCGACTGAAGGTGTGACAACCGGTGGCAGCAAACTGGGTGTCGGTGCCTCTGTAGCCCTAAATCTTGTTGATGAGAGCACCATTGCAACGATTGCGCAAGATGCACAAGTCCTTGATGCCGGTAAACTTTCGATTCATGCTGTATCGGCCAGTGACACCTTTACCGAGGCAAAAGCTGGTGCAGCGGGCGGTATTGCTATTGATGCCGTAGTAGCTATGACCAAATTAACGCAGACTACACAAGCAACCATCGCACAAGATGCCATGGTTACAACTCATGATGATACAAGCATTAGTGCCAAAACCAGCGGTAAAAATGAGGCAATCGCTGCAGGTGATACCAAATCGGAAAAAGTCGGTGTCGGTGCATCGGCAGCAGTCATTCTAAGTAATAGCGGAGCGTCAGTTCCTTTGGCAGCAGCTGTAATTGATGGCGAAGTAACGTCTGGCGGCGGACTTGAACTAATTGCAAAAGCTGATCGAAGCTATCGTGCCTTATCTACGGCCAGTGCCAAAGGGGCACTAAATAAGGAAGATGTGAATCCATCTAATGCTAGTGCTAAAACGCTTCAGGACAATCAAAGTTCGCAAAAAGGAACTCCTGGCGGCGGAAAAGTTAAGATAGCAGCTGCATTAGGTACGGTTTATACAAATGATGATGTAGAGGCTGTAATTACGGACGGGCGAAATATTAGCGCCAATGGTGCTCTTACTGTAGCTGCAGAAAACAAATCTGACGTTACAGCGCTTGGCAGCGGCGAGGCCGTTGATCCTTTGACGGCAACCGGTATTGGTGTAGGTGTGGCAATGACCATCAACCGCAGCGAAACTACTGCAACAATTGGCGACGGTGTTATCATTGAAAAGGCCGGTGATTTGACGGTAAGCGCNNCCGGTGCCAAAAGCGTTGGTGTTGCCGGAGCCTTGGCTGTAACCGATTCAGAGGTTAATACCAAGGCGGCTGTCAGTCAGGATGTTTTCATTAAGGATGCAGGAAGTACTGCCGTAACAGCGGCCAACACAAGTATATTGGATGCCAATGCCTGGAGTGTAGCTGTGGCAGGAAAAGTAGGTGTAGGTGCAGCCGTGGGAGTTGTGGCTGCGGATCATAACGTAAATGCGGCAATTGCCAAAAATGTAACCCGGAATGCCAGCGGCAGTCTTGCAGTGACGTCCGATAACCATATTTACAGCAATGCTGAGGCAGTGACGGTTGGGGCTGGCAGCAAGGTAGGCGGTGCTGCTGCGGTAGCTGTCAATATCATTTCAACCCAAACAGATGCCCATATTGCGACAGGCAGTGAAATCGACGCAGACGGAACAACCTCCGTCGAAGCAGATGCCAGTGAGACAGCGACGACAAGAGCTGCCGGTGCAGGTGCCGGTGGGACAGCCGGGGTAGCGGCTTCTGGTGCAACAACCGTTCTCAATACTGACACCAAAGCGTATATTGACCATAACGTAAACATAAACCAGGCTGATGCATTAGGCTCAAATGCTGCCCAAAGTGTTAATGTCAAAGCAGAGGATCACACCAGTGTTGTAGGTACAGGCGGTGCGGGAGCTGTAGGTGGTACTGCAGGCATTGGCGCAGGTGCAGATATTGGTGTAATTAATAAAGATACAACAGCGTTCATCGGTCATGATACTAAAGTAAATGCCGGTAACAGCGTTTCCGTAGAAGCGATTGCCAGTGAGACGGTTCGTTCTATCGCTGCCAGTGGTGCCGGTGGAGGAACAGCAGGGATAGCCGGTGCGGCCTCTGTTTATACCATCAACAACGCAACGGCAGCCTTTATAGGAACTATGGCAGACGTGAAAGCTGACGGCAATGTCAAAGTCGCGGCGAAAGATGATACGGAAGCCAACTTGATTGGAGGTTCAGGTGCCTTTGGCGGTACGGCCGGTGTAGGTGCGTCTGCCGGTGCGGCGGTCATTAACAAAGATACGAAAGCTTACATTGCCGATAACGCCAGTGTCACGGCTCTTGGTAACCAGGCAGCAATGAATGCAGAAACCGGCGAGTACCAGGAAAACTTCCACAATCCGCTTTCCACAGATGTACAGGATGGCAAAGTCACTATGCCTGGCGTAGAAGAAGACGATCAGTATTGGAGTCAGGTAGATGACCTTAACCTCTTAACTAAAATCCGTACTACCACAGCGGAAACAACTGCGATAAAAGGTATCGCCGTTACAGCCACCTCGAAAAATGATATCAAAGCTTCTGTTGCAGCCGGTGCAGGCGGCGGTACGGCCGGCGTTGCCGGATCCGGTGCGGTTACCATTATTGACAATGAAACGCAAGCCTTTATCGGTGATAATACCAAGATTAACAATGACAACGCGCAGGCCGGAGCAGATCAAAGTGTTATGGTTGCTGCAGGGACGGACTACTATCATCTTGGGATTGCCGGTTCGGTTGCAGCCGGGGGCACTGTCGGTGTAGGACCGGGTGCTCAAGTGGCTGTTACCACACTGCATACCGATGCACATATCGGTAAGAACACCGAAGTCAAAGCCGCAGAAGATGTAAAAGTAACCGCTGAAGCGGAAGAAAATACGCTGACTGTTGTTGCAGCTGCTGCAGGCGGCGGTATGGTTGGCGTGGCAGGAGCCTTCGATGTAACTATCATGAACAGTGATACCTCAGCCTACATTGACCAGGCGGCAAAAGTCAGCGCCGATAATAATGTTCTGGTTGCAGCCAGTGACAAAACATCCAGTGCAGCTATTTCCGGCAGCGCAGGTCTTGGCTTTGGAGCAGCAGGTGTCGGCGGTTCGCTCCAGGTTACCGTGATTAACAAAGATACCACTGCTTATATCGCCCAAGGGGCAACTGTAGACGGGAAAGCAAATGGCACTAGTGATCTGACGGTTTACAAAGACCAAGCTAATGGCAGCAGAACAACCGATGACAGCTTCCAGGGGGTAGCCGTTCAAGCGGATAGCAGTGAAGAACTTGTTGATGTTGTCGCCAGTGGAGCTGCCGGTCTCTATGCAGGCGTAGCCGGTGCGGTTTCCGTCAATACGGTTACATCCCATACGGATGCCCATATTGCTGAAAGTGCGAACGTTAATACCGACCAAGCCAATGTTGGCAGTGACCAGTCCGTAAATGTGTCCGCTGTTAACGATCTGGAAATTTTCTCTGTCGGTGGTTCGGTCGCCGGTGGTTTAGTGGGTGTATCCGGCGGTGTTGATGTAGGTGTCATCAGCAACAATACCACTGCCTATATTGGCAATGGCGCAAATGTTAAGGCGGCTGATTCTATCGCTGTAAACGCCTTAGCTACGAAAGAAATTGACAGCTTTGCAGTCAGTGCTTCCACAGGCGTTGTCGGAGTTGCCGGCGGTGTGTCGGTTTACTCTATTGGTTCAGGTTTAAGTGCCGATGCGAAGAACAGCCTGAACAGCAATAATGGGGGCAATGCGCAAGGTTATGCTGACGAACAACTCAAGAAAAATCATGTTTCCACCCTTTTCCAGGGATACAGTGATTCGAATGCAAGCGGCGTAAGCACTGCTTTAGCGAATCAAACCAAAGATTTCTCCGTTACAAAAAATGTAGAGGCTACAACTGTACCGGGAGGTACCAGTGCCTTTATCGGCGACAATGCGACGATCAGTGCAGGTAAAGACGTTACCATAAACGCTAAAGATATGGTTGACTATCGTGTCATGAACGGGGGCGGAGCCTTAGGGGTAACCCACGGTGTCGGTGGCGCAGTTGGGGTGCTCACGCTTGATGCGAACACCGATGCGCACATTGGCAAAAATGTAATTCTTTCCAGCGATGGTACAGTAGCGGTTAAGGCCGGTACAAAACACAACCTGGAAAGTGACGCCTATGCGTCTGCAGGCGGATTGCTCAACGCACTGGGGGCAGCTGCTANNCTGCTAACTACGTCAATGACGACACAAATACAACAGCCTATATTGGCGAAAACGGTCAACTCACGGTAAATAACCTTACTGTCGGGGCAGATGCGAGTACAACCACTGACAGCAAGGCCATCAATGCCTCGATCGGCGGTGTAGCGCTTGGTGCTTCTGTAAGTATTACGAATTTAAATGGGGATACGACAGCCTTTATCGGCAGTGGAGCTTCTATCGATGCCACCGGAGATATCAATGTCAGGGCGACCGATGAGGATAATGCTCACGCAGCTGCTGAAGGCGGTGCAGCCGGATACCTCGGCGGACTAGGCGCATCAGTTGCCCTTGTGAATGATACGGGAAATACGACAGCCTTCATTGGAGACAATAGCCAAATTAAGAGTGCGAATTCGATTGGCATTACGGCAGTAAGCGTAGACAGTGGTATGGAAGCAAGGGCGGTCGGTGTTGGCGTAGGTCTTGTTGGTGCCGGTGCCGCAGTAGCCGTATCCGATGTTGACAGCACTACTGCAGCTTATACCGGTAAGAATGTTCAGATAGGACAGACGGGTAAGCATGTAGGTGCTATTCAAATCTCCGCCTCAGGCGACAGCGATGCAACAGCATACACCTTAGCGGGTGCGGCAGGTATTGGTGCAGGTTCCGGTTCTGTTGCTACTGCAAATGTGGATAATAAAGTCAATGCTGCTCTGGGAACTGCCAATCAAGTAGTCAATACCGGCAATATTGTCGTGACAGCACTGGGCAAAGAAAACGCCGATGCAAAAGCAGCAGGCTATGATGTAGGCGCTCTTGCTGTTGGTGCTTCTGTCGCGAAAGCTAATGTCGATTCAACGATCAATGCACAAGTGAACAGCAGCGTGCTTCTCTCCACCGGCAACGTTACTGTTGCAGCGACCCATGAGGTTCCTGCCGGTGAATATACTGCCAAATCCGATGCAGTTGCTGCAGGCGGCGGTCTGATCGGTGTCAAGGCGACAGACAGCAGCGCTAAAACCAATTCCGATGTCAACGCCTCGATAGAAACCGGTACCCGGATTTATGCCGGCCAAGGAGTCACCGTCGAGGCTGTAAACGACACGAGGCAATCTGCCGATGTATCAGGCATTGTGGGCGGTTTAATTGCCGCTGGTTCCAACAATGCCGACGCCACCTCAAATACCAGTACAACCGCCATCATTGGCGATGTCAACTTCACCGGTGGTGATGTAAAAATTCATGCCGATGGTACGGATGATAACTATGCAGAAGCGACTGCAGGCAGCGGCGGTCTGGCGGCCGGAGCGGCCGCTGATGCAGGAACACACGCATATAACCGTACCCTTGCCCAGATTGGTAAAGGAGCCACGGGAAATGCAATAGCGGCAACCAATCTTAAGATAAAGGCCGAGCATCTGACTAAATTTAATAGCAAGTCAGACAGTATGAATGCAGCAGCAGTTGGCTTTAGCGGAGCTTTTGCTCATAATGATGTTGACACAGCCGTAGAAGCAAAAGTTGAAGATAACACAGTTATTGTGACTACTGGCAAGACCGGAATCGATATTGCCAGTGTCAACAAAGTTCAGCAGGACTACATCGGCGACAATGCAAAAGGCGGAGCCGGTGGTGTCTTTAACGGTTCATCAGTTGAAAGCAACAGTAATATTACCCAAGACAGTTCAGTTACGATTGGTGAGAATGCCAGCTTAGCGGCTCTTGGCATGCCGTGGTATGACCAGCCGGTAGTTACGCTAGAGGCAGCCAATGAGATTACTACTTCCGATGAAGTAGTGCTCACAACCGGTGGTGTAGCGCAGAAGCCATTTGCTGAGTCCAATACTACTGCGAACCTTGATGCAGATGTGACAGTGGGTGCTAACGCCAAAATCATCAGTATCGGCGGAATTGATATCACAACCTATGGTAATAACCGGCTTGTAAACACGGCATTAGTAAAAACCTACGGCGGCGTCGGCTTTGCAGGCGGCAGCACCAATTCCATACTTGACTCGACACAAGAAGTGAACATCAATAAGAATGCCTATTTGCTTGGCTATGGCAACATCAATATTGCTGCCGGGGCAGGCAGAAGCGGTGACAGCAACATGTCAGCAATCGCCGTTACCGATGTATATAACTATACGGCGCTGCCTTTACATACTACCCACAGCGCCTATGCCGAACTCAAAAACAGTAACAACCTAAATATAGCGAATGGAGCAGCCATATCAGGTCTTCAGGACGTAAAACTTGCCGCAGAAGACGGCGGTATCCTCGTTAAAGCATCTGGTACCGGGCATAATCCTTACCTCGATGCGCTTGCCTTCTTAGGGATAAGTAAAAGCGAATCAGATGGCAAGACGAAGACCGTAAGCACCGGGACACTCAATCAGAATGGCGTAGTGAAAGCCGGTATTGAAAATGAAAAGACGGTGAATATCGACCGGAACGGAAATATTACGTTTGGCCAGACTAAAGACCAGGCGAATCTGGTGAATTCTCTTGAGCAGCAAATTGATAAGCTAAAACTTGCATTCGATAAAGCGCCTACAAGCATCGAAAAGCTGGAATTAGTCTCGCGGATTGCTGTTTTAGAGAAAATGAAAAAGCAGGACATCTCAGGACAGGAGGCTACCTATAACCCTGCAAACGATCTGGCTAATCAAATTAATACTCTCAAGCAAGCCCTGGCATCAGCAACGACAGCAGCAGAAAAGGAAGACATTCAGGCCCAAATTGATACATTTGAAATTCTAAAATCAGCTATTGCCAATAAAGATGTTGATATGATCAAAGTTGATCCAATTATGACGGCAGGCGGTAATGTCACGCTTGCAGCCGATGCCATCAATGGCACAGGCACTGTTACGGCCTACGGAGCACCCAAGATTAACATTACCAATGCCAGCAATAAATATCTGCAAGTGAATGGTCTGACGATAGCGAATCAAGATCCCGGCGGAGCAGTCTCCTTCACCGGTTCAGCCGGTAAAGGCGCGTTAACCGTACAAGAAATTGGTAAAAATGGCACACCGGAAATCAATATCCGAAATACCTATGACACATCGTCGAACGGACCGGCTATCTTCCTGACAGGTAATGTCACCAATTTGCGTGGTGACGTCAATATCTTTAACCAATCCGGCGCAGTTGCACAGTTCAGTGATGTTCGGGCAAAAGCTATCGGAATTGAAGTTCCTAACAGTACCTTTGTTGTGAATAATCCTGGATTCTACTTTGCCGGCGGCGCGCCGGAAGGATTTTTAAACTACCTGAACATACTGCCAGGCACGGAGAAGAAAGCCATTGATTTAATAACGAATGTCTACTACAAAGACGAATTTAATAACTGGGTAAAATCAAATCCTAAAATTGTTGAAAATGGTGAAGGTGAATTTACTGATTTCACCTGGAGCTATTTCCTTGCTGATTCTCTTGACAAGCAGCGTGAGAAGCACATTGACAAACCTGGTCATGATTTCTGGGCATCCGTATCCGGCGGTATCACCTATGCCGTAGGTCAATTCCCCAATAAACCCGCTGACTGGGAAGAGCCAGGTGGTGTTCTGTCAACTGTAGTGTTCTATGGGCATGGCTTCTACGGTACGACCCTTACTCCGAGCTATCAAGGCAATCTTAACAGCTATCTTACCAAAACGGCAGGGTACGATGAGTCTGCTGTCAAGTCCCAGATCGGAAATAAAGCGACAATCGCCGGTGGATCAATTGCCATTAACGCCAAGTATATAGACGTTAACGGAACGATCAAATCAGGAATGGCTAGAGATTTTTCAGTCAAAATAAACGAAAATCTTGATGGCTGGATTGCTCAGCAAACAGCTCTCGGTGTTACCGGTGAAGTGGAGATACCAAAAGCGTACTGGTCTGTTATAGACAGCGGCGACAGAAATCCGACCATGACCTATAACTTTAGTACGAACCAGATCCAGGTAGATGATATGAATGTGACCAACGGCTACGTATCATTACGCGGACATATCTTGAGCACCAATACGCTGGGGAATATTGAGGTTATGACCGGTTACGGTGATGTTGATGTAGTAAATAAGAGCAGTAAGGCCCTTGCGATACGAAATATCGATACCAGCAGCAATAATATTGCTCAGGTCAAAATCGCTGATACTGCCAAGCTGCAGCCTTCCGGCAATGCGCTTACTACCTGGTATGTGTATGATATGAAGCAAGGCGGGGTCTCANNACTACCGGTGCCAGTGATTACACAGGAGCAACCCTGAAATACTTTACATCAGGTAACGGAGCTCAATGGTATAACCCTGTAGCCAACCAACGGTACCAGTGGACACAAACTGCCGAATTATCAAGGACGTGGGATAGTTCTGCCTATTATTTAACGGAGGCCGCACAGCCAACGGAATGGAAGTGGTCTATACCAGCAGGAAATGGTGCGAATGACCCATGGACGTATACGTCAGGCATTGTTATGGGAAGTGCAAGTGATCCTTACTACACGCAGACGATAGACGTCGATACCAATAAATTTGGCAACAGTATGCAAACAAAAACATTCCATTTCCGTGATGGAGACTGGCTGCTTGGTATGCCGGACTCAGGTGATTGGACGGTTGTAGTACCGACCGAAGCCAAACTCACCGCCGTAAGCAGTGTAAAAGCGGATAATCCATTTAAAATTCAATTCCATAGCGGTGACGGAACAATTAAGACTACCAGCTCGGTTAATATCGACTCGGCTGCAGGAATTGTTATCGACGGCCAGGTGAAGAACGTTGTCGGTGATGTCAGCCTGACAGCTACAGGCAAAAATATGGGCATTAGTCAGACTGCGGACGCAGCAGTGGTAACGAACAACCTGAATATTAGTGCTGATAACAACATTGGTTCGTCGGCGCAAGCTCTGGCAGTTGATTTAAAAGGCAGCCTTACTGCCGTAAGCGGTAAGGGCAGCATCTATATTGATGCTCCGCAAACAAGCCTTACGATTGCTAAAGCTCATGGTGCAGGTGATATTGTATTAACTGCTGCCGGCGATCTTCATAGTGTTAAACTGAGCGCTAACGCAGCTGCCACTCCGGCGGTAAAGGGTGCCAATGTAGATCTGGTCAGTCTTACCGGTGCGATAGGCAGTGAAGAAAACAACTTCACTTTCGAGGCAGTATCTACTAGCGATAGTAACGGTAAGGTAACCAACGGAACGATCAATGCTCATGCCCGTGGAGATATTAGTTTGCAGCAGACAAATGGCGACATGCGAATTGATGAAATTAAGTCCGAGGAAGGCAATATTCATGTAACAGCCAACAACGGCCAAATTGTCAGTGCAGTTCCGCACGGCATGGTTGATGCTGAGCAAGCGGAAGTCAATCAGGATAGATTAGCCGAATTTGATGCAGTACAAGATACTGTTAAGCCATACCAGTATAACGTCGAGCGCAACTACCGCGAATACTGGCAGCTCCTGCAGCACGGAAAAGTTGTTAATGGCAGCTTTGTGCTTAACAGCGATGCGATAACCGATTTCAAAGATCGGGCGGCAGCAAATCTTGGTATCGATAATCCGACCGATGCTCAAGTGCGGGCCTATGCCGGCAGCTATTACAAAGATGTGACCAATGTATTCACCGATGCCATGGGCAGTAAGTGGGCAGAGCGAACGGAATTTAAACAGTATAATGAAAACTATACCTTTGTCATTACCGGTACACCCACCACTGGGAGAAGTTCTTTACGGGCAGCAGCCCCAACAGCGTCAACAGGTGGAAGAACCTATCAGGAACTCATTGAGGGTGCGGACTGGACACCGAAGTACGAATTTAATAATACCCCGGCAGTATACGCTCCCAATATTGATGCAGGCGAAGGCAAGAAAGTGACTTTCAGCGGAACCAATACAGGCAACGGAATGCCGTCACAGACAATTACTGAGATTCCGTTAACACCGGAGGAAAAAGCGAAAGTTCTGACCGTTGCTGATCAACTGCCAGAAGACTTCCATATTGAAGGGGACAAGCTTGTTATTAAGCAAGCTACCCCGGTATTTGTCAGCAGTGACGATATTGTCAATGTTGATTATGAATCTTCCATTAGCCTTGCCAGCTGGGAAGATCTGAAAATTGGGCACCTCTCTTCGCCAGGAAATATTAAATTAAGTGCCAACAGGGACATTCTCAATGTATCGACTGAANNCTCTCGAACTTAATGCAGGGCGCAATATTGGCACCGCGGAGAAGGCCTTGACGATTGGTACGACGGGAACAGTAAAGGCGCAAGCAAAAAATAATATTTACTTATCCCGCCCTACCGGTGATATAAACTATACGTCGATAACTGCAGGCAATATTGTTTCTCTCCAAGCCGATGCCGGAAGTATTATGCACCAAGGAAGTGGCGGCGGTATTATTGCCGATAAGCTGATTACGAAGAGTGCCGGTGAACAACTCCTGACAGGCGATAACACTATTCTGGAATTTACTGCAGCCAATGAAACCGGTGATATTGTACTTGTCAATACAGCCGATACCCTTAATGTCCTCGGAATTACCCAGGGTAATGGTGGCACCGTCCTCACCAATTCAGGGGCAATTCAGATGACAGGAAAGACGATTGCCGACTCTCTGGACGTAACAAGTCAGAGCGGGTCAATTGAAGTAACCGATGCAAGCATTAAGAACAGTGCCGTGTTTACTGCCGATAGCATCACTGTCAACAATCTGACTCACACCGGGGAGAACCCGCTTCACATCACTGCCACAGGACAGGATAACGAAATGGCGGATACTATCTCCATGAATCTTCAATCCGATACAGGTATTGTTTTCGATAAACTTACAGGCGATAAAATCCGCATCAATGGACAAACCGATGAACTTAGCTTCTACAATACGACGGTAGGCAGCAGAGCTGATTTCAATAACAGCCATGCGACAGTTATCGCTGACAACCTTCATAAGAAACTATTTGGTGATGCATCATTGCAGATTTATCCGCAGCATAAGCCGTTCTATTTGCTTATGGGGAAAGATAATAAGATGTCGACGAATGCATTTATCGTAAATTATGATAATGATTTCATCGTTAATGCATTTGATACGGAAAACAGCTTTATTCGTGTATCTGAAAAACTTTCCAACCGCTTTATCCAAGGACCGGCAGTAGCGCGGAGCAATAATCCGCTGGAGAATATCGCCAAACGGGGGATCCCGACGATTTACCCCGAATCCCATTCGGGTAGTACCAATTCCAATATCGTCTTCCATAAAGACAGTGTGGTAAATGTAGACATTACCGGGCTGCCGGAAGAGACTTCTACGATTGATACAGAGATAATAGCTCAGCCAGACATATTGGACGGCAAGCTTACGGAAGACAAACGCGACACAGAATAATCTCAATTCAACCAGTCAGCCTGCACCGTATGTAGGTGCAGGCTGAAAATACGGAGTGAAAGGCAGAATACAAATGGACAAAAGACAACGTACTAAAGCGCTGCTCGCCCTCCTGCTGTGCTTAAGCACTACAGTCGGCCATGCTGAAGAAGTTATCTCACCGGATGATGCAGAAGCCAAGCAAAGTGTGCTTCAAGAAGAGACAAAGCAAGAAGCCCCCGAGAGTGTTTATATTCAGACTATCGTCACAAACCGATCGGACATTCTAACACCAGACGAACTTAAAGCCATTACTGTCAAATATGAAGGACGGTCTGTATCCATCAGCGAGTTATCTCAGGCCGTACAAGAAATTAACAGCCTTTATACAAAAAAACAATTTGTTACATCAAAAGCAATCTTACAGCCGCAAAGAATAACAGACGGTATTTTAAAAATTGATTTAGTCGAAGGCCGCATCGGCAAGATTATCGTGGAAGGCAATAAAACCACAAGTGAAGCATACATTAAGGATCGTATTAAGCTGCAAAGCGGGGAGTTTGTCAGACTAGACGCTTTGAACGAAGTGATTTATCGCTTCAATCAGACGAATGACGTGCGTCTCCAAGTGGAACTCAGGGCTGGTGAGCTGCCGGCCACTACAGACTGTATCTTCCGCATTGCTGAACCGGAAGTTACACAGACTATTTTATTTACTGACAATAGTGGTCGTGACACAATTGGTCTTTATCGTGTCGGACTAACCTATATCCATAACAGTCTCACGGGAAATAGGGACAAGCTCGCGCTTACTGGACTGAATTCTCACGGCACGACGGCAGGTGCTTTCGTCTATAGTCAGGCTATCGATACCAAAGGTACGAGGCTCAGCCTGACTTATGATTCCAATCAAGTGACGATGATTTCCGGACCGCTCCAAAGTCTGGATATTCAAGGCGATTCCTCCGACATTGGCTAGATTCTCAACCATCCAAAGATTGTGCGTCCTGACTTTAAACTGGAACTGATTGCGGAGGGACACCAAAAGAAATCTGCTACCTCCTTCTCAGGGGAATCCTTACTTGAGACTAAGCTGAAAACACTTGTTGTCGGTGCAGCAACGCAATACAACAAAGAAACCAAAGTGCTATATAATAGACAGGATGTAACGAGAGGATTTGTCGAAGGTGGCCAGTCTTTCACTAAGTACAACTTCTATGTAGTTGAGCAACGAGCAATCAAAAAGGATAGGCTGCTTACCCTTCGTTTTAATGGTCAGTGGACACCAACTAATGATCGTCCACTGCCGTCATCAGAACAATTCTCGCTTGGAGGCTCTGGTACGGTCAGGGGATATGATGAAGGGTTTACCAGTGGAAATAGGGGCTATCTTGTAAGTGCAGAACTTAGTTTTCCAACTGCTTCACCAAAAATAAAAGGGAATGCTTTTATCGATCATGGCGGAGTCTACCCTTACGCGGGTAACTGGGAAAGCGGCAATACGTACTTGACAGGTATCGGGGTAGGTGCCAACGTTGCTTTTTCTCCTAAAACATCAGGTAAAGTTTACATTGCTGCCCCTCTTAGCGGCGAAGACAGGTCTATCCATATTCATGCTTCCGTACAATTTGTCTTATAAAATTATTACAATGGTTAATCAATGCATTACTTTAATCACCCTGCAACAGAAATGTTGGTAGGGTGATTTTTTTTTAGAAAACATAGCCATTTTAATCAGCTTATGAAAAAAACAAACAATTATCTTAATATTTTTAATTCTGCAAATATAAGCGTTAATTTACAATAAAGTTACAATAAAAGTTGCAGTAACACCATCTTATCTTGGTTGATTGGAGCAAAATAGAAGAGTTGAGGAAACAGGGCAACTCAATCTATTCTAATGCTCCTCAATATAGAAAATAGGGGGAGATAAAATGAAAAAAAGTTTAACTCTGGCGCTTGCAGTAATGTTCGGAACAACTGTAGCTGGCACTGCACTAGCTGCCTCGGAAAATCCTTTTGAAACAGTCAAGTCAAATCACTGGGCATATCCTGCGGTGACTCAATTAGTAAAAGCAGGTCTTGTTGATGGCTATGGAGATGGTGATTTCCGTGGCGATAAAGCAATTACCCGTTATGAAATGGCCTCGTTGGTTGCTAAAGCTATGAGTAACGTCGATAAAGCCGATAACGCCAACAAGGCTTTGATTGATAAACTTAAGGCCGAATATGCTTCCGAACTCAAAAATCTGGGAGTTCGCATGGGTAATTTGGAAAAGAAAGTGAACTCCCTTGGTAAAATGACAATTGGTGGCGAATTACGCATTCGCTATGATTCTGCCGCTGACGGTGTGCTTGGTTTTACCGATGCAAATTCTGATAAAAAGGAAAACGGTCAGGTGCGGTATCGCTTGAATATGGCGGCATCTTTGGATGACAACTGGAAAGTGGCGGCTCGTTATGAATCGGCAGCCGCTAAATTCGGCGGCAGCGGCAGTGACAACCCGAATAATCTGGCCCGCGCTTATATAGAGGGTGATGTTGCCGGTATGCATGTGCTTGCTGGCCGCGGCAATTTCAAAACCTTTAATGCCTATACTGGCTGGGATAAAGATAACTGGGAGGGCGGGGGCGTTACGATTGGCAATAAATTAACGTTAGACTTATATGCGATGAAGCATGGCGGTACTAATACTACGACTAATTATACGACTACTTGGACTGATAAAAATAGCGATGGGAAAGTTACTAATGACGAGCTTTCTACTAAAGCAACTACTGCATACAGTCAAAAAAATACCTGGTATAAATTGTCTCAGCTAAAATACTCTTTCTCTCCGGAATTCACCATGGCGGCTCAATGGCTAAAAAATCCTGTCCAGGACAGAGGGATTACAGGTGCCAGCTATGACACAATCGGCATTGGCTTTAAATATACCGGCTGGGATAATCTGGCACTAAGTGCCGAATACGCTAAAAACAGAGCTGCCAGAATTAGAGGAACTGTAGGCAATACTATTAGTGATAAAGTAGTTACCAATAATGAACCTAAAGGCTATGAAATAAAACTGGATTACGGCAAGGCGGATAAAAACAAAGTGGGCAGCTGGGCTTCCTGGGTTGGTTACCGATACGCCGAAGACGGTTTTGACCGCGGTGACATGACTACCGGTTTCCGTCATGATAATGCCAGCAAAGCCCGCATGAATAATATTAAAGGCGTGGAAGTTGGCTTTGATTACACCTTCATCAAAAATACCAAATTTGAACTTTTCTACATTGATGGTAAAACAGTAAATGGTAATGATGTTGCCGGTTCAGACAATAAGCGCATGTCATATGCCCAGATGGAAGTATTCTTCTAAAGAATTGGCTGTATTCTCAAAACCGGACGTTAAGGAAAAAGGACTCCTGTCGTAGGGTAACTTTGACAGGAGATTTTTCCATGGGAAAGGTATCGGCAAATTAATCAACGAAGAAAAGACACCTGAATCTAATGAAGAAATTCAGGTGTCTTTACTAGTACGTTTATTTATTTGAGTACATTCTCGAGGGCCCACTTTTTCTGCCAAACAGGATAATCTTTGCCTAAGAGCCCCAACGGTTCGGTCACATACCAATTGTATTTGTTTCTTCTTTCATAAGATACTTGCCAAAACTCAGTACGTTTCTGGCTGTCACGGCTTGAGAAAAGAGGTTTGTTTGTTTCGATATCATAGAACCGTGCCCAGATAGGCGATGCCTTCGGATCTTTTACTACAATTCTGTCACTGCCAAATTCCAGGGTTGGGTCTTTCTGGGTAATGACCTTAATCCCGCTGAGTTTTGTTGAATCCAGCCAGGATACCGCTGACTGAATAGCATCAATAATTTCTGAATTGGGATTGTCAAGACTCATTAGAAACCGAACCACTTTAGCACTTTCCTGGCTGCTGAGGGAGGGGAGTTCGTAGGCACGGCCAGTAGTGGGCTCCAAGGTATTTTGATCGTATTGCTGGCACCAGGCTGTTTTCTTGCCGTTCACAACAATTTGGGTTTTGAGTAACATATCAATACCCTTTTGATATGCGGTTTGACAACGGTTTATTCTTAGTGCGTCAACAAAGGCAAGACCGTCATCTTTATTAAGTACATCGCGTAAGAGATCGAGGACATTAGCCATAGCATTGTCATTGATGGTGATATTTCGCTGATAACCTGCACCTTCGGGAAAGAACTGACTCCAGCCGCCATTGTCATATTGACCGTTTAAGAGGTAGTCTAAGCCTTTGTTAAAACCATTCAGATATTTTTCAGCTTTAGTTGTAGTATACAGCTTACCAAGGAAGCGGATTTGCATATTCGTAGAATCATTGTCGATGGTTGATTTTCTTTTACCTGCGTTTAAATCGCCTACACCAAGAACCGGCTGGGTTATATTTACGTCAGGCTGTAACTTAATCCAGCCACCGTCCGGATTTTGATAGCCCAGGATGTTGTCGGCAACTTTTTGTGCTTCGACGCTGCTGTACCATTCATTTGGCTGGTTAAGCATGGTCGCTATGGTAACGGGACCACCTTTTGCCAGAGGTATATTATCCTTTTTGACCGGAACGCTGCCTTCCATGACCAGTCTGGTTCTTTTCGGCTCCCATGTAACAGTGAAGCCAAGCTTCTCCATTACAAAGCGGGCCGGTAAGAAGAGGCTGCCGTCCTTTACTTGTGGAGCTATATCGCAGATGGTATCTTTGCCGTTTACTTTAGCTTTATTTTGATTGACAGTAAGTTCGACCGTATTGCCATTTAGTTCGATGGTTACCTTTTGCGTGGCCTTTGACCAGCTATATGTTCCACCGACGGTTCCAATAATATCCTCCAGTGGCGAGAGAAAAATGTCTTTTTCCATAACCGGTCTTGTCAGCAAACCATCCTCCAAGTCGTGGTAAGCGCCATTAACAGCAAAGTTCGGGTCACCCATAATGATGGTAATTACCTGTTGGACCTTTGCAGGCTGTTCTTTAGCTGCCTGAGAGGGTAGCGGCGCCGCTGCCAGCAGGAAACAAGTGACTGCCAGGACAACAAGCCAAAATCGGTGTTGCTTGTACATTTTGATCAGCTCCCTTATTTGATTGTATTTCTTTCTCATTCTATTGTAAAAAACATTCCAATTCTTCGTAATTAAAGATATTAAGGTTATTCTTTTATATTTTAGGAAACAAAATCGGCTTAGGGAAAATTCTGATTTTCATGAGAAAACAAGGCAATTTTTCTTCAGCCAGTCAATTCCTGTTATGCTATAATAAAACATATATAGAATATTTTGGAAAATGGTGTAATAATGAGGTATTGGATATTGATCAATAAAAGGATCAGATGGCTTAAACAAAAATTTAAAGAACATATGCTATTTTCGTTTAAGTCTACCATTCTCAGCCTGTACATTCCTATTATTATTGTCTTTATTTTAATAATAGGAATCGCCTCTTATCTGTTAGCAGCGGCTCAGATAACAGATAATGCTTACCGAAATATAAAAAATACGGTAAATCAAACCGGAAATTATTTGGACAACCGGATGGCAGATGCTTTTGAACAATTAGTCGCTTTGTCGAATCATCCGGCGATTTTAACTGTTGCTGCCAAGGATGCTGATAACGTGATACCAGAGGATTATTTGCAGGTTCATTATCAAATTGAGAGGATAGAGTCCTTTTATAGTTCTTTAATTGAATCTATTTATGTAGACTTTTATAACGGAAAACTTCTTCTATTCCGCAGCGCTGATCAGAGTATTCGCCCTAGGTTTTCCTATGAACATTATCGGCAGCTTTATCAAGGACATCCATATGATATTTATTGGCGTCATATAACCATTAAAAGCAGATCTGGGAGAGATACACAGGACGGTGGCAAGCAAATTATCAGTATGTTCAAACTGTTTGGTAAAAATAATGCCCGAACCAGTGGGATTATTGCATTTAATCTACAGTATGAGTTTTTTGCCAAAGTGCTGAATAGTTCAGAGCCAAGTGAAAATGGATATTTACTGCTGATTAGCCCGGAAGAAGCGATGGCTTTTAAAAAAATCGATAAGAAATACGAGCTCACTGCCGATATTTTACAGCATTTACAAACTACACTCGAGAAAGAAGGCCAACTGGAATATCAAGAACCAAACGGCGAAAAGATGGTCGTTATTTATGATACATTGCCCACAAGCAATTGGAAGTTAGCAGCGGTATTTCCCAAAAAAGACGTACTTGCCAGGCTGGACTATATTCAACTTATTACGCTCTCAATTATTATTCTACTGATATTTGTAGCTGTGTTTCTCGCTAATGCTTTAGCCAGTTATATCGCCAAGCCACTTTCGCTTTTAACCAAGAGTATGAAACGAATTCAGGGTGGAAATCTCAATTTTACTCCGCAAACGCATCCGTTAAGCGAAGTTGGTGTGTTGAACCAAGGGCTTGAAGATTTAGTTGGGCGGGTTAAAAATCTCTTGGAACAAATTGAAAAAGAACAAGAGAATAAACGGCAATTGGAGTTTTCTGTTATGCAAACGCAAATTCACCCTCATTTTCTGTACAATACCTTGTATTCCATAAAAGGGTTGTGTGACATGCGGTTGAATGAAGAAGCCAGTGCTATGGTGACTGCCCTATCGAATTACTTCCGGATCAGCATTAGTAGAGGACAAGAAATTATTAGTGTCGAGGAAGAGATTGCCCATATACGTAACTATTTGTTTATTCAGGAAATGCGCTACGGTGATGATTTCGCTTATGAGATTGAGATAGACGAGGCTGTTTTATCCTATCGAATAATCAAACTAACTCTCCAGCCGCTGATTGAAAATGCCATTTATCATGGCGTAAAACAAAAACGAGGCAGTGGACGGATAGTGGTAAGAGGCTACAAAACAACTGATTTTATATGTTTTGAAATAAGGGATAATGGTTTGGGGATGAGCAAAGAACGGTTGGAAGAAGTACGCCTAAGCCTGGAAGGCAAGGGTACAGCGCAGCAGCCGGTAGGACTTGGTGTGCGCAGTACGCATGAGAGATTAAGGCTTCATTACGGTAAAAAAGCCGGACTGAAAATTGAAAGCCAACATAATCTGGGAACTTGTGTAGAAGTTATCATTCCATTATAGAAAAGGGGCAATGAGGAGAATGTATAAGGTTGCTATTGTAGATGACGACCGCATCATTCGTAAAGGTTTGGCCAATACCATAGCGTGGGAAGAGAATGGTTTTAGGCTGGTAGGTGAGGCTGCTGATGGTGAACAGGGGCTAAAGATGATTGAAGAGTTTTGCCCTCAGGTAGTAGTATCGGATATTAGGATGCCATTTATGGATGGGTTGGAAATGGCCAGGCTTGCGAAAGAAAAGTATCCGGAAATGAAAATTATTCTTTTAACTGGATATGATGACTTTACCTACGCCAAAGAGGCTATTGAGTTACGGGCTTTTGATTACCTACTGAAACCGGTAGATAAAGAGGTACTGTTGAATAAAGTCAAAAAAGCTTCCATAGAGTGGGAAATGCAAAAAAATATCAAGGATAGAATGAATGCAGGAATGCCATTCTTTCGTCAGCAGTTATTAAAAAAACTGCTGAAGCAAGCCCAAGCTCCGGAACAGTTGCGCCAGGAGGGGATATCATTAGGCATTCCTTTGGATGCTGAGGCTTTTGCCGTACTGGTTATAAAAATAGATGACTATTATCAAATTACTGGTGATAGGGAAGCTGTCGTAAACGAATGGGTAAAACAAGATTTATTAAAGATTTGTTGTGAAGTTGTGGATCAGAGCGGATTGGGATGTACAGTTGATTTGGAACAGGACGAGCTGATGATTCTGTATGCAGGTTCAGGTAGGTTGGGAGAAACAGGCGATGTGGCCCGAGAAGTGGCAGAATGGGTGCGAAGTCTTGCCAAGCAGCGGTTAGGCAAGACAGTGTCTATTGCTTATGGCAGGTTTTTTCAGGGAATCGCATCGATTGCAGAGTCGTATGAAGAAGCAAGGCATGCACTGGAATTTCGCCATGTGATCGGCAAAGATAAGGTCATTTCCGCAGCCGATATAAAAATTTTGTCTGGTACGGAAAGTCTTTCATTTGAAGGGATTGTATCTGAACTCATTGGAACAGTGAGGCTGGGGTTTTCTCACGAAGCGGTAGAGTTGGTGAAAAAACTAGAAGTTGAAATGGCCTGCACTCAGCAGGTAACATTGAACAAAGCTCGCTTTATTGCAGTGCAATGTGTGCTTTCTCTCTACAGTAATGCGCAAGAATGGGCAAAAGAGTGGCAGACGCGACAGCACGAAGAGATTGACCGTTACTATAATCGTATTAACGGCATGCAAACCATTGAAGATATTATGAATGTAGTTTTGGAATTGGTAAACGATTTGGCTGATTTTGTTGCTCAGCAACGCGAAAACCAGCGTTGTCCTGCGGTGAGTGAGGCAGTATGCTATATCGAAGCTAACTTTGCTCAAAACGGCCTCAGCCTGCAGGAAGTAGCCAAGCATGTGCACATGAACCCTGTGTATATGAGTACCT
>DDHB01000012.1:20862-48978 GCA_002337925.1 Sporomusaceae bacterium UBA1887
GTTTTTTTTCTAAAATATAAGTAAAGAACTGAAACGAAGGTGATAATGTGCAGTTGCCGTTGCAGCGAAAGGCCCATAAACAATTGGGTCACACACCGCAAAAACGCACTAAAGAACAGAAAAAAATAGATATTGAAAAATTACTCCCTTATTTTTTCATCGCACCCGCAATTTTACTTATTGCAAGCTTTTGGTTTTATCCCTTAGCGAATGTGTTTTATTACAGTTTACAAAATTATAATGCGAATACTCCCTTTTATAATGGCTTTGCAGGATTGGATAACTTTAAGACAATATTGTTTGATGATCCGCAGTTTTTACCTAGTCTAATAAATTCTTTCAAATGGGTAGTTTCCCAAGTGTCGCTGCAGGTGATTTTTGGGCTTAGTATTGCACTTACCTTAAATCAGAAATTTAAAGGAAGAACATTTTTGCGGGCCATGGCCTTTACCCCATGGGCCATCTCCGGCGTCTTGACATCGGTTATGTGGTCGTTGATGTACAACGAGCATATGGGGGTTGTTAATGATTTATTTATGAGGCTGAATTTAATTTCCCAAAGATACGCCTGGGTAGCCGATTTAGATACTGTTTTCTCGGCAGTGGTTGTGGCCGAATTGTGGAGGGGGATTCCTTTTTTTGCAATAACATTACTTTCGGCTTTACAGGGAATTCCGGAAGAATTATATGAAGCGGCCCGGGTAGACGGTGCAGGAAGAGTAAAAACATTTTTCCATATCACTTTACCACAACTGAAAAATACGCTGGTATTGACAACCTTGTTGCGGTGCGTATGGGAATATAACAATGTTGACTTGATTTTTAACCTTACCGGCGGGGGCCCGGCCCATCACACAACAACACTTACGATGTATGTGGCTTAACTGGCTATCCGGGAAAATAATTTTGGTTATGGTTCAGCAATTACAGTAGTATCGTTTGTCATTTTACTGATTTTTGCAATGACTTACCTGAAATTAAGCCGCATGGAAAGAGGTGCCGAAGGATGAAGCTTAGTCCGAGAACATCTGAACGTATATTCACATTGTATTTGCCGCTGTTAATGACGATGGTATTCATTTTATTTCCGTTTTACTGGACAATTAATACAGCATTAAAGCCGGAGGGGGATATCCTGCAAACCCCTTTGGCGTACATACCCAACCATCTTACAATTGATAATTTTATCAATGCATGGAATAACGTAGGCTTTTCAAAGTTTTTTAAAAACAGCTTATTCTTAGCTCTTTGTACAGTACTTTCCGTTGTGACTTGTGCTACTTTAGTGGGATATTCGCTGAGCCGGTATCGTTTCAAGGGCAAACGCGTATTCATGCTGCTTTTATTATGTACGCAGTTTGTTCCAGGCGCCATGCTGATTATTCCGCTATTTATCATCTTTAAGAATCTTGGACTGATCAGTAATCCCCTGTCGCTTATCCTGGTTTACACAACCTTTCAGATCCCTTTTAATTCCATTCTTATGAACGGTTTTATTACAAGTGTGCCAAAACAACTAGAAGAGGCGGCCATGGTTGATGGCTGCAGCCGGCTGCAGGCTATTTACCATGTAGTTTTACCTTTGCTTCTTCCAGGTATTGTAGCTACCGGCGTATTTACCTTCATTTATGCCTGGAATGAGTTCCTGTTCGCCTTTATGTTCATGAATAAGCATGCTAACTTTACACTTTCCATTGGGTTAAGTTATATGATGGGTGAGTTTAACATTAATTATGGTGCTTTAGCTGCTGGCAGTGTAATTGCCTTAATCCCGGCTATTGCTATGTTCGCTTATGTACAACGTTACTTAGTAAACGGCTTAGGTGGTGCGGTGAAGGGATAATCTTTCACTAGAATAAATAGGAGTGATGCATGTATGTTTAGCAAAATCACCAAAATGCTTTTGGTTGTGGGCTTGCTTTTATCCCTTGTAATGACCGGCTGCGGGCAAAGTACAACTGGGGGTGGGCAAAGTAAAACCGGGGAAAAAGTGACTATTGTATTTTGGGACGAAAATGCCGGCCCTGACCGGACTCCTTATTATCAAGAGCTAATTAAAAAGTTTGAGGAAAAATACCCTGCTATTCATGTAGAATATGTCGGTCTTCCTAAAAGCGGGGCTAAGCAAAAAATGGATGCTGCCATTGCAGCCAATGATATGCCTGATGTTTCCGGAATACAAACTAGCTGGTTAGCTGATTTTAGCGCCCGAGGCGCCTTATTGCCGCTCGATTCTTTCTATGAAAAATGGGCTGATAAAGATAAAATTAATCCTGGTATCATCCAGTCTAACCGTAATATGACATTAGATAAGAAATTGTATCAAATTCCTAACACGATGAACCTGGAATGCTTGTGGTACAGAGCGGATTGGTACAACGAAGCCAGTGTAAAAGCTCCTGAAACCTGGGATGAATTCTTCGTCGCTGTAGAAAAAATGACTGATAAAGATAAAAACCGTTATGGCTTTTCAATCCGCGGCGGCAATGGCGGATCCTTCCAGTTACAAAGAATGATGTATGCCTATTCTGGACTGAACTATTTTGACGCTAATGAGAAAACCACGATCAATGACCCTAAACATGTAGAATTCTTAAAGAAATATCTTGGTCTTTATAAAACATATACCCCGATCAGCGACGTAACGAATGGTTATAAAGAAATGGTAGCCGGTTTTGACACTGGCGCAGTAGCTTTAGTCCAGCATAATATCGGTTCTTATTCTGAACATAGTAAAGCGCTGAAACTGGGCCAATACGCCCCGCTAATTCTGCCAAAAACTGCGGATGGCCGCTTTATTCAGGAATCCGGCAATACGCTTGGTTACGGCATCTACAAAACCACCAAAAACCCAGAGGCAGCCTGGACCTTTGTAAGCTTCCTGTGTTCCCAGGAAAGCCAAAGCTATTGGAATCAAAAAATAGGGCAAATACCGACTCATCTGGATTCTCTGAAAGAGCCATGGGCGAAAGAATTACCGCATATGCAAATGGCTTTAAAAGTCCTGTCTGATTCAAATCTTAAATTCTATGATCCCCCCATGTATTTGCCGGACTATCGCTCCATTCTTGACCAAGTTGTGGATCCCGGCATTCAGGGTGTCATGACCGGCAAGAAAACGGTAGAAGAATTCTTAAATGATTGGGCAAATGCTGTTAATAAATCCAGAGATAAATATGACAAAATGGTAGCCGGAAAGAAATAAAACCTAAATCTCTTTAGTGATGATTACGGGTTGTGGCGCTAGGAAATATCTCCTGGCGTCACGGCTATAGACATGCACTACTTCAAGAAGATTTCGCGTTCGGAACAAGGGAGGAGCAGCTATCGTGATAGGAGATGAATATTCACCAGAGAAAAGAAAAATAATTGATGAAAAAACCGGGAAAGCTGTCTGGCAGCTGACGACTGGTGATTGTAATAACTATCATTTTTACTTCACCGATAATTCGTTCACGTTAGGTGACAAAGAAATCTATTTTTTGTCTGACCGGGCGTCCAACAGTCTGGAAGTATATAATCTTTTCCGGATGGATCTGGAGACAGGGGTTATTCAACAAATGACTGATGAAAAGGCTGGAATTACGCCTACCGGGCATACGAAAACACCTGACAGTGAAATTGTGGTTTATGTGACAGGAAATAAAATTAAAAAACTCAATACGAAAACCATGACCACTACAGTGATCTATGAAGAAACCACCGGAGCCTATTTAGGTCATCCTTTCATTGCTCCTAACAAGAAATATATTGGTTTGGCTATCAATGAAAACCCTGGTCTATATCATGGAGCTAATTATTATGGTTTCAAAGAGCAAATGTACGCTATTAAAAAGGGCTGGATTACGCTAGTATACCTGGATGGTTCAAAGGCTGTTACTGTGCATGAAAGTTCGCATTGGCTCGGGCATTTCCAGTTTGCTCCTGATGACAGCACTTTGGCTATGTTTTGCCATGAAGGTCCATGGCACCTTGTGAATCAGCGGATTTGGCTGCTGGATCTGATAAGCAGAGATATTGTTCCATGTTTCCGTCAGCATCAAGATGATTGTGTGGGGCACGAATTCTGGACCAGTAATGGAAAAATATTCTTTGATAACCGGCGTAAAGATCATGATGGCACTATTACTTCCAATAAGACCCAGGCTACGTCAGTGGAGCCTGAAACGGCTGAAATACCTTATGTTGGATTGGCTGACAGCAAGGGAAACGTGGTGAAGTGCACGGATATGCCTTACTATTGCAACCATTATCATGCTACAAACGATAATAAGCTGCTAGTAGGAGATCAGGTTGAGGATCTGGTACTGATTCATCTTGACGAAAATTCGGCCAAACTTGAAACCTTATGTTCTCACCATACATCATGGCGTACGCAGCAGAGCCATTGCCACCCTACCTTTAGCTGGAATAACGAAAAAATCCTGTTTGCATCAGACCGAAAAGGTAGAATTCACCTTTACCTGGCAGAGCAGCAGGATGGAAAATGGCTGTAATGTAAAAATAATAAACGTGGAAAGGCAGAGGACAACATGGCGGGTGTAAGTCTGAAAAATATTAGTAAAAGCTATGAGCAGACAATTGTAGTTCATCATGTGAATTTGGAGATAAAAGATAAAGAGTTTGTTGTATTGGTGGGGCCTTCAGGTTGTGGTAAATCAACAACGTTGCGGATGATTGCCGGTCTTGAAGAAATTTCCGAGGGTGATTTGTTTATTGGCGATCAATGGGTGAATAATATGGCCCCTAAAGACCGGGATATCGCTATGGTATTTCAAAACTATGCCTTATATCCTGATAAAAACGTTTATGAAAATATGGCGTTTGGTTTAAAAATGCGAAAACTTCTCAAGAAGGAAATTGATGAACGTGTAAAAGCGGCAGCTCGTATTTTGGACTTGGAGCATCTCCTTCAGCGCAAGCCGAAAGACTTGTCCGGCGGTCAACGGCAACGCGTTGCTCTAGGGCGGGCAATTGTCCGGGAGCCTCGCGTCTTTTTGATGGATGAACCTTTGTCCAACTTGGATGCCAAGCTGCGGGTACATATGCGGACAGAGATCAGCAAGCTGCAAAAACGCCTGGAAATTACAACTGTGTATGTAACGCATGATCAAACAGAAGCGATGACTATGGGGGATCGCCTGGTTGTCATGAAAGATGGCGTTATTCAGCAAACTGCTACCCCTGCAGAAATCTACCGTTCTCCGCATAACCTGTTTGTTGCTGGCTTTATTGGTTCTCCGGCTATGAATTTTATCAACGGTGTTTTAAAGGAAAAAGAGGGGCAGGTATTTTTTGCTTCTTCCTGTTTCGAATGGAAATTGAACAACGTGTTGGGTGCTAAGGCCTGTCAATTAGGTTATATAGGAAAAGAAGTGGTCTTTGGCATACGCCCGGAAGATATTCATACAGGATTATCTCAGTTGGAAGACTCGCAAAATAACTTTCGGGCCTGTATTGAAGTTAAAGAAAACACTGGAGCTGAGGTCTATTTATATTGCAATGGAGTTTGTGAAAATATGCTGACAATCCGGGTGAAGGATGCGGTCAATGTGCAGCGTGGTGACACGGCTACATTCACTATTGATATGGATAAAGCCCACATTTTCGATAAAGAAACAGAATGCAATATTTTGTTCTCAGAGTATGATAAGGAAGGTGACTATAAGTAGGCAGTCTCATCCTAATTCCCGTTGCAGCTTGGATTGAATAGATTGGCAGAAGAGGAATAATAGATGAAAAAAAGGGGTGTCGCAAAGCTTTTTAAAAGCAAATGCGCCACCTTCTTTATTTAGCTTATTTGTCCTCTTTTAACTTAGACTCTATTCAACACGAGCCCTTATGGGACGAGCTGGCGAATAGTGGATATGTTCCCCATCATGGAATAAGCCGGGAGTTGATTATTATAATGGAAGTAGTGAAGAACTGATAAAATCTTCGGCAATTAATGAAGGTTGTAAAAGACGAAAAGAATAGTCTGAAAAATAAAGAAAAATTTTATAAAATTCAAGTAATATAATATACAATTTTACTGCTATACTTACACTAATGCGAAGTCTGGTGCAGTTACGGCACAATAATAAGATTTTATAACCTTACGCGGATTGGAGTAAGTCGGATATGTTTATTGAATTAATTGCCGATTATAAACAAAAAACACCCAATGCAATAGCAATTTTAGCACCTCAGAAACAACCGATTACCTATGATCAATTATTTCAGCACCTAATTAAAACGACCAGTTCTTTACGACAATTTGGAATAATCAATACTGACCGAGTAGCATTAGTAATGAATAATGGTCCGGAAATGGCAACTGCATTTTTAGCAATTGGTTCAGTTTCAGTCTGTGTCCCTATGAATTCTAAATCTTCTTTAAGTGAGTTTAAAACATATTTATCCGCAGTAAAGGCTAAGGCGCTTGTTATAGCCTATGGGATGTCTACTGAAGCAATACAAGCTGCGATGGAGCTTGAGATAGAGATCATAACGGTAAAATGTGAAGGCGATAAAGCAGGGATATTTAATAGCATAAATGTACCATCTGATTGTCAAACGGTAGTAGCATATTCTAAGCCGGAAGATATAGCACTGATTCTGTTTACATCAGGAACAACGGGAAAGCCTAAAATTGTTCCTTTAACCCATAGTAACATTTATAGTTGTACTAAAAATATTGTGTCATCCTTAATGTTGTCTTCAAAAGATCGCTGCCTCAATGTTATGCCCCTCTTTCATTCCGGGGGCCTGGTTATGTCTTTGCTTTCATCACTTTTTGCAGGTGGCAGCATAATATGTACAAATAGTCTTGTAGCCAGTCATTTTTTTAGGTGGCTGTCTGAATTATCACCTACTTGGTACAGTGCAGTAACAGCTATTCATTACGCCATTTTACAGGAATGGGAGCATTTAGGTCAGCCTGCAGTTGCTCATTCTTTACGGTTTATCAGGTGTGGATCAGCTGCTTTGCCACCTCTGTTAGCGCAAAAAATAGAGAATGCTTTACAAGTTCCAATTATTGAAGGCTATGGTTCTAGTGAAGCTGTGAGCCAGATCGCTGTTAATCCTCTGCCGCCTGGCCAGCGGAAACTGGGCTCCGCTGGTAAGCCTGCAGGCTGTAAGGTAGAGATTATGGATGAATTAGGAAACTTGCTTCCTGACGGAGTTAGTGGAGAAATTGTCATCCAGGGAGAAAGTGTCTTTTCTGGCTACGAGAATGATTCTATTGCCAACCTAAAGTCTTTTTGTGATGGATGGTTCCGAACGGGAGATCAAGGGTATGTCGATAGCGAGGGCTATTTATATATAAACGGGCGTATTAAAGAAATTATTAATTGTGGCGGCGCAAAAATATCACCACGGGAAATAGAAGAAGTTCTATTGTCTCACCCGTCTGTAAAAGAGGCTGTAGCGTTTGCAATTCCGCATCTAAGTCTGGGTGAAGTTGTTGCCGTTGCAATTGTAACCAAAGGGGAAAAAATAATCAGCGAGGATGAGGTACAACGACACGCCAGTAAACATGTAATTTATTATAAGGTCCCACATAAAGTTGTGTTTGTCGACAGTATACCTAAAGAAGCTACTGGGAAGGTCAACCGTATTGGTATGGCTGAAAAACTAGGTGTTTCTATGAATATTGAAGATGATAGAATAGTGAAAGATTCGGCCTGCGACGAACTTGAGCATAAAATGATAAATATTTGGAGAAAAATTCTAAAAAAATCAGATATAGGGATTGATAAGGGTTTTTTTAACATAGGAGGAGATTCACTGACTGCGACGTTCTTGTCAGTTGAAATTGAAGCTGTCTTTGGCAAATACATACCCGTATCGCTAATCTACGAAAATGACACTATTGAAAAATTAGTTGGATTTTTAATATACAAAGAGAAAGTAAATTCTTATCTACATCTAGTACCCTTGCAAGATGCAGGGAACAAACAGCCTCTATTTGCTATTGATACTATCGGAGGATCAATACCCTACTATCGTAGAATTGCAGAATATCTTGGTAAGGAGCAACCTGTATATGCATTGAGATTAGATGAGGATTATTGCGAAAGTGTTCCTGAAACTATTGAGCAAATTGCTTCAAATTATGTTGCAGAAATTCGTCGCGTACAGCCAAAAGGGCCTTATTTTTTGGTGGGATATTCACTTAATGGAACTATTGCCTTCGAAGTGGCTCAGCAGCTTTATCGACAGGAGCAGGAAGTGGCTTTGCTGGCTATGCTTGACACGAGAAATCATAAAAGATATCCATTAAATACTTTGCGGCAAAGGACAGCTTTTTTTATTCGACGATTGCGGGCTGTACCAACATTGAGCGATAAAATTGGTTATATTTCCGATATGCTGTGTAGAAAGATTATGAAGATGATGCAAGGATCCAAGGCGCTAACCAAAGAAGGAAAGAGATGGCAAAGAATTGCTCAATATAGAAATTCATTTTATATACCGCTTCGTTACCCAGGGAAATTAACTTTATTCAGAGCGATAGGCGAACAGTTTTTTGTTAAAGCTACTGAAGAAGAGCTTGGATGGAAGGGATTGGCTGACGGTGGAATAGTTGTTTATGAAACACCCGGAGATCATAGATCTATGTTAAATGATGATAATTTAGAAATACTGGCAAAAAAATTGAGTTTATGCATATTCCAAGAGAAAATATGAGTTGCAAGGCACAAAATGCCTCTCATTAAATTCCCGCCATCTGGTGTATAATTAGATGTAAGTATATTCACATTAGGTGGAGTTTTCTTTATAAATAATAGCTAACAAACAGCATTGTAATATTCGCAATGATAGTTGTATTTAGAAAAGATTTGGAGAAGATCACATGGAGAAAATACGAATGGCTATTGTCGGTCCTTCCGATTCGGTAGCCTTGGCCTACTCTGTAGCAATGGAGCGAAGTGATATCTTATTGCCTGAAGGAATTGTCTATCAGGATGCAGCGCAAGTTCCTGAAATTATGCAGACCCGTTGTCCGGAGTTTGATATGTGGTTATTTTCAGGTATTGTACCATACCATTATGCCCTGTCTATTGCCACACATAAGCCACTGTTTTATTTGCCACATTCCGGTTCCAGTTTATACCGGGCCCTGTTTGAAATTACGTATATCAAGAATTTAAAGCTGCGCAGGATTAGCTTTGATACATTAAGCCAGGTTGAGGTAGAAGAAACTTTTAAGGATATAGATCTGCCTTTGCCTACTATATACGTGAAACCATTTTCCGATGTGGCATCGTCCAAGGAGTTTGCGAATTATCACTATGAATTATGGCAGGCGGGCAAGATTGATATTGCCGTTACGTGTTTTTTGGCCACATACGAAAAGCTAAAGGATTTAGGTGTACCGGCTTTCCGGGTTTGGACAACACGAAGCAATATTCGCACCACTTTGGATGTGGCAATCAATTCCTGCCTGGCACAACGTTTTAAAGGCAGCCAACTGGCAATACAGAAAGTTGCGATTGATGAATACGACAATATCATGCGCGCCAGTTCAAGCTACAATGTAAAACGTATGGAAATGTGTTTATACAAGATTTTAGTCGATTATGCGGAAATGCTGAAAGGGTCTCTCGTAAGCCGGGGTGATGGCCAGTATACTCTGTATTCTACACGCGGTATACTCGAGAACAGTACCAATAAGCTTACTGTTATTCCTATCCTGGAAAAAATAGCCTGTCAGGTGAAGGCGGCGGTTAGCGGCGGTATTGGGTTTGGTGTTACGGCCTATGATGCCGAACAAAATGCGTTTCATGCTCTGGGAATAGCCCAACAGAAAGGCAAGGGGTTATGGATGGCGGTAAACGATGAGCGGGAAGTGGTCGGCCCCTTAAGCTCGGCTGTTCATCTTAAGTATTCTGTACAGGCAGATACTGCGGCCTGTAAGCGGATTGCAGATCAGCTAAATCTCAGTGTTACTACCGTCAACCGTTTGCTGGCGGTGATTGATAAGCTGGATACCGATACTATCGGGGCAGAGGAACTCGCCGTTTATCTCAGTGTTACGTCCCGCAGTGCCAGAAGAATATTAACGATTTTAGTGGACAATGGGATGGCCGAATTAGCCGGAGAAGAAATGATCAATAAAGGACGGCCTCGAAAACTGTATAAAATTAATTTACCGTTATTGTTGGGGAATTTTACATCATCAAGATAAGTTCAGCTTAACATATTGACAAGAATAACAAAGGCGAGTATAGTAAACATTACAAAGCAACGTCGCTCTCGTATTTTTTACGAGGGCTTTTGTTTTACAGGACGAGTCAAGTCTCGTTTTTTCATTACCTGTTTAACGGAAATATCCATAAATAGGCTGAAAAGAAAATCAATAGAAAGGAGAAAAGTTCAACAATAGCGTAGTATGAATTTATTGCTATAAGGGGAGAGGTGTGTTTGATATGATGCTTACTATTGGTGTGATTTTGGTCATTATTACGATTTATTTTTTGATCAAACGCTATGATGCGCGTTTAGTGCTGTTAGTATCCGGTATTGTTATGGCCTGTGTGGCAGGTACTCCTATGGCATCTTTGAATGCTTTCGCCAAAGATATGACAAATGCCGGATTGATTCAGGCCGTATGCTCTGTTATGGGTTTTGCGATGGTTATGCGGTTCACTGAATGTGACAAACATCTGATTAACCTGATGGCCAGCGGTTTGGGAAAAGTTCGGCCCCTCTTGATTCCCGGCGTTGTGTTTGCTACATTTGCAGTCAATGTGGCTTTGCCGAGTGCAGCAGGAACAGCAGCTGCGGCAGGTGCAATTTTCGTACCGCTGATGATGTCTGCCGGGGTGCATCCTGCCATGGCAGCGGCTGCGGTTAAATGCGGTACTTATGGCAGTATGCTGAATCCAGGACTGGCCCATAATCCGGTTGTAGCTAAAATTGCCGGGGTAGGAGTTATGGAAGTTATTGCCTTTCAATTTAAAGCAAATATTGCATCGTTGATTGTTGCTGCAATTTTAATTACTGCTATTGCCTACTATAAAAAAGAACACAAGGGATACCATGCAGACGGATTGGAAGTGGATAACAGCTTTAAAGTAAATCTGCTGTATGCTGCGATGCCAATGTTTCCGATTGTATTGCTGCTTTTTGGGGCTACATTGATACCTGCTTTAAAAACGGATGTGCCTCAGGCGATGATTATCGGTTGCGCACTGTCTCTTTTAGTTACCCGGAAAAATCCTGTGGGGCTCAGTAATGCATTTTTTGATGGTATGGGCAAAGCCTACGGTGAAATCATTGGTATTATCATTGCGGCCGGGGTATTTGTGTCCGGTATGACCTCTATGGGACTAGTGAAGGCCTTTATTGCCGCCATGCTTAACAATCCAGCCATTGTCAAGCTTTGCGCTGCTGTCGGTCCGTTTCTCCTGGGCTTTATCACTGGTTCAGGCGACGCGGCGACGATGGCTTTCAATCAGGCGGTTACGCCGCATGCACCGGATTTTGGCATGGAAGTTATGCAAATGGGTAGCATGGCTACCTTAGGTGGTACGCTTGGTCGTACGATGTCACCGATTGCCGGTGCTACGATTATCGTAGCCGGTATTGCCGGTGTTAATCCGATGGAAGTTACAAAACGTAACTGGCTGCCTATGGTAGGATCTATGATTATTGGTATGGCCTTGTTAATGTACTAATAACACGAGAAAGCTGCTGACTGATAAGATGCAAGGCTGTACAGCGCATAGCGGTGTACAGCCTGCGTTTTATTGTAAGCATATATGCACAATACCCAATTGTCAGAGTTAATTTATTGAACGAGGGAGAGTAATAAATGAATACGGACATTTTGGATGTAGTGAAGGCAAAGAAGGGTCAACTTATCAAGTGTCGCCGTGATTTACATAAACATGCAGAAGCAGCTTGGACAGAATTTCGTACAGCATCGATTGTGGCCGAAACATTAACACGCCTCGGTTATCAAGTATCAGTGGGTGAGGAAGTGATTGATGCCGAGGTTATGATGGGAGTACCGTCCCAGCAGGAATTGATCAGCCATCAGGAAAGAGCGATCGCACAAGGGGCAGATCCGAAATGGGTAGGCAAAATGCAAGGCGGTAAAACCGGTGTAATGGGCGTGCTGCACTTTGCTCAGCCAGGACCGGTTGTGGCATTCCGCTTTGACATGGATGCCAATGATGTGCTGGAAGCGACCTTAGAAGAACACAGACCTTATCGTGAAGGGTTTGCTTCGGTTAATTCCGGTGCGATGCATGCCTGCGGGCATGATGGTCATACCGCGATTGGCTTAACTCTGGCTGAGGTTTTGGCTGAAGCAAAAAATGAACTTGCCGGAACAGTGAAGTTCATTTTTCAACCTGCCGAAGAAGGGGTACGAGGTGCGAAAGCGATGGTTTCCCGTGGTATTGTTGATGACGTAGATTATTTTGTTGGCTTACATCTAGGGATCGGATTGAAGAAAATTGGCACGATGACTTGCAACACAGTAGGCTTTTTGGCTACGACAAAACTAGACGCAGTTTATACCGGTGTTCCTGCCCATGCTGGTGCAGCACCGGAAACCGGTCAAAATGCATTACTGGCAGCGGCCACGGCGGCTATTAATTTGCACGCTATTTCCCGCCACAGCCAAGGGGCTTCCCGTATCAATGTTGGAGTTTTGCAGGCAGGAACCGGACGTAATGTTATACCGGACAAGGCTATATTGAAACTGGAAACACGCGGGACTACCAGTGAGATTAATGAATATATGTACAAAAGAGCGCTTACCATCTTAGAGGCAGCAGCTGTCATGTATCATGTTAAACTTACCGTGGCGCCGATGGGCGGTGCGGCTAATTGTACAAATACACCTGAACTTGTCGCACGTTTAGAGCAGGTTGCCTTAAAGAGTAATTTGTTTAAAAGTATATTGCCCGATGGAAACATTGGCGGCAGCGAAGATTGTACCTATTTCATGGAACGGGTCCAGCAAAAAGGCGGACAGGTTGCTTATCTAATGGTTGGTACCGAGCTGGCAGCAGGGCATCATGATTCACGGTTTGATTTTGATGAAGAAAGTCTAGTTACTGCTGCATTGTTGCTAAGCCAAGCAGCAGTTGAGCTTTTAAGTAAGAACTAAATTTCTCGGCTTACTGCTAGTGACATAGAATAAACAGATAACCTCCACTTGGTATATGTTAGATGTAGAATCTATCTATATTTAGGTGGAGGTTTTTAATAAGGCTTGACAGGTTGGAATGTAGATGGCATAATGTGATAAAGTTACAAAGTTACAAAGTTACACTCGTCCTGCAGGCGCGTAATGAAGTGAAACCTATATGCTAAAAAATGATGAATGGGATAAGCAGGTATATTGATGCTCAGAGAGCCGGTGGTTGGTGCGAACCGGTGCAGGTGTACTTACAGACTCACCCGGGAATTCTGTTACTGAAAATAAGGTATAGAGTCCTTATTTAGGTAATTGCGTATATCTGCGTTAAAGGTACAGCAATGTTTACAAGTATGCTGTAATGAGCCTAATGTAGGGTGGTACCGCGAATAAACGTCGCCCCTATTGACATAATTTGTCAATAGGGGCTTTTTGTACTCATTAACTAGTTTAGGAGGATTCTATCAATGGGAAATCAATCAATAAGTATAGCCTTTGCGATGGCGGCTGTCTGGTTTGCCACTCATAGTGGCGGCGGCTTTGCTACAGGGAATCAGGAAGTCAATTACTTTGCAAAGTACGGCTGGTATTCCATATTCTTGCCTGTAGTCGCTATGGCAATTTTGGGCTGGGGACACAGGAATGCTCTTGTGCTAGCTAAAGACTATAAGACCTATGATTATAAAAGCTTTGGAGATGCACTTTTTCATCCATATGAGAAATATTTTTCACTTGTATTCGAGTTAGGGTTTATCATGCTGATTGCTTGTGGAGTAAGTACGTCTATAGCGGGTTCGGGCGCTTTATTAAAAAGCTCCTTAGGAATTCCCTACGGTATTGGCATTGTAGCTGTTGGTGCAGTGTTATTGATATTGACTATTTTTGGCAGTAACTTAATTATTAAAGTTCTCAGCTTCAAAACATATTTTTTAATTGTTACCTTACTCATCCTTTGTTTTCTGGGTATCCAGACAGGAGCACTAAACATTCAGCGTATTGTAGTTTCGCAAGAAACCTTTGGTACAAACTTTTGGGATGCAGTTTGGTATATGATGATCTATATTGGCTTTCAGGCTTTTACTGTTCTGCCCATCATTTCGGTTTCTCATCATATTAAAACTACCAAAGAATGCAATCAGTTCATGTTTTTTGGCACATTGTTAAATGGACTCTTTTTGGTTGTTGTGTGCATTATGCTGTTAGGATTTAGCCCGGATGCTCTTCAACAGACATTGCCTGTGTATTACGTTACAACACAGCTTGGCATATCTTGGCTTAAGGTTTTGTACAGTATCATCTTATTTGTTGCGTTGCTCGGCACAGGAATATCCTTAGTATTTTCCACTGTTGCCCGATTCGAGCCTGTTCTTGTCAAAAGGAATGTACTAAATAGCCTGAAGGCGCGTAGGATTGCTATTTCTCTTTTTACTATAGCCTTATGCACAGGCATATCGGTTTTTGGATTAACCAATATTGTTGTCAAGGGTTATGGCTCAGTTGGTTATATCGGATTGTTCTTTGTTTTGCTTCCTGAAATTATTGTTGGTACAATTAAAATCAGAAAAAATGCCAAGCAAAGGGCTAACCAGCAAGTCTCAAACTAACAGAACACAGTAAGCAAGAGGCCTTCCTGCAGGTTCTGGAAGGCTTTTTGCTTTGAAGGAACTTGGCTGTTTTCATTTTGATTGCTTATGGGCATAATACCCCTGGTAATGGCCGTATGTTCAAGAGTGATTCCTAAGAGCTAAGGATCATATGAATGGTAAGTAAGAGTAAAGGGGGAGAGATTACGCATGAACGTATATGAAGCAATACAAAACAGGCGGAGCATCCGAAGTTTTGAGGGGAGGCCAGTAGAAAAAGAAAAAATTGAAAAACTATTGAGAGCCGGTATGCAGGCTCCTTCCGCTGGTAATCAACAACCATGGGAGTTTATTGTAATTGAAGATAAAGAAACGCTTCAAAAAATGTCAAAAGCACATATCTATGCTGGGGCGATTAAGAATGCCCCCCTTGGCATTATCGTATTATCAAGTGAAAAGTATTTAAAATACAAGCAATATTTTCAACAGGATTTGGCTGCCGCAACAGAAAATATTTTACTTGCGGCAGTAGAGCTTGGCTTAGGTACTGTGTGGATGGGGGTTGCACCGGAAGAAGAACGAATGTCTTTTATCAAAGAACTGTTTAATCTCCCCCAAGGAATTGAGGCATTTGCTATGCTGGCCATTGGTTATTCTACTTCAAATAAGTTTGAGGATCGATTTGATTGTGCCAGAATTCATTATGAAAAGTACTAGGTCAATAAAATGAGTCTACAATTTTGTGAACTGTAGGCAATGTAATCATAACTCTTTGAGATTGGATAAAACCCCCTGCTGTATATGTATTATTTGTTTAAGAGGTATATAATAGGAAATAGGTCTTATGTAGGTAACAGTTCAGTAATATCAGCGTTGTGAAGGACCTCGAAACGGATAAATATAGACTGGTAGCAGGGAGGCGTCAATAATGGCAAAAAGAAAAAAATACATATGGGGTATTATTGTTGCTTGTATCGCAGCTGGTTTGTATATTTTCTCTATATCGAAATCGGCTTATACAGGTTTCGACAGCGAAGCGGGACAAATCATGCAGGTCATTACTGCAGATATGAAGCATGAACGTACGATCTCCTGGAAAACAGCAACCGTAGGTAGTCCGGGCAGTTTAGAAATCCGGGTCAAACATGCGAAAGACAGCACGATAGTCAAAGCGGAGGCGACTGATCTGCCTGTTTATAATGGCGGTAAGCCGTATACTCTTTATACGGCACACGCAGCAAATCTTTCACCTGGAGCCGAGTATGAATATCGTATTTCTACCGGCAAGCGGCAATCGGAATGGAAGGCGTTCAAAACCGAAACAGAGTCTACATCGTTTAAGGCACTTATTTTTGGCGATTCACAATCAGTCGATTATAAAGAGTGGGCGAATACGGCGCAGAAAGCGTGGGGAGCTTATCCTGATGCAGCGTTTTTTACCATTATGGGTGATCTTGTTGATAATGGGCAGGATGACTATCAATGGAATGCCTGGTTTGATGGAGCAGCAAAGCTGTTTGCAGCAATGCCGATAGCTCCAGTAATGGGCAATCACGAAGCATATAATTTGGATTGGAAAATGGCAGTCCCTAATTATTATCTCTCGCTTTTTTCCGTGCCGGCGAATGGCCCCGCTGGGTTGGAACGATATGCATACTCTTATGACTATGGGGACGTCCATTTTATTGTGCTGAATACGCAGGCTGAGGAATTGCGCAGCTGGTATCCTGACTTCTTAAAGCAGCAACAGAAATGGCTGGAAAAAGATCTGTCTCAAACACAAAAGAAATGGAAGGTAGTCCTTATGCACAGGGGTATATGGAAAAACCCTTTCAATGGACCGCTTGACGAGATTGGCAACATGTTTGCTCCAGTATTCGATACACATCATGTTGATCTCGTATTAACGGGACATGTCCATTCCTATGCTCGCACGGCTGCACTCAAAAATAGCAGGCGCGACCCTGCGGGAACGATCTATATAACGACAGGGCGCAGTGGGGAAAAAACATGGGATAAATCGCCGCGCAAGCCGATGGATGAGGTTTACTATAACCCTATAGACATGCCCAATTATCTTGTACTTGAAGCATCTCAGGCTGCACTTAAAGTTGCTGCATTCAAGCAAAATGGAGATTTGATTGATCAAACAGAAATAAAAAAATAGTCCTGTATCCAAACGGACAAAAATCCCTCTCGCTTGTAGGTTTTCTACTACAAACGAGAGGGATTTTTTATTGAAGTGCCCGGACCGAATCACCAACAAAGTATTTGGCATATAAATCTTGCACCCAATGGATGATTGCCTTTTCAGAAGCATTTTGGTCTTTACCGTTATACATGTCTGTCTTCATATGGAAATCACTTGACCAGTAATAGATGGTATCTCCTAAAAAGCCAACTGCATAGCTGCTTTCCTCTGGAACATTAATCATATTTCTTCCTGAAAAATCCGAAGGGGAAGGAATACCAAGGATTCCTAGAAGTGTAGGGGCAAAGTCAATCTGACTTGCATAAGCTGCGCCGCTGAAATTTTCAAAAGGCTTCAGATTCTTGCTAACAAAAATTAGCGGGAGGGGAGCTAAGCTTAAAGTGAGATCACCTTCACCAAGACGTTTATAATGAGCATTCTGGCTGGGATGAGGATTATGATCGCTTGTAATTACGATCAGGGTCTTATCATCTAGTAAATTCCGGTCTTTAAGATCCTGGAAAAATTTTTGCAAAGTAATATTTTCCCAATAAATCCCTTTCAGATAAACATTATTCGGTTGTTCCTTTATCGCTGACGGAATATCTTCATCAGTTAAACCGCAATAGGGGTAGGGTTGATGAGAGTCTATTGTTTTAGTAACCATAAAAAGTTTCTTATTGCGGTTTTGCTCTAGAATCCGGATAGTTTCCTCATACATAACATCGTTGTGGTAGCCCCAGCCGCTGCTGCCAATATACCCTTCTTTCTCCAGATCTTCTTTCGCTCTGTAGGTATTCATCCCAAAACGTTTTTTATAAGCCCGGAATTCATCGTTGTAATATTGGCTTGTAGCCTCTAAAAACAAGGTATCATAACCATGTTTCTCGAGAACTCTGAATAGGGTGGTATTAGTCTCGAAAGCCTGGTCGTCGGTGTAGAGCAGTTGGGAAAGAAAGAGGGAATTGAGCCCTTGAGTCGTCGGCTTATTGGAGGTGTAATAACGATCGGAATGGGGGTACGATGCTACTAAACTATCTAAGAACGGTGTTGTCTCTGCTGGAATCAACGGGTTGTAATAATGCAAGTAATCACGATGCAAAGATTCGCCGACGATCATAACAATTTTATCATAGGGAAAAACGTTAGGGACGGCAGCAGGCTTTTCGCCAACTTTAATTCCCAGGTCATTTAAGAGTATTGTTTCATTTTCCGAAAAAGCCACGCGATAAAGCTGGCTGGAAGCAGCTACCAGCCTCTCGTCATTGCGCAAAAACTCTTGTGCCAGGTTGAGCGTTACAGATTGGGAAAGCAGGCTGCGTGATGCGTTTCTTGCCCTTTCCAGTTCTGCTTCCTCGTCATAGCCATTGGTAACCAGCAGTTGGGGATAGAAAAAGGCTGTGACAAAATTCACGAGATTCACAGCGATACAAATGAATAGAATAATGGCTACAGAGCTTCCTTTAGGACCATAATACAGTTTTTTCGGAACGCGGAATAAAAGTATCAGTAAGCTTAAACTGATGCCGATACCTAGAAAAATAAGCTTATCTGTTGTATGAATCACGCTGAGGATGGAGTAGTTATTTAGGTTTTCAAACAGCATTTTTTCAATATGGGAGGATGTGACAAGAAAATAAGCGGTATCACTATAGAAAAATAAGATGGTAAGCAGATAGGCAAAAAAATAAACCGCTTTAGTGAATGGTGTACCCCGTTTCATGTATAGATAGCCTGCAGCCAGTACGAGCAGGCTGTTATTGATCACCCCTGTGAGCAAGGCCACAATTGTCATTGCATTGCAAATTAAGTTTAATGAATGCATAATCACCATTGAGATGGCAACCCAAAGAGAGGCTATAATCACGATCGGGAAGTAATCTTTGACAACTTGTTTGATACGGCTGCTATTGTTTCTAAAAAGCAGCAAGATACCGGCCAGCAGCAAATCGCGAAAAATAGCATTCGATGCATCAATAATGAAGATGTTCATCGGAAATACCGGTTCACGAATGAAGAATCGGAATGAAAGGGATAATTCTACGCAGAAAATCAAAATAATTGCGATGATTTTCATTCTGTGACGGCAAATAGTTTCGGTTATTAAATTACCTTTAATAGTATTACTTCCCTTCTGCAGCATACCTTGGCTATGCTGTTCGCAAGCACCACACAACATTATTCACGATAATTCTACATTTTCCTTCACTAACAAGAAAAAATTCATGTTCGTATAGTGCGCTCTAGCCTATAAATAGAAAAGCTTTGGCGAGGGTCACGATCGTCAGGAAAGTTTATGGTATTGAAAAGCGTAAAAGGAGTATGGTTTTCCAAAAAACATAAAAAATCGTAGGACGGATAATACAAGATAATGTCTACTGTTCTTTGCCGATCTTTTGTTGACAGCAAAATAGTGTTGATAACCTTCGTAAATATTTGTAAGGAAAAAGGGTTGAAAAAGTAAAATTTATTATCTTTGGGGCTAATCGGATAATCTTCCGCTAAGGTGTTGATGAAATGTATTTTATTTGTTTTCTTTTTCTGTTTTTGGAGATATTCTTGTTGATTATGAACAGCCTGCTTATAGAAGAAGGAATTCATTTCTACCCCTGTGACTGTGGAATCAAAGAAGTAATTGATGTAAAAGTTAAGCCTGCCTTTACCGCAGCCGAAATCAACGACATGATCATCTGCTGTAAAAGTATATTGCTTAGTTAATATTTCTAATACAGAGTAGGAGGTTGGCTCATATCTGTTATAGTGAGGTGATTCATTAAATCTTTTTTGTTCTCCCCCAGTTGTTATATTTAGTAGCTTTTCATAATATTGTTCATCCATTATTGTTCCTTTCTTTTCAAAAGCGCGTTCCATAATAGCCGAAATAACTACTTATCAGTATAGCTTCATTCAGTTATCTTTTTCAAGACAATGTAAGCCTGCGCTGGATGGATACAGGGGTCAAAGTCTGTATCTGTTGAGTGGAGGTTTTTTTACGTGCGTTTCACGGCTGACAGGAACATATGAAGACATAATACCATATCATAAGATGATGGATGTTTTTTTGCAATAGTTAACGAACATGGTCTATAGAGTTAAAGATAGGAGTGATAACGATGAAAGGAAAAACGCAGTTAACCGGGCGAGTTATTTTCAGAGGAGAACTAGGTTACGATCAGGCCTGTAAAAATTGGAATCCATATGTTGACACATTCCCGCTCGTATTTGTTTTTGCACGCTGTACAGAAGATGTCAGTAATGCTGTAAAATGGGCGCAAGAAAATTGCGTCCCCATTCGGACTCGCAGTGGACGTCATGCTCTAGATAAAAATCTTTCTGTAGTAAAAGGTGGGATTGTCATTGATGTAAGCAGTATGGATCAGGTGTGGATGAATGAGGAAGAGGAAGAGGCTGTCGTCCAAACCGGTGTCCATGTAGGGCCTCTTGTAAAATGGCTGGCGAAACAAGGCTACATGGCTCCCTTTGGCGACAGTCCGACAGTCGGTATCGGCGGAATCACGGCAGGTGGAGGGATCGGACTGCTGCTGCGGTCAATTGGTCTTGTTAGTGACAATCTCGTGGGAGTAGAAATGGTTAACTATGAGGGATGCGTTATCTATGCTGACGAGTGGAAGAATTCGGACTTGTTGTGGGCAACCCGTGGTGGTGGCGGCGGTAATTTTGGAATTAATACTGCATATAAATTCAAGGTGCACAATGCCCCTGCCAAAGCAACCGTATTCCAGCTTATTTGGCCATGGGAGCAATTGGAAATTGTTTTTGAGGCATGGCAAAACTGGGCACCTTTTGTTGACAAACGATTAGGCACATATATGGAAGCGTTAAGTCAGGTAAATGGCTTGCTGCATGCACAAGGACTATTTCTTGGTTCTAAGCAAGAACTAACTTGCTTATTGGAGCCTTTGACCAGTGCGGGCTCTCCGACGGTATACATTGAAACACTAGACTATCCGGATGCTGTTGAATATTTAATACCTGATGAACCGATTCCGGGAAGATCCGATCAGAGTACTAAATTCTCATCGGCCTGGGCATATGATCTGTTGCCCTGCGAGGCAGTTAAAATTATGCGCCGATTCCTCGAAGCGTCGACCGGAACCGAAGCGGGGTTTTTCTTTCTAAACTGGGGTGGTGCCGCTGCCAGGATTTCTCCTGAAGAGACTGCATTTTTTTGGCGGGGACCAAAATATTATTTAGAGTGGAACTCCTCTTGGAGTGAAGATTCTGATGCCCGTCGCAACATTGCGATGGTAGAGAGAACACGTGAGCAGTTAGAACCCTTTGTTGAAGGATCTTATGTAAATGTTCCAGATGAGTATATTGAGGACTTCGGGCGGGCGTATTACGGAGCCAATTTTGCCAGACTGCGCAGAATAAAAGAAAAATATGATCCTGAGAACGTATTTAATCATCCGCAAAGTATTCCACCGGCAGGCTGGGGCTCCGGGAAGCGTGACTGAAATAGTGGTGTTAAGAAAGAATTAATAAAAAATCCTGCAGAAAGTTTTTCTGCAGGATTTTTTGTCAATTTAATTTTTACCGATTCCTATTAAGGTTGTTTTCTGCAAGCGTATTGTCGAAATGCTGATTGGCATTTCGTATATACACGTCATCAGGCAGAAATGACTGTTCCAGTGCCTGCTTTGTTTCGTCCGATAATGCTTGCCCCAGCCCGATTTCATAACCAGCTTTTTTGACCCATTGCAGATAGGATTTCACTGGGGGCAGCTCCATAGACAGCAGTCCACCCTGCGCTGCGTAGATTTCACCTAGCAGCTCCGTCTGCATATTTAAGGCTGCACGCTGGACCCAGTGTGACAGTGCCTGGAAATGGGACCGTTCCGGAAAACCACAGTTTGACATCATCAGCAGGCAGGGAAGCTTCTCATCTGGATTTTTCCAGTGCCGTGATTCACCGGAGTCCGTTTTGCTGAAATGAGGATCGCCTTTGACAATCATTCGATCCATAAACACCTTCAGCATACCGGAAATGGTGTCGAAATACAGTGGACTGGCCAATACTAGGACGTCGGCCCCGTCTGCTTCAGTCAGAATAGGCTGCATATCATCTGCGATAATACACTGTCCCGGCGTTTTGAGCCAGCAGGAAAAACAACCGCGGCAGTACCGGATATCCTTTTCTGCCAAGAATATATTTACGTCTTTGCGTCCGCTTCCTGAGCGCCTTGCAAAAAGGCTTCTGCCATGATGTGCGTGTTGCTGTTTCTGCCTTTAGGGCTTCCATTGACCAATACAATCTTCATTTTTATGCTCCTCTCCTCTTGCGGCATTTTATTAGCTGGCCGACCTTTAATCTACCTGCTTAAACCAGTTGATAAAATAGCCCGTGTTCTACGCAATGAAAATAAAGCTTGCCGTGTCCAAGGCGATGGAAGCGGAATTGCAAATTCCATTCTGGATATTGCTTTACAATAAAGACCTTATCACCTGTAACATAGGCAGCAAAAGAGATAAAATGATCTTTTTTCATTTCATGTGTTGAAGTAACATAAAGCTCATCTTCTATAGGCTCAATATCCAGTTGATGGTCTTGGCCGGCTTTTGTCGCAGCTAATGGTTCCATTCTCTTTGAGCAGCAGGAAATGGTAGCATCTCCTGTTGCTGTGATTAGATTTCCGCACTGGGGGCATATATAAAATTGAATCTTTTTCATATTTCCTCCTACTGTTTCATTTAGTACTATTTTTCCCAATAAGATTTCTTCAATATTAATGCCAAGTATTTGTGACAATTCCGGAAGCAATGACACATCCGGACAGCCCAGGCCACGTTCCCACTTGCTTATTGTTTTATCGCTGATATTCATGAGATCGGCGATCTGCTTTTGAGTCATATCTTTTTCTTTTCGTAAACGATAAATTAGCTGGCCGATTTTTTCGCAATTCATCAGTATCACCTCAGAACTTAGTTTAGACTATAAAAAAAATACTATCAATAAACGATCCGTAGAGTCAGAAGGAAAATCAGAGTATGAGTGATGCGGATAGGATCAATTATGGGGGAGCATAATTACAAATAAAACGTCGTCAGATAATGCGGTAGCAAGAATATAATGGAGGTGAAGGTATTGTATCTATTTTCGCGTAAGATTCACATGTATATTGGTTTAATCTTTGCTATTTTTATTCTAATTGAGGCGCTTACGGGCTTACTATTAGCCGAACCGGGCATAGTTGGTCAGGGGGCTCCACCTGCCGAATTTCAACAAGGCGGGCATCATCCACCGGCTGGCAGTTTCGGCTTAGCCAAAAATTTTCACAAAGGAATAGTGGGAAATATGAAGTTTACCTGGCTCGTAGATCTAACGGCCATAAGCCTGGTACTGCTTACATTGACGGGAGTCCATATGGCGATTTCGACTCTTCGTACAAAGGTAAAAAAGCCGAAAGAGTCTCCAGAGGAGTAGTTACATTAATAGGCCGGCGTTAGTTGGCATAATGCAAATATAATTGTTACATGTTGACAATTCAAAAACAATGATGTATATTTGGAAGAAATAAATGTTCCTACTGAAACTATATAATGTGTAAATGTGATGAGGGAGAACGTTGTATTTTGAACGTTTCAGAGAACCGGTGGTTGGTGCGAACCGGCAACGCTAGAAATACAAGAATCACTCCTGAACAGCAAGGCTGAATCGTAAGAAGTAAGCTGCGCCGGTCTCGGCTCCGCAAGGAGTGCAGTCGTTATTCTGCTAGGGTTGTTAGACCTGATGAGAGATGCAGATATTTTCATATCTGTAAAAAGGGTGGTACCGCGAGAAACTTGCCTCTTGCCCCTTTAAGTCTATTGACTTAAAGGGCAAGGGGTTTTTTGATTGAGATTTATCATTTTAGGAGGATGGATTATGAAACTATTAGAGAAGCTGGCTCAATTTATCTGCAAGTATATGACGTTGTGGGTGATCGTAATTTCGGTTATTGCTTTTTATAACCCAGAGCCGTTTAAGCCTGTTGGCAAGTATATCTCGTATATGCTGGGAATTATTATGCTGGGAATGGGACTTACGATGTCTCTTGAAGATTTTCGCTTAGTGTTGACCCGTCCGAAAGATGTGTTCTATGGCGTATTTTTCCGGTACTTGATTATGCCTCTTGTCGGTTTTGGCGTAGCTAAGATGCTGGATCTGTCACCGGCGTTGGCTGCTGGTATGGTACTTTTGGGAGCCTGCCCGAGCGGTACAGGATCGAACGTTATGACGTACATCGCCAAAGGCGATACGGCGTTATCGATCACCGTTTCCAGTGTGAATACAATCCTGGCACCGGTACTTACCACTTATATTTTTGCTTTTCTGGCAGGCTCGATGATTCCTATTGATATTGGTGCCCTGTTACTGGATATTGTAAAAATTGTTTTAATCCCGATCAGCATTGGCGTTGCCTTGCATACGGCAGCTCCAAAAATAGTAGATAAATTGATTAAAGTAGTTCCGGCTGTATCGGTCATATTTATCATTACAATTATGTCGTCTGTAGTCGCCTTAAATGCAGCAAAAATGGCAACAATGGCACTTGTACTCTGTGTAGCTGTAGCTATTCATAATATTGCCGGCCTTGTTTTAGGTTACTATGCCGGTAAAGCTGTTGGTATGAATGAGAAAAAGTCCCGGGCAGTTACATTTGAAATCGGTATGGAAAACTCAGGTCTTGCTGTAGCTTTGGCATTGGCACATTTGGATCCTATGGCAGCTTTACCAGGTGCAGTGATGACGGTTTGGGAGTATATGACAGGGAGTCTGCTGGCCAGCTATTGGGGAAATAAGTCAAAAGCAGAAGCATCGGATGCTGAAGCAAAAGTCTTGGCATGAAGTAGCCGAAGAAAAATCATCTATGGTACATTAGGGTTTGCCATTCTATAAGAACGCAAGCTTGGCACTTTGGCGGAAGGGCTTGGCATGGGTTTTCCCGGTAATCTCGTACAGATTGGTGCAGCAGCCGTTATCGTACTGCCTGTTTATCAAAATTAAGAAAGTATGTGGCTGTTGCTCCTAGGACGGGCGACTGCAAATAAAAAAGATAAAGGACCCGCAATGCTAGATAAAAGAGCGCTGCAGGTCCTTTATCTTTTATTGGTAAGGTGCAGTTAGCAGGAATTGGGCTGATTATTCTGGAAATTGTAAATCATAAGCAGAGGAGGGATTGACGTTGAAAAAGACCGCAGCCGATATCTCCTGGACAGTTGGCGGTCAGCAGGGAGAAGGCATTGAAAGTGCCGGTGACAGATTTGCCACCGCTCTTAACCAGTTGGGCTATTATTTATATGGGCACCGTCATTTCTCGTCCCGGATCAAAGGTGGCCATACCCATTACAAAATACGTATTAGTAAAAGCCCCGTTGGCACTGTAACCGATGAACTCAACATCTTGGTTGCTTTCGATCAGGAAACTATTGCTGCTAACATTCATGAAATGAACCGGTCTGGCGTTATTCTGGCTGATGCTAAATTCCGGCCCGTATTGCAGCAAGCGCTGGATATGCCGGAGCTGTTTATTTTGCCCCTTACGGAGATTGCGGCTGGCCATGGCTCGCCGCTCATGAAAAACAGTGTTGCCCTTGGAGCGACGGCTGCACTTATCGGAGTGACTCCAGCCGATTTCGCTGGGGTTATTGCTGCTGCCTTTGCGAAGAAGCCTGAGGTTCTGGACAACAATTTAAAGGCGCTGCAAGGCGGGTTTGATTTTATCAGGGAGTACGGCTCTCATCTGATCAATTGCTGCCCATTGCCCCACCCGCAGCTGGGCGAACGTCTTTTTATGCTGGGAAATGAGGCCATTGCACTTGGTGCACTGGCAGCAGGGGCGAAATTTATGGCGGCGTATCCAATTACGCCGGCTTCGGAAATTATGGAATACATGATTGAAAAACTGCCGCAATTTGGAGGTGCAGTTATTCAGACTGAGGATGAAATAGCCGCCTGTACCATGGCTATCGGTGCTAATCATGCCGGGGCCAGAGCCTTCACTGCAACTTCAGGGCCGGGGTTTTCCTTGATGCAGGAAGGCATCGGTCTGGCTGCTATGACGGAAACTCCGCTAGTAGTGATTGATACCCAGCGCGGTGGTCCCAGTACCGGACTACCGACAAAGCATGAGCAATCCGACATCCTTGCAGCCGTTTTCGGCACCCATGGCGACGCGGCAAAAATAGTGATTGCTCCCGGTACTGCAGCCGAAGCTTTCACCGATACGGTAGAGGCTTTTAATTTAGCTGAGGAATACCAATGTCCCGTAATTTTACTAAGTGATTTGCAATTATCGCTCTGCAAACAAACGATGGAGCCGCCGAACCTTGATCAGGTGACTGTCCGGCGGGGAAGCATTCTGACTGCAGGTGATTTAGCGCCGCTTAAAACCAATGCCTATTTTAAGCGGTTTGAGCCTTCGGCAACTGGTATTTCTGCCAGGGTGCTGCCTGGTACGGAGAATGGCATGTACCTGGTCACAGGTCTTGAACATGATTCTGTCGGCAAGCCTGCAGAGGCATCTGCCAATCGCATTGCCCAGATGGATAAGCGGTTAAATAAGTTAAAAGACCTGGCTGTTCGTTTTCCCGTGCCTTTTTATGCGCAAGCTCCATTTGAGCACTGTGAGCTGCTGGTGATTGGTACCGGTGCGAGCCGGGGCGCCATTGAAGAAGCCATTGTGTCCTTGCTTGCAGATGGATATCGTGTCAACCATATCCACCTGCGGCTGCTGCATCCGCTGCCAAGTACATTATTATTTCCCTTGCTCAGCACGGCGGCACGGATATTGGTTGTCGATCATAATGCTACTGCTCAACTGGCAGCTCTTATCCGCATGCAAGTGGGGGGAGGACACGATATTCGCAGTCTTCTCAAATACGATGGTGACATCCTGCGTCCGGCGCAGGTTTATCAAGCTTGCAGGGAGGCTTTAGTATGAGTAATGCCGCCGATTTTAAAAATGGTATCAAACCAAACTGGTGCCCGGGCTGTGGTCATTTCGGCATTCAGAATGCGATTCAGCAGGCTGTTGCTAATGCCGGCCTAAAGCCCCATCAACTGTCAATAGTCTCCGGGATCGGCTGTTCCGGCCGCATTTCCGGTTATCTTTACGCCTATGGATTTCATGCACTGCACGGGAGAGCACTGCCGGTGGCGCAGGGGATTAAGATGGGCAACCGCGACCTAAAGGTCATTGCCTGCAGCGGTGACGGCGACGCTTTTGCCATCGGCCTTGGCCATACCATTCATGCTATCCGGCGTAACATGGATATTACCTACATTGTCATGGATAATCATGTCTATGGACTGACAAAAGGGCAGACTTCACCGCGAAGTGATATCGGTTTTCAAACAAAGTCGACTCCTCATGGAGCAGTAGATGCGCCGCTCGCTGCGCTGGAAACCGCTCTGGCGGCAGGTGCGACGTTTATTGCGCAGGGTTTTTCCCTGAATCTGGCCGAATTAACTGCATTGATTGAACAGGGAATGGCTCATAAAGGCTTTGCATTTATCAATGTTTTTAGTCCCTGTGTTACCTTCAACAGGCACAATACCTACGACTGGTACAGACAGAACATTACCAGCCTTTCATCTATTGATGGCTATGATCCAGGCAATCGCATACAGGCAATGACGACGGTTATGGAACATAAAGGATTGGTCACCGGTCTTGTATACCGGAGTGACGAGCGGGCTGATTATCAAACCGCGACAGCATTCGCTGCTACGCCTTTGTGCCAGGCCGCTGGCAGGCCTGAGATAAGCCAGTTGCAGCAACTGCTGGATGAATTCCGCTAAACAGGAGTCTGTAGCAACTACCTTTCTGTAAAAAAACTGCAGGAGGGTAGTTGTTTATCTATTTACAGGAACAAATGTTCTGTGATATAGTTAATACAAACAAACGTTCTGGGCGGAGGGGTATTATGGCAGAGAAAGAATTTGGATTGAACAAACCGGGGATGACAAAAGAAAAGGCTCTTGAAAATGCACTAAAGCAAGTCAGAAAAGATTACGGTGAAGGCTCCATTATGAAGCTTGGGGAAGCTGCCGCTAAAATGAACATAGAGGTAATGCCTACGGGAGCGTTAGCACTTGACATTGCGTTGGGCGTTGGTGGTGTGCCGAGAGGGCGTGTAATAGAAATATGCGGACCTGAGTCATCCGGTAAAACAACTGTTGCACTTCATATGATTGC
>DDHB01000101.1 GCA_002337925.1 Sporomusaceae bacterium UBA1887
AGCAGATGTTAGTACCGATCACCGAGAAAGTCAGGCTTGGACGAGCGAAGCGCAGGCAAAGCAACGATGGGGACCGTTTAAAGCTGATGACTATTGGAAAAAAATAAGTCAGGCCGTTGAGGGGACAAGAGGACTGATTCTTACGTTTAGCGGTGAGCCGATTAATGCGGTTTTCCATTCCACCAGTGGTGGTCAAACAGCCAGTGCCAGGGAGGTCTGGGGCTTTGATTATCCGTATTTGCAAAGTGTGGCCTGTCAATGGGATCAAAAATCTCCTCGCTATCAGGAGACAAAAGAATGGGCCTTAAGTGATCTTGAAAGCCGTTTAGGAGCGGATGCCGGCGTTATGGCAGCAGCGCAAAACGGCAGTAGTGCCATAGCTCAGATTATTGACCATACCGCTTCGGGACGGGTTGCAAAAGTTCGGGTAGGTAATAAAACATTTACCGGTGCAGAATTGAGGGAAAAGCTTGAATTGCGTTCAACCGACTTTTCCGTAGATGTGAAGGGTGACAAAATGATTTTTCATACGACAGGCTATGGCCATGGTGTGGGATTGTGCCAGTATGGTGCTAATGGTCTGGCAAAGGAAGGCCGCGATTTCCGGCAGATATTAACCTACTATTACACAGGAGTAGCACTAAAGAATGTTCACGGGACGTAAGGGCGCGCAGGGGCTAACCGTTTACCGCTGGTAAATTGTGGGCATACTAGGTAGCGAGGTGATATTTATGCCTGGCAGACCAGGGCCCTTTAGCGATTTGAGAACTTATTTTCGCCGTCAGACTCTCGGACAAGTGGGACTCAAACCTGGATTAGTAAATTTTCTTTATCAGTTCGGGCATCGGTTGCATGAAGTAAGAAAGATCAGAAAGCCTATATATGCAGCAGCAGGCTTATTGCTACTGTCGGCAGGACTTACGTTTGCTGTAGTTTCCGCTCTTAGCCAAAATATAAGGCCGCTGCCGCCACTGGCTGATAAGCAGCAGCTTACGGAGCAGCGGCTGCAGGTTGAGCAACCGGCAGTATCCGCTCCCGCATTGCCTGAAACAGCGGCTTCTTTACCGGTACCGCCGGTGAAACAGTCCGCGTCTGTACCTAAAGTTGGACAAGCAGTGGAACAACCTCTAACACCTTCTACTCCTGCAGTCGAGGCAGCCCTTGTACAGGATACTCGCCGTCAGCCTCTGAACGGGGCAATTGTTGCCGATTTTGGCTGGCTGCACCACGCAGTATATCAGGACTGGCGTTTTCATACCGGCATAGACATTGCCGGAACACCTGGACAGCCTGTGCGGGCTGCTGCTAGCGGGCGAATTGTAAATGTCATGACTGATAATCAGTTAGGGCTGATGCTGGTAATGGAAAGCGGCAGCTATACGCTCTATTACGGCTCGCTTTCAGCAGTTTCTGTGAAGGCCGGGCAGACGGTTCACAGCGGTGATGTTATCGGCGTAGTGGGCGAATGTGCGAGTGAGCCTTTCCTACATCTTCATTTTGCGGTTAAAAAGCAAGGAGAGTATATTCATCCGCAAGAATTTTTAAAATAATAAAATTTTACTAGGTAAATGCGTACAGCCTGTACGCATTTTTTCTTTCCCGTTTTCCTCTAAACTCCAGATAAAGTAAGGCTCTAAGTGACTCTAATGACGCTGGAGTTTTAGGAAAAAGCTCGTAAAAAGGCACGCATTTTTTGTTTTTGTCCGCATATACATGGTAGCAAGACAAAAAGGGCGAGGGGGAACGGGGAAGAATGAAAGACTATATCCGCAAGCGGGTATTGGACATTTGCAACCATATTTTGGAAAGCAAACATACCGTCCGACAGGCAGCTACCGTATTCGGTGTAAGCAAAAGTACCGTACACAAAGATATGATTGAACGACTTCCCACCATTAACAAAAGACTGGCGCAAAGGGTGCGTCACGTACTGGAATTAAATAAGGCAGAACGGCACATTCGCGGTGGAGAAGCTACTCGCAAAAAGTACAAAGATACAAAAGAAAATGAAGAAGAATAAAGGACTTTTACTAAGCATGTAGAATTTACAATTAGTTATAATTGGCTCTATAGCCTTCTTTATGCTGCTTTGAAAACGATGGCTTTCTTGCATCATATAGGGCTGTTTTTTCTGAAGGTGAATAGGACAAGCCAATGCGTTTGAAAGGGGATTCAACATGTTTGGTTCGATGGATATCGGAGTCGATTTAGGAACTGCGAACGTTTTAGTATACATAAAAGGGAAGGGTATTGTGCTGCGGGAGCCGTCCGTTGTCGCTATAGACCGGGACAGCAACCGCATTCTGGCTATTGGTGAAGAAGCACGGCGCATGTTAGGCCGAACTCCGGGCAACATCATTGCCATTCGTCCTTTGCGGGAAGGCGTCATTGCTGATTATGACACTACCGAAAGTATGCTGCGCCATTTTATTCAAAAAGTGGCTGGGAAAAACTTCTTCTTTAAACCTCGTATTATGATCTGCATTCCCTCTGGAGTGACCACAGTTGAGAAAAGGGCGGTACTGGAAGCGGCGATGCAGGCTGGAGCGAGAAAAACGTTCCTGATCGAAGAACCGCTGGCAGCTGCATTAGGAGCAGGACTGGTCATTTCCGAAGCCTGTGGCTCTATGGTTGTCGATATTGGCGGCGGAACCACCGACGTTGCCGTCTTAAGTTTGGGCGGAATTGTTGTCAGTGAATCGCTGCGTATTGGCGGCGACAAATTTGACGAAGCACTTGTCCGGTATGTTAAAAAAGAACACAATGTCTTAATTGGCGAACGGACGGCAGAAGAAATTAAAATTACAGTAGGTACCGCTTTTCCTACCGGGCGGAATGAAACTATGGAAATTCGCGGACGTGATTTAGTCTCAGGCTTACCTAAAACAGTACGGATAACGTCTGCAGAAACCCGGGAAGCACTGGCAGAACCTATTTCGCTCATTGTAGACTGCGTTAAATCTGTTTTGGAAAAAACGCCACCGGAATTAGCGGCGGATATTGTTGACAGGGGAATAGTGATGACTGGCGGTGGTTCATTGATTCACGGCCTGGATCGCTTGATTAATCAGGAAACAGGTATTCCTACCTATTTGGCTGAAGATCCGTTGTCCTGCGTCGCCCTTGGTACAGGAAAAGCTCTTGATGCGATGGAAATGCTGCAGGATTCGTTGACTACCTTGAGAAAAGGCACGATTGCCGGTTAAATAATCAAAATTCGCTGAAGAGGGGTTACATATGATCAGAGGCATATATACGGCGGCATCGGGAATGCTGGCCGAATCAGCTCGTACCGATACTATTGCCAACAACCTGGCTAATGTAAACACAGCGGGCTATAAAAAAGATGTAGCTATTACTAANNCTTTACCGTATTAATGATGGTGCTGCCGCTCCTTCTATCGGTTCGCTGGGAGTAGGGGCAATGGTAGACGAAATTGCCACTATCCACTCGACCGGTATGATGCGCCAGACCGGCAATGCACTTGATTTGGCAATTGACGGCAACGGCTACTTTGCGGTTCAAACTCCTGCCGGAGTGAGGTATACCAAAAATGGTACCTTTACAAAAAATGCGCAGGGCCAAATCGTTACGCAGGACGGTAATCCGGTTATGGGTACAGCTGGACCGATTACTGTGAATAATGCGGCATCGAATCTTACTGTTTCGCCTGATGGCCGGGTAATGCTTGATGGCGTTGAGTCCGGGCAGCTCAGTATTGTTGAATTTGCCAATGAAAAGCAGCTGCTCAAAGAAGGCGACAGCCTGTATAATGCAAATGGTGCTCAGGCAGCACCGTCAGGCAGCCGGGTTGAGCAAGGCATGCTGGAGCAATCTAATGTCAATGTAGTTGCTGAAATGGTAAATCTCATTACTGGATACCGGGCATATGAAGTAAATGCTAAAACGGTACAGGCTCATGATCAGTTGTTGGATAAGGCTGTGAACGAAGTAGGCCGCACATAGAGAGGCGGCCCCCCAGAAAGC
>DDHB01000039.1 GCA_002337925.1 Sporomusaceae bacterium UBA1887
TAAAACAGTAGGATGATGGCGAAGCTATATCATCTATGGTTATCGGTGCATCGGGAAAATGACAAAAGAGCCCAGATGTCCGGACTCCTCTCAAACCAATAAATGCAATTTTCGCAATTTCACAAACCTGATAGTAAGCTCTAGTAGTTGACAGGACTATAAAATACTAACGAAAGTATCTGTTAATCAAGTAGACTTGGAGCTGTTCCTTCTTTAAAGCTCCGGTATTTATCATAAATAATTCTAAGTGCTGTAATAATTGCTTTTTTAGCGCTTCCTTGATAAACCTGATCAATTAATCTGAGCGCTTGATCGGGACCGTTCTTTAAGTTTTGTCCTACTAACATTTCTGATACATGATGACGCGCGACACTTGTAGCTAANNCTGCTTCAATAATCTCGCCCGTATCGATATCAATAACCAATATGAGCCCAATTACTTTGTACATCTCGCTTGCCGTAATGCCTGTTGGTAGTTTAGCATATCCAGAAAACAATACATGTTTAATTGGTTTTTCCATAAACCCTCCTGCCGGCTTATTCAATGCTAAGCCGTTTTACTTCAATATTTACTTCTTTTACCATCATACCTGTCATGTATTCTACTGTTTTTTTAATGCGTGCCTGAGCCTGGTGCACTACTTCCCAAATAACATTTCCATACCTTATAGTTACGTCCAAGGAAATCGAAATTCCTTTCTCACGGTCATGAGAATTTTTAATAATTATTTGCCCAGTCCGTGTAATTGCCAAATCACTAACTGCCACATAATCGACAATAGCAGAAATTGCCGCATCAGAGATCAATAATTTTCCATAATAACTAAATGTAGGCCGGACAATTGATTTTTCTCCTAAACGGCGTTTTTTGTGATGTGACTTTTTAAAAAAAATTTCTAAGGGATCAATCAGATAACCTGAAAAATGAGGTTTTAATTCTATTGTTGGTACTGGTATGATATGTTTGCCTTCTTTAAGACGGCTTTCACGGGCCTTGGCAATTTCTGCTTTAGTAGCAATATCTTCAATGCGTATTACATTACTAATGTCAGGTAACTCCAAAGCAGTAGTGATTTTTTGTATCATATTAACCGAAGTTCCCAGAATTAAAATACGCTTAGGCTGTACAGTCTCAATTGCTTTTCGAACTTCTTCAGCATGATCTGTATCCATAAAAATTGCTCTTTTTACTGCCCTGATTTTACTTGGTTCCTTTTTTGCTGAATGTCCGGCAATAATTTTGCTGTCCTTGATTAGCAAGCCGTCATCAATAATGGCATCAATATTGTTCTCATGGGCTACAATAAGCGCCCGATGACTTTTGCCCGTTCCACTGGAGCCTACTAACGCAACGACCTCCATGTCCAGCCTCCTCAATTAGTCATACATAAAAATAAAACACCTTTTTACAGGTGTTGTCAAGTAGAAGAATTACCTGTTCGATTATTTACGTTTCTTGCTAGACGTAATTTTTCCTCTAATTCAGTGATTTTCGCATTACGACACATAATAGCCTTAGCATAGCGGCAATTGTTTTTTTGCAATCGTTCATTCTGAATCTCAAGACTATTCACTTGTTCTCGCTTTTCCCGCTCTACCGAATCAATCAAATTCATCAATACCCGGCGGCTGATGCGCAATGCTTCTACTTTATCTTCCAGATCTTGAATTCTGGCGCGAAGTACCTCAGCCAGGTTGCTATCTTCGCCCATAATCAATCCTCCTAAAGTTTCTATACAAAAGATGTTATTCAAGTCAAGCTTTTTTTATGTCTAAACGCTCCTGGACAGCTTGCTGTAATCTTACAGCAATACTGTCCGGCACAGTAAAAGTTCCAAGATCCTGAGGGAATCTCCCAGGGATAGCATGAAAATCAGAGCCGCCAGTGACTACAATGTGATGAGCCTCAGCATAAGCTAGATATGTTTTTGTCTGCTCTTCATCATGGCTGGGATGATATGCTTCTACTCCATCAATTCCGAGCTCAATCATCTCTTGTACGATTGCATCACTGCCCACAAGGCCGGGATGGGCAAGTACGGCTAATCCCCCTGCCAGATGAATTAATTCTATTACCTGACCCGGGCTTAGTTTGTAGTGTGGAATATAGGCGGGACCGTTCTTTTCCAGTAAGCCATTAAAAGCATCCTGGATACTTGTAAAGTAACCAGCTTCAACCAGTGCCTTAGCTACGTGCGGTCGTCCTATTGCCTTTGCTTCACCTGCAATTTCGTTAACTCTCGCAAGAGAAACAGGATAACCTAATTGATGTAAGCGTTCCACCATTCGCTGGACTCTTGTAATGCGATCATTGATAATGATCGCTAACTGTTTCTTTAGCGTTTCATTTGTCGTGTCAATGAAGTAGCCTAAAATATGTACTTCATTATGTGGCAAATCAGTGCTAAATTCAATACCTGGTATTATCGTTAACGGAGTCGGTGTTGGTAGATGTTGCAATGAAATGAATCCGTCAATTGTATCGTGGTCAGTAATCGCAATAAATTGCAGTCCTTTTTCTGAAGCTCTAGTAACAACTTCCCAAGGAGTCAGCCGTCCATCCGAAGCGGTAGTATGGATATGTAGATCAGCAGTCATAGCAGATCACCTTTTCTGCAAAGTTTCGGCTAATCGAATTAGCGTTCGGACGCCCACACCGGTAGCCCCTGCTTGATTATAGCCAGTGTCTTTGGGGGTCGTCACAGTGCCGGCAATATCGATATGCACCCATGGCGTTTCAGCTGCGAATTGAGCAATAAACAGTCCGGCTGTTATCGCACCGGCATGACGTCCGCCTGAGTTTTTTAAATCTGCAATTGTACTTTTAATTTGTTCAAAATAATCGTCGTGATTAGGTAGTTTCCACATTTTTTCACCGGACTGCTCTGCGGCATCCAGTACTTGCTGACACCAAGCATCATTGTTCGTTAATACACCTGATGTAATCGTTCCTAAAGCGACTACGCAAGCGCCGGTTAACGTTGCCAGATCAATAATTTTAGTTGCACCTAAATAACGGGCATACGAAACTCCATCTGCCAGTACAAGTCTGCCTTCCGCATCCGTATTAATAATTTCAATAGTCTTCTTGTCCATTGAAGTAATAACATCACCCGGCTTAAGCGCTTTCCCTGATGGCATATTTTCTGTACAAGGAATAATTGCAATGATATTCACAGCTAGCTTTAGCTGAGCTATGGCTGCCATAGCTCCCAATACTGCAGCTCCTCCGCCCATATCATCTTTCATGTCTTGCATCCCCTCACCTGGTTTGAGAGAAATGCCCCCACTATCAAAAGTAATTCCTTTTCCCACAAAAGCAATTACTTCATTATTTGTTACATCGCCCATGTGTTTAAGTACAATTAGTTTTGGCGGCTGCTCACTGCCCTGAGCTACTGCTAACATTGCATTCATCTGCAATGATTCAATATCTGGAAATTCTAATACTGATAAGTCCATGCCATATTGCTCAGCAAGGAAAGAGGCTTCTTCAGCCATACGGGATGGTGTCATATAATTTGCTGGATGATTGACTAAATCACGAGCAAAATTAACACTTTTACCAATGATAATTGATTTTTCAATTTCAGCATTGCCAAGTTCTAGTGTCAAAGAAGTGTCATGTTGAACAATTAGTACTTTCTCAATTGTATCAGAATTAGCCGTATTCGACTTATACTGGTTAAACTGATAGTTTCCTAGTATTATCCCTTCAACAATTGCCTGTGCCGCTGCTACGCAATCCTGACCATTATCATGAGCATAAATCGTTGTGGCCAAAGTTGTCGATCGAATTTGGCGGGCTGCCTTAAGTGCGATCGCACTTAAGGCACGGATTCTATCGTTAGTTATTTTTTGTTTTTTTCCTAATCCCAGTAACAGTACGCTTTTAGGTACAATTTGGTTTAAAGTATAAATTACGGTGGTCTTACCATATTCTACACAGGAAGGCTGAGTGCTGAGCAAAGTAGTGATTTGCCCTGCCAGTGCCTGATCTAGCTCAGCTACCGCTGTGTCCGAAATGCTTTCATTCTCAAAGTGTCCAATCACCAGGGTATCACAAGGCACGTGAACAAGTGATTCTGGTATCATTGCAATATTCAATATAACGTTCTCCTTTTCTCTGGTATACCTATATTATAGTATGTCATAAAGGCCTTGGCAAAACACAAAACCTGTTCATTACGAACAGGTTTTTTATCCTACCTAGGTTCTACGATTAATTTAATTGCCGTTCTTTCTTCTCCATCAATCATTATATCAGTAAAGGCAGGGATACAAATTAGATCAACACCATGTGGGGCAACAAATCCTCGTGCAATTGCTACTGCTTTAACCGCTTGGTTTAGTGCTCCGGCGCCAATGGCCTGCATTTCTGCGCCGCCCCGTTCTCTAAGCACTCCTGCTAAGGCACCTGCTACAGAGTTAGGGTTAGATTTAGCTGATACTTTTAATACGTCCATGTCCTTTAGTACCCTCCTTTGAATAATCAAACAATGAGGAAATTATCGCATGATATAAAATATTCTTTATTCACTAAAAAATCCCTCTATTTAAAAGACGATTTTTCAAATATTTACAAATAAATTCAATAAATTGACAAATAAATAAAGAGACCTTAGTAAGTCTCTTTAAAAACACAGGCATTTAACTATTTATTAAAAACTAAAACACGCCCATCTTCACGAATGCCAATTAAACGATTCAATGTATGGTTTCTTTTAACATTTTGCAGCATGTTGTCAATTAATTCCTCTTGAATAAGCAAATCTTCCTCTAACATAGAATCGTTGTTGTCAGTTACCAGTTTATCACGGAAATTATCGCGCAATAAGGCAATAAGTAATGTAATTTCGCCTTTGGTAAGAGTAGCCACATCACGGGATACAACAAGCATAGTAACCCGCTCATAGCTGCTTAGTTGAACTGCAGCTTCATACTCACCTGCACTGGATAACATGAGGTATGCTTCAATACTTTTTAAAAGAGTATCTTTTATTGCTTCAAACTCAGCGGCAGTCAAAATACTCGACAACATAAAAGTAAGCTTAATTGAATTATGAAGAGGATCAAAACTGATTGTTCCAATCTCCGGATAACGCACTAAAATAGAAATAAGTAAATTAACTCCATCAGATATTTGTTCATCATCCTGCGTATATTTCGGCATTAGGTATCACCGTCCATCCCAATAAATAAATTGAAAATCTTATCAACATAATTGCTGTGATACATATTCTCTAATGCGATAGTAATTCCTGCTTTTAATTATTGGAAAAAACGAAGGACCTTGTAAAAACAAGGTCCTTCGTTTTATTTTGCATAATCAACGGCACGTGTCTCACGAATTACCGTTACCTTTATTTGACCCGGGTATTCCAGTTCACTTTCAATCTGTTTTACAATATCACGCACCAGACGAATAGACGCTAAATCATCAATTTTATCTGGTTTTACCATGATTCTTATGTCTCGTCCCGCCTGAATGGCAAAGGATTTTTCAACACCATCAAAGGATTCAGCAATTTCTTCCAATCGTGTTAACCGTTTTAAATAACTCTCAAGTGTCTCTCTGCGAGCACCAGGGCGTGCAGCGGAAACAGCATCAGCGGCAGCAACAAGAACAGCCTGAATAGTCTTAGGTTCTTCGTCACCGTGATGTGCAGCAATAGCGTTTATAACCTCAGCAGACTCACGATACTTTTTAGCCAGATCTGCTCCGATTGTTACGTGAGGACCTTCCACTTCATGGTCTACTGCTTTTCCAAGGTCATGCAATAAACCGGCACGCTTAGCTAACATATGATCAACACCTAATTCAGCAGCCATAACACCAGCTAAATGAGCAACTTCAATGGAATGTTTCAACACATTCTGACCCTAACTGGTACGGTATTTAAGTCTTCCGAGCAATTTGATAACTTCAGGGTGCAACCCATGAACACCGGTTTCAAAAGTAGCCTGTTCACCAGCTTCTTTAATCTTTTGCTCAACTTCTTTTTGGGCTTTTTCAACCATTTCTTCAATGCGGGCTGGATGTATACGGCCATCAGTTATTAATTTCTCCAACGCAATACGGGCCACTTCACGGCGGACCGGATCAAAACCAGAGAGTATAACCGCTTCAGGAGTATCATCAATAATGAGGTCAATACCTGTAAGCGTTTCTAATGTGCGAATATTTCGGCCTTCTCGACCGATAATCCGACCCTTCATTTCGTCATTAGGCAAAGCAACAACGGAAACGGTAGTTTCAGCTACATGGTCTGCAGCACACCGTTGAATAGCCAAAGAAATAATTTCTCTTGCCTTCTTATCGGCTTCTTCCTTAGCCTGCTGCTCCAAATCCTTAATCATGATTGCTGTTTCATGTTTAATTTCTTCTTGTACATTTGCCAGGAGTAGATTACGAGCATCTTCAGAAGTTAGCCCGGAGAGTCTTTCCAGTTCAGCTAACTGCTTGGTATACAATTCATTGATTTTTTCTTGACTTTTATCTACATCAGCTTCTTTACGGCTGAGGATCTCCTCTTTCTTTTCTAGAGAGTCGATTTTTCGGTCAAGATTTTCCTCTTTTTGTACCAAACGTCTTTCCAGACGCTGAAGTTCGTTGCGGCGCTCTTTAATTTCTCTGTCAAGTTCGGTGCGCAACTTATGCATTTCTTCCTTGGCTTCAACTAAAGCTTCTTTTTTCTTAGCTTCAGCAGAGCGCCCAGCATCATCGAGTATTTTTTTTGCTGCATCTTCAGCTGCGGCAATTTTAGCCTCAGCAATATTTTTGCGAATATAATAGCCGACTGCAGTACCTAGAATACCAACGATGACAGCAGTGATAATAATCTCTACGATATTTTCCACCTCCTTTAACTACTTAATATTAGGGAAAAGCCGAGTATTTAACTCGGCTTTTAAAAGCATCATGAATTGCTCCCTTATGCTTCAGGCTCTTAAAAGTAAACAAGCAATATATGGTTACACGACTGACTACTATAATTGTAAATGTTTTTCAAAGTAGTGTCAAGTTAACCAGAATCTGAATTGCTTAAACCTGCCCGGTAATTTCATTAATAACTTTGACTACAGTTGAATTAGTAAATCCCTTTGTCAGCAAAAACCGGGCAATCTTATCTTGAGCTACTTCAGTCTGCCTGGCAAATTTGCGCTGCGCCATAATAAGTGCCCGCTCATATTCGCTCTGATAATCATAATCTACAATCTCATTCTGAATGAGGCTTATATCCAATCCACGATTTTTCAATTTAGCAAGGATATACTTTAAGCCGTGTTTGCTGCTGTTAATATACGCAGTAAATAACTGACGGCACAATGCCTCGTCATTGATGTAGCCTCGCAAACGAAGCTTATCTAAAGCAGCAGAAACCTCCTGCTCCTCCCAGCCCTTTTGCCTTAATTTTGTCAGCAGCTCTTTTTCACTAAGAGATCTCCCGGCAAGAAGTTTGACTGCATCATGCAAGGCCGTTGAACTATTCGATGTCATCTTCTTCAACACGAACAGCTACCTTTGCTTCACCAGTTAATAAGGATTCACGGATTTTGCTCTCAATCTCGATTGCAATTTCCGGATTATCTTTCAAATACTCTTTAGCATTCTCCTTACCCTGCCCCAGGCGTGTTCCAGCATACGAATACCAAGTTCCACTCTTAGCGATGATCTCCATATTAGTTCCAATATCAACAAGACTCCCTTCACGGGAAATTCCAAGACCGTACATAATATCAAACTCAGCCTGCCGGAACGGAGGTGCAACTTTATTCTTAACAACTTTTACTTTTGTGCGATTGCCAACAACATCATTACCTGCTTTAATAGCTTCTCCCTTACGAACTTCCAGACGAATGCTGGCGTAAAATTTCAAAGCTCGTCCACCAGTCGTCGTTTCAGGATTACCGAACATGACTCCAACCTTTTCGCGTATCTGATTAATAAAAATAGTAGTAGTTCTGGATTTACTGATGATACCGGTGAGCTTTCTCAGGGCCTGAGACATTAAGCGTGCATGAAGACCAACATGGGAATCTCCCATTTCACCTTCTATTTCCGCCCGGGGAACAAGCGCTGCTACAGAGTCGATAACAATAATATCGATAGCTCCGCTCCGTACCAATGCTTCGGCAATTTCTAAAGCTTGCTCACCATTATCAGGCTGTGAGATTAGCAAATTATCAATATCAACACCAAGCTTTTTAGCATAAACAGGGTCGAGCGCATGTTCAGCATCAATAAACGCTGCAATGCCCCCCATCTTTTGCGCTTCGGCTATCACGTGGAGTGCGACTGTTGTTTTACCGGATGATTCAGGTCCATAGATTTCAATAACACGGCCACGCGGTACGCCGCCAACTCCTAAGGCTATGTCTAACGCTAATGCACCTGAAGGGATTACCTCAATATTCATTTTAGCAGCAGCTTCGCCGAGCTTCATGATAGAGCCCTTGCCATAATCTTTTTCTATTTGGCGAAGCGCATTTTCCAATGCCTTTTGCTTGTCCATTCTTGTCCTCCCCAAGGTTATTACTAAGATAATTGTACAAACGTTTGTTCGCACTGTCAATTAATTTTATTAAATAAGGTATCGCCTGTACATTACCGGAATAAAAATGTAATGAATCAATTAAAGGCGGAGGTGTATCGGATGAAAGAAAAAATTCATCCACCCTACTATCAAATCACTGCCACTTGTGCATGCGGGAATTCTTTCGAGACAGGATCTACAAAAAAAGTTCTCAAAGTAGATGTATGCTCAAAATGTCATCCCTTTTTTACGGGTGTACAAAAGATTGTAGATACTACAGGACGTGTGGAACGATTTACTAAAAAGTATGGTTTGGAAAAAGTATAATGGATTAGCGGCCACGTGCAGGTTCGACATTAACCCGGTCACCCTTTATGGAGTTTTTATGCATGACCGATAAGACCCGTTCAGCTACGTCTTCCGATATATCGACGAACGTAAATTTTTCGTAGATATTAATTACGCCGATCATATTTCCTGCTATGTCAGCTTCTTCGGCAATAGCACGAACCATATCTTCCGGACGTATTTTTTGCGCCTTGCCAATATTAAAGAAAAGTCTGACCATCCCCGGCTTGCCGCCTGTATTACTAAATGCAGGCGTCTTTTCTTCTTTTTCTTTAAAGCCTTCTTGCCACAATTTTAAAGCGGCTGCCGCAAGGTCCATCGGATCATAATTTACAGCCAGGTCCGCCACTAAGGAATGGTAATCGGCAAAATTCTCTTGCTCCGCAGTCTGCATAAGCTGGCTTTTAATCAGTTCTCGCTGCCGTTCTAATACATCTGCCGACGAAGGTAACTGCCGCCTCATAATACGGGCTTTCACCAATTGTTCGATCAGCCGCAGTTGGCGATATTCACGGGGTTCAATAAAGGTAATGGCCACCCCTTTTTTCCCGGCTCTGCCTGTACGGCCAATTCGATGAACATACGATTCCGGGTCCTGCGGCACGTCATAGTTAATGACATGAGTAATATGTTCAATATCGATACCTCTGGCTGCAACGTCTGTTGCAATCAGGATTTCCAGCTTGCCATCCCGGAATTTACGCATTACTCTATCCCGTTGAGCCTGACTTAAATCGCCGTGCAACCCATCTGCCAGGTATCCCCGTGCCTGGAGTGAAGCTACTAAGTCATCAACGCCTTTTTTGGTTCTGCAAAAAATAATAATACGCTCTGCATCTTCGACATCCAGTACACGGCACAAGCCTTCTAATTTGTCCCGTGTTTCATAATAATATTGGTCAATTAAAGGAACGGTGAGCTGTTCTTTGCTAATCGTAATGGTTACAGGCTGCCGCATGTAGCGCTCCGCTAACCTTCTAATCGGAGCTGGCATTGTCGCCGAAAACAATAATGTTTGCCTCTCTTCGCTAGGAATATGACGCAAAATATTTTCAATATCTTCAACAAAACCCATATCCAGCATTTCATCAGCTTCATCCAAAATCAGCATTTTTACTGTATTCAACTTAATTGTGCCTCTGTTAATGTGATCTAAGAGGCGCCCTGGANNAGTACCAACAATTACCTGAACACCAAACTGTAACGCCCGTATTTGCCTGTCAATTGCCTGGCCGCCATAGATAGGAAGGACTTTCATTTTTCTAAATTTACCTATTTTAGCTAGTTCTTCCGATACTTGAATTGCAAGCTCCCGTGTAGGAGTAAGAACTAACGCCTGAATCTGGCGCTGATCAGTCACTCTTTCTACAATCGGTATTCCGAAAGCTGCAGTTTTACCAGTGCCCGTTTGAGCTTGTCCAATGACATCATGCCCTTCCATAACCAAGGGAATAGTTTGACTCTGGACCGGAGAGGGTTCTTCAAAGCCCATGGCAGCTATTGCTGCCATGGTTTTTTTATTTAATTCAATCGAACCAAATAGACCAAATTCTTTCAACGACATTTCCTCCTTAGATTTCAAGCGCATATCTTCTGAGCTCAAATAAAGCTGCTTGTGATGTGCGTTGTTTTATTTCTTTGCGCTTTCCTAAAAACTCAAATCGGAAACAACGACTGCCTTGCGGGCCGTCAATAGCGATATAAACCAACCCAACTGGCTTGTCTGCTACTGCACCTCCCGGACCGGCAATACCCGTTACACCAATACCTATGGAAGCGCCAAACTTATTACGAATATTAGAAGCCATACTGAGAGCAGTAGGCTCACTTACTGCTCCGTAGTTTTCCAGTATCTCATTCGGCACACCAACAAAATTACTTTTTATTGCGTTGCTGTAGCAAACCATCCCACCGATTACATAGTCGGAGCTTCCGGCAATATCTGTGAGCCGGCTGCTAATTAGACCACCTGTACAAGATTCTGCTAAAGCTACTGTCAACTCTTTTTCTCTAAACAGGCTGCCAACTACCATTTCCAGCGAATCTGAATCCGCGCCAAAGACAGCATCACCTAAGCGGTCACGTATTATTTTCTCAATCCGCTGAATTGCGGTTTGAGCCTCACACTCATCTTTACATTTGGCGGTAAGCCGAATATGGATTTCGCTTTTCTTCACTAATAAGGCAATTGTGGGATTGCCCTGCGCTTCCACCAAGTCCTGAAGTGACGCTTCTAAGCTGGATTCGCCTATTCCGTACACACGCAATACACGTGATAAAATCACACCCTGCGAAAAATAGCGTTCCTGTAAATAAGGAATCACTTTTTGGCTGAACATTGCTTTTAATTCATTCGGTGGTCCTGGCAAGTGGATAATAACTTTATTATTTTCCTCTATTATTACTCCCGGTGCAGTACCGGAATCGTTATCTAGAACAATAGAGTTTAAAGGAATGAGAGCTTGTCTCAAGTTACTTTCCGGCATCGTTATGCCACGCTTGCTAAAGTATGCTTCTATTTTAGCAGCGCTTGCTGCGTGTTGACAAAGTTTCCGATTTACTAGATTTGCTGACACTTCTTTGGTTATATCTCCTAGCGTTGGACCTAGTCCGCCAGAAGTGATGACAATATCGGCCCTGTTTAATGCTGTAGCAAAAACCTGAGCCATCCGCTCCCGGTTATCCCCAACCGTAGATTGATACATTACATTAAATCCTAATGCATTTAATTGCTGCGACAACCATGCCGAGTTGGTGTTTATAATTTGACCTAATAATAATTCTGTGCCTGTAGTGACAATCTCAACAATCATCATCGTACCCCCTTACTATTAGCATTCGAGTAGGTTAAAAAAAATCNNAAATCAGCACCAAAGGAAAGCAAAAAAACAAAATAGTAGGATTTCCTACTATTTTGTTTTAAAGAATGTATTATAGTTTTTCTGCGACTAAATCATAGGTAAATCCCTGCATAATCTTTACTTTTACAATAGTTCCAATTTTAATATCAGCCGCATTCTCAATAAATATCTGACCGTCAACATCAGGTGCTTCCCTACAAGAGCGGCCAAATACGATATCAGGCTGCTCAAGGTTTACTCCCTCAACAAGAACATCAACAATCTGCCCTTCCATAGAGCGGTTAATATCTTCGGAAACCTGACACTGGAGCGCCATTAAATCATGATACCGTTCATCCTTGATGTCCGAGGAGATCTGCATTTCCATCACACCGGCTACAGTATCTTCCTCCTGGGAATATGTAAAAATACCTACATGTTCAAATTGCTGTTCAGTTACAAATTGACGCAAGGTTTCAAACTGTTCTTGTGTCTCACCCGGAAAGCCAACAATAAACGAGGTTCGGATTGCTACACCTGGAATTCTACTGCGAATTTTACTAAGCAACGTACAGACATCCGCATTCGTATCAGGTCTGTTCATTTTTTTCAAAATATCATCATGAATATGCTGAAGCGGTAAATCAATATAGTTACAAATTTTAGGTTCCTGTGCAATGATATCAATCAGTTCATCGGTAAAATACTTAGGATAGCAATATAATAACCGAAACCAGTGATCTCCTTCAATTTTTACAAGCTCTTTTAAAAGAGCTGTAAGCTGAGGAGTCCCATACAAATCACGTCCGTAACTGGTAGTATCCTGCGCAATTAAATTTATTTCCTTAACGCCTTCGGCAACCAGCTGTTTTACTTCTGCAAGAATAGATTCAATCTGCCTGCTGCGGAAACTCCCTCTTACCTTAGGGATAATACAGTACGAACAGCAATTACTGCATCCATCTGCTACTTTTACATATGCACTGTATTTAGGAGTGGTTTTTATACGAGGCATGTTTTCATCATATAAAGTATCTGCCTTGCCGACAATCATAATTCGCTCACCAGCTAAGGCGGCATCAACGGCTTCAATAATTCGATGCCACGCACCAGTGCCGATGATTGCATCTACTTCAGGAAGCTCGTCCAACAGCTCTTGCTGGTAGCGCTGACTGAGACAGCCGGCTACAATTAATCCGCGGCACTTCCCTGTTGTCTTATATTCGGCAAGCTGCAAAATAGTTGCAATTGACTCATCTTTTGCAGATTCAATAAAACTACAGGTATTAACAATGAGTATATCCGCATCAGCCGGATCGTCGGTTAATTCAATCTTTCTTTCAACTAACATGCCTAACATAATTTCTGTATCAACAAGATTCTTGGCGCAGCCAAGGCTTACAAACCCGGCTTTTAACATAGTTTTCTCCCCCAAATCATTTACCTAACCGCACGGCTTGCACCCAATTATCTAGTAATTTGTGCTGTTGTTCAGTCGTAAATTGATATTCCTTATCAAAAAGCATAATTGGTTTTTGTTTATAGTCTTTATATTTTTTTATTTCTGGATTAGTCGGTATAAAATAAAAACGATTTTTATCTAACGTTTGCTGCGCTTCAGATTGCAAAAGCCAGTCAATAAACTGTTGTGCTTCCGGTTTGTGAGAAGCATTTTTCACTAAAGCACTGCCTGTTAACACATAAGAGGTTCCTTCCTCCGGATAAACTACCTGCAGCGGAAAACCTTCCTGCATATATCTCAAAGTTTCACTTTGAACGGCTATCGCTATATCGCATTCTCCCATTCCAGCCATGCGCACAGGTGTTGACAAGAATTTAGCATATTGAATAATTTGAGGATGAAGCTTCTTAAAAAACAGCAAGGTTTGTTCCTCACCATTTATACTTGCAAAAGTATATAATAAATTGGCTGCTGCATCTGCAGCAAGAAAATCGGTCATAGCCAGACGCGTTTTGGGATCAGTTGATAAAGCTGCCCAGCTTTCGGGAATCTGCGGTGTTTTTTTCAAGTAATCCTGATTAACGGCAAAAATAATAGGGTCAAACCAGAGTCCTGTCCAAATATCCTGCTCATCCTTAAAGCGGGATGGAATAATATCGGTTTGTTCTGAAGCGAAAGGTTCAAGCAAATTTAGTTTGCCAGCCTGCTGTAACATTGATTTTGATGTCACAATTACATCCGCTCTGGGGCTAATCGACTCATTCTTTAGGCGGACAAGCAATTCTTGTTCGCTTACGGGGACTAGATTGACTTGTATCGTAGAGCTTTTCTCGAATTGTTCAGCTAGTAATGCAGCCTGTTCTACCGGCAAACTCGTATAAACAGTAAAGCTAGTCCCATTTTCTTTTTTAGGGCGCCCGGCAAAACCTTCTAAATAAGTGGTTCCCACTAGCACAATTACCAATAAGAAAAAAGCCATTAATAATATGGGCAGATACCGACGCATAAGGCATTCGCTCCTTACACCAAACGTATATTTGTACAAGCACTAAATTATATTATATCTGATTAGGAGATGCTAATCAATATAATTCATAGCAATCATAAGAGATTGATTCAATAAGGAGCCGCATTTCCACAATTTCTAAGCTTAAGTTATTCCCAATTATTGATAAATTATGTACAATATAAGAAGTGCATAAGAAAGGAGCTGTTACACATGAGTGATCGCCCCCGATGGATGACCATGTTTCACCCCGATTTAACCTGGCCTTTACTTTTGATTATTGGTTACTTGTTTTTGGTTGCCATCGGTAATTTACTAGCTGCATATAATAACTTTGTAACACAATCAAATGTAGTAATGGCATTTGGCAATCTTATATCGACGCTGTTATATGCCTTGCCTGCTTATGGGTTAACAAAGTTAAAGCCCTGGGCCCGATTTATAGAATTGGCGCTATCTGTTTTATCGGTTATCATAGGTATTTTCCTCATGCTGAGCGGAAAGTTAGGAACGGGAGTGCTCGTCGTTGTTCCCCATGGTATCATTGCTATTTACTTACTAACTGATAATTGCAGAAAACTATTTGCAATCAAACCTAACATACAGTAAAAAAGCAAGCNNGCTTGCTTTTTTACTGTATGTTTAGGAGAAGGCCTGGTTTTGTCCGGTCGCCCAAATGGCTGCGACTTTGCATTAGGAACATTTCTTCTCGGCCGAATTAGGCATTTGGGTCCATAACCAATTAAATCTTCTCGGTGAGCTTTGGTTAATGCTTCAAAAACAAGCTCATAATTTTTAGGATTCCGGAACTGCATAAGAGCACGCTGCAGCTTCTTTTCATGGGGATCTTTAGCAACATATACTTTTTCACCGGTAAGGGGATTGAGTCCGGTATGATACATTACTGTTGACAAGCTTCCTGGAGTAGGAATAAAGTCTTGTACTTGCTCTGGCTGATAGCCAATATCCCGCAGAAATTCAGCCAATTCCACAGCTTCTTTCAGGCCGGATCCGGGATGACTGGACATGAAATAAGGCACTAAATACTGTTCTTTACCAAGCGCCGCATTCGTTTTTTTATAGGCATTCATAAACTTTACATAAGTTTCTTTTCCTGATTTCCCCATTAGCCGCGTAACTTTTGCTGCGATATGTTCAGGCGCAACTTTCAGCTGCCCGCTCACATGATGTTCACAAAGTTCTGCTAAAAACTCGCTGTCATTAGCAGCTAGCAAGTAGTCATAGCGCAATCCAGATCGTATAAAGACTTTTTTCACTCGCGGCAATGCACGGAGGGTTCGTAGTAATTGCAAATAGTCACTATGGTCAGTTGATAGATTCTTACACGGAGCAGGTGCTAAACAATGCCGTCCTTTACAAGCCCCCCGGACCTCTTGATGACTGCAGGCTGGCATTCGGAAATTGGCCGTTGGTCCACCGACATCATGAATATAACCCTTAAAATCAGGCATTTTTGTAATTAGTATTGCTTCGTCAATAATGGATTGTTGACTGCGGCTTTGAATAATCCTGCCTTGATGAGATACGATGGCACAAAAGCTGCATCCGCCAAAGCAGCCGCGATGACTGACCAGGCTGAATTTAACTTCCTGAATAGCCGGGACTCCACCATCTTTATCATAGCTGGGATGAAAAGTACGCTCATACGGCAAATTATATATTTCATCCATTTCATCAGTAGATAACGGCAATGCCGGAGGGTTTTGGATAATGAAAGTCTCCCCATGGCGCTGTACTACCGTTTTTCCGCGAATTGGATCCTGTTCTTCATATTGAATTTGAAAAGCCTGCGCAAAAGCGTACTTATCTGTAATAACTGCTTCATGCGGCGGGACTTCGATATAATCCCATATATGTTCTATCGTGTCAGATGAATAACAGGTTCCACGCACATCGCGAATATGAGATACAGCGATCCCTGCAGACAATTGATCAGCAACCTCTATTATTTGTTTTTCACCCATTCCGTAGATTAACAAATCGGCCCGGGAATCGACAACAATAGACCGGCGGATACTGTCTGACCAGTAGTCATAATGAGAAAAACGTCTTAAGCTGGCCTCAATACCACCTATAATCAAGGGAATTTGCTTCCATACTTCCCGAACCCGGTTACAGTACACAATGGTAGCCCGGTCAGGACGACGTCCAGCTTGCCCTCCCGGAGAATAATTATCAGTACTGCGGTATTTTTTTGCGGCTGTAAACTTATTAAGCATAGAGTCCAGGTTACCTGCAGTAACCAAGACCGCAAGGCGAGGTTTACCCAGCTTTTTAAAATCAGCAGTTGAGCGCCAATCAGGTTGTGCAATAATTCCGACCTTATACCCATGCCGCTCCAGCAACCGCCCAATAATAGCAGTACCAAAACTAGGATGATCCACATAGGCATCACCGCTGATTAATACAAAATCAAGCTGATCCCATCCACGATCTTGCATTTCTTTCTTGCTAGTAACTAAAAATTGGTTTGTCATATCATCTCTCCAGTAAGTAAATAGGACTTGGTATATGATATCCAAGCCCCGGTAATCTCCATTGAACTAACGAGTAAATTTTTTCGTTATTACTTCACCAAGGGCACCAAGCTTTCCTACAGGCTGTCCATTATACGATAATTCAGCTGCCCCTGCATTTCCTAGCTTCACAACAATAGTTTGCTCCGCTTCCCATGTTCGCAATGCACCAGAATCTACGATTCCTTCAAAAATCTCTTTACCATCAACTGTAATTTGCGCCCAACATTCTGCAGTAAATTTTGCTGCAACGATAACAGGTTTAGTTTTAGCAGGCTGCTGTGCAGGAGCTTGCGTTTGCGGCGGAACTTGCGCCTGTGGCTGAACCGGCGCTGGCGCGGTTTGTTTGGGTTGTATAGAATTTGGATTTGCTTCTTTTCCCGAAGTAAACCACCATACACCACCGGCTAGAATAACTGCTGCAGCACCAACGATCATCCATTTAGTCGCCGAGCCTCCGGTTGGGGAGGAATCTGGGTTCGCATTCACTGCCGCCTCTGGTTCTTCAATAGTAGTATTGCTGGCAGGAAGCTGCTGCTGGCGGTACAAATCGACCATGGCTTGGCCGTTAAGACCTAAATAATTAGCATAATTTCTTATAAAGCCTTTCAGATAAACTTCACCAGGGACTACTGCAAAGTTATTGTTTTCAATAGCACTTATGTATAATGCGCGAATACTTGTAGCAGCTTCTATATCTTTTACCGTCAGCCCTCTTTTTTCTCTCTCAGATAGCAGTATTTCTCCTACCGTCTCCACGAAACTACCTCCTCAACTATTGTACAAAATCAATTATCGCCATGCCTGCTATATCTTATTAGCGGTTAAAAAATGACTAAAATTAACTCTTTCTACTATTATTGCCTGAAATATTTCGTATAAACCTGGTCAGACGTCATGATTATTTCTCTCGCCTTACTTCCTACATTGGGGCCTACAATCTTTAATTCCTCCATCGTATCAATTAATCTTGCAGCTCGAGTATAACCAATGCGAAATTTACGCTGCAACATAGATACCGAGGCTTGACCGGTTTCGAGAACCATTCGAACTGCTTCTTCCAGCATTTCATCTTCAAATTTATCTTGCTCTTTATCCTCGGCGGGCTCAGGACACCCTGCAGTGACTCCCTCAGCATATTCTGGCTCAGCCTGCCGTTTAATGTACGTTACTAATTCCTCTACTTCATTATCAGCAATAAATGCACCTTGAACACGTAAGGGCTTTGCAGCTCCTACGGGATAGAATAACATATCTCCTTTTCCAAGTAATTTTTCTGCACCGGCCATATCCAATATTGTACGAGAATCGACTTGGGAAGATACTGCAAACGATATTGAGGAAGGAACATTCGCCTTAATGGTACCGGTAATTACATCAACAGAGGGTCTTTGTGTTGCAAGTACTAAATGCAGCCCTGCAGCACGAGCCATCTGTGCTAAACGACAAATAGCGTCTTCAACATCAACCGGTGCAACCATCATTAAATCAGCTAATTCATCAATTATAATAACAATTAACGGTAATTTATCATCAACAGTAACTTCATTGTAACGACTAATATCCCTCACACTAGCTGAGGCAAATAAAGCATAACGACGTTCCATTTCTTGCACAGCCCAGCGTAAAGCTGCTGCTGCTTTTTTGGCATCCGTAACCACTGGCGTCAGCAAATGAGGTATACCGTTATAATTCGAAAGCTCGACAACTTTGGGATCAATCAACACAAATTTCACTTCACTTGGATGAGCACGAAATAAAATGCTTGTAATCAGCGTATTGATGCAAACACTTTTCCCTGAACCGGTGGCCCCTGCAACAAGTAAATGGGGCATTTTTGCCAAATCTGCCAGAACGGGCAGCCCAGCAATATCTTTACCTAAAGCAACGGTAAGCCGGGAAGACGCTTTTTGAAACTCTTCGCTTTCCAATACTTCACGCTGATGGACACTGCCTACATCTTTATTAGGGACTTCGATGCCGATAGCTGCTTTTCCCGGAATCGGAGCTTCAATACGCACTCCCGGAGCTGCTAATTTTAAGGCAATATCATCAGATAAATTGACAATCTTGCTTACTTTTACACCTGGAGCAGGTTCAAGTTCATACCTGGTAACTGCCGGTCCCTGGCATGTATTTACAATTTTTACACTAATTCCAAAGCTGGCTAACGTCTCTTCAAGTATACGTGCATTATCACTGACTTCTTTGCTCTTATTTTGTTTTGGTTTTATTGATTTTTTTAAAAGAGTAAGCGGGGGAACCGTGTAGGGCTGAATTCCGGCAGCAGGTACAATTGGTGTAGCTATTGCCTCCGGCTCATGACTTACAGCCGGTGCAAATTCTTGTTCAGCCTGCCTGCTGAGAGGCTGCACCGGTGTAGAACGTTCGATGCGTTCAGTTCGCTCCGCACGTTCTTTTTCCTGATTATAAAAGACTGTATTTGAACGGGTAGTTTCCTCGTAATGCTCAGCCATCTGCTCATACGTGCAAGCGATTGCTTCTTTTGCGGTCATTAAACTATCCGTCGCTTTTTCTTTAGCCATTAATAGTGCTTTAGCCAGTGACCATGTAGTAGCTAAAAGTAAGGAGGCTATCGACAAAGCAATAAGAACGATTAAACTGCCGTCTAAACCAAATAATTTTCGCAGTGAAAATAGTGTTATGCCCCCGATAAATCCCCCGCCAGGTACAAGGCTTTCCGGTAAGACCTCTTTGCCCTCAGCAATCACAAAATGGTGGTACAAGGTAAGCAATAAAAAATATAATAAAGCAAGTCCCCAAAATTTGACTGAATAAACAACCGGCTGACGGCTCCATATGTAGCGGGAGCCAATAATAATAGCAACAACAGGTAAAACTGCCGCTCCTACACCAAAAGTATATTTTAGCATTTTACTAATAAAAATACCTACAGGTCCAGCATGAAAGCCGATGAGACTAATAATCGATATTAGTCCTGCGGTTATAAATAATAGCCCTAACAACTCATATTTCAGTTCAGAATTAGACTCTGTGATCCATTTAAACAAACCGCACCACCTCTGAAATTACGTATATTCGACAAATTTGTTTAAATCCCTTCACTTTTCCATAAAAAAGGAAAAGCTCTCCTTTACAGAGAGCTCCTTAACTGATTGACTACTCATAAGTCGGTTTATAGGTGAGCATCGTGCCCGGTTGAAGTTCTGCCGTCATATAATCTTCCGGGCAGGTTGATATAAGTCTAATAATTCTGGACTGATTAGGAGAACAGCGTTCGACGATGACCTTCTTTCCCGCCAAATCGACTTCTTCGTAAACAGGCTGTGAGTCTACTGTATTTTGCTCTTGAAAGACGAGTTCAGCAGGGATAATGGTCCATAAAACCATTATTGCTTCAACCCCTTACTTTCTTTTTGTGCTTTAATCAGCTGCTGCAGTTTGAAAAGTGCATTTGATACACCGCCAATTTCGTTAATAAGACCGTAATGGACGGCATCTTTTCCTACAACGTTAGTTCCAATATCACGGGAAAGTTCACCTGTTTTAAAAAGCAGCTCCTTCCATTTCTTTTCATTTATATTCGAATGGGTTACAACGAATTTATTCACTCGATCCTGCATTTTTTCCAAATAATCAAAAGAACTGGGAGCACCAATGACCATTCCGGTAAGCCGGATTGGATGTATTGTCATGCTGGCGCTTTCAACAATAAAAGAATATGTGGCTGATACTGCAATAGGAGCACCAATACTGTGTCCACCACCAAGCACAATGGATACTGACGGCTTTGACATACTGGCAATCATTTCAGCAATCGCCAAACCTGCCTCAACATCTCCCCCAACTGTGTTTAACAGCAGCATTAACCCTTCAATTTCCGGATTCTGCTCAATTGCAACAAGCTGTGGCATAATATGCTCATATTTGGTGGTTTTGTTCTGTGGCGGAAGAACCATATGTCCTTCAATTTGGCCTATAATAGTCATAATATGAACATTTGATTTTGCAGTGGGCACCTCTGTGCTGCCTAGCTCCTGAATATTCTCGACGGTTGTCCCTTTTTTTGCTGAGGCAGATCGCTGTTTTTTAGGTGTCTCTGCCGGTAATGATGGCTCATTAGGGTTTTCCGGATTCGTTCCAGGAGGTGCTATAACAGGGTTAGCATTATCTATCATAATTTCCCTCCAACTAGTAATATCCTTACTAGTATGGACCTGGATTCAAGTTTCATACCGATAACAAAAAGATAAACCGAGGATTAAGCCTCGGTTTTGGTCATACTTCCATTATAATAGGTAAAATCATTGGTCGGCGGCGTGTTTTTTCATATAAATATTTTCCCAATACTTCACGGACACTGGTTTTAATGGAAGCCCATTCGGTAATCCCATTCACTTCACATTTTTCCAGAGCCAGTTTAACCCGGTCCTTCGCTTCTTCCATTAGTTGTTCTGACTCGCGTACATAGACAAAACCACGCGATACAATATCAGGACCAACTAATATTGAACCAGTTTCTTTATCCATTGTAACAACCATAATGAGTATGCCATCCTGAGAAAGCTGACGGCGGTCTCTGAGAACAATATTTCCCACATCGCCAACACCGAGTCCGTCGACAAGTATACTGCCGGCTGTTACCTTTCCGCTGACTTGCCCCTTTTCACGAGTGAATTCGAGAATGCTCCCATTATCAGCTATAAAGATATTTTCCTTCGTCATGCCCAAATCCTGGGCTAATTTAGCGTGCTTAATTAAATGACGATACTCCCCGTGAACAGGTATAAAGAACTTCGGTCTCACTAAGTTATGCATTAACTTTAGTTCTTCCTGACTGGCATGACCGGAGACGTGAATACCCGCAGCAGACTCATAAACAACTTCAGCACCCTGGCGAAGAAGGTAATCGATATTGCGGAATACCAATTTCTCATTGCCTGGTATTGGCGTTGCGGAAATAATAATAGTATCTCCTGGTGCAATGTCTACTTTCTTATGATCCGACATCGCCATACGCGTTAGGGCCGACATGGGTTCGCCCTGGCTGCCGGTAGTTATGATAACAATCCTTGAGGCAGGATAGTTATTAATTTCATCAATATCAATCAATATGCCGTCAGGAATATGTAAATATCCCAGTTCGATAGCAATATTGACTACATTAATCATACTTCTTCCTAAAACAGCTACTTTTCTGCCATATTGATTTGCGGCATTGATGGCTTGTTGTATACGATGGATGTTTGACGAAAAGGTGGCGATAACAATTCGCTCACGAGCAACTCTAAAAGTTTCTTCAAATGTTGCTCCTACTATTCGTTCGCTCTGTGTATAGCCAGGACGCTCAGCATTCGTACTATCTGCAAGCAGCACGAGCACACCCTGATCACCTAGCTCGGAAAACTTATGAAAATCACTGCTTCTCCCATCCACAGGAGTCTGGTCAAATTTAAAATCACCAGTATGAACAATAGTACCGACAGGTGTTTTTATAGATAGTGCTACAGAATCGGCAATACTATGATTTACGTGAATAAAACCGATTTTGAAATGCCCCAAAACAATTTCGTCACCTGCTTCAACAGTATGTAAGTTACTGTTAGCAATATTATTCTCTTTTAAACGGTTACTCACGATTCCCAGTGTTAAACGAGTACCGTAAACAGGAACGCATAATTGTTTTAGAACAAAAGGCAAGGCTCCGATATGATCTTCATGTCCGTGAGTCAAAATAATAGCACGTATTAAATCCCTATTATCAAGCAAATAGGAAATATCAGGTATTACCAAATCAATACCCGGCATGCTATCCTCCGGAAACATCAGGCCCGAATCAATTACGATGATGTCGTCCCCGCAACGAACGACAGTCATATTTTTTCCTATCTCACCAAGTCCGCCTAGAGGAATTATCTGTAATTTTTGCGGTAATTTGGCCAAAAAAAGTTACACCTCCGAAGATCAATACTAAATAAAGTAAAAAACAGCGAAAAGACAACCCTATTTCTCTATACCGCCGCCCATGTCGAAATAGTTAAGGACCACGCCGTTCCGTCCACTTGATTTTTATTATATCGCATTCCAGCATTTACAACAAGTGGCAAATCCACTAGCTTATTATATGCAATTAAGCCTTATAAATACTTCAGCCATCTTCCTCACGGAAGATGGCTGAAGTATTAATTTAAAGCGCCTACATCACGCATTGCCTGCTTAATATGCTCAAGTTCGTTTTCTGTTGCTGCCACCATCGGCAGGCGAAGCGGTCCTGCATTCAATCCGATCACGTTCACAGCCGTTTTTATCGGAATAGGATTAGTAGTAATAAAAATTGCTCGGAAAAAAGGATGAAGTTCTAAGTGAATTGCTTGTGCTTTTGCTAAATCTCCTAAGAAAAATGCTGTGATCATTTCTTTCATCTTTTTACCTACTATGTGCCCTGCAACACTGATTACACCCGTACCACCAACAGCCAATACCGGCAATGTCAAACCATCATCGCCGCTATAAACGAGAAATTCCGTTGGGGTAATCCGTATGATTTCAGAAACCTGATCAAGACTTCCGCTTGCTTCTTTGACAGCAACAATATTTTTACATGCTGTAAGCCGTGCAATTGTTTGTGGCAATATATTAGAACTTGTACGGCCAGGCACGTTATATACAATGAAAGGTAAAGCACTCGCATCTGCAATTGACTTAAAATGCTGATAATAGCCCTCTTGAGTTGGTTTATTGTAATAAGGACCGACAAGCATTGCGCCATGAACTCCTAGTTTTTCTGCCTCTTGCGTCAAAGCAATGGACGCGTGGGTATCATTAGATCCTGTTCCGGCAATAACCGTCGCTTGATCGCCGATCGCATCCAGAACTGTTGCGAATAACCGAAGTTTTTCTTCCTTGCTTAATGTTGCAGACTCGCCGGTGCTTCCGGCAACTACAACACCATCAGAACCATTTGCTACAAGATATTGGGCCAATTGTGCTGCGGCAGCATAATTTACAGATTGGTCAGGATTAAATGGGGTAACCATAGCCGTTAGAATTCTTCCGAAATCTCTCATATTATCCTCCCCTTTAATTGGATAACCCGAACCGTTCATGCAAGGCTGTAACCGCTCTATTGACATCGTCATTTTTAACAAGGACAGAAATGGACGTGTGGGAATCTACAGTTTGTAGTATCGGTATATCATTAAAAGATAATGCTTCAACAAAATTAGCCATTACACCCGGCACCTCACGCATGCCGCCGCCCACTACCGACACTTTAGCACAGTTGCGTGTTGTTTCCACTTCATAGCCAAGAGTTGCTAATTTGGCTATTGCAGTATCGGCTACCTCTTCCATAACTGTAAACATAATTAACCCCGGATGAACATTAATTAAATCAACACTAATCCCACTTTCAGCCATTGCACGAAAAACCTTAAAGCTTTCATTGTGAGTAGTTGCCGCATCCAAAATAACTTTGATTTGCATAACACCAGGCAAATACGTTACTCCAGTTGCTACCCTGTCAGAAACAGCTGTTTCACCGGTTTCTTTTTGAATTACATTTGTGATCAACGTTCCTGGAGCATCGGAAAACGTAGATTTTACCACTAGAGGAATGTTCTTTTGCATAGCAATTTCAACTGCCCTCGGATGAATTACCTTAGCCCCTTGATGGGCAAGCTGGCATACTTCACCATAACTGATTTGGTCTAATATTTTGGCATTTTTAACAATTCTTGGGTCTGCTGTCATAATGCCATCAACGTCTGTGTAGATTTCAACCAATTCCGCATTAAGAGCCGCTCCCAGCGCTGCAGCGGTTGTATCACTGCCACCGCGTCCCAGTGTCGTTAGTTCCCCGTCTACGGTCATACCTTGAAAACCGCACACAACAGGAGTTTTACCTATTTTTAAAAGATTAAGCATCCGTGAAGGATCAACCTTTAAAATACGGCCATTATTGAAATTATTATCAGTAATCATACCGGCCTGCCCGCCAGTCAGCATGACTGCATCAATTCCCGCAGCCTGCATGGTGCCTGCCATAACAACAGCCGATATGATTTCTCCACAGTACATAATTTGATCAAGTTCTCTAGCTGCAATGTGTTGATACGTGTTTTTGGCTACGCCAATTAAGGTATCCGTTGCGTACGTATCCCCTTTACGTCCCATAGCTGATACTACAACTACAGGACGATAGCCTTGTTGGCGTGCATTTTCAATCTTTGACAAAACCATTTGTCGAACTTCCGGTGAGGCGACTGATGTCCCCCCAAATTTTTGTACGATAATACGCATTCTCTGCACCTCAAATTAAGTTTTGCTCAATCATATATTCGGCAATTTGTAAGGCGTTTAACGCTGCGCCCTTTCTAATTTGATCACCGACAACCCACATGTTGAGGCCGTGAGGTACAGAAGTATCTTTGCGAATGCGACCGACGAAAACCTCATTTCGGTCTGATGTATATAATGGCATCGGGTATATCATCTCATCCGGGTTGTCTTCAACAATCACTCCTGGGAAAGCATCCATTAGAGCCTTAGCTTCCTCTACAGTCAAAGGTCCTTCCAGCTCTAGATTGATTGACTCTGAATGACTCCGGTAAACAGGAACACGTACTGTCGTTGCCGATATGCCGATAGTCGAGTCACCAAGAATCTTGTGTGTTTCATGCACCATTTTCATTTCTTCTTTTGTATAACCATTTTCTAGAAAAACGTCAATTTGCGGCAAAAGATTAAATGCGATTTGATAATGCTTAGGCAAGCTGGCACTGGGCAGAATGTTAGCTACAACCGGACGTTTGTCGATTGTGGCTTTCACCTGCTCATCAAGCTCATCTATCGCTTCCTTGCCGGCTCCTGACACCGCCTGATAAGTAGAGACGATGATCCTCTTTATTTTTACTTTATCATAAATTGGTTTTAAAGCCATCGCCATAATAATAGTTGAGCAATTAGGATTGGCGATGATGCCCTGATGCTCATGAATAGCCAGAGGATTAACTTCAGGTACTACCAGAGGCACATTGGGGTCCATTCTAAATGCACTTGAATTATCAATAACAACCGCTCCGCGTTTGACCGCTTCCGGCGCAAGCGCTTTGCTTGCTGCTCCACCAGCAAATAATGCAATTTGCACATTTTCAAAGGATTCAGGTTTTGCTTCTTCCACCACATATGTCTGACCCATAAAGTCTATTGTTTTACCAGCTGAACGTGCTGAAGCCAGTAATTTCAAATTGGCAAAGGGAAAATTTCTTTCTTCAATTAGCTTTAAAAATTCCTGTCCAACTGCTCCAGTAGCTCCTAAAATTGCCACATTATACTTTTTCATACTACCACTCCATTCAGCATTTAATCCATTATTTGTTCTAAGCCGCAAACCAGACCACTTATTGAAAGCACTTTTTTACATGCTAGTACAACGCCGGGCATAAAGGATTCACGGGAGATGGAATCATGACGTACAACAA
>DDHB01000032.1 GCA_002337925.1 Sporomusaceae bacterium UBA1887
CCGTTTTTCCTGGTGCAGACCATAAAGGCAGGTATGCTTTTTTGCAAGTTGGCTGCAGCGGACTCCTCCGCCTTGCATTGCAAAAAAATCTACACTGTCTAATTCACAACTTTTCCAAGACACTAGCAAAGTTTCGGTAAGCTATTGCTTTCGGTTATCTCCTATGGTATCCTATATTTACCTCAGGCGTGTATGCTGGAGGCGATAATTGTACATATTGAATATGTACGGATTTAGGGCAATGCAGGAGAAGAGTAACTTGTATCGTCAGCGAGTCGGGAATAGTGTGAGCCTGACAAAATTACAAGTGAAGGCACTCCGAAGGCTGCGAGAGGAAATTTCTTTCGGGAAATAGTAAAGCTCGTAATAGAACCAAGGTGGGTCATTCGTGACCAATCAGGGTGGAACCGCGGGAAGTAAACCTCCCGTCCCTGTAACAAACAAGTTTGTTACGTGGGGCGGCAGGTTTTTTTGTATTTTCATTTCCTACAATAATGAGGAGGTTTTTGTATGACGTTTCAGGATATTATTTTGACCCTGCAAAATTTCTGGGCAAAACAGAACTGTATTATTCAACAGCCCTATGATGTGGAAAAGGGAGCAGGAACGATGAATCCGGCTACCTTTTTGCGGGCGCTGGGGCCTGAGCCATGGAATGTGGCTTATGTGGAGCCATCACGGCGGCCTGCTGACGGCCGTTATGGTGACAATCCAAACCGGTTGTTTCAGCATCATCAATATCAGGTGATTATGAAGCCGTCACCGGCCAATATTCAGGAGCTTTATCTGGAGAGTCTGAGCTTGCTCGGGATTGATCCGGCTAAGCATGATATCCGTTTTGTTGAAGATAACTGGGAATCACCGACTTTAGGTGCCTGGGGTTTGGGCTGGGAAGTTTGGCTTGATGGTATGGAAATTACCCAGTTTACTTATTTTCAGCAAGTAGGAAGCATTGATGTTAAACCTGTGTCGGTTGAGATTACCTATGGGCTAGAACGCCTGGCTATGTATATTCAGGGAAAAGAGAACGTATTTGACCTCGAATGGGTAAATGGTATCACTTATGGTGATGTCTTCCACAGCAACGAAGTGGAACAATCACACTATAATTTTGAGATAGCTGATACGGCGTTACTATTCCAACTGTTTGATATGTATGAAAAAGAAGCCATTCGGGTTATTGAGGCCGGTTATGTGCTTCCAGCTTATGATTACGTGTTGAAATGCTCTCATGCTTTTAACTTGTTAGGTGCTCGGGGCGCAATCAGCGTTAGTGAACGAACCTCATTTATCGGACGAGTTCGCAATATGGCCCGCCTATGTGCACAAGGCTACTTGGAGCAGCGGGAAAAACTTGGTTATCCACTCTTGAAAGGGGGTAAATAAGCATGGCAAAAGATATTCTGCTCGAGATTGGAACAGAAGAAATACCAGCTAAATTTATGCCGGGTGCTTTAAAACAATTGGCTGAAGCAGCAAAAGCCATGCTTGTGGCTGAACGGATCGGCTTCAGTGAAATTCGCACAGTAGGTACGCCGCGGCGGTTAGCGCTCATTGTTCGGCAGGCGGATGAGCAGCAGGCTGATAAGCGCAGTGAGAATAAAGGACCGGCTGTGAAGATTGCCTACAGTGATGATGGAACTCCTTCTAAAGCCGCGCAAGGCTTTGCCCGGGGACAGGGTGTAGACGTCTCTCAATTGGTAGTAAAAGATGGTTATGTGTATGCCATTGTGGAAGAAACAGGACGTTCGGTCCGTGAACTGCTGCCCCAACTGCTGCACTCACTTATTGATAATTTGAATTTTCCAAAGAACATGCGCTGGGGCAATATTGATATGCGCTTCGTTCGTCCTATCCGGTGGCTGGTTGCCTTGTTTGGCAGCGATATTATTCCTTTTACTGTTGCAGAAGTTGCATCAGGCAACATTACCAGAGGTCACCGGTTTATGAGTAAAGGGGAAATTGCTCTTTCTTCAGCTGATGACTATTTTAGTAAATTAGCTGAAAATCATGTAATGGTTGATCAAGATGTTAGAAGAACCGTCATTCGCGAACAAATTGAAAAGATGGCTGTCAGCCAGGGCGGGACGGCCAGTATTGACGAAGATCTGCTGGAAGAAGTCATATTCCTTGTTGAGTATCCCACTTCTCTATGTGGACGTTTTGAAGATAAATATCTCAGCCTGCCGCCGGAGGCAATTATTACTCCGATGCGGGAGCATCAACGGTATTTTCCCGTGTTTGGTAAAGATGGGAAGCTGCTGCCGGTTTTTATAACCATACGTAATGGCGGAGCCGATTATATTGATATTGTGCGTCACGGCAATGAGCGGGTACTTAGGGCAAGACTGGATGATGCCAGATTTTTCTTCGAAGAAGATCAGAAAATAAAACTTGTTGACCGGGTTGAAAAGTTAAAGACGATTGTTTTTCAGGACGGGCTTGGCACTATGTATGATAAAACCAAGCGTCTGGAAGAACTGGCTGCTTTTATCCTCAATCATTCCGGCAAAGGCGAGACTGGAGTAGTCAGCGCCAGACGGGCAGCGTATTTAGCTAAAGCAGACCTGGTAACAGGGATGGTTAATGAATTTACTGAACTTCAGGGCGTAATGGGCCGCGAATATGCTCTTCTCAGTGGTGAAGACCCTGCGGTTGCCACTGCAATCTATGAGCATTATCTGCCGCGGTTTGCCGGTGATGAGCTGCCCCAGTCAGCTATTGGCCAGGCGGTAAGCATTGCGGATAAATTAGATAACATTGTTGCTACCTTTAGCCGGGGGCTTATTCCTACCGGTTCGCAGGACCCCTTTGCGCTGCGCCGGCAGGCCTTGGGAATCGTAAATATTCTTCTTCAGGGGCAATACCAGGTGTCACTAGACCAACTATTTGCCCGGACAATGGATTTACTCAATATTACAACTGTCGAAAAAAGGACGAAAATAACCGCCGACTTACAGGAATTCTTCCGGTTGCGGCTTAAGAATATCCTGACTGATGAAAAAATCCGCTACGATATCATCGATGCAGTTATGGCCGTTGGAACTGATGACGTATATGATACCTGGCTGCGGGCTAAAGCTGTCAGTGTTGACGGAGGGTCAGCTGCGATGCAAAAAGCCGTTCAAGCTTTGACACGGGTAGCAAACTTAGCTAAGAATGCCGACAGCGAAAACGTAGAAGCAGACTTGCTGACGGACAAAGCAGAAGCGGCCTTATATGAAGCATACGAGCAGGCGCATAAGAAGATAAGTCAGCTGATTCAGACGCAGGATTACAAACATGTCCTAGAAGCATTAGCTAACCTAGCTGAGCCAATAGATGCATTTTTCAGCGCAGTTATGGTTATGGTGGAAGATCAGAAAGTGCGTAATAACCGTCTCGCTTTATTAAAATCGATTACGACGCTTGCGCAGCGCGTTGCCGATTTAAGCAAAATAGCAGCAAACTAAGTTATAAGAGGAGTTGCCCCGGACTTTCCGGAGCAACTCCTTTTTGTATAGATCTATATGATTCGGGAATGTTAATTTTATATTTTTATAAGAATCGGTATTGCAGGAAACCTCTTTTTGATATAGTATATACTATATAAGTCAAAAACGTTAAATAGTATAACATAAATACAGAAAGGGATGATTAGTGTTGAATAAAACAAATAGCTTGGTTTTATGGTTTGATGACATTAATAAAGAAGACGTGCCATTAGTGGGAGGCAAGTCTGCTTCGCTGGGTGAAATGACATCCCGTACCCAAGTTCCTGTTCCTTATGGTTTTGCTACAACTGCTCAAGCATATCGAAATTTTATAGAGAAAACGGGTCTTGGCGAGAAAATCGCAGCATTAATTGGTGAATTGGATGATGTAGAGGACAGCCGTAAGCTGAGAGATATTACAGCAGCCATCCGGCAAGAAATTATGGCTGCTCAGATGCCTGACGACTTGGCTGCAGAAATTGCTGCCGCCTATCGTGAATTAGCAAAACGGGCAGGAGAAGCTAACCCATACGTTGCTGTTCGCTCCAGTGCAACGGCTGAAGATTTGCCTGATGCAAGTTTCGCCGGTCAGCAGGATACGTATTTAAATGTTCAGGGAGAAGAAGAAGTAAGCGCGCGGGTTAAAGAGTGCTATGCCTCTACTTTTACCGATCGCGCCGTGTATTACCGCGTGAAGAAAGAGTTTGACCATCTGGAAGTAGCACTTAGCGCTGTTGTACAAATGATGGTTTTTTCTCAGGCTGCCGGTGTAATGTTCACTGTTGACGTAGCGACGGGTAATGATACCAGTATCTTTATTGAAGGTTCCTGGGGGTTAGGCGAATATGTTGTTCAAGGCACTGTAACGCCTGACAGCTATCTGGTACGTAAAAGTGACCGTGCAATTGAACAGCGCAGCATTCATGAAAAGCCTGTCATGCTTGTACGTAAAGCTGGCGGCGGCTGTGAAGAACAAAAGGTTCCGGCCGATTTGGCCAAAGCATCTGTTTTAACCGATCAGCAGATTCAGGAGCTTGCCGGTTATGCTATTGATATTGAAAAGCATTACGGTTCGTATATGGATATTGAGTGGGGTATTGACGAGCGCAATGGTAAGCTGTGGATTTTGCAGGCTCGGCCTGAAACGGTATGGTCCCGGCGTAATAAAGGCAAAGGGGCAGCTGGTGACACCGCCGTAAAGGCACCTATTGCTGCAGATCGTAAAGTAATAGCCAAAGGATTGCCTGCCAGCCCGGGACGTGTCAGTGGCAAAGCCCATGTTATACTTGATCCGTCGATGATTGACACTTTCAAAGAGGGCGAAATTCTGGTTACGGAGATGACGGCTCCAGACTGGGTACCAGCTATGAAAAAAGCGAAAGCGATCATTACGGATGCAGGTGGAATGACCTGCCATGCATCTATCGTTAGTCGTGAACTGGGCATTCCCTGCATTGTGGGGACTAAAAGCCGTGGCACAGAGGGGACAGTTGCTATTGCTGACGGAGCAGAAATTACGGTAGATGCTACTAATGGTATTGTTTATGATGGTTTAATCAGTGATTTAGTAGCGAAACCGGCTGTTCAGGGAAGTAATGCCATTCCTGAATTTATAGAAACTTTCCCGGTAACCGGGACACGCGTATACATGAACCTTGGCGATCCGGAACTAGCTGAGAAATATGCCGGTCTTCCTTGCGATGGAATTGGACTTATGCGGGAAGAGTTTATCTGGACCACCTATATTCACGAGCATCCCTTATATCTGATTGAAACCGGACGTGCCGACAAGGTGGTAGAAGGTTTGGCTGAAGGTATCCGTCAGGTATGTCAAGCAATGGCTCCCAGACCGGTCGTACTGCGTTTCAGTGATTTTAAATCAAGTGAATACCGCGATTTAAAAGGCGGCGACAAATATGAGCCTTATGAACCAAGTGCGCTTCTTGGCTGGCGGGGGGCCTCACGGTATTATGATCCGAAATATATTGAGGCTTTTAAATTGGAACTTCAGGCTGTAAAAAAAGTGCGTGAAGAATACGGTTTTAAAAACTTGAATGTTATGATTCCCTTTTGCCGGACGGTGGAGGAAGCGGCTAAGGTGACGGCCTTGATGGCTGAGCAGGGACTCAGGCGTAATGCTGATTTCAAAGTATGGCTGATGGCCGAAATTCCCGCTAATATTATCCTGGCAGATCAGTTCAATCAATTTGTTGATGGTTATTCAATCGGCTCCAATGATCTTACCATGCTGGTGCTTGGTTGTGACCGTGATAATGAAACAGTATCTCACATCTTCAGTGAAAGGGATTTAGCTGTTAAGCGTGCGATCCGTCACTTAATTGAAGTCGCTCACCGCGATGGTAAAACAGTGTCTATTTGCGGTCAGGCTCCAAGCGTATATCCTGATTTTACAGAGTTCTTGATTAAGAGCGGCATCGATTCTATTTCAGTTAATCCTGATGCGGTGAAAGCAGCTAGACGGCAGGTGGCCCAGGTTGAACAGCGAATCATGCTGGATAAGCTTACCGGCCGCGGAATTGCCGATACGACCGACTATACCTGGTAGAAAAAAAACATCCGGCTTTTGCCGGATGTTTTATACTCATATAGAGGAATTACTCTAATTTTAGCGTATTGTTACAGATATCTGTCGAGGAAAGGAGTGTTAACTATCGCTTTAACGCCACGGCAGGAGAAAATGGCTGAGATTGTAAGAACAAATGGACCAATAACCGGCGAGCAGATTGCGGAGCGGTTAAATGTCACTAGAGCTGCCCTCCGGCCTGATTTAGCTATTCTCGTTATGGCTGGTGTAATTGATGCCCGTCCTAAAGTAGGGTATTTCTATGTTGGCAAAAACAGCTTATCTGTGCTGGCAGAAGAAATTGAACGTTTAACCGTACGGGATGTTCAATCCTTACCGGTAGTCGTAGCACCGGGTTCAAGTGCATATGATACGGTCGTTACCATGTTTCTGGAAGATGTGGGAACGGTATTTGTGGCTGAGCAAGGAATATTAGTAGGAGTCGTTTCCCGTAAGGATCTGCTCAAAGTTGCTATCGGCAATAGTGATTTGCAAAAAATGCCGGTAAAAGTTCTCATGACGCCAATGCCCAAATTAGTGGTGACCACCCCTGAAGAATCGGTGCTGGCGGCAGCAAAAAAATTGATTGATCATGAAGTAGACAGCCTGCCTGTTGTTCGTCCGCTTAATCTGCCTGATGCCAAAGAATATGAGGTAATCGGACGTCTGACAAAAACGAATATTACGCGGCTGTTTGTTGAGTTTGGAGAAGGAAAAAGGAGGTAAAAACCATTACTGCCTTGCCAATTATTTACGCTTTATCTGATTCGATCGGCGAAACAGCCGAAATGGTAGCACGTGCAACTGCCAGCCAGTTTGATGCGAGCCGGTTTGATATTATTCGCATTCCCTATATTAATTCGGTGCAGCAAATCGAAGAAACCATTCGCGAAGCTGCAAAACATCAAAGCCTTATCTGCCATACTATTGTTTCTCCCCATTTACGGGAGGCTTTACTTGATTATGCACAGCAGAACTCAATTCCCACCGTTGATATTATGGGACCAATGATGAATGCAGTGGAAAAACTGTCGAATTTGGAACCCAAAATGAAACCTGGTCTGATTCATAAACTGGATCAAGAGTATTTCAAACGAGTTGAGGCGGTGGAATTTGCAGTTAAATATGATGACGGTAAAAATCCGTGGGGTTTTTTGAAAGCGGATATTGTCATCGTTGGCGTATCAAGAACCTCAAAAACACCGTTAAGCATGTATCTGGCTCATAAAAAATTGAAAGTCGCCAATCTTCCGCTTGTACCGGAAGTACCCCCGCCGGAAGAACTGTTTCAAGTTCCTTCCCAGCGCATCGTAGGATTAGTCATTGACCCGTTCAAATTAAACTCGATCCGTTCGGAACGCCTGAAGGTTATGGGGTTAGGCGTTGATGCCAGCTATGCCAATCTGGAACGCATTTCAGAAGAGTTGGAATATGCCCGGGCAATTATGCGTAAAATACGTTGCCCGATTATTGATGTATCCAATAAGGCGATTGAAGAGACTGCTAATCGGATATTGGAAATTGCCCAAAAGAATGCGCAACAGCAAAAGTAAAAATTAAAGAGGCTGTAGGAACTTATGAATAAGTTGCCCACAGCCTCTTTGGCTTAAAAAAAGACATTGGTTTGCACATTGTAGTTTACACGATCAGCACTCCAGCAGTTATCGCCTTGCGTTACATTAACGTTGCCACTAAAGACAGCTACCTTTTGCTGCCAATTGTAATCAACGCTATCAGCGGTAATGGCAACTCCTGTCCGGGAAAAGTTGACTCCGCCGCTGATCTGCGCAAGCTTTTGACTTCCATACACATATACGCTGTCACCAGTAAAGTAAATGTCTCCCTGGGTGACAGATACACCGCCATTGGCCCAGACTTCCAGTGAAGCTAAATCAACCTTGGCCTGATTTGCTTTAATTATCCGGTTTCCGACTTCGATATAGACATTACCGTTTAATACGTAAAGACCTGTTGATACATCGAAATATGTACGGTCTGACTTAATTATCGGTTTAGCTGCTAAAGTAGTTCCTGTTAGTAAAATAATAATAAGTAATGTAGTAATCACTACCTTGTATCTCATTGAAGCACCTTCCTTTGTCATTATTATAGCAAAGATTGGTGATAATCGCCTATGTAAATAACTGGTTTTTGATATAATAAGGATAGGGGGTGCATAGAAAATGAATGTCCGCGAGCGTAGTGAAGAGCAGGAATACAAAATATTATCACCATTTTCTGCTAAAAGTCGAGAAGCTGTCAGGGATGAACCGGAAACTCCCTGTAATTTCCGTACCAATTATCAGCGTGATCGAGACCGGATTATTCATAGTAAAGCCTTCCGGCGCCTAAAGCATAAGACGCAGGTTTATATAGCGCCAGGAGATCATTACCGCATGCGAATGACTCACAGCTTAGAAGTTGCACAGATTTCGAGAACGATTGCCCGCGGCCTCATGCTTAATGAAGATTTGACAGAAGCTATTGCGCTAGGGCATGATGTGGGGCATACCCCTTTTGGACATTGTGGCGAGTATGCTTTGCAGGAAATAATTGGCCATTACAACCACAATGAACAAAGTCTGCGGATTGTTGAGTATTTGGAGCGGAATGGGCAGGGATTAAATCTTACTATAGAGGTAAAGGATGGAATCGTTAATCACACTGGTCCTAACAAACCGTCAACTTTAGAAGGCAACATTGTTAGAATTGGGGATAGAATTGCCTACCTTTGCCATGATTATGATGATGGTATCCGGGCGAATATGCTGCTGCCAGATCAGCTGCCCCAGGGGGTTAGCAGTATTTTAGGCACGAAACCATCAGAAATGATCACAGTTATGGTTGCGGATATGATTCATTCTTCGGAAGGAAAAAACGAAATTCAAATGTCGTTACCCGTACAAAAGGCAATGGATGAATTTCGTCAATTTATGTTTGCGAACCTGTATCGTTCACCTGCACTGGAACCTGACCGCAAGAAAGCAAAATATGTAATCCAAAAACTATATGACTATTATATGTCTTTTCCCGGCGGTTTGCCTCAAGAGTTTATTGACCGTCAAAAGAGATGGGGACTACAGGCAACTGTGATTGATTATATAGCAGGCTTAACAGACCTGTATGCCATTAAACTCTTTCAAGATTTTTTTATCCCTTCTTTGTGGCGGGAACAAGTATAAACGAGCAGCTCTACTGATGTAGAGCTGCTTTTATTAGCAAAAATATTCCTGGTTGTCAAGAGGAAAAAAGGATATTTGCTATTTGTATTGAATATTATTAGTTAGAATAGAGAAAGACGATTTACATGTAAGTTTATTGGAAAGATTATGGAAGGATTATGGAAAAAGATGTAGAATTAAGTCTCAAACATTCATTTTATTTCATAGTCATATTATGGTAAGCCTGTTAGGATGGTTTAATTGAAGAACACTCTTTATGATGAGTTTGTCGACAGGGTGCGGACGGAGAGCGATATTATCAGCGTTATTTCCGAATATATTCCCCTTAAAAAAAAGGGGAAAAATTTTTGGGGTTGCTGTCCATTTCATAATGAGAAAACACCCTCTTTTTCCGTTGCTCCTGACAAAGGTTTTTTTTACTGCTTTGGCTGCCAGGCAGGGGGAAATGTTTTCAATTTTCTCATGAAAGTTGAAAACATTAGCTTTTTAGAAGCAGTAAAGAAGATGGCGCAAAAACTGAATATCCCTTTGCCCGAGCAAGAGAAAAGTGAGTTTGAAATTAACCGGGAAAGGGAAATGGCTCAGTTATACCGGGTAAATGAAATGGCGCGTGACTTTTTTTATAATTGTCTTACTAAGACCAGTTATGGAAAAGAGGCGCTTGTTTATCTGACATCCAGGGGGTTAACGAAAGCCGGAATTGAACAATTTAAAATTGGTTTTGCTCCTCCCGGTTGGGATAAACTATCATTAGCTTTTCAAGAACGTGGTTTTGATCAGGAACTTCTGCTGCGAGCGGGGCTAGTGAGCAGCCGTCCAACAGGGGAAGGAAGTTATGACCGTTTTCGCAATCGTATCATATTTCCAATCTGTGATGCACGGGGAAGAGTGATTGGCTTTGGCGGCAGAGTAATGGATGATAGCCAGCCTAAATATTTAAACTCACCTGAAACGGTATTGTTTAATAAAAGGCAAACTTTGTTCGCTTTTGATCAAGCCTGCAAATCCATACGTGATTTGGGGCAGGCTATTGTGGTAGAAGGATATATGGATGCCATAACAGCTCATGAAGCAGGGGCAAAAAATGTGGTGGCTTCATTAGGTACAGCATTTACGCCGGAACAAGGCCGGTTGCTTTTGCGGCAGGCAGCAGAGGTTGTCTTTGCATATGACAGTGATGCGGCTGGTCAAAATGCGACATTGCGGGCCTTGGAAGTCGTCAGGACTTTGGGCATCACGATCAGGATCGCCTCCGTTCCGGATAGCAAGGATCCTGATGAATTTATTCGTAAGAATGGTATTGAGCAATTTCAGAGTTTTATTCAGCGGGCTCCGGGACTACTGGATTATCAGATTCAACAGGCATTAAAAGATACGGACTATTCCCGCCTTGAAGGCAAAGTCGCTGTTGTGGCGAAAGTATTGCCGGCGTTAATTCAATCTAACAATGCCGTTGAAATTGACGGACACATTACACGGTTATCCCAGCTCCTCAGTATTGATGAAAGCGCTATTCGCAGCGAATTTAATAAATATGCAACAAATAATAAAAAGGATAAAATTGTAAAAACGGGGAAGAATGGATATAATACAACAAGTGTCTCGGTGTCAAGGCGTGCCGTACAAAAAAATTCTGCCGCCGAGCAGCACCTAATCCGCTTAATGTGTGAAGATCCTGCCCTTATCTCCTACGTACAAGTCCAGCTTTCAACCGATGATTTTCAGGATGAAAGCCGGCGGGAAATACTCACCTCCTTATTTCATGCGTACAGTTCAGGAAATCAACTAGCGCCGGCTGCTTTAGCCAATTCGCTAAGTGAGAAAGCCAATATCGAACTGTCACATATTATGCTTATAGATGAACAAACCAGTGATGTTACCCGAATGGTTGATGATTACATTAAAGCGATTCGGCTGACAAGTCTTAAAACCTTATTTGAACAACACCGGCTGCGAGCCGATGAATTAGAACGTTTGGGGGATAGTCGCTTTCAGGAGGAATTAGCTGAAAGCAAACGAATTAATGATGAAATTAAACTATTGCTTCAGTCATAAGACTATTAGTGCAGATAGCATGAGCTCAACTCATCAGACGTGCCAAAGGAGGGGGGAGTAACAATGACCGAAAAGAAAAGTGTTTCGAGTGAACATGTAAATGAGTTATTGCATAAAGGTAAAAAACGCGGCGGTATGCTGACATACGCAGAAATCATGGATACTCTCCAAGGTGAAGATTTGTCACCTGATGAAATTGATGACATGTATGAAGTTTTTACGACTAAAGGCATTGAAATTGTTGATGAAATTCCTGATGTAGAAGTATTTGAAGGTCCTGATCAGGCTGAGATTGAAACTGCTCCGGAAGAAGTAGATATTGATCTAAGCATTCCTGAGGGCATCAGCATTGACGATCCTGTTCGGATGTATCTGAAGGAAATTGGCCGCGTTCCACTGCTTACTGCTGATGAGGAAATTAATCTCGCCAAACGTATGGAACAAGGCGATGAAGAGGCAAAGCGCCGTCTGGCAGAAGCAAACTTACGGCTTGTTGTTAGTATTGCTAAACGCTATGTAGGAAGAGGCATGCTCTTTTTGGATCTTATTCAAGAAGGTAACCTTGGACTCATTAAGGCCGTTGAGAAGTTCGATTACAATAAAGGCTATAAATTCAGTACGTATGCTACCTGGTGGATTCGGCAGGCAATTACCAGAGCAATCGCCGATCAGGCGCGTACCATTCGTATACCGGTGCACATGGTGGAAACAATTAATAAATTGATTCGTGTTTCCCGTCAACTCTTGCAGGATAAAGGCAGAGAGCCTTTGCCGGAAGAAATCGCTAAAGAAATGGATATTAGCGTTGAACGGGTTCGTGAAATTATGAAGATAGCCCAGGAGCCTGTTTCACTTGAGACACCGATCGGTGAAGAAGAAGACTCTCATCTTGGTGATTTTATTGAAGATCAGGATGCACCGGCACCTGCGGAAGCGGCTTCTTTCATGCTATTAAAAGAGCAGCTCGAAGAAGTGCTGGAGACATTAACTCCAAGGGAAGAGAAAGTTCTTCGCTTACGGTTTGGTTTGGATGACGGCAGAGCACGTACTTTGGAAGAAGTCGGTCAGCATTTTGGTGTAACTCGTGAGCGAATTCGTCAGATTGAGGCAAAGGCACTTCGGAAGCTCCGCCATCCCAGTCGTAGTAAAAAGCTAAAAGATTTTCTTGAATAAATATTAAAAAAACCTTGACGGCTAGTTAACATTGTTGTACAATATGTTATGTCGATGCCGTTCCTCGATAGCTCAGTTGGTAGAGCAATCGGCTGTTAACCGATCGGTCGTAGGTTCGAGTCCTACTCGAGGAGCCATTTTTGTTTTGTATAAACAGGCTTTCGCTCGAAAACCTGTTTTTCAATGTCTTTTGGGCCTATAGCTCAGCGGTAGAGCAGCCGGCTCATAACCGGCTGGTCCCTGGTTCGATCCCAGGTGGGCCCACCATTACATATTCGGCCCGTTGGTCAAGCGGTTAAGACACCGCCCTTTCACGGCGGTATCAAGGGTTCGAATCCCCTACGGGTCACCAAAAGGTCACTAAGCCATCCATTATGGATGGCTTTATTTATTTGCAGGATTTATAGAAATATTGCAGAAGTTTTGTTTCATACTATAGGGAGCCTGTTAGCAATAGGCACTCTAACATTCTGGGAGGCAGTATATTGAATTTAGGAGAACGACTAACAGCGATTGCCGAAAGAGTTCCAAAGGGAGCTGTTGTGGCTGATATTGGTACTGACCATGCCTATTTACCAGTCTATTTGCTTCAGCAGGGGCTTATATCACATGCGATAGCCGGTGAAGTGAATGAAGGCCCTTATCGGGCAGCCTGTCAAATCATTGACCGTCTGAATTTGAGCAAACAAATTGATCTTCGCTTTGGAAGTGGTTTTGCCGTGTTGAAGGCGGGTGAAGCAGACACGGTTACAATTGCGGGTATGGGAGGAACAACCATTATTGATATACTGACTGCCCATCCGTCAGTCACAAGTGAATTAAGAAGGATGATTCTTCAGCCAATGATCGGAGCTTCTCTCGTGCGCCAGTGGCTGGTACAAAACGGCTGGTATATAACAGATGAAACCCTGGTAGAAGAAGAAGGCAAGCTCTATGAAATTATTGCTGCCGAGCAGGGGGATTCGCCTTTTCTTGAGTCGGTTCTGTATGAAATAGGTCCTGTGTTATGGGCACAGAAGCCGATACTCCTAGCGAAGCACATCTTTCAGTTGATTAAGCAAAAGCAGTATGTCTTAGCAGAAATGAATGTCAGCCCAAAGGCGAGGCAATCGGTTAAATTCCGGGAATACCAGGAGAGCTTGGCAAAGCTGGAGGAAAAAGCATGTCAGTTAGCTGCAAAACTTTAATTGAAATGATGGAGCGATTAGCTCCTGTCGGTTTGGCTGAACACTGGGATAATGTGGGACTGCTTGTCGGTTCTCCTGATCAAATGGTCAGCAAGGTGCTTGTGACGCTGGATGTTACGCTGCCTGTGGCCCGTTATGCAGCACAACATGGTTATGAGCTTATTATTAGCCATCATCCTGTTATATTTAAAGCGTTAACCAGTATTCGCACGGACACTCCGCAAGGAGAGATTATGGCTGCATTATTAAAACACTCAATTGCCGTTTATTCTGCTCATACGAATTTGGATATAGCTGCAGGCGGAGTGAATGATGCGTTGGCTGGCCGCCTGCAATTGCAGCAAATAGAGCCGCTCCAGATAACAAATGAGGATAAGCTTGTTAAGATTGTTGTATATACTCCTTCTTCACATGTAGAGCAAGTGCGGGAAGCACTTTGTGAGGCCGGAGCGGGGCATATTGGCAACTACAGCCACTGTACGTTTCAGACTGCTGGTACCGGCACGTTTTTACCGCTGGCAGGCACTAAGCCGTTTCTTGGAGAAATAGGTCAATTAGAATATGCTGCAGAAAGCAGGTTGGAAACTATTGTGCCTCAATCGCTTAGCAAACAGGTACTATCGGCGATGTTATTAGCACATCCATATGAAGAAGCCGCTTACGATGTATATCCCCTTGCCAACAGCGGGGTTAGGCAGGGCTTAGGCCGGGTAGGCAGGCTTAACCGGCCGCGGGAGTTTCAGGATTTTATTAATGACGTTAAATCAGCATTAGGCATAGCTCATGTGACTGTTGCAGGGAATGTGAATAAGGTTATTGAGAAAGTCGCTCTTTGCGGCGGCAGCGGCGGCAGTTTGATTGGCTATGCAGTGGCAGCAGGGGCAGATGTTTTGATAACCGGCGATATTAAGTATCATGAAGCTCAGGAAGCTGTGGCTAAGGGCTTAATTGTCGTTGATGCCGGGCACTTTGCTACTGAGCAGCCTGTAATCGCGGTACTAGTTGAGTACCTACAAAATTGTTCGCGTGAAGCAGGCTGGGAAATTGCTATTCACAGTGATGTTATCAATCAGGATGTTTTTGCTAGGTATTAGAATTGGGAGGGGGCTTTTATATGCAAATTAAAGCTGCGATGAACAATTTTTTGACAACCGATCTATATGGTATTACTTCTGAGGAACATTCATTAGGGCGAAGTAATATAGATGTTGTGAGAGAATTGGTGGAAGCTGGTATTAAAGTGGTACAATACCGGGAAAAAGACAAAAAATCCCGGCAGATGTATGAGGAGTGCCTTGCTATTCGCGAAATTACCCGTCAAGCCAATGTTACTTTTATTGTTAATGATCATATTGATTTGGCATTATTAGTTGAGGCTGATGGAATTCATATCGGTCAGGATGATTTGCCGGTGCAGGCAGTTCGTCAGTTAATCGGCAATGAGAGGATACTCGGTTTGTCCACACATAAACCGGCTGAGGCAGAGGCTGCCGTACAAAGTGGAATTGTCGATTATATCGGCGTCGGACCGATTTTTAATACTGCTACCAAAAAAGATGTTTGCGCTCCTGTAGGTTTCAATTACTTACAATATGTAGTCGAAAATATTTCATTGCCCTTTGTGGCTATAGGTGGTATTAAGGAGCACAATATTGCGGAACTCAAACGTATGGGTGTGGCCCAATTTGCCTTAGTAACCGAGCTAGTCGGTGCTGCTGATATTAAAAAAGCAGTGCAAATATTGCGGCAGAGGCTGAATCAGTTATAATCTCTTAGAAATGGTCCTGATTCCTTAACTATTCATGGAGAAAGGCAACCGGAATTCGGTTGCCTTTTTTTGTATATATTTATTTTATATTTCAGTCCAATTGTAGCATGAAACGCATAGAATATAGTGAGATACCAACGCATTTTTTAATATGTGTGGTTATGACAATACAACGGGATTGAAAAAACATGGAATATTGAGGTGGACGACTATGGCAAGCAGCAAAGGAGAGAGCAAAAAAGAAAAAAATATCTTTGATTTGTCCCCTAGTCTGGAAGATTATCTGGAAGAAATATATCGATTTTCACTGACTCAGCCTATTGTCAGAGTATCTGAAATCAGTCAGAAATTAAATGTTGCACAACCATCTGTTACCAAAGCCCTTAGACGGCTAAAATTAAAAGAATGTATTACTTATCAGCGTTATGGGTTGATTGGCCTTACGGACAGAGGGAAGAAAATAGGCAGTTTTTTAGTGAAGCGCAATCAAATTCTGCAGGAATTTCTATTAATATTGAGTGCCCAGTGTAATATCAGTGCAGAGGCTGAAGCAATGGAGCACTATTTGTCAGTATCCACCATTAATGTTATTCAGTCCTTTGTGTCGTTTATGCGGCAAAATCCGCTGATCCACAATGAGCTTACCGCTTTTATCATAAGCCAGCAGGAAGTGGCAAATGAGTAAAGCTGAGGCTGCGTATCGCAACCTCAGCGAAATAGTTACACTAATCCCAGCATACGGGCTGATTGGGCAACGATAAAGCAGACCAGGAAGCCAATAACCGTTGGCAGAAGAAAGGCTAAAAATGTCCATTTCTTGCTGCCCGACTCTTTGTATGTAGATAGCAGCACAGTCGCACAAGGCCAGTGAAGCAGGCAAAATAGTAGAGTATTTACAGCAGTAAGCCAGGTCCAGCCGTGAGCAATAAAAATCTGTGACAGCTCAGATAGTTCTTCTACTTCAATCATATAGCCTGTGGACAAGTAGCTCATAAGCAGAATGGGAATAACAATTTCATTAGCCGGCAGGCCCAGGATAAAGGCCAGCAGGATATAACCATCAAGTCCAATCGCATAGGCAAAGGGCTGCAGGAAAGAAGCCATGTGATTGAGAATGCTGGTGTCGCCAACCGTAATATTTGCTAGAATCCAAGTTATCGCACCAGCTGGAGCAGCCATGATGACAGCCCGCCTTAGGACGAAATAAGTTCGGTCAATCATGGAGCGATAAATGACTGCGCCAATTTGTGGTTTACGGTAAGGGGGGAGCTCCAATACCATTGCAGAAGCTTCGCCTTTTAATACGGTGTGGGATAAGAGCCAG
>DDHB01000010.1 GCA_002337925.1 Sporomusaceae bacterium UBA1887
ACGAAAAAATGCAGAGAGAAAAAGAGAGACTGCCTCAAGCGTTAGTGAGGTAGTCTCCCTTTCATCGTTCTTATTTTGTTTCCTGAAAATAACGCATACTTGTCTTTTTCCACTCTTTTGTACTAAACAGCATAGTATATTCGGGGATCTGCGCATTTTGCGAAAGTTCAGCGGCTATCGAACAACAGGTTTCGCGCGTATGGGCGTGGATCATTGTATAAAAATTATAAGGCCACCCCTCAGAGACTTGCCTGCCGTAGCAGTGGGTTACCGCCGGATGATCAATCATCATTTTACCAATATCATCCTGCTGCTCAACCGGTACCACCCAGGCACACAGTGCATTTGCAGCATAGCCGACTTCGCGATGCTTGAGTACGGCGCCCAGCTTGCGCATCTGGCCATTCTGCTTATAATTTTGCAGCCTCTCCATTAATTCATCTTCACTGATCTGTAATGTATCAGCAAGTACACGATAGGGTTCTTCTGTCAATGGAAACTCTTCTTGCATGGCAGCAATGATCTTTTTATCCAAAGCATCTAACAAATACAACACCTACCTTGACTCATTACGACTATTATTCCAGTCTAAACTGAACACTGACTTTATACTTCTTCGTTGCAGGAAGGTTAATAATCCGTTGAACTCCCGGCTGCTCTTGAATAACGGCTATAATTTGTTCCTGCAGGCAAAGATCCGGTGTTAACAACGCAAACCAGAGATTGAATTCTCCTTCACGCTCGTAATTATGTGTAACTCCTGGATACTCATTAATAAACCGTGCAACTTCCGCCAATTTCTCCGGTGCTACCTTCGCAGCCACCAGCGTACCTAGGTAGCCAAGCTTGTTGGAGTCAAAAAAAGGACCCATCCGGCGAATATAGCCATTGTCCTTTAGATAGCGCAAACGCTCTAATACCGTCGCCTCTTCGGCGTCCAGCCGCGCAGCTAAATCAGCAAATGGCCGTTTGGTAAGAGGCAAATCTGTCTGCACAATATTCAGCAGCGCCTTATCAAATGAAGTTAGCAAGCATAGTTCACTGCCTTTCATTATTAGAATAAAGGTACCGATTATACAAATAGCAGGTAACAGCTGGCGCTGTCACCTGCCATTTATCATTATTGTAGCAAAATTTTGGCAATTGCGTCAAGTAACTCATTGCGGCCATCGCCCTTTAATGCCGAGTAGGGAATGATGCCGCCTGAAGCACCTAATTGTTTAGCAATAGTATCGGTGTTTTTCTTAATTTGCGACCGGTTAAGCTTATCGGCTTTAGTAGCAACCAGCTGCACGGGTGCCGGCCCCTGGCTAAGCCACTTGTAGGCCTCTTTATCACTGTCCATGGGCTCATGGCGAATATCAATCAACTGGCAGACTAAGCGTAAACGCGGTGATTCTGTTATATATTGACTGATAAACTTAGACCATTGCATTTTATTAGATTTTGCCGTTTTAGCATAGCCGTATCCGGGTAAATCAACTAGAAACCATTCCATGCGCTGTTCATCATCCAGCTTAGTATTAACGGAAAAGAAATTTACTGTTTGTGTTTTTCCCGGTCTGCCGCTAACTAACGCTAAGCCCCGATGACGGCATAATGAGTTAATCAATGAAGATTTGCCCACATTAGAGCGTCCAATAAACGCTACTTCAAACACGTCACCAGGTGGATATTGATCGGGGCGTACTGCAGAGGCCAGGTATTTAGCATTTAATATATGAAGTTTTGAAACATCGGATCCATTCATCATTCAGCCACCAATGCATTCTTAAGAACTTCATCCATGTGCTCAACAAGCACAAATTCTAAACTTCGTTTAACATTTGCTGGCAATTCATCTAAATCGCGTTTATTTTCCTGAGGAAGAATGATTTTCTTAATACCAGCCCGATGAGCAGCCAATACTTTTTCTTTAATCCCACCAACAGGCAATACGCGACCGCGAAGCGTAATTTCACCGGTCATCGCCAGGTCAGCCCGAACTGCTTTGCCTGTTAATGCAGAGGCTACTGCCGTTGCCATCGTAATTCCGGCAGAAGGACCATCTTTGGGAATCGCTCCTTCGGGAAGATGAATATGAATATCAGTCTTCTCGTAAAACTCAGGATCAATGCCTAAGTCGCTTGCTTTGGTACGGATATAACTAAAACCAGCCTGCGCAGATTCACGCATGACTTCTCCTAATTGACCAGTAAGCGTAAGCTTGCCTTTCCCTTTCATAATGGATACTTCTGTTGCCAGAACATCGCCGCCAACTTCAGTCCAGGCCAGGCCGGTAGATACTCCAATCTGATGATTGCTCTCAGCATGCGCATGGCGATATTTCGGAGCACCAAGGAACGTATGCAGATTCTGCGTCGTAATTTTAATGCTGGTACGCTCACTCTGTACGATTTGACGCGCCACTTTCCGGCAGAGCGTAGCCATGCTGCGCTCCAAATTGCGCACTCCCGATTCCCGTGTATAGTCGCGAATTACTTTTTGGACAGTACCTTCGGTAAATACGACCTGCTTATCCGTAAGTCCGTGTTCACGCACTTGCTTCGGAATCAAATAGCGCTTGGCAATCTGCACTTTTTCTTCTTCCGTGTACCCAGGAATAGAAATAATCTCCATGCGATCAAGCAAGGGGCGCGGTATATTGTGCATAACATTGGCCGTTACCACCCAAAGCACACGTGACAAATCAAAAGGGACTTCCACATAATGGTCGCTGAAGGTGTTATTCTGCTCCGGATCAAGCACCTCAAGCAACGCTGCCGATGGATCACCGCGAAAATCAGAACTCATCTTATCGATCTCATCTAATAAGAATACGGGGTTTTTGGAACCGACGGTTCGCATTCCCTGAATGACACGCCCCGGCAATGCACCAACGTAAGTGCGCCTATGCCCGCGAATCTCGGCTTCATCTCTTACGCCGCCAAGTGAAACACGAACAAATTTCCGCTCCATAGCACGGGCAATGGAGCGAGCCAAGGAAGTTTTACCGACACCAGGCGGCCCCACAAGGCACAAAATCGGCCCCTTCATGCTTTGTGTCAGTTTACGGATGGAGAGATACTCTAAAATCCGTTCCTTCACTTTGCCTAGCCCATAATGATCTTCATCTAAGGTATCTTCCGCCAGCTTAACATCCAAGCGGTCTGTTGTCTCTTTGCTCCAGGGCAGCGCTAATAACCAGTCCAGATAAGTACGTATAACAGCACTTTCTGCTACCATCGGCGGCATTTTCTCTAATCGTTCGATTTCCTTAGTGACTTTTTCTGCCACTTCTTTGGGCAGAGCTTGTTCCTTCAGCCGTTGGCGGTAATCATCGACTTCCGCCATACGATCATCTTTATCGCCAAGTTCTTTTTGAATTGCCTTTAGCTGTTCCCGCAGATAGTATTCTTTTTGCGTTTTTTCCATCTGCTTGCGAACGCGAACATTTATTTTCTTTTCCAGCTCAAGAATTTCCATTTCACGGCCAATTATTTCGCACAGCTTCTCCAGCCGGTCTTTTACCGTGATAGCATCAAGCAGGGCTTGCTTATCTTCAATCTTCAAGGATAAATGACTGGCAATCAGATCAGCGAGCCGGCCAGGCTCTTCCACAGTAACCACCGAAACCAAGGTTTCGGGAGGAATCTTCTTGCTTAATTTCACCCATTGCTCAAATTGGTGAATAACAGAACGAGTGAGAGCCTCTACTTCAGGGGTCTTTCCTTCCATCTCTTCAAACTCGTTTACTTCTACTTGATAGTAAGGATCAAGCTCAATAAACTTTTCAATCTTAGCCCGATGCAAGCCTTCTACTAATACGCGGATAGTACCACCAGGCAGTTTAAGCAATTGTTTAATTTCAGCAACAGTTCCGGTCGAGAAAATATCTTCCGGGAGGGGTTTATCATTTTGGGCATCTTTTTGGCTGGCCAACATAATCAAGCGATCATGAACCATTGCTTCTTCCAATGCACTAATCGATTTTTCGCGACCTACATCCAGGTGAATAATCATATATGGAAAAACCAATATGCCGCGCAATGGCAATAAGGGAATTAAGCGTTTTTTAGACACGATAGGGAACCGTTTTATGAATGCACAATGTCAGTCTTAGTTTGGCGTTACTATTTATAAATATTCTTAGCAAGATAGCAAAATCCCTTTTCTTCGCTAATAAAAGAGGAAAATTAAAACAATTATTTTAAAATAATATTTTTAAATAAATAAAAAAGCCAGGAAAAATTCCCGGCTTAGCTTTATTCATATCGTTTACATCGGCACACCAGCAGCCGTAAGCAAATCATTTTGCGGCACAGCCACTTCAAGACGCGGCGCTTCTTCACGAACCTCAAGCAGCGAATGCTTAATTACCTCACTAATTGACTCTACCGGGATGACTTCAATACCCAAGGTAGTAAACAATTCTTGCCAGTTTTCTTTAGGAATAATCACTTTTCTTGCTCCGGCTTGCTTAGCAGCTATTACTTTTGCACTTACGCCACCAACGGGCTTCACAAAACCACGAATGGAGATTTCGCCTGTCATTGCAACCGTATTGTCGATGGGAATTCCTTTTACTGCCGAATAAATTGCCGTTGCCACGGTTACCCCTGCTGATGGCCCGTCAATTGGTCCGCCGCCAGGAAAATTAATATGAATGTCATACTTCTGAAATTCAATACCAAAAAGGTTAGCGAGTACAGTAAGTACATTATCCATTGAACCCTTAGCCATGCTCTTGCGCCGTATTGTTCTTCCCGGAGTTCCTATTTCTTCTTCTTCAACTACACCGGTAATTGTAACTTTGCCATTTCCGTGCAGATTAGGAACAGCTGATACTTCGATTTCCATCATAGTCCCTATGTTAGGACCAAAGACAGCTAGGCCATTCACTATCCCCACTTGTGGCACCAGCGGTATTTTCTTGTCTGGTCTTGGGTTATACTGACCAAAATTGATTACCCACTCTGCCGTAGACTGGCTGATGACTTTCTTGTGCTCATTTAATGTTATCCCTGCAGCAATTTGAATCATATTGACTGCTTCACGGCCATTCGATGCATAAGATTTCAAAATCGATAATGCGCCTGGTTCAATTTCAAATCCAATTTTCCGGACAGCATTGTTTGCAATATCAGCAATTTCGTCTGCCAGCAGAGGACGAAAATAAATTTCTACGCATCTGGAGCGAATTGCAGGTGGAATATCAGTTGCCATCCGGGTAGTAGCGCCGACCATCCGAAAATCGGCAGGCAGTCCATTTTGAAAAATGTCATGAATGTGTGAAGGGATATTCGTGTCTTCACTATTGTAGTACGAGCTTTCGAGAAATACCTTACGGTCTTCAAGCACCTTTAGCAACTTATTCATTTGAATGTGATGCAATTCACCAATCTCATCAATGAACAAAATTCCTCCGTGTGCTTTGGTAACTGCCCCCGGTTTTGGCTGCGGAATGCCAGCCATCCCCATTGCACCAGCTCCCTGATAGATAGGATCATGTACCGTTCCGATCAAAGGATCGGCAATTCCCCGCTCATCAAACCGCGCTGTACAAGCATCCATTTCAATAAACTTAGCACTGAGATTAAACGGTGATAAAGGATTACGTTTTGCTTCTTCCAGTACCAGACGCGCTGCAGCGGTTTTACCAATCCCAGGAGGGCCATAAATCAACACATGTTGTGGATTAGGACCACAAAGAGCAGCTCTAAGTGCTTTTAAACCTTCTTCCTGCCCAACAATTTCAGCAAATGTCTGAGGACGGGTTTTCTCTGACAGCGGCTCAGTCAGCGAAACTTCTCTCATCCGCTGTAATTTATCCATCTCTTTTTTCGATTCCCGCTCTACTGCCACCTTATTTCCTTGTTGAGAACGCAGAAGATTTAAGAAATAGAAACCGATCACGATGGCAAAAAAGAATTGAATCAAACTGATTACATTTACGGCATAATCCACTTTGCCAACGACCTCCTTTCCACAGCAAAATAAATTTTCACTGTTAGTATCGGCAGTCCAATCTATTTTATCCTGGCAAAAAGAGGCAATGTGCTGCCGTAATTCGCACAAAAAAGAGGAGATGCTATCTCCTCTTTTTTAAGCCGATTCTTCTTTTTTCTTTGCTTAACGTTCAACAGTCACCATTACAGGCTCTTCCTTATTGGTGATTACCTCTTTGGTCACTATGCATTTTGATACATCAGCCCGGGAAGGAACCTCATACATCACGTTGCGCATAATAGCCTCAATGATTGCCCTGAGGCCACGAGCACCAGTATTGCGCTTGAGGGCTTCGGCTGCAATTGCTTTTAATGCATCTTCTTTGAACTCTAGCTGAACGTTATCCAATTCCATGAACTTCTGATATTGCTTAATTAAAGCATTCTTAGGTTCAACTAAAATACGGACAAGAGCCGCCTCGTCAAGTGCATCCAAAGTAACAATTACCGGTAACCGGCCAACAAATTCAGGGATTAAGCCAAAGCGAAGCAAATCTTCAGGCAAAATGTTTTTGAGCATTTCGCCAATGTTTTTCTTTTCTTTGCTCTGAACTTCAGCACCAAAGCCCATTGTCTTTTTGCCGGTCCGGGTGCTGATGATTTTATCAATACCATCAAACGCGCCGCCGCAAATAAACAAGATATTGGTTGTATCAATTTGAATAAATTCCTGATGAGGGTGCTTGCGTCCCCCTTGTGGCGGCACACTGGCCACCGTGCCTTCAAGAATTTTCAGCAGAGCCTGTTGAACACCTTCACCGGAAACATCCCGGGTAATAGAAGGGTTCTCCGATTTTCGGGCAATTTTATCGATTTCATCGATATAAACAATGCCCTTCTCTGCTTTTTCCACATCATAGTCAGCTGCCTGAATGAGCTTGAGAAGAATGTTCTCTACATCCTCACCCACATAACCTGCTTCCGTTAATGAGGTGGCATCAGCAATTGCAAAAGGAACATTAAGCAATTTAGCAAGCGTCTGCGCTAATAATGTTTTGCCGCTACCAGTAGGTCCCAGCATAACAATATTTGACTTTTGCAGTTCCACATCATCTACTTTAGCACCTAAATTAATGCGTTTGTAATGATTATAAACAGCTACAGCCAGACTCTTTTTAGCTTCATCCTGACCAATGACATACTGATCAAGAATATCCTTAATTTCCTTTGGCTTGGGGATATCTCTAAGCTCAAGATCTACATCTTCACTCAGTTCTTCCTCAATAATTTCGTTGCAAAGCTCGATGCACTCATCGCAGATGTAGACACCCGGTCCGGCAACTAATTTCTTAACTTGTTCTTGTAGTTTTCCACAAAAGGAGCATTTTAGCTGACCCCTGTCATCCCCAAATTTCAACATAATACCACCTCTCTATTTGGGACTCTCTTTGCGTTGCTCACCCCGGACCAATATAGAATCAACTAAACCGTATTCTTTTGCTTCCTGGCTGGACATAAAGAAGTCGCGTTCGGTATCACGCTGAATTTTTTCCAGAGGTTGACCGGTATGCTGAACGAGAATTCCATTCAACACATCCTTTAACCGCAGAATTTCTCGGGCATGAATTTCAATGTCGGTAGCCTGACCCTGAGCGCCGCCCAAAGGCTGGTGAATCATAATGCGCGCATAGGGCAAAGCATACCGTTTGCCTGCAGCACCGGCCGAAAGGAGAAGTGCTCCCATGCTGGCGGCAGAGCCAAGGCAAATCGTTGATACATCCGGCTTGATGTGCTGCATAGTATCATAAATTGCCAAACCGGCTGTTACAACACCACCAGGGCTGTTAATATACAAGTGAATATCCTTATCAGGATCTTCTGCTTCTAAAAACAACAATTGAGCAATGATTAAATTCGCCACATGATCATCAATCGGACCGCCTATGAAAATAATGCGGTCTTTGAGTAAACGGGAATATATATCATAAGCCCGTTCACCTCGGTTAGATTGCTCAACTACCATTGGCACATAAGACACGAAAACCACCTCGGGTTAATTTTATTTACCCAACTTTATGCTGCTTACGCCTTAACAGCGTTATCAATAATAAACTGGGCTGCTTTCTTCCGTACGACTGAATCTACCAGTCCCATAATACGGCCTTCTTTGCGAATAATTTCCCATACATCTTTAGGGTCTGCACCAAAATTTTGGGCCATTCCAGCCACTTCTGCATCCATATCCTCAGAAGTTACTTCAATTTTTTCTGTTTTTGCCACTGCTTCCAGAAGCAAATCAGTTTTGACATTGACAGCAGCTGCTTCGCGGTAATTCTCCCTAAGCTTAGCAATATCCATACCGGAGTATTTCAGATAAGCATCCAGTTTCATTCCCCGGTTTTCCAGGCTAACTTGCAGGTCCTGAATCATTTGTCCGATGCGCTGTTCAATCATCACTTCCGGAATCTCAACAGTTGCATTGTCTACAGCCGCTTTAATGGAATTATTGCGGAAATCGCGTTCGGCGTTTTCAACTGCAGTCTGTTCTAACTTATTCTTCAAATCAGCCTTTAATTCCTCTAGGCTTTCAAACTCACTGACATCTTTAGCAAAGTCATCATCCACTTCAGGCATTTCCTTGCGTTTAATATCGTGAATTTTTACTTTGAACTCGGCTGCTTTGCCTGCTAATTCAGGCACAAAGTAGTCTTCGGGGAATGTGACAGTTACAGTTTTTTCATCGCCGGCTTTTGCTCCCAGCAATTGATCTTCAAAGCCCGGGATAAAGCTGCCTGAACCAACTTCCAGCGGATAGCCTTTTGCATCGCCGCCCTTGAAAGGCTGACCATCAACGAAACCGTCAAAGTCGATGATTGCAAAATCTCCACTAGCAAGTACAGCATCTTCAACTACTACCATTTTGGCATGACGATTGCGCAGGCTGTCCAGTTGACGGGCAACTTCTTCTTCTTGCACTACAGCAGCAGCTTTCTCAACTTTAACGCCTTTGTATTCGCCTAATTGAATTTCAGGTTTAGTAACAATTGTTGCTTTGAACTTTAATGGTTGATCTTCCTGGAATGTAATAACCTCGATCTCCGGACGGGTCACGGGTTCAACCTTTTGTTCTTCCAAGGCTTTGTTATAAGCTTCAGGAGCAAGTATTTCAAAGGCCTCATCCAGAATTGCCTCTTTACCGATACGTGACTCAAGCACTTTACGGGGAGCCTTGCCTTTACGGAAGCCCGGAACATTTACGCGGCTAGCCAGTTTCTGATATGCCTTATTCACCGCTTTTGTTACTTCGGTTTGGGGAACTTCCATTTCCAACACCATTTTATGATTGTCTATTCTTTCCGCTATTACCTTCATTTATGTACTTTCCTCCTTAGAAATGCGTTCGGCATTACCTGGCTGTCAAACAGTATTCCCATATTGACAGAAAAAATTACCAGCAGGCAAAACGAGGGCATGCCATACCCTAAATCATACCATAAGAGTATGACAAAAACAAGAGATTGTGCCTGATTCGGCAACATGAAAAAACCCAACAAAAATGGTCGGGTTTGTGGAGCGGAAAACGAGATTCGANNTACCGCTGAGCTACTTCCGCATAGTGCTATTAGCTTGGCAACATGTTTTATTATAGTCATCCCGCCTGTTATTGTCAACGCAGATTTGTGTATTTTCTATTTTTATGTTTCACCCTTCCCTATACTTTTACATATTATGTACCAAGAGTAATTCTCTATCTTAAATAAAGGAGGCTGCGCCTCGTGAGAAACAACCGATATAACCGGCCCAGATGGGAAGATCCTGAAATATACGACTGGAGCGACCGTTTTGAAGATGATTGGGATGATGAAGATGAAACAGAATGGCGCGACGAAAGGTGTCTGCCGTTTTTAGGAGTCGGCTTAGGCGTGGGCTTTATTGCCGGCTTTGGCTGTAATCCGCGCCGACAATGTTTTCCGCGCTATGGCTGTTATCCCCGTTCCTGTTATCCCCGGATCAGCTGCAACCCTAATGGCTGCTTCCCCAGGAATTGCTATCCACGATAATATTTTCTTAAGGCGCCTGCCTTGCAGCTGGCGCCTTTTTTCTTTTCTCACAACTGGCCGTGTCCCTTCATATGATGTAGGAAAGATTGAGGAAGGGGGACCTACCATTGTATTTTCGATTGCACAAGCACTGCCATATTGTAGAAGGAGCCAAACGCGGTGCCATATATAACGTACATTCAGGCAAAGTATTATCCATCAACAGAGGCGCCATTGAATTGATAACAGAATGCCAGGCAGCTCCACTTGAAGACCTTATGGATATTTCCGATCCTGCCAATCAAATTTTTCTTAAATTCCTGAACGATCTGGTGAGCAAGGAGCTCGGCTCTATGTATATCCTGGAGCCGGAATGCTCAGAAGACTCTGCCGTTGATCCTGCCTTGCAAAGGAACGAAGAAACGCTCGAGTTTCTCTGGCTTGAGCTGACCTCCAACTGTAATAACCGCTGCCTCCATTGTTATGCGACCAGCGGCCCTTGTCAGACGCCGGACAAAGTTCCGCTTGAACGCTGGTTATCCTTAATCACTGAGGCCCGGCAAATCGGCGCTACCGCCATTCAGCTAATCGGCGGAGAGCCTTTATTCTATCCTCAGTGGCGCCAATTAATTGAAAAAGCATCCAGCGAAGGCTATGATTTTATAGAAATATTTACCAATGCCACAACTATTACCGACGATGATATCGAGTTTTTCAAACAGCATAACGTCAGTATTGCTACGACTATATATGCAGACAACGCCGTTGTTCACGATCAAATAACCCTGAATCCGGGAAGTTTTGCTAAAACCTTCGGCAATATCAAAAAGATCCTGGCAGCCGAGCTTCCGCTTAGAATTGCATCCATCATTATGAAACCCAATGAACAGGAAGTAGACAACATCATGAAATTATGCGATGAGCTGGGTGTTGAAGTGAATCCCCCTGACGTAGTCCGTCCGACTGGGCGGGGTGACGACAAAGAACTGCTGCCACAGGCTTACCGCAAACCGCCTATTAAACCGCCCTTTCATACCGACAGTCAGTCTTTTGCACGGGCAACTGCCTTTCATCCCTGCCTGTCCGGAAAGCTGGCTATAACGTCGGATGGCGATGTTATTCCCTGCATATTTGCCCGCAATCAAATTTGCGGCAATGTCCTGCAAGATTCTTTACCCGCAATTGTTAACGGTGAAAAAATGCAGAACTGCTGGCATACTACCAAGGATAAAGTAGAAAAGTGCCAAGACTGTGAATACCGCTATGCTTGCGGCGACTGCCGCCCGCTGGCGCAGGGAAGCGACTCTTCAAAACGCTGGCTGGCCTGTTCCTCCGAATGCTCTTACAATCCATATACAGGCGTTTGGGAAGATAAATAAATGTTCCTGCTGATGCCCTTTTATTCTGCCGCTAGTATTGTATAATAATAATGAGTTCTCTTGTTTGATCTAATCGGAAAGCGGCAACAGCTTTCCGATTAGATAGACAGTGCTTCCTTCCTCAGCGACCGGATATAAAAGGGAAAAAATGGGTTTACTAATACTACTAGGTACAACCATATTTTGCATTAGTGGAGTGACTTTTTTGAATAACTATCGAACAAGCAACTTGCTTGACATCTCCCGTTGGAAACTATCACCTTATCAAATTTTATCAGCCAGCTTTGCTGCGCTCATCCTGTTAGGAGCGTTCCTGCTATCTCTGCCGATTTCTTCAGCCAGCGGACAATCCACCAATTTCATGGACGCCTTGTTTACGGCTACGTCAGCGGTTTGCATCACCGGTCTTATCGTTGTCGATACCGGAACCTATTGGTCCTTATTTGGACAACTTGTCATTATTTTGCTGGTTCAAGCCGGCGGATTAGGAATTATGACCATGACAACCCTGATTGCCCTGTTAATCGGAAAAAAAATTAATCTCCGACAGCGGCTTATCATGCAAGAAGCACTGAATCAGCTTACGTTGTCCGGCATTGTGCGTATCACAATTTACATTTTAAAAATGACCTTTCTGATTGAATTTATTGGCGGCACGATATTAGCCCTTCACTGGTATGGCGAATATGGTCTTTCTAGTATTTATCTGGGGTACTGGCATTCTATTTCTTCCTTTTGCAATGCGGGCTTTGATTTGCTCGGCAACTCCAAAAGCCTTACCGGCTATGTTTCGGACATTACCATCAACCTAACAGTCGCCACGCTCGTACTGTTAGGAGGAATGGGCTTTGCCGTCATTGCCGATGTATGGACAACACGCAGCTTTACACGACTATCGTTACACACTAAAATTGTCCTAGTAACAAGCACTGTACTGCTGCTGACAGGAACGATTGTTATCTTCCTGCTCGAGTATAACAATCCTGCCACACTGGGAACGCTCAGCTGGCCGGACAAAGTTCTCAGCAGTTTTTTTCAGTCTGTCACTACCCGCAGCGCTGGCTACAATACAATCTCTATCAGCGGCTTAGAAACAGCCACCTTGTTTTTCATGAGTATCTTAATGTTCATCGGTGCAGCGCCAGGCTCAACGGGGGGCGGCATTAAAACCTCAACTTTTGCCGTACTCATGCTGGTAGTTTGGGCCATCATTCGCGGCAAACAGGATATTGAGGTCTTTCATCGATCCATCCCCCGGCAGATCATCTACAGAGCTTTCGCAGTAGCTTTTATTGCTTCTTTGCTTGTTATCTTTATTACAATGATGTTGGTAATTCAAGAAAACCACCCCTTCATCAGCCTTTTATTTGAAGTTGTTTCTGCCTTTGGTACTGTAGGACTTTCAACAGGAATTACGCCCACCTTAAGTGATGCCAGCAAATTCTGGCTGATCATCACCATGTTTGCCGGCCGGGTCGGTCCAGTCACGCTGGCACTTGCCCTGGCATTGAGAGAAAAGAAGCAGTCCGTTCATTTCCCTGAGGGTAAAATCATAATTGGCTAATTTATAATAGGAGATAGAGTGTATGGCGAAGAAAAAACGACAATTTGCAGTAATAGGCCTAGGACGATTTGGCGCAAGTGTAGCGCTTACCCTGGCCCGTTCCGGACACGNNTGAGGAAAAAGCACAAAAACTCAGTGATGAGGTTACCCATGTAGCAGTCGCAGATACAACAGATGAAGCTGCCCTCAAAACACTGGGAATACGTAATTTTGATGTAGTAGTAGTCGCAATTGGTGAAGATATGCAGGCGAATGTACTGACTACATTGTTGTTAAAAGATATGGGTGTTACGCACATTGTTGCAAAAGCGCGCAACGAACTGCACGGTAAAATGCTGAAAAAAATAGGCGCTGACCGGGTTGTTTATCCCGAACGCGATATGGGCCAGCGGGTAGCACATAATTTAGTTTCCACCAACGTTCTTGATTATATTGAGCTCTCACCTAACTTAAGCCTTGTAGAAATTAACGCGCCTCAGTCTCTTATCGGCAAAAGCCTGGCTGAAGCCAATCTGCGCGCTAAATATGAAATGAACGTTGTTGCCATTAAACGGGCCGATAAAATCATTGTACCGCCCCATCCCAGCGATAAAATTACTGCTGAAGATGTATTAATCGTGGTCGGCGGCATTGAAGGCTTGCAACGGCTGGAAGAGCTTGAGTGATTAACTAATAAAGAGCAGGCGCGGTATATACCGGCGCCTGCTCTTTATTTGGCTGTTGAAAAATAACTGTTTATTCCATTGTAAAGTCCCAAAGCAGCCTTACGCCAGAACGCCGCCTTACTAAGCAACTTGGCTTCCTGGGGATTAGAAATAAAAGCTACCTCTGCCAGAATTGCCGGCATATGTGTGTTTTCCAACACATAAAAATCATTTTCTTCAAAACCACGGTCAGAAAGGCCCACCTGCCGCACAAGGTTGCTCTGCAGAATTTGGGCAAAGCGGCGATCCTCATTCGTTTTTTCATAAAAATAAGTTGTAGTACCTTGCGCCTCATTCGTTGAAAAAGCATCAGCGTGAATACTGACAAACAAATCGGCATCCATGCGATTGGCAACATTAACCCTGGCCGCGAGCTCTTCCTTATCTGAAGCCCCTTTATAGGCTACATCTTTATCAGCGGTACGGGTCAACACGACATTAGCCCCTCTGGCAGCAAGCATTTTCTTCAGTTCCAGCGCAATCCCCAGAGTCACATCTTTTTCAACAATATTATTACTCCCAATAGCACCCGTATCACTTCCACCATGACCGGGGTCTACCACAATTGTCTTTCCCTGCACACCGGCATATGTAGCCGCATGCGCTGCCCCATAAGCAGCATTAACCGGCAGCGCCAGGGACAGGATCGCAAGAAAAACAAGCATCTTAAAAGAACTTTTCATTATTTCATCCTTACTAGAAGGCAATCCATCAGTCACTAACATACACCGCCATTATACCTTATGACGATAAATGCTGACAAACGTAATATTTTCCGGTGTTCTTCCTTATTCTTCATTACAGAATGCACAGATTTACAGCATTCTGGGCAAACTGTGTCTTGACCGAGTTGTGAATTAGAATTAGACAGTGTAGATTTTTTTGCAATGCAAGGCGGAGGAGTCCGCGCAAATCGGGAATATGTAAGGCGACGACAACGCAGCAGTGCGAAAAAAGACACGCTGGCTAAACTAAGATTTAACTTGGTCAAGACACTAAGCCCAGGAGGTGATCGCATGGACAATGAAAAAACCACAGCAGCTGTTGACAATGAGCAGGCTCCAGTAGAATCAACTGATAAAAAAACACAAAATACAGTGCCTACTTTATATCCCGACATCGAGTACGTGAACAGAACATTGCCCTAACAAAAAGCAGGGTAGCAATTGATAAAATCGCTACCCTGCTTTTTGTTACTTCAAAGTAATTTCTTCGCCGTTTAAGATTTTTTTCATATTTTTCATCGGACACATCTTACCGCACATCGTACAGGTATCTTCACATTCCGGTTTCGATTCTTCCCGGTATCTTCTGGCTTTTTCAGGATCAATCGCCAGTTCGATCATCCGCGGAAAATTAACATCCGCCCGTGCAGCGCTCATTTGATTGTCCCAGTCTCTTGCACCGGGTATTCCTTTTGCAATGTCGGCTGCATGAGCGGCAATGCGAGTAGCAATAATTCCTTCTTTCATATCTTCCAGGGTGGGTAAGCGCAGGTGTTCCGCCGGAGTTACAAAACACAGGAAATCCGCCCCATTAGCTGCCGCCACCGCGCCCCCGATTGCGCTGGTAATATGATCATACCCAGGAGCAATATCAGTAACCACCGGTCCCAGTACGTAAAAAGGAGCACCATGGCATAGTTTTTTCTCAATTGTCATATTCGCTGCAATTTCATTGAGCGCCATATGTCCGGGTCCTTCGATCATTACCTGTACATTTCTCGCCCAGGCACGTTTAGTCAACTCTCCTAAAACGATCAACTCCTCAATTTGGGCAGCATCGGTTGAATCATTAATGGAACCAGGGCGGCAGGCATCCCCCAGACTAAGTGTCACATCATATTTCTGACAAATATCCAGTAAGCGGTCAAAGTATTCGTAAAACGGATTCTCCTGTTTATTAAGCTCCATCCAGGCAAACAGCAGTGAACCGCCCCGTGAAACAATATTGGTTAATCGCTTGTTGTTTTTCACTCGCTCGGCAGTCGTGGTATTAATACCGCAATGGACCGTCATAAAATCAACGCCATCCTGAGCATGCCTTTCCACAACAGCAAAAAATTCATCAACTGTAATATCTTTTAATTCCTTATCCAGCATACCTACGGCATCATACATCGGCACCGTACCAATCATAGCAGAAGATATTTCTACCAATTTCTGCCGGAACTCCTGTGTTTTTCCATAGCAGCTGAGGTCCATAATCGCTTCAGCTTTCAGCTCAATCGCTTTTTTTACTTTATCCAACTCAAAATTAATATCACAGCAATCTTTGGAAACACCTAAGTTAACATTGATCTTTGTCCTAAGGCCTGCGCCGACACCTTCGGGACTTAAGCTAATGTGTCCTTTATTAGCAGGGATAACCACCTTCCCTGCCGCGACCAATTCTATCAGCGTCTCCATTCTCATCTTTTCTTTTTCTGCTACTATGCGCATTTGCTCAGTGACAATCCCTTTTTTGGCAGCATCCATTTGTGTCGTGTAATTCATTGCTACTCCCCTTCCTCATCCTAAATAACAAAAAAGCCTACCACAAGGCAGGCTTTAAAGTATTAATTAAAAAGCTTCCCTCCGGTGGTACTAACCACATCAGGTTTAAGAGTTGGACATGTGTCCTCTCAGCCATTTCGGCACCCCTAGCTGTCTTATTCACTTATTATTACTATACTTGATATTCCAACTATTGTACATCCACATTTTTCTTGCGATATTCAATAAGATCATTCACGGTAACAACCGTCATATTATGATTCATAGCAAATTCTACAATCTCCGGTAAACGAGCCATTGTTCCATCCGGATTAGTAAGCTCACATAAAACCCCGTACGGTTTTAGCCCGGCAAGACGCATTAAATCAACATTCGCCTCTGTGTGACCCGGGCGCTCAAGCACGCCACCAGCCTTAGCCCTTAATGGAAAGACATGTCCGGGACGTCTCAGATTAGCAGCACAGGCCTGTTCGGCAATTGCGGCTTTCACTGTTGTCACGCGGTCAGCGGCGGATACACCGGTTGTGACTCCACAGGCCGCCTCAATGGAAACAGTAAATGCCGTTTGAAAGCTGCTTGTATTATGCTCTACCATCATCGGCAGTTCTAAGGCCTGCACTCGCTCTTCAGGGAGACATAAGCAAACAATACCGCTGCCCTCACGAATGAGCATTGCCATTTGTGCTTCATTCAAATGCTCTGCCGCAAAGAAAATATCGCCCTCATTTTCCCGTTCTTCATCGTCAGTCACCAAAATCCCCTGTCCGTTACGCAGTGCTTCAATGGCCTTTTTCACTCTTTCCTCGGGATTGCCAAATCGAACTAGTAAATTCTGATTCAATTAGTATTCCTCCTACTCATATAGTCGGACTTACTTTCGAATCAGGGCATCAGATAGGCAGATGTAATAAAAACTATCACTGCCTTATCCTCTTTCATCCGGACTGTACCGTCGGCACTGGCCTCTCACCAGTTCTGCTGACCTCTTCAAAACGAAGAGCGCTCGCGGGCTCCCCAGTTTACCTGGGATACCGCCGGTGGGGATTCACACCCCGCCCTGAGAATAAGTCACTCAGTTGTAAGTATACTCCCCTGGTAGTATTTGTCAACCAGTACTTAAGTCACAAGAGAGTCTACTACAGCGGCAGCAGCTATCCTTCGCGAAAAATAATGCCTTTTCCGAAAGCGGGATAATTCCAGGAATAACCTTCAAGTCCCTGATTCAGCCTTTCACATACAAGCCGGCAATTGCCGCATTCCAGACAGCCTACATGATCAAAACTGAGTACATCGTTCACCATATCCCATTTATAACGTTCTGCAGGGCACGAGTAGGTACAGGCACGGTGACTGCAAGTCTTACACGCAATTTTGTCGACAACAATATGAGGATTATGATCATCGCTGTCAAAGCGATTTTTAGCCAGACGATCATCCATCGAGAGATTTTTCATAGTGACCGCGCCCCCTTAACCATATCTTTAAACACATCAAAATACGATATTTTATCCGCAACAGTCTCTCTGGCGACACCAAGCACCCGTTTAGCCGGAGTACCGTCTACACCGTAAATATTGCGCATTAAGTCAGCCGCGAGCATAGGATAAGTAGTGAAAACTTGTCTCGTATGTGCCATATAATCATGTGCATTTTTAAAAGTATGCATATCTTTTAGCACACTTTGCTGCAATCGCGTCTCGTAACCTTTTAACATATTTCTGGAATAATCACCTGCATCTATTGCTTCATTAGCCGTCTCAGCTGCTGCAATGCCGGATAAAATAGCATAATCCATTCCCCGAACAGTAAATCCGCTATTAACAACCAGGCCCGCTGCATCACCGGCAATCATAACACCATCGGCAAAAAGCTGAGGAAGCGCTGAAATCCCACCTTCCGGAATAAGGTGTGCAGAATACTCGATAACCTCTCCACCTTCAATATAACGGGAAATAGATGGGTGGTGTTTTAACGCCTCAGCGATATCCGCTACCGGAAGCTTCGCATTCTTCCAGCTAAGAGAATCAACGACCATCCCCAGTGAAATACTGTTCTTATTCGTATAGAGAAATGCACCGCCGCTGATGCCTTTCGTACATTCGCCAACACACAGCATTGCCGTACCAACATCACTGACTGTATTAAATCGCTCATTAATTACCGCTTCAGGCAGTTGAACGATATGCTTAATCCCTAATGCAATATTTTTGAGCTCTAATGGCTTAATAATCCCAGATCTCTCCGCCACAAGAGAATTAACGCCTTCAGCACTAATCACTAAATCAGCTTCAAGCTCTTCATCTCCGATTTTAACACCGCAGACCTTCCCGTCCCTCATAAGAAACGTGTCAACGGTACTGGCCGGAATCATCATGGCTCCCGCATCTTCTGCTTTTGCCGCTAGCCACGCGTCCAGCTTGCTCCTGAGTACCGTATAAGACTGCTGGTTGACCGATGAAAATGTTGAGTCGATGGCAACGCTTGTTTGCGGTGTCATCATCATCATCATTTCTCTCGTTACCTCCCGTTCAAGCGGAGCCTCCTGCCATTCGTCACCCAATAGTTTTTTAAGCGCATATGTATAAATACGACCGCCCGTCATATTTTTTGCGCCTGGCCCTTTGCCCCGGTCGACTAACAATACTTCCCGCCCGGCTTTTGCCAGCTGATAAGCAGCTGCGCTGCCTGCAAGTCCGGCACCAATGACAATAACCTGAAATTTTTCATCTGCCAAAATGTTCACCCCTCCAAAAATAAATAAGATTTCTAGCAGAACTTTACCATTTCACGTCATAGCGTGAAAAATCTGTAATTTCATTATGCCACAAACATATTTGCTATTCAATGAAAACAAAGCCGGTGGTTGCTATGTAATAAGAAAAGCCAATCACTCCAACTTTAATTTACCTAAAGTTGGGAGTGATTGGCTTTCGTATGTGCCGGCTATCCAGTTATTTAAGAGCGGCTCAAATCCACTTTCTCCAAAGGGATCAGTTTTGTCTTTTTCACATATTTATAGCCTAAGTAAGCTGCTAAAAACACGGGAATACCAATATACGATACGGCTACACCATACCAGTCAATAGTCCCGCCTAAAAAGGCATTGTAATTTTGCCCAATTATGACGATAGAACAAAGGGCAAAGGCAAACAACGGTCCGAAGGGAAACCATTTAGCCTTATACTTCAATTCGCTTAAGTCCCTCCCTTGTTTAATGAAGGCCCGCCGGAATCTGTAATGACTAATGGCGATTCCCAGCCAGGCGATAAAACCAATTACACCAGTTATATTTAACAGCCAGGTGTAAGCGGTACCGTCACCGACAAGCGAGGTTAGAAAAGCAAGTAATCCGAAAACAGTTGTTGCATAAAGAGCGTTAGCCGGTACTCCCCGCTTATTCACTTTGCCAAAAAGCTGTGGCGCTTTGCCTTCCTTGGCCAAAGCATACAGCATTCGCGAGGATGCATACAAAGATGAGCTCCCGGCTGAAAGCACCGAAGAAAGAATAACTGCATTCATAATAGATGCAGCCGTTCCTAAGCCTGCACGGGAAAACACTAATGTAAAAGGACTGACAGCGATGTTCTCTACATCGTTCTTCAACAAATTTTCATCCGTATAGGGCAGTAAAAAACCAATAATTAATAAAGCTCCAATGTAAAACAGCAAAATGCGCCAGAATACAGTATTAATAGCCTTAGGCACATTTTTTTCCGGTTCTTCACTCTCACCAGCAGCAATTCCCACCAGTTCCGTCCCTTGAAAAGAGAATCCTGCGATCATAAAGATACTTAATATCGCACCAAATCCGCCCACAAAAGGAGCTTCTCCGGTATGCCAATTGGCAAAGCCGGGTGATGAAGTGTTGCCAAAGCCGAGAAGCACGGCAACACCAACAAATAAAAAAACGACAACTGTGATTACTTTAATCCCGGCAAACCAGAATTCACTTTCACCGTATGCGCGGGTAGATAATAAGTTCAATATAAACAGCATGACTAAAAACAATCCACTCCACACCATGGCAGGAATATCCGGAAACCAGAATTTCATAATAATAGCTCCGGCAACTAACTCCACTGCCAGACAGGAAGCCCAGTTCAGCCAGTAATTCCAGCCTACGGCAAAGCCCAGCGCAGGATCAACAAACCGGTTGGCATAGGTGCCAAATGCCCCGGAGACAGGCAAATAGGTAGCCATTTCTCCCAGGCTGGTCATCAAAAAATAAACCATAATGCCAATTACACCATACGCGAATAAAGCTCCGCCTGGCCCCGCCGTACTAACAGAGGCACCGCTGGCCACAAACAAGCCCGTACCAATAGCACCGCCGATTGCAATCATATTCATGTGGCGTGCTTGCAGGCTTCGCTTTAACTCACCCGTTTCTGTGCCTATTACATGGGGATTGCTGCTGATTTGGTTTTTTTCAGTTTTTAAATTGCTGCTCATAGGATTCACTCCTTTTTTACTTTTCCAGGAAACGGAATTTTATTACATTAAATACGAAGTCTATTCCACGATCGTCCCCCGCTTCTTCCCCAGCGTCTGAATTCAGAACACTTCTTCTATCTGCAATCAGCGATTATAAAAAGGAAAAAGGCTCCAGAGAAAACTCTGAAGCCCCCTATATCCTATGGTGCGGGAGACAGGAATTGAACCTGCACGCCGTAAAGCGCTAGATCCTAAGTCTAGTGCGTCTGCCAGTTCCGCCACTCCCGCATGTATGAAGTCAGCAATTGCGAGCTTCCAGAGAATTTTTTCTTTCCTGGAGGCGATCACTTGATGTGATCTCACGCACCTGACATAAGAATATTACCATAAACAATATCCCTTCGTCAAGCGTTTTTTTCTGTGCATGCTGACTTTTTTTCATTATTTTTTTAGTTACAGGTTTTCCTCAATATTTTTCTGCCCCATCACCTAACCGATGCGCCCAGTTTCACCGCTGGCCATTGCTTGGCAGCATGAGTAGCTGCTTGCAATCAGCAACTTCCCGGGATATGAGCTAAACGGAAAAGCCTGCACTTAAATATGCTTAATTCAGACGAAATTTAACTTCTACCGTAGTAATACACACTACCGGCTGCCCATTGGCGGAATCGCGGGCAGGCACAAATCGCCACCGCTCAACCGCTTTTACTGCAGCCTCATCTAATTCGTTTCTCCCTGAAGAACCTACAACCCAAACATTGCTGGGCTTGCCATTCTCCATGATTTCCATTCTAACGGTTACACTTCCTTCTACTCCATCGCGCCTGACACTTTCCGGGTAACGGGGCTCTACTTTCTGCAAAATCCGGGGAGGCGAAATGAGACCTTTTGTCCCGCTGCCGGTGCCGCCGCCCGAACCTGCTCCTGAGCCTGATCCAGAACCGCTTCCTGCAGACTCACCACCGCTTCCAGTTCCCTGCGACGAGAACCTATTAGCTGAGCTCGAAAACGCTTGAGCAGCTGCCTCAGTCTCCGTTATGACCGATTCAGCTTCTGCGATCTCTGCAATTACCTGCTGTTTTATTGGTACAGTCGTCTTCATAACCATTTCCTGCTGTGGCACCGCCTGACTAGCCGCCGGTGCCGGACTGCCTGGCGCAGAGCTTTCCTGCATTCCGGGATCTGCAATTAGATCCAGCTCCACCACAACAGGCTCGGCCACCGGAATCGTAAAGATATGTGCCGCAAACCAGCCAATACAAATGATCAACCCTATATGTATAACAATAGAAAACGCCAATGCCCGCAGCCATTCATTACGTTTGCTCATACTGCTCACCTTGCCTTAGCTTCTGTGGCAATAGCAATTCTGCGGATACCTGCCTGTTTTAACTCATCAAGTACAGCCACAACCCGGCCATGCTCCGTATGCCGGTCTGCCCGGAGAACGACCGCTAGATCCGATTTTCGTGCAAGTTCGATTTGCATCCGTTTTGCCAGCACCTCTACAGGGAGTTCTTCCTGATCAACAAGTACTTTGCCAGTCTCCGTTATTGTCACCGCGATCGGTTTCTCCAAGTCTGTCTGCGCAACAGCAGCTTGCGGCAAATTAACGGGAATTGACTTTTGTTCTACCATATACAGCGTGCTCATCATAAAGAACACCAGCAGGAAAAAAATAATATCAATCATGGGAATAATCATCAGCTTAGGCGACCGCTCCAGTCGTGAACTGCGCAGCTTCATTACTCATCACCTGCCACACTGTTTAGAAAAACAGAGCAGGCTTGCTCCATATCGGTTACGACCGCATCAAGCCGATGACTGTAATAACTATGTACAAGCAGAGCCAGAACAGCTACACACAAGCCTGCAGCTGTCGCAACAAGCGCTTCCCCCACACCGCCGGTAATTGCCATTGGCTGTCCTGATTTCACATTAAACACGCTGAAGGACTGAATCATGCCAACAACAGTCCCTAATAATCCGAGCAATGGCGACAAAGTAACAATCGTATCCAGATAACCAAGGTTTCTCCGCAAATTAGCAGCCTCAAGCTGAGCCGCATTTTCTAACGTACTTTCCAGCTTGCTGGTATATTTTATCCTTGTCAGACCGGCAAGCAAAACCTGCGAAACAGCCCCTTGGGTCTGCGTACAAACCGCAGCTGCCCCCGGCCAGTCCGCGGCCTTCAATTTGGGTTTGAGAGCTGCCAGCAGCTTTTCCAGCTCCGTATCAGCACTGCGATAGTAACGAAAACGTTCAACTGCTATAGCAACCACAAACAACGAACACAGGAGCAGCGGATACATAACCAGGCCACCCTTATTAAATAACTCAAAAAAACTCATTTTTCATTCTCCTCTCGTACTGTGCAAAATGGAAATGCCGGATATAAGCGAAACATCCGGCAAAAACATAAAGACCTTCCTGATCAGCCCAGGAAGGTCTAGTTATTAGAGAAATCTTCAGATAGAACTGGCCAAAAGCCAAGAAGGAAAATCGCTCTAGTAATCCCCTTCCCATCGCTCGT
>DDHB01000052.1 GCA_002337925.1 Sporomusaceae bacterium UBA1887
GTTCAGCAGGAGTGAAGACGCGGTCAATAAATGTCTTCCGTTTGATTGCTGCCGCAATCCGGCTTATTTCAACAATATCAATGCCTACGCCTATTATCATATGCCAATCACCCTGTACTTTCCCCTGTATCTTATCAATACGGGCCTGGTTTTGCAAACAAATATCATCCCTATTTTACAGACAATTATCAATCGAGTCAAAAAATTAATAAAATCTACTAGAGTAATCCTCTTAGTGAATGTACAATTTATAAATTCTGAGATAGAAAAAAGAACCTTGACCTGATCGTCAAGGTTCTTTGCTTATCTTGCTTTTATAGGATGATTGCGCATAATCAAAATTTCTACCCGGCGGTTTTTAGCACGACCTTCAGCGGTATCATTGCCGGCAATCGGCTGATATTCACCAAAACCGGTAATACTAAAGCGTTCTGCCTTTTGCGTAGGCTCCTGCATCAGGAGAAACTTCATAAAATTCAGAGCGCGCTTTGTGCTCAAATCCCAGTTCGACGGGAATTCATATGTATTGATCGGCACATTATCCGTATGACCCGATACAAAGAGGCGCTGCGTCATCGGAGCCAGCATTTTAGCCAGTTCTCCGGCAAAACGACGGGATTCGGGCAGTAAGTCGGCATGTCCTGATTCAAATAAAGCCGTATCCTTAATGCGTACCAGCAAGCCATCTTCCGAAAGACTAGTCTCCAAATCACCGGCAAGGCCATTATTTTGAATATAATTATCAAGCTGCTTCTTGACTTCAATTAGTTGCAGTGTCTCTTCTATATAAGTCCGATCAGGCCGTATCGTCATGCTGTCAAAGCCTTTTGAATCAGAATCCGGCCCTTGCGGCCGCGGCTGCCCCTGCGTTATCTGGGGCGGACTCTGCGTGTTATCAAAAATAGACTTGTCGCCGCCTTGAAAAGCACTGTTGAAAGAAGTTGCCATCTGTTCAAATTTTTTCTGATCCACCTGAGAAGAAGCAAAGAGCACAATAAATAATGCCAATAACAGTGTCAGGATATCCGCATAGGGAATGAGCCAGGATTCATCTGCGTGTTCCTCATGATGTTCTTTGCGATGTTTTCTTGACATGGTTTAAGCCTCCGGCTTGCTAGGTTTCAAGGATGCCCGTTCTTTTTGTCCTACAAATACCAGCAGCTTAGCTTCTACAGCAATTGGCGAATCGCCAGCTTGAAGGGATAAAACGCCTTCAATCATCATGCGTTTTCTTTCGGCCTCATGCTTAGACATATTCTTAAGCTTATTCGCAAAAGGATGCCACAGGACATAACCGCTGAAAATACCAAGCAAGGTAGCAACGAAAGCTGCTGCAATAGAGTGCCCCAGCTTTTCAATATCATCCAAATTGCCCAAAGCAGCAATAAGACCAATAACAGCTCCGAGTACCCCTAGTGTTGGCGCATAGGTACCTGCTTGGCTAAAAATCAAAGCACCGGAGCGATGCCGTTCCTCCATAGCTTGTACATCTGCTTCCAATACGTCACCAACAAACTCTGCGTCTAATCCGTCAACAATCATGCTAATGCCATTACGTAAAAAAGGATCACTGAGCTCTTCCATACGGCCTTCTAATGCCAGGATGCCTTCCCGTCGAGCTGTCTGGGATAATTCAACAAATAATCTAAGCAGCTCCCCTTTTGCAATCAGTTCTTGTTTCTTGAAAAGCAGCTTTAGAAGGATCGGAAATTTTTTCAGATCGTCCATGGCAAAACCATTAAATAAACTGGCTGCTGTACCAACGAAAATAATAACTATTGCCGCAGGGTTAATAAGAGCAGCCACACTAGATCCTTTAAGCACCATTCCGACTGTAATTGTTAAAAACCCAAGGACCATACCTATAATCGTTGCTAACTCCAAGATTCAGACCTCCTACCAAACTCCAGCCTTAATGGAAAATTTGGACCTATTAACCACCAAAATTCGATTTAATCTTCACGTTCATCTTATCATTCGACAATACTTTTTGTCTACCCTGCAATGAGACCTTAGGTCTACTTACTGAGAAAATGCGACTTTTGATCTACCTGTTCCGCTACTTACTAGGTCCTAAGAGACCATTTTATGTAACCTTTAGCTATTGAATATCAAATACTTTATTCAAGCGGGTAAGCTCAAATAACTCTTTAACAGTACCTTTCAGTCCGGTAATGGCTACACTGCCGCCATGCTGCAGTGAACGTTTGTGAATCGCTACTAAAACACCTAAGCCCGAGCTATCGATGTAGTCTACGTTTGCCATATTGACGATAAACCGGCTGTAACCCTTATCAATGTTCATCAGTAATTTTTGGCGTAATACAGCCGCTTCTTCCACATATAAACTGCCATAAAGGCTGACAAATACCTGACCATCCTGAATGTTAATTTCCTGTCTCATTTCAACATCTCTCCTTGCTATTGATTCATTCTGCCTATAACTAGTAAAATCGATTAGTTCATCTTGCAGCATTTTTATGCATATCACGTATGCTTAATTGATATTCTTCCGCAGTATGATTTCATTACCATCTTCGTTAAACTCAATAACATCGGCACAATATTGCATAATAGCAATACCCCGTCCATGTTCATCCAGTTCCTCATCCACCGCCTGCCGGTTACGGTGATCAAAACCACGGCCCTGATCCCGGATACAAATGCATACCTGATTATCTTCAAGGGTCAAGATAATTTCTACACATTTTTTGCTGTCGCGGTCATTGCCGTGAAACAGTGCATTATTCACTGCTTCATTTAATGCAACAAACAGCAGATCCCCTCTGTCCGGGCAAAGTTTTAACGTAATGCTGCGAATTTGCTCTCGCACGCCGGAAAATTCATCTAAAGATGAAACGGCATAACTGTGCATATTAACCTCCTGATAATACAGGTTCGTTTCGTTATGACATACAACAAAATTCGTTCAAATCCTCCAATATCCTTCATATTCAGCAATAAGTTATTGTTAAATAATAAAACCGCCACAGTTAGTGGCGGTTTTTTCAACTTTTCAGACAAAATATTCTGTTTTGGCATCAGGGAAAAATTCGCCCGCCATGTCCACCATAGCCGTTTTCATTTCTGTCATTACATCTTTATTATAAACGTATTTGCCATACCCAAACTGACCGTATTTGAACTTACGATGCTCTTCATCCATCGGCAGGGTAGTGGCTGGGAAAATTTCCGTAATCTGATTTTTCGCACGTGTAGTATAGCGGTGAGTGATAAATTCGAACGCCAAATCCTGCCGGACATGCTCTGGAAGCTGCCTATCAAGCGCAGCAAACAGCTGCCTGTAATCATTCTGCCATTCAGGGTAATAGAAGATCGGAGCAATGATAAATCCTACTGGATAACCGGCACGGGCGACTTTACCCGCAGCCTGGACTCTCTCTTCCATGCCAGGCGTAGCATGTTCGAAGCGGGTAATTATTTTATCCGCATTGAGACTGAAGCGAAACCGGGTGTGCCCATTATGCTTTGCATCCAGCAGCGAATCAACATGAGAATGCTTTGTGACAAACCGGAACCGGCCAAATTGCTGCGTGCCGAAAAATTCAATTGCCTGTTTCAGCACCCCTGTGATGTATTCGGCCGGTATAGGATCAGAGGTCGCTGCTCCTTCAAAATACGTTATTTCCGGCTTCCGTTCGTCCATGTATTTTTGCGCCTGCTCCAGTACTTCCTCAATATTTACATATACTCGCATATACGGTTTGCGCCCCAGCGTAGTTGCCAGATAGCAATATTCACACATACTGGGACAACTGGTATTTAGAGGCAGCTGATAATGAGCCGACGGTTTGCAGCTGGCAAAATCAGTCGTCTTTCTTACCCCCACTACCAAGGTTCGCTTGGCCTCACGAAATGCTTCACCAGTGGTTTTGCCCGGTATGCCAGTAACTCTGTTATGAGAGCCTGTCATTGCAATTTCTACGCCCATATCAGTTAGATGGTTATAGATTTTTTTACCTAGCGGATAATCCAGTGCCTGTGGCTCAAAAAAAGCCCGTTTGGGTACAAAGGGTAGCATGACTGTCATTCCTTTCGGCCTGCTTTAGCCTTTATTCTTCCCAACGGGCTTATTTTTTACAGCACTTTATTCAAATCTTCCAGCAGCTCTTCTACATCAATTCCATGTATGCCGGCTGCCTTTTCTACACTTTCACCACTAGCCGAAGGGCATCCAAGACACCCCATGCCATGGGAGCGGAAAACGGCAATACTGGACGGATATTGACGAACAATATCTCCGATAATACTGTCTTTTGTTACTTTATTCAACTTGTATTCCTCCTTATTTAACTTCGAGACCCGGTTGTTTCTGCTTTGTTAGCTTTATTGTACTGCGCAGAGGACTGCAATACTGTGACCTTTATCACGTCTGCTGCATTTCCATAACAGTATTGCCAATAATTAACGAGTGTATTACCAGCCTGCCATTGACAAGCTAAAAGCATATCAGTTGAAAAGCGAGGTGCAGCTATGTTGCGTTTCATCCTGACCGTCTTGCTTCTTGCCATGAGCCTTACCGTGCCTGCCCAAGCCGTTCGCCATATCACCGTCAACCTTCCTGAATACCGTCTCAACCTCATTGAGAACAACAAAGTTTTAAAGACCTATATTGTTGCCGTAGGCACCCAATACGAGCAAACACCGACTGGTACATACCGCATCTTATCCAAAGAAGAGTTTCCCACCTGGTTTCCCGGTTCAAAATTTGAAGATCAAACACCTGTGCCTTACGGCCCTGATAACCCGTTAGGAACAAGGTGGCTGGAATTTCAACCAACCTTCGGCATTCATGGGACAAATAAAGGATGGGATATTAACTATCCTGTATCCGGTGGCTGTATTCGCATGCATAATCAGGATGTACAGGAATTATACGAGTATGTAGAAGTCGGGACTCCAGTGATCATTTCGTATGAAACAATGGTCTTCGAAGAAAAACCGGATGGACTTTATGTGGCAGTGTGGCCTGACATATATCATCGTGGACTCAATACAATACAACACTTCACCAGTCGCTATGCTGCTTACCAGCTAAATTATCCGAATGGTCGTATCCCTCAGTTCCCCAAACCGGGCATCAACGGAGAAGATATTCTTCCGGAAAAAATAGCATTACCTGCTGCGGCGGCTATACCTTCACCATTAACATTGCTGCCGCCTATTCCCAAAGCACAACAAATAAGCATTGAATAAAAAAGCAAGCTCCTAACCTTTGACGAGAATGTCAGGTCAGGAGCTTGCTTTATTCCACAAGCAGTAGCGTTTCTAACCATGTGCCTTCAGCCAGCGGCGGACTGTCTTCAGGCACAACCAGGAGAGCATTGGCACCCATTGCTGATTTCAGCATGCCATGCCCCTGCAGTTTGAGCGGCTCTACCAATAAGCCCTCAGGCCCCTGCCAACAGCGTGACCAGATAAAGCGTCTGGCACCACCGCATTTAACAAAAGGTATTGTCAGCTGAGCCTTGACAACCGGGCGCCACCAGTTTGTCCGTCCGGCCATTTTCAGTAGTACAGGCCTGATTACTTGCTCAAAGGCGACACTAGCTGCTGCCGGATTGCCGGATAAGCCAATGTACAGCTTGCCATCCTTTACTCCTGCCAGCACAGGCATACCAGGCTTCATACTAATCCGTTCAAATAAAATGGTAATTCCCAGCTTGGCAAATACCTCACCGATTAAGTCATAGTCCCCTACCGAGGCCCCTCCGGTAGTAATGCACACATCAAAATCATTTGCACCGGTAATCTTGCTACTAATTTCGTCAATATCATCCCTGGCAGTGCCCAGCAGCAAAGGCTGAGCACCGGCTTCCCTCACCATGGCACTGAGCATGTAGCTGTTAGAGTTGCGAATCTTGCCGGGAACAAGCTCCTGGTGAACTTCAACCAACTCACTGCCGGTAGCAACCAATACCACACGGGGCTGTTTAAATACCAATGGCCGGGCTACCCCCAAAACCGCAAGCATCCCCATAACGCCCATATTAATAACACTTCCTGGAACAATGACTTTTTCTCCGGCAGCAATTTCTTCCCCCTGGCGGCAAATATTGAGATTCAAACCCTTTCCATTTAATACCTGAACTAGCTTACCCGACACAATAGTATCTTCTACTCGTACCACTCCGGTTGCCCCTGCCGGTATGGGTGCTCCAGTCATAATCCTGCAGGCCGTACCTGCCCGAACTGTTTTTTGGCTGACTTCGCCTGCTGCAACTGAATCAATTTCAGTCAGCACTACCGGTCGTTCCGGCACTGCCAGAGCAGCTTCATCTGCCAAAAGAGCATACCCATCAAGCGGCGAACGATCGAACGGCGGAAAATCACTCTGTGCAATCACTTCCTGTGCGATTATTCGCTGCCAGCTCATTTCCAGGCTAACTGACTCAACCGGCTGAACAGCCGCCTGCTCGAGCAGCGCCTGCTGGGCTATTTCTAATTTTACCGCCACATTTCAGCACCCCTTTTATTCAGCCTTTCGGTAGCACTCTCACGTAATCCTGCCGCCAGCAGCAGATTATTCACCATCAAGGATCTTATATTTCTTTAATCTTTTATAAAAGCCAGACCTATGCAATCCCAGCAATTGAGCAGCCTTACTCTTATTGCCTTCCATTGCCTCAAGAGCCTTACAAATCGCCTGTCGTTCGGCATTTTCCAGTACGCTGTAGATATCAGCTGAAGTTTCTTCCACCACTTTATACGATTTTTTAATGGTCGGCGGCAGATGTTCAAGCATAATGAACTCTTCATCATCCATTAAATTCACTGACCTCTCTAGCACGTTTTCCAGTTCCCGCACATTTCCCGGCCAGCTATACTCAGTAAAAAGTTTCATCACTGCTGGCGATATTCCTTTAATCGCTGTATTAATGGTATTACTGATTTTTTGCAGCAGAACATTGCACAACAGGGGAATGTCTTCGTAACGTTCTCTAAGGGGTGGCAGACTTAGTGAAATGATATTAAGGCGATAATACAAGTCAGGACGGAATTTCCCTTGCTTTACTAGCTGCTCCAGTTCTTTGTTTGTTGCTGTAATGATCCGCACATCTANNTCATCCAAAAAAATAGTGCCGCCGTTTGCCAATTCAAACTTACCGGGCTTACCACCCCTGCGGGCGCCGGTAAATGCCCCTTCCTCATATCCGAACAACTCGGACTCCAATAATGGTTCAGGAATTGCAGCACAATTCACCTTGATAAAAGGACCATTGCGCCTTGGACTGCCCTGATGAATAGCATGAGCAAACAGTTCCTTACCTGTCCCGCTTTCACCTAATATCAGCACTGTCGAATTTCCTTTTGCTGCTTTAGCGGCAATCGTTTTAAGCCATTCCATTTTTTCGCTGCGGCTGATAATGCTCTCAATCGTATATTTACCGCCGTAAGTTTTATGCAATTCTTCCTTATAATACTCCAGCTCAGACTGCAATTTATTAAGTTTATTCGCCATCGTCCGCAAATCTTTTACATCTTTAAACAGCACTTTGCCTACCGCCCCTGTAATTTCCCCATCCTTAATGATCGGAATTCGGGTTACAACCACATTATTTTCCCCGATGCGCTGCACTTCACCTATCTCAGCTTTGCGATTCTGTACAACAAGGTGCATCCGGGTATTAGGGATAATTTCGGTAGCAGGATGCCCGATCGCGGTAGTGGCATCAATCCCCAAAAAGTCACCGTAAGCCTGATTAAGCATCGTAATGATGCCCTTTTCATCTACAACAACAATACCTTCAAACATGCTTTCAATAACAGATTCTAAAATACTTTTTAAGTCTTTAACACTTTCCAGTTCAGCAGCAACTGCCTGTAACTCCGTTATATCCTGAAAAACATTGACTGCCCCTAAAATTCTATTCCCCTTGCGAATCGGAGAAAGATTCGTTAGCACTTTGCACGATCCGACCAATTGCTGTTGATTGGTTTCACCAATTCCCATTTTCAATACTTTACGCAAACCGGAGCCAGGAATAACTTCATCAATACAACGGCCTACCGACTGCTGAGCCTTTATTCCGGTAATTTGTTCAGCGGCCTGATTGAATAGCGTAATAATACCATCCGCATTAATTGCTATAACTCCGTTGCAAGTTGAATTAATAATCGCCAGGATTTCTTCCGCTAAAAACGTAGCATCTTCAGAAAGAAAGCGCATAAAATCAGCCTGACTTACTATTCCGGCAGGACAATTATTATCATCTACTACTGGAATGAGCTCGTGCCGGTTAAATCCATGCTTTCGCTGGATCTCCTTCACCTCATCAGATATATGCAGCGAAAAAACGTTTTTTTCCATTACATCTTTTACTTGCCTACGAAAAAAAGCAGGCTCTGTAATGGCATTTACCAGATGAGTCTTCGTAAGCATGCCAATAAGCACACCTGTTTGATTTACAACAGGCAGCCCGTCAATATCCGCCTTTTTAAAAGTTTCAGCCGCTTCCTGCAGCGTCATCTCCGCAGAAATTGGTACTGCCTTACGATTAATGATATTATTTATGTACATCTAGCACCTCATAAGTGTAATAACATATGTACAGCATACTTCCACAATAGCATCTGCAAATCCTTTTGCAGATTTTTTTCTTTGTAGAAATTCTATTAAAATACTCGTTTTTTTGTACGCATCCAAACACACACATTCCTCAAAAACGTACACTTTTGTCACAATCAGCATTATCCATTGTTTATTTTTAAGATAAGACCACCTTTCTAATCAGCGTTTCTTCTATATTTTTAGATAAAATTCAGACTTGGCACGGAAATTGCGAATATAAAGTATGTCAGATCTGTGAAAGGAGTTGAAAATCCCGCTTAAAGACAATTTTCGGCAAATTTAAATTTTTCAGGAGGTACACATATTATGGAAGTTTTCGGCATTATTCTTAGTTTGTTTTTGCTCATGTTTTTTGCTTACAGGGGATATTCGGTTATCCTTTTTGCACCAGTATTTGCACTGCTCGCTGCTGCACTTTCGGGTTTGTCCGTTATGCCGGCTTATACCGAACTATTCATGGCCAAGGGCGTTACCTACATCAAGTCATTCTTCCCAGTATTTCTATTGGGAGCCGTATTCGGCAAGGTAATGGAAGAAACCGGTCTTGCCAAAGGCATTGCTCAATACATCATTAAAAGCCTTGGTCAAGAACGGGCCATACTAGCCGTAGTATTGGCCGGAGCAGTATTGACCTATGGAGGGGTAAGCCTCTTTGTCGTTGTTTTTGCTGTTTATCCGTTCGCCTATGCTTTATTCCGGGAAGCTAACATTCCCAAACGCCTTCTCCCAGGCACCATTGCCTTAGGTGCTTTCACCGCTACTATGGACTGTCTGCCTGGCACACCACAAATACAAAATTTAATCCCTACCAATTTTTTCGGTACTAATATTTACGCAGCACCAACTCTCGGAATAATCAGCGGCTTTGCCATCTTTACTCTGGGCATTATGTGGCTTGAACGGCGCCGCAAGGCAGCTAAAGCTGCTGGTGAAGGCTACGGTAATCATACGCTAAACGAGCCAGAAATCCGTAATGATGTTGACCTTCCTTCCTGGCAGATCGCTATATTGCCGCTGCTGACTGTTTTAGTTGTCAATTTTGCAATGATTCGCTTCTTTAACTGGGACCCCAGTCTCCTCGCTCCCTTTACAGCTATGAAATTACCGCTTATCGCAGCTTCTATTAAAAACGTAATTAGTATCTGGGCTTTAATTGTCGCCTTATTATGCGGCATTATCCTGGCAGTAGTGCTCGGCTTCAAGCGCTTACCGGCAGGCGGGCTTGCCAAAACATTGAATGCAGGCGCGCTCGGCTCACTGCTGGCAATTATGAACACTGCCTCTGAAGTCGGCTATGGCAACGTAATTGCTTCCCTTCCCGGTTTCAAAGCGATCTCCGCTGCACTTATGGGTATTAAAGTAGGTGGATCACCGCTTGTTTCTGAGGCGATTACCGTTAATGTTCTTGCTGGCATCACTGGCTCAGCCTCTGGCGGCATGTCGATTGCGTTAGATCTCATGGCAAAAGACTGGCTGGCCTGGGCTAATGCCATTGGTATGTCTCCTGATATTCTCCATCGCGTTGCCTCTATGGCCTCCGGTGGTATGGATACACTTCCGCATAACGGAGCCGTAATTACATTGCTGGCTGTTTGCGGACTCACTCACCGTGACTCCTACGGGGATATTTTCGTAATGACTATCATTAAGACAGCCATGGTATTTGTCGCTATTACCATCCACAGCCTTACCGGTATACTCTAATTTCAAAACAAAGCAAGACAGGCCCGTAATTGGGCCTGTTTTTTGTTTGTTAACTTTGGGATGCAGACCTATGCCTTGTGGCATAATATGCTTGTCTTAAACAAGTTTTGCCTGGGAGGCAGCATATGTTCTTTTCTGTGACAGGTATGGCGGTTGAAGTGGAAATGCAAAGACTGCTTACTTCTGCCCACATAGAAAAATGGATGCAAGATGTATTTCACTTTCAGTGGTTTTTGTTACTAGGATTGTCTATCATCGCCCTTAGCATGTGGTGGAAACTGCTCAATAAGGTAAGACTGCCAGAAGCCCTACTGTATGCAGTCTTTACCACCATTATTATGATGGGCGTTGACGAATGCGGCGAAGAATTGACACTCTGGGTTTATCCAATCTACTTATTTCCGGTATTTCCGGTTATAACAGCAATCAATTTGACATCTGCAATTCTGATGCTATCCATTACCCACCAGTGTTTTACAACCTGGAAAAGCTTTAGTACGGCTACTATCGTGGTTTCCGGCTTACTAGCATTTATCCTGGAGCCTGCCTTTTCCTTCATTAATTTATATCAATTACTGAACTGGAACTATGGCTATAACTTCTTGCTATACGTTATAGTGGGACTACTCGTTCGAGGAATTGTTGCTACTCTTTTCTCTATTGCCCATAATGCCCAAAGAGATTCAAACTAAGGAGGCGCTTATGTTTTCTGATGCAGAAACATCTGCTGCTGTAGAATTGCAAAAGCTGCTGACACACCTACGCATGAATGAATGGCTGCAGGAAGACCTTTTTCACTTCCGCTGGTTCTTCCTGATCGGGGTTTTTGTTTTTTCCACTCTTGTCTGGTGTAAATTAGTTGATAAATCCCGTCTGCCGGAAATTACCTTGCACGCCGGTTTAACTGCCATTATTACTCTCATCTTGGATGAGATGGGGGAGGAAATGACTCTCTGGGAGTATCCTGCTGATATCTTTCCAATATTTCCACCTTTATCAGCAGTAGACCTGGCCAGTCTTCCCATGATCTATTCACTCATTTATCAAAAATATCCAACCTGGAAAAGCTTTTTCCAGGCGACACTAATGATGGCGACTATTTTCTGCTTCATCCTGGAGCCGCTGTTAGTATGGAGCGGCTTTTACGAACTGCTTAAGTGGCGATATTATTATGGCTTCCCTATCTATATCACGATGGCAATCTTCATTCGCTGGCTAGTTATAAAAATATATGCTCTTGCTGAAAAGGCGAAAGCATCACCGGATTTCAAAGAAAAGAAATAAATCGATCAACTATCTGCAAAAAAGAAAGTGGATTTTTTCTATTTTCCTTCCTCCCTGCCAGGAATACAACAGACTTAGCTGGAAATACTCCTTCTAATTAAGCATCCTCACTACTTTTGCATAAATCAAAGAGGGAGTTATGAAAAATAATCCGTCATATACAATTAAAAAAATACCTTCCAGCAGGCAGTCCACCTTTGATATCGGCTATCTCGGAGTTAGAAATCATCATATGAAGGCACTCCTGGAGTTGGATGTCACACATGGCAGAGAGTTGATTAGGCATTATCGAAGCAGCAATAAAGAACCCATATCTTTTACAGGCTGGATCATGAAATGCATAAGCCAGGCTGTTGCCGAGCACAAGTCTGTTCACGGTATCCGAAAAGGTAAGAATGAGCTGGTCATCTTTGATGATGTTGATATTTCCATCATTGTTGAGAAAGAAATTGATGGTGAAAAGGTCCCCTTGCCTCTGGTAATCAGAAAAGTAAATGAAAAAACACTGCAAGACATTCAGGATGAAATTTTGACTGCCAAAGAGCAAACCATAGAAACTGCTGAGGATTATGTACTTGGCAATCATCCGTACAAATGGGTCATGCGCTTTTACCTTGCACTGCCACAATTCCTCCGAATCATGATTTGGAAGCATATTTTTAAAAACCCTTTTCTCATGAAGAACACGGCCGGAACAATTGTTGTAAACTCTGTTGCAGCAGTTGGCAATGCAAAAGGCTGGGTAATTCCGGTCAGCATTCATCCAGTCTGCTTCGCTTTGGGTTCAATTGTGAAGAAGCCGGGAGTTTTCGAGGGTGAAATCGCAATTAGAGAATATTTATATATGACGGTATTACTCAATCACAATGTCATTGATGGCGCCCCGGCTGCACGGTTTATTTCCCGGTTATCCGGCTTAATCGAAAGCGGCTATGGCATATAAAAAATAACAAAAGCACCCGCACGACTTTTCAGGAGTCCTGCGGGTTTTTAATTATTTTGGACAATATTAAGTTTTCCAAAGCCGCTAATGGTGGTGACAACCATTTATCCCGATGGAAAACCATCTGTGCTTCAATTGCAATGGCTACATCACGCAAATTAAGGCTAACTAAGTCACCGCGTTTTAGCTCTTCATCCACCGCAATTCTCGGCAGCAACGATACCCCGAGACCGTTCTTAACGCACTGCTTAATAGATTCAAGACTGCCAAACTCCAAAATAGTATTGGCCCCAACCTGTTTTTGCTCAAGCAGGCGTTTTAAATCCATCGGATAGCCGCAATATCCTTCCGGCAATAGCAGTGTCTGGCCGGTAAGATCATGCAAGTGCAATACCGCCGTAGCGGAAAGCGGATGATCAGGAGCTGCAATAAACACAGTTTCTCCTTGAAAGAGCATCCTTTGCCGCAACTGAGGCTGCTTAGATTCATCATTAAGCCCAAAGGCAACATCAATGCTGTTCTGTTGCAGCCATTGGGGAAAATCCACACAATTCCCTACTTTAATATTGATTTGAACATGAGGATAAAGGGATCTAAATTCTTTCAACAGCGGTGGAAGCCAAAACGCACATAGTGTTTCTGCTGCTCCTACGACAATTGAGCCGGCATACTTTTCTTCATTATTGAATAAATGCTTAATTTCTTGGGCATCTCTTATCAAACGTTCAGCAAACGGCAGCAGTTTCTCCCCCTGCCCCGTCAAAAACACTTTTCTACCGATACGCTCAAAAAGCTGCACTCCAAGATAGTCTTCAAGACTATGAATTTGCTCGGATATGGTCGACTGTGAGTAATTAAGCGTCCGGGCAGCTTCCCCAAAGTTCAGCAGGCGGGCAACTGCAATAAAAGTCTCTAAGTGTTTTATATACATCTCATCACACCAATCGGAAAAACCGATCATTCCGTTCTAAATAATCGTCTTATCAGTATGTTATCCTTATGATAAGATATAAACAGCTTTTGCGCAATAAGAATCTAAATTACAGGGGAGATTGGATCATGGCCCAACAAATCGAACTTAAAAAAAGCATTACCTGGATTCAAGGCTCAGCATTGACGATCGGAGCTGTTCTTGGTGCAGGTATTCTAGTTCTTCCTGCGGTCACTGCTTCTATGGCTGGCCCTGCGTCCATCCTCAGCTGGCTTTTCATGGGGCTTCTCTCTTTGCCAATGGTTATCGTTATCGGAATAATGTCTTCCCGTTTTCCTGATTCAGGAGGAATGGCCACCTATGTACGCCAGGGAATCGGTAATACTGCCGGTTATATAACAGGCATCCTCATGCTGACTGCTATGCCATTTGGCATGCCTGTTACCGCATTAATCGGTGCAAATTATCTCGGCAGCGTTTTTAATTGGTCGCCGGCAGGCATACACGTTGCAGCAGCTGGCCTCTTACTGATTGCCATAACGCTTAACTACAGAGGCATTGAGCTTTCCGGCCGGACACAAATCGGCGTAATAACCGTTATCCTCTTTATCCTCACCTTTGCTGTCTGGTCGGCTATTCCTCAAATGCAAGCAACAGCCTTTACTCCTTTTCTTCCTCATGGCTGGATACCGGTAGGTCAGGCAATGGCTCTCATCTTCTTCGCATTTATCGGCTGGGAAATGATCGGAAATTTGGCCGAAGAATTTAAAAACCCATTGAGAGATCTTCCTTTGAGCTTAGGAGTATCGGTATTAGTGGTTAATGGTTTGTATTTTTCAGTAGCATTCATAACAGTAGGAACAAATATTTATCATTCAGATAACCCGCTCACTGCTATGGTAACACTGGTAGCATACCGCTGGGGTAATATGGCGGGAAGCTTAATTGCCTTCCTGGGCTTCATTGCCTGTTATTGTCCTATCCATACCTTCATTGCAGGTTTTTCCCGTCTCGTATATGCACAGGCAAGGGATGGCAATCTCCCTGCTTATTTCGGCAAATTGCATCCACGATTTCAAACCCCTTATACTGCATTACTCCTGTTTGCCCCGATTTATACCATTATCCTATTATTCAGCTGTGGTCTATCGTGGGACTTAAAACCACTCATCACCATTCCCTGCGCAAACTTTCTTGCAGTATACACCGTAGGAATGATTGCTTCAGCCCGTATTGTCTCCGAAAGATGGGCTAAATGCCTTGCCTGGCTAAGTGCATTACTATCAGGAATTGTCTTCTTATTTTCAGGATGGTTTGTACTTTTTCCCCTCACCGTGACACTGATTCTCCTCTATCAACAACACCGGCGCAAGCACACTCCAGGCAAGTGTTTATAAAATATTACGATCTTGCTTTCCCAGTCATGTTGCGGACTACAATCTTAAGTACCTTCGTTTTTTCGAAGGCGTTATCAATATATTGCAAGCCTGCCTCATAGAACTCTGGGCTATATTTTTTTATGAAGCCGGTAAGTGCACTGCGTTTTTCCTCAGGATTTTCTACAACAGCAGCCTCANNATACCACAGCTGACTTGTATTTAGTTGAAAATGCAGCCGGCAATACCTCTACTGCATCAACAACAGTAAAGCAAACCCGATTATTAGTAATGATATTATCCAGCTTTTCACCTTCCGTAGCACAATGCAGGTAAATTGCATTATTCATATAAACAAAGCTTATGGGAACTCCATAGGGATTACTATCCTTTCCTACAGTTGATAATACTCCATACTGGACGTTGTCCAAAAGTACGGCTGTATCTATCTCCGCCATTAATCTGTCAGATCTTCTCATTTTTCTAAACATATGTATCCCTCCAGATTTAACTTGAGTTATTTATATAAAGGTACAATAAAATCAACTTTTATAACAGCACCATTTTCAACATTTAATAAAACGCCTCAGAAATATAGCATTTCTGCAGGCGTTTTATTCTGGCACTGCTTTAAAAGTTGGAAGTGAAGCCCACCGAAAGCCCATAGGCATCATAAGATGGGTTATCGTTTTTTAAACCATTCGAAACGTGCATTACCATATATCCCACATTCACTGCAGAATGATCATTGATTTTATAAATAAAACGCGGTCCGACTCGCCACATGAAGTTATACTGCTTTCCTCCGGCCGGAAAGGTTTTGTCATATAAAATAAGTCCGCCGCTGATATCAAAGGCAGTCGTCAGTTTTCCCGAGCCGGCTTTTTCAAAGCGAACCATATAGCTTGGACCAACGCCGACTGCCGAGCTTGCTTGCTGCCTATTCTCATAAAAAATATCCCCATAGGGCCGGGTAATGGTTATGCCTCTATACAAAGAACGATCTTTAGTTTCAGAGAACTTCTTCATCACATGCAGTGTTACCGTATTAAGATCACGATCACTGTGAAAAGGAATCAGATAGTCCCAGTCCACTTCTGCCTGCGAATCAGCCGCGTTACAAAATGACATTCCAGGCAAAAGTATTAGTAAAACAGTCATGGCCATTACTAGACAGATACATCTACGCATAATAAGACGCCCCTCGCTTAGAATTAACAACCTTTTCGCCAACAAACATCCATTTATTCCCTTTTAAAAGAACATTGCTAGTATTCGATATCCGAACGATTTTCCCTGTTAAGCTAAGAAAAAAACTACCTGTCTTTTTTAACCTCTATCAGTCTGTTTGACAGATAAAACATTTGCCTTTATACTATTAGTTACCTAGTTAACTAATAGGAGGTTTAAATATGGATACCACTGAAAACCTGCTGCATCAGTTGTTTCAGACTGTACGCATTATTTCCAAAGGATTAAATTACTGCTTAGAGCCGTATGACTTATATAGCTCAGAATGGTCAATTATTACGACTTTAAAACAAACAGGTCCAATAACACAAGGTACTTTAGCAAGCTATTTAAATATTGAGCCGCCTGCTGTGTCACGGAGCTTGGTCAAGCTTGAAAAGAAAGGCTTCATTACGCGAACTCCCGGCCTGGACAAGCGGGAAAAAAACGTCTGCCTGAGCGCCGTGGCTTTACAACAATACTCTAAGTGGCAGGAAATCTCCGGACTTCACAGACAGGCCATTTTAGAGGCTTTATCGGAAGATGACAGAAATGAACTGACCCGCCTGCTGAAGACCATTCACCAAACTGCACAGCAATACGAAGCTGGTTCGTCAATCACGAACACTTTTAACATAAATACATTATAAATAGAATGGAATGATATCGTTGCATAATTCAAAGCAAAAATTGTGGACCAAAAATTATGTCCTGCTGCTATTAGGCAATTTACTCCTTTATCAGGGTATCCTGATGCTGATTCCTTCCTTTCCTGTGTATATGAAACAAATTGGCGGAAACGATTTGCAGGCCAGTCTTCCTTTCGCCGTTTTTTCAATCTCCGCCCTTATTGTCCGTGCCCTCAGCGGAAATGCAGCAGATACCTTGGGCAGAAGGCCCCTCTTGCTGGCAGGCCTGTTGATTCTAATTCTTTTTAACTCCTCGTATTTCTTCGTTTCCACTATCGGAGTCATTCTTGTCTTACGTTTTTGTCAGGGAATCGGCTGGGGCATGGCCTCAACGACCTTTGCAACAATTATGTCTGATATTGTTCCTGCCAATCGCCGCGGGGAAGGTACGGGTTATTTTGCCTTATCCATTATTTTGGCAACATCACTCGCCACGATTGCAGGCATTGAGATTATGAAGCATTATAACTTTACGACTCTGCTTCTCGTATCTACATCTTTAGCCGTAATCGGGATGCTGTTGACATTGGGAATATCAATTGCACCAATCAAGCAGCTTGCCAAAGCTTCCCACAAAAACAAATCACTCACCTGGAGTGACTTGTTTGAAAAAAGTGCACTTTTGCCATCTGTGCTTTGCTTTTTACATTCCATTACTCTTGGTGGCATTATGAGCTTCCTGATGCTGTATGGCGCAGAAATCGGTGTCGAAAACACCTGGATTTACTTTGCCGGACATGTTGCGATGATTTTAATCAGCAGACCCTTTGCCGGTAAGCTGTTTGATCAAAAGGGGCATACTGTTGTGATTATCCCGGGAGTCATTTTGATGATAACCGGCCTGACACTACTATCCTATGCAACCTCAGAGTCTTCTTTACTGATTGCATCTTTGTTCTATGGATTGGGCTATGGAGCTGCGCATCCCTCCTTACAAGCCTGGGCAATTAACCGCTCACCAGCTAACCGCAAAGGCGCCGCCAACGGTACATTTTTATCATCGTTGGATTTAGGCTATGCCGTTGGTGCCGTAGTGCTTGGGCTTATTGCCACACATACGAATTACGCCATAATGTATCGGGTTTCAGTACTCTTTTTAATAGCCTTCGCGGGAATATACGGATATCACGTAATAAAAAACCGGCAGGTATATCAGGACCAGCACAACTACAACAAGAATATTGCCTGAAGAGTAAAGAACATCGCTCACTGGGCAAATTGATACAAAAAAGCATGCATCAATAATTGGTGCATGCTTTTGCAGCATTATCCCTATAAGGGTAATTGGCCTGTGAGAACAGCCGTAATAATAAATATAAAGAACATGGGAATAGACCATTTAAAGAACTCTTTTTGATAATCGCCAAAGCTCATTTCGGTTCTATCCATTAATAAAAACAGCCACGGAACGGTAGGACTTGCGTAGCGGAGAGCCTGCCCCATAAAAGATGCCATGCCAATTTCGCTGGGAGATATGCCGAACTGATAGGCAAGCGGAGCAACGACCGGAAGGATGCCAAAATAATACGCATCCACAGGCAATGCATAGCAAGCCAGCGCTCCCAGAAAAGCAAAGATGAAAGCTGTATGACTGCCTAAGGAGTCCGGTATCAGGCTAGCCATATGCTTGGCTATCGCCTCTGCCATACCGCTGCCATTTAAAATGCCCAAAAAGCAGCCAGCCGCGATAATTATTGAAGTTACAGCAATGGCTTCGCCACCGTTTGCCGTAATGCGCTCACGCTGTTCCTTGGCATTATAATTAATTGCCAGGGCTATCGCCGTACCAATCAAAAATACAAAAGCCCCGCTAACCCATCCTAAAATCAGAGTCAACAACATAATAACGGTAAGCAGCAAGTTGAACAGGAACTTACTGGGTCGCTTCAACTCTTTATCATTGTTTTCGATAACAGCTACCATTTCCGCTATTTGATCTTGCGATACTACCGCATTTACACCAGGGATAAAACCAAGTCTCTTTCTTTCGTTTTTCCCCATCAAATAGGCCATGAAAAATATATAAATAAAAGAAACCCCTAAAATCGGCAGCATAGCGACAAATAAATCATTTACTTCCACATTCAGTACGGCCGCCGCTCGCGCCAGAGGTCCACCCCAGGGCAAACAGTTGCCCAAACCGGTAGGAAGAATAATTAACATAGCCAAATTGGATAATTTCATCCCCATTTGTTTATACAAAGGTACAAAAGCCGCAGTGATAATTAAAATGGTTGTTGTTCCGTCGCCATCAAGGGTAACAACACTTGCCGTAAACGCGGTTACCATAATAATTTTTAAAGGATCGCCTTTTGCTTTTCTGATTAAATAAGTGCAAAGCGGATCAAATAGACCAACATTCATCATTAAGCTAAAATAAAGAATTGCAAACAAAATCATGATTGTTGTATTCATTGTGCCTAGTTTTACCTTACCTTTGGCATCAACCGTATAAAACAGGCCTTCTCTTACCCAGGTAAGGATCTTTTCGACAGGTATACCATTTAATAAGCAGGCAAGAACACCCGCTGTCAGCGATACAACAATTAAACCGGTAAAGGGTGATAACTTCCGCTTAATGACTAAAACTAAAAATACAAGGATCAGCAAATACCCTAAAATCGTTAACATTTATCCCCTCTCCTAACACTTCAAGTATGGTACACCGTTATCTTTTCTCTCTAAATTAACAGCTTAAATGGCACTAAAGTGCCATTTAAGCAACAAGGTAATACCGAATGCAACCCTATTTTTTATTAATCATTTCAGTTACCCAGACTGGAGCTAACTCAGGCAAAGGCTCCTGATTATTTTTGCATCTGACAAATTCCGCTATCGTTTCCCGGCGCTTTGCTTCATAAGCATCTTTTTTCTCAGCAGCAGCCAGCACTTCCTCAATCCGGTCACGAGGGATAACAGTAACACCATCATAATCACCAAGGATCAAGTCACCAGGCGTCACCTTCACGCCAGCACAATTCACTACCGTATTAATTTCACCGGGTCCTCTTTTGGCTGGACTTCTCTGCATAAGTCCTTTCGCATATATAGGAATAGACAGTTGAGACAAGCCTACCTTATCACGGACATAGCCATCAATAATAATTCCGTTTAACCCGACGGCTTCTGCTGCACTGCCCATCAGATCCCCCATATAGCATCTTTCGGTATAGCCTTTACCGGCAACAACCAGTACATAACCGGGTTTACCTTGATAAATCGCGACATGAATCGGAAAATTGTCGCCATCTTCCGTATCGACAGTGCAAGCTGTACCAATTAAAATTTTATCGCTATCTAATGGCAGCAGACTGGCATCCATACAGCCATTGCGTTCTATGCCCAGCGCTTCCATACCGTCACACAGCTGTGCAGGGCTTAATTTTTTCACCCGGTCAATAATTTCCTGAGGAATTAAATCAGGAAGACTTTTATAATTAACTTTATTCATCAATAGCACCTCTTTCTTTATTTTCTATCAGCGAATATATCGCATCTTGGTAATTCATCTTATCACCATCTGCGCCAAGTAACTCCACCCAATTTCGTTCAGCCAGCCGGTCTAACTTGGCTACCGTCGCTTTTGACATGGCAGCATCAACTCCCAGACTTTCCAGCGTTGCAACCACATCCTGCATTTCCTCACTGCGGCGGGCGGCATGGATCATTGTGCGGGCAGTAAAGGTATCAGCCAGCTGCTCTACCGTCTTACCGTTAAGGGAGCTGGCAAGGGAGTCCACCAATGTGTTCAGCACACCATATTTCACAGCAGCCTCAAACGATTCAAACATCAATTGTGGAAGCCCTTTCATGATTACGCTTTTAAACATCTTAATAGCCGAAGCTCCTCCAGCTTTTGCATCAAGCACAGTCAGTTTCATGCCATATGGGGAAAATGCCTCCGCAAAATTTGCGGCCCCGTCACCAGCTAAAAACATAGGCACCTTGTGCTTATTGCCAGGTACTGTCCCCATAACGGCAGCATCACAAACCATGACACCTTCATTGCGGGGGATCTGAGCAATATCAGCCTTGATGGTTGGCGCAGCTGAATTCATATCAATGTAGACCTGTTCTGCCTTAAGCCGGGGAATAACCAGCTCAGCAATAGTAAGAGCAGTATTGGCACTGGTTAGGCAAGCAATAAATTCACCTGCCTGATAGGCACCTTCCAAACTCTCAAATAATTTTACACCAACTTCTGCAGCGCGCTGTTGAATTAAACCTCCCAATTGTGGATCTGCCGCATTCCTGTCATATGCGCCTATATCTATTAAACCCTCTGCTTTTAGTCCACTTGCAATATTATAGGCCGCTTCTCCAAAACCAATAAATACTAATCGCATAACTATGCTCCTCCTTCTGCACTACTGCATGCATTTCTAACTAATAGCAAAAAGTATGCCAGATAAAAAAGCTGATCCTCATTGAGAATCAGCTTTTAGACAGCAGAATGCCATAAGCCTGATAAAACCACCATTTATTTGATAAAATAATCTTAATATTTTATTGATTTATCATTATTTTGTCTATTGCCCTACAACTATTTTCATTGCAATATATTGCAAAACATTTCATATTCTTCAGAGATGAAAACAATTGAAAAGTACTATTTTTTGTAACGGACTAACTCAAAATAATGCGGATCGCTTTCTGTAATTCTTTTCATTTTTCGCCATAAAGTGGTCGTGCTAATCCCAAGTTGCTTTGCGGCAGCAGCTTTATTGCCATTCATTCTATATAGAATCTGATAAATAAACTCTTTTTCTGTCACACTTCCGCTGTCAGTCGCTGCAGCCAAAATCTCAGGCAAGTTGTCGCCACTAGGAATGGTAATATCATCAGCAACTTCCAGCACTAGTTTTTTATCAATTATGCCGTTATCACACATAACAGCTAATCGTTCCACAATGTTGCTCAACTGCCGAATGTTGCCACTCCACTCACAAGATGCCAGTAGCTCTAAAGCCTCCTCTGTAATATCACAGAGCTGTAAATTGGCATTTTTCAAAAAGCAGCGTGTAAGCTCAGAAATATCTTCCCGCCGTTCATTAAGTGTTGGGAGGCGTAATTTTAGCACACATAAGCGATAAAAGAAATCTTCACGAAATACGCCTTGTTGAACTAAATCATTCAAATTTTTATTGCTTGCAGTAATGATCCGAATATCAACTGGAGTAACCTTATCATCACCAATGCGAATTACTTTTCGCTCTTGTATGACACGGAGCAGTTTCAACTGGACATCCAACGGCGTTTCACTTATTTCATCTAAAAAAATTGTTCCCTTGTGGGCTAATTCGAATATTCCCGGTTTTCCTTCGCTAAGCGCCCCCGTAAATGCCCCTTTTACGTAACCAAATAATTCACTTTCCAGGACACTGGGCGGAAATGCCGCGCAGTTAATCGCTACAAAAGGCGCCTGTTTCCGGCCGGAGGCATTGTGGATACTTTGCGCAAACATTTCTTTACCTGTTCCTGTACCACCGACAATCATAACTGTGCTATCCACTGCGGCAAATTTAAGTGCCAATTTCTTAGCTGCCTGAATGGCCGGACTGGAGCCGACAATATCAGCGAATGTTTTATCGGCAGAATGCTTTTGTGCAAGCACCCGCCGCATTTTGTGTTCAATGTTTTGAATCTCGGTTTGCTTTTGCAGTGTCATTACAGCACCTATCACATTCTGGTCCAGTTTAATCGGATCAATGCTGATAATAAGCGAGTGTTTGCCAGTTGATAATAAAGCCCCGCGGATAGGTTCACCCTTAGTAAGGACATCGGAAAAATAGCTTTTCTTTATTACACTGTCAATAGGCTGTCCATAGCGCAATGTCTCAAAATACCGGTTTACTTCGGCATTCATATTCGTAACTATGCCCTTATGATCAATGCTGATAATGCCTTCTGATACACAGTTTAAAATGGCCCGGGTCAATTCATAGCGACTTTGCAATTCTAAGCCTTTACGAATTTTTTCCTCTTCAATCTTTAGAAAATGGAGGGCGGCATGAATGGCATCTTGGATGGCATCCTGATCAGCAGTGGTCATGATATATTGAATATTCCGCTTCATTACCGCTTTTTCCAAAGATAGGCCACCGATAGCCACCTCGATCCCCAAGGCAGCCAATTCATCTAATTTCTTTTCGGTAGCTTCTGTTCCTAGCAGTGGATTAATCGGGAAAACTAACGCATCGGTTAAAAACGGTTTAGATTTGGTTAAGATGTTCATGTAGCCTTCAGATGTAGCTAAAAAAGCAATTTTGTCAGAAATACGGCGAGCCTTTTGATAACTGGAATAGCAATCAAAAAAGGTATGCTGTACATCAACAATCGGTATATTTAACCGACTGCGTAACACTCGCGCCGTATTCCCACGGCTGATAATTACAGATATTCCCTTAGCAATTAGTTCTTTCGCAGCATCCAGAGCATCTTCTTGCGAAGCTTGCCTAATTGCAAAAGCTAAGCCTCTTTCCTCAATCTTTTTTCGTATTAACTGAGTTAGAGTACTTGATGGTGAAATGATTCCTATTTTAGGCGCCATTTTTTGTCTCCTTGCACAACGAGAAGTTTAAAAACTACAGCTCAACTTCTGCCTTCATACGCAAGGTTCCTTCCATTTCTTTTTACAAAAAAGAAATGGCCTCGAAGTTTTATTCTTCAAGGCTCTACCATTGTGTATATGCATAGCTTATGCCACTTCATTTTTTCAAAAAACTTGCATTTAAACCGTGATATTAACACGTTTATTCTTTTTTCGGTGATCAGCCTGCTGTTTCTCAATTCTTTCCTCGATTTGCGCCTTGGCCTCCGCGCTTTTCCGGCGTACAGCCACTTCTGCCGCCGCAATCCCGTATTGCGCTGCTTCCTGCAGATCGCGATCAACAGCAGACACATAGCTTCGCTCTTTTGGGGTGCCGTCGCTAAAAGCACTAATAGTTACTTCTCCCGGATAGTCAGCCTTATTGGCAGCTGATAGGATTTTACTCATGCTTCTATTTACTAATAAGCGCTCATGCTTGGCCAGCGCCCGTTCCCTGTCCCTCTCCTTTTTAGCGAAAGCAGCTTCTCTTTCCACCCTTTCTTTCTCCAGTCTTTGGGATACCTCATCATATATCCCCTGGGCAAGCTGCCGATCAACTGCAGCCAGCTCTTGCATGTCCTGTTTTAACTCATCCGGTTTGCCGGCATCTATTTTCTGCTGCAATTTCTGTAGAGCATTGCTACGTTGTTCCCGTAAGACCGCCATATTATTCTTGGGCGAAAGAGTAGCCAATAAGTTATTTAAACCAGTTTGATTAATCGCCATACTCCCACTCCATCCGTACTGTTCTACTTATACTATCGAACGTTTCTAGAGAATAATAAGTTTTATTGTCACAATTATATCATTCAGATGTAACGAACCCCCGTAAGCCTATTATAAGCTTCGGGGGTTCGTTGCACGCTAGCACAATTGTGAAGTTATATTTTACTCATCGGACTGATATCCGTTGCATTGTCACGCGCTTCTTGCGGTATTTCTATAGGACTTATTTGATTAAATTGCGAATATGTTGCCTGCATATGTAATGTTGACTTTGCTAAAAAATCTTCAATAGCTGCTCTATCTTTGGGCTCAGCTATATCCAAAAACAAACCTGCTCCTTTGCGAATCGGTTCTGTTAAATCAAATTCAAATTCTTTTATCATTTTTGTTGCTTTGTCAACTTTAACAATATACTTGATATCACCGGCAGCTAACAAGGCAAGCCGTCCTACCGCAGCCGCTCTTTGCATATCCTTATTCTGCATTTTATCTTGTTTGACAGTTGCACCAACAGCATCACTTACTTCGATCATATCCAAAGTTACTTCCATATATTTGAAAGTTGGTGTTTCCCTTATCAGCTTTACTGATTTAATAAATTTTAGCATCTCAGCTTGAGAATTGAACTTTTCATCAGCAGCAAGGCTCGCCTTCATGACAGGATCAACCGGCAGCATTTGTTTGACCCAGGTTTGATTAACAAACATATACATCATTAAATTACCCTGGTATTGCTCTACATACTGCTTGACCAGCATGGTATTTTCGTTATTCAGCATATCACGATACGTAATGCCAGCATCATTTTTCATACTCAGCGGTTTATCCTGAGCATCCCCATTAACAACAGTTTCTACTGTTCCCAGCGGGGTGTCTGCCTTAATGGATACATCATAGTGAACACTGCTTATCTTGGCCATGTTTTTGTAGACATCATATAAGTAGGCTTTTTCCGGCGGCAGTTTTTCCGCAGCAAATGCAAACGATGTGTGCATTGCTACAAACAGTAAACTCCCTAGCAAAGCAGCTCCCCATTTAAACTTTCGCAAAAATCCCATCAAATTATCAGACTCCCTTCCATTACTTTCTCTTCAACCATACATTACCAGTATATGATACTTGCATACCGTTTACAATCCAAGCATGGAAGAGAGTCTTTTCTAATTATGAGGTATATGGAACTAGTTAATGTCCTCTCCAATTTAATCAAAAAAGTTACCCTGAAGCAAACACTTGCTTCAGGGTATTTCACCACTTTTTCCCTATTCATACACACTATCAAAATCGGCTCCGGATTCCTGCCTAATCAGAATTTCCCTATTAAAAACCCTGCCTTTTCTTATTTTTTTCTTTGAAAAACTTTCGTGCATTTTTCATGCCGCCCACTTCTGAGAACATGGCAGTAAACTTTTCCGTCTCAATCTGTTTAGAATTTAAGCCCTCATACTTAGCCTCTTTTTTTAGTTTCAAATAATTTGCAAGCCTCTCCTCCGGCAAAAGACCATCTTTTATGGCCCTTTGTACCGCACAATGGGGCTCACTTGTATGAGTACAATCATGAAATTTACACTTTGTTGCCAGTTCACCAATATCAGCAAAGGTTTTTGATAAGTCAGCACTTTCAATCCCAATTTCTCTCATCCCCGGAGTGTCAATGACAATGCCACCTCTCGGAAGAACAAAGAGTTCTCGCCTGGTAGTAGTATGCCTGCCTTTATCATCATTTCTTATTTTTTGGGTTTCAAGGGTATTTTCACCCATGAGTCTGTTAATCAAGGTTGATTTTCCAACACCAGACGAACCAATGAATGCAATAGTTTTTCCACTACCAATATAACTTTTAACAGATGAGTATCCATCCTCACTCATACTGGAAGTAACAAGCACATCAACACCACAGGCAACAGCATTCAGTTCCAACAGCTTTTGAGGGAGATTATCACATAAGTCAGCCTTAGTAAGCACGATAACCGGGATTGCCCGGCTATCCCAGGCAACGGCAAGATAACGTTCTAACCTACGAAGATTAAAATCATTATTAAGCGACATACAGATAAAAACTGTATCAATATTCGAAGCTACCACCTGTTCATCATTCGATGTCCCTGCAGCTTTTCTAATAAAGGCGCTTTTTCTTGTCAGAACGTGGTGAATAATTGCATTCCCACAGTTATCATCATTTCGGTCAAGCATAACGAAGTCACCAACAGCAGGGTACTCCGATAAAGTTCTGCTAGCAAAACGAAGCTTCCCTGAAATTGTTGCCGCTAACTCACCAGTTTCTGTTATAACCTTGTATAGGTCCTTATATTGGGAAACTACTCGCCCGACATACAGACTGGCATATAATGCAGACTCAGTAATAAATCTTTGGCTGAGTCCTAAATTTGTCATATCTACTTTACTCAATTTTTTAATCCTCCAAAAGTGTTATACAGTAACTCTTGGGAGGTCTATACACTAAATTATTTTGTATGCACCTCCCGCCTTGTTACAATATCCAGCATATTATTGTTAAACATAATAACACTCCTTTCATTATTCATTATGCAGTCTACATTTGGAAAAAACTGGTGTTTATGCAAACTGAGCTTCCGTCTAATTACATTATAACACACTAAAAGACAACCGCTATTTACCGGTTACGCACATGGCACGATCATCCTGCACTGGAGCCGTTTGCTATAGTCCAGACAAGCAGCATTTAGCATCGATAAGGGACAGTGGGGGACGGGACAGTGGGGGACGTTCCTTTTTTGTCAACTTTTTGCTACAACACCTCGTGAAATGCCGGTCACTCTCTCGATCTGCCGAATTGATAAGCCTGTCTCTTTTAATTCTCTCAGCATAGAATCACGCTCAGCTTTTGCCCATGAGCCAATCTCGTGCGGCTCACGCCCATGAGTATAATGCATAATCCTACGACGTATTTCATTGTTATTAATACTGATCTTTCCTGAAATCTCAAAATCATCATCTGACTCTACCCGATGCAAGCGGATCCATTCATCACGCCCAATCAATTCTAACGCAAATGCAGTATCAGTTAATCCTCCGCCTAATAGATATTCTCTATAACTACTAAACGGGTATGCTTCAAGTTTATTCACTAGCCCAGCCTTTAGCGGATTCTGGTGAATATAGCGTTGTAATGGAATAAAGTATTCGTCTACCTCAACTGGCATACTTTTATACCGATTCGCTATTAACGCCCCACTACGCTGATATTTGCGGTTAAAGTACATTGCATATTTAGTCAATAATCGCTTCATAATTAATGATATGTCTCCGACCTGTTTTTCCCGTAATAAAAGATGCACATGATTACTCATCAAACAATAGGCATACACCTCAAAGACAAGGGCTATTTTCAGGTCGTGCAAACTTTTCAAAAAGTAGATATAATCACTCTCATCTTCAAAAACGTGTTGATGATTGATCCCTCGAAGCACGATATGATAAAAACCACTGTTACTTAATTGTCGCGCTTGCCTCGCCATTGCTGATCACCTCTAATGATAAATATTAAAGTAGACAAAAAAGGAACGTCCCCAACTGTCATCCTAATAATATCCCCACATGTGACTACATCTACTTTCCACGAATGTATTCTCGTAAATATAACATAGTCCTGCAAGCCATAAGATTGCAGGACCATACCGTGGAAAGCAACTGCAATTTCTTGGCTACTCCCTGGCATCTTCGATTCGCTTTAGAGCTTCTGTGTCTCTGGCTGGAGGGGCACCGAAAAAACGGGAGTACTCTCGATTAAACTGTGAGGGACTCTGGTAGCCAACTTGATATGCAGCGTTTGCTACCGTATACCCTTCAAACGCAATGAGGTTTCTGGCTTCCAAAAGCCTCAATTGCTTTTGAAATTGAATTGGACTTAAACCCGTTGCCCGTTTAAACTGACGGTGAAAGGTATTAAGAGCCATCCCCTTCTCTGATGCAAGCTCACCGATATCAATAGACTTCCAATAGTTATCACGAATCCATTTTACAGTTTGAGAAATCTTAGAAAAATTACTTTCGTTCAGGCCAAGCTGCCTCAGATACCATCCTTGGGGCCCCATCAGAACACGATAAAGAATCTCGCGTTCATATGCCGGTGCAAGCGCTGGAATATCTCCTGGATTTTTTGTTAATCGCAATAACCGCAGCCATGCCTCCATATGTTCAAGATCAATTTCACAAGCTGCGAAATGCTCAGCAGCACTTGGCAATAGGTTTTCAGGAATATCCCTTAGTAAGCTCTGAAGAACATTCTGATTTAACTCAAGTCCGAGAGACAGGTAAGGACGGCCATCATGACCTGGCTGTACACTCGCCGTTGCAGGAACATGTAAAGGCAAAACATAATAGGAAGGCCCTTTTAAAGCAGTACTACGTTCTCCAATCAAAAGAATTTTCGTTCCTTGAACCGTAAAGCCAATCATTGGCTTATAAAGAGCGGCGAGTTGATGTGCAGGAATATTTCCCTTAATCATGCTTAGTCCAGGTACTCCGGTTTCAATTGGCCGAGTGCCCACGTTATCCATTAGATCAATAATTTCATTTAAAACTTTACTCATACTCGTATTCTACCATACAACTTCCTTTATCCCAACACAACTCTTACGCTCCATGGTTCTTTTAGGCTCTTATGACACTAAAATCGCTAAGTAAATATGAGTATTTTTTATATCAGTGGTGTTTTTAGGCAATAAGATGATAGTATTAGGTCTAGGTTATTTTAGCCGAAACGACTAAAATAAAATAAGATCGAACAACAAAAATAAGGAGGTTCTTATGAGAATTGCAATCGTAACAGGCGGAAGTAATGGTATTGGAAAATCAACCGCCCTTGAGCTTGGTAATCGCGGAATAAGTGTCATTCTCACATACAATTCCTATAAAGATAGAGCAGAAGCTATTGTTAAGGAGATTGAGAAGAACAAGGGAGTTCGGGCTGTAGCACTAAAGCTGGATCTGACTGAAAGATCAACATTTGAGGCTTTCGCTCAGGAAGTGAAAAAAAACCTTGCAGAAATTTGGAATAGAGAGACTTTTGATTACTTGGTCAATAATGGCGGCGTTGGCGGGCCAATGCTGTTCAGCGAGATGAGCGAAGAGTATTTCGACAAGATTCTTAATACAAACTTCAAAGGACCCATTTTCTTAACACAACACCTCGTCCGATTTATGGAGGATGCTGGGGCTATTGTAAATACCTCAAGTACATCCAAGAACCAATCATTTCCAGGGTACTCAGCCTACGGTTCCTTAAAAGCAGCGTTGTCATCTTGGACCCGCTACGTGGCCAAAGAACTTGCATCGCGCAAAATCCGGGTCAATGCAGTTTCTCCTGGTCCTACTCAAAGCAATTTTGGCGACGGAGTATTTGATAAACATCCTGAATTCATCAAGCCACTGGCTGAGCAAACTGCATTTGGCAGAATCGGACAGCCCGAAGATCTTGCCAAAGTCATTGTAAGCTTATTATCCGATGATTTCGGCTGGGTCACAGCCCAGGATATTGAAGTATCAGGCGGACATATGCTTTAGGATGTGAAGCGGCCAAACACTCTTATTCAGAATATGTTGAAATGAGTTATAGAAAATGAACCCGAGGCATCGAGCGATACTTCGGGTCCATTTTTTATTCCCAAATTGTCCGCTTTATTCAAGCTTCTTTTCAATTATATTGAATACCCCATTTACTACTATGGCTAATCCTGCTGCCATTAGGGTTCCCCATAGTATTTTAGCTGTATTCACTGTTCTAAGTCCGTCTAATAATACGCTACCAATTCCACCTGCATTAATCGATGCTGCAATTGTAGCAATGCCAATTGTAGATACTACTGCGAGGTGGATTCCCGCAAAAATTGGCTTGATGACTAGCGGTAACTTGACCTGAAATAACATCTGGCTTTTATTCATTCCCATTCCGGTTGCTGCTTCAATGATAGACGTATCTACATTATTTAATCCGTCTAGGGTATTTCTTAAGAGTATGTACTGGTTATAGAGTACTAAGACGATAATTGCAGTAGTTTTACCAAGTCCGGTTAGCGGTACCAGAATTGCGAATAACGCCAGACTAGGAATCGAATATACCATAGAAAAGATATTAACCAATAATGCAGATGCCACTTTTGAATAGGCTGCCAATATAGTCAGTAAAGCCGCTAATATAATAGAAATCAGTAACGTAATCATCACAATTTCTATGTGTTCTATAAAAGCCTTTAAAAGCTTATCAGGATATCTCAATAAATAATCAATCATCACTCTATTCCTCCAAAAATACTTTCTGAACTTTGGCCGAGTGAAGTAGTGATATTACAAAATCATTTGCAGGGTTTTTAGCAATATTTTGAGGCGTATCAAATTGTTGTATCTTACCTTGATCCATTATTAAAACCCGGCTTCCAAGTTTAAATGCTTCCGTAATATCATGAGTGACAAATAGATACGTTTTCTTTGAAGCATAATAAATCTTTAATAACTCATCTTGAAGATTGATTCTAGTTATTGCATCAATAGCTCCAAATGGTTCATCAAGTAACATTACATCAGGATTAGCTGCCAAAGCTCTTGCAAGTCCTACACGCTGCTGCTGACCACCAGATAGCTGAGCTGGATATCTATTTCTAAATTCTCTTGGTTCTAAATCGATCAACTTAAGAAGCTCATCTACTCTAGCATCAATTGTTTCCTTAGGCCACTTAAGTATCCTTGGAACTGTCGCTATATTACCTGCTATAGTCATATGAGGAAATAAGCCTACTTGCTGAATCACATAACCAATTTTCCTGCGAAACTCAACTGGATCAGTATTACTAATATCCTCACCAAAAAATTCAATACTTCCTTTCTGCGGATCATACAAGCGATTAATCATTTTAAGGAGAGTCGTCTTTCCGCATCCTGATGAGCCTAATATGGTAATGAATTCGCCATGTTCTATGGTCAGACTAACATTATTAACCGCAATTGACGTTGATTCCTTAAACTGTTTGCTAACATTCTTAAACTCTATTGCTATACTCATGTTGACTAGCTCCTTGCAGCTACTATTTAATCGAATCGTAATATTTCTTTGCTACTTCTTCGTATTCTTTCTTTTCTACATCAACTTCTGCATTTAATTTTGTTATTTTTGGGGTATCCAGGCTTGCGCTAATCTTATTTAAAATATCAGCAATATCAGGGTGCGCATCTAATACTGTTTTTTTAATTACTGGTGCTAAGTTATATGGGGGCCATACATGTTTATCATCGATCAATAAAGTAAATTGGGATTTTGTTAATTGACCCTCTGTTGTAGATGCAGGTGCCAGATCTGCTTCATTACTTGCTAATACCTCATATTTTAAGCCATTGTCATATACCCTTGAAGATTTCCAATTAAACCTACCATATGTTTTCTCTAATCCCGGAATACCATCTTCCCTTTTATCAAACTCACCTTGCGATGCAAATCTAATCTCATTTGCCTGTTTTTGCAAATCAGAAATAGTCTTAATACCCAGTTTATTCGCTACATCAGTGCGGATAACTAATCCCTGTCCATCATTTGCTGATGAATAATTTAACCATACTAAGTTAAACTGCTTTAGATATTCTGATTTAACAGTGTCGTAAACCTGTTTTGGATCTGTCAGCAAATCCTTCTTTAGAATTGCTAATAAGCCCGTGCCTGTGTACTCAGGATATAAATCAATTTCACCATTTACAAGTGAAGTGTGAATAATAGAACTAGCAATATTAGGTACTCGTTCTACTTTATAACCCTTATCCTCAAGAGCCAATGCATAAATTTCACTAACTATTAAATTTTCTGTGAAGTTTTTTGAACCTATACGGATGTTAACTTTATCTCCACTTACACCTTTATTGTTACTGCAACCAACAAGACTCCCGACTACAACCGCGATCAATAACACAATTAAGACTCTTTTCATATTGGCACTTTCCTCCATTTAAATTGCTTCTATTAGATTTTCTATTTATGAAATTGTTAAAATCCCTACCCTACTTGCATGCACCTAGAATTCAAATTATATATCCAAATTAAGATACTTATATCTAAAGAAACATCTTTCTAAGCCTAGCATAATGAGGTTCGCAAGCATGGAAATAATTGCTACAGTAATACCACCTATAAGTAATAAATCGGCTCTATTTAATCCTAATCCGGTAAAAATAATATTGCCTACACCGCCCCCTCCTACATAGGCAGCCAGTGTAGCACTCGCAATGATCTCAATCATTGCCGTCTTAATTCCTGTCAATATGAATGGTGCCGCCAAAGGCATTTTTACCTTCCAAAAACTTTGCGTTTTTGACATGCCCATAGCCATTGCCGTCTCTATCATGAATTCGGGAATTGTATGAAACCCAAGTGCTGTATTTAATATTATCGGCGGCAATCCAAGTAAAACCAATGCAATCACTGCTGGTATAATTCCGGTTCCAACAATAGGAATTAGCATAATAAGAACGGCTAAACTCGGAACAATTCTTAGTGTCCCAAACCACGCAGTTACCCATTGATACCATCTTCTATTTCTTGTTGATAATATTCCAAAAGGTATTCCCATCACAGCCGCTACACCTAAGGCGAATAAGCTTATTTCAAAGTGCTGCCCAATTGCCTGCAGATAGTTATTAATATCTTTTTGGAAATACTCGAAAATATTTTGCCACATATCTTCACTCTCCGCATTCAAAAAGTAACCTTCCTAAAAGATATAATTGTTCTACTATCTAAAGCCCATCTCTTGTCCTTACGGCCAGAGATTCTGCCCTGGCCATACAGTTAAGCCTAAAGGCGATATAAGTATATATGCGAACAATTATGTTATTATTGTAATTATTGGATATATTTTACATTTATTCACTTTATCCTTCTATTGAACAACGCCCCACAGCTGATCAGGTCTAATGATAAAACTCGCAAAGTTGACAAAAAAGGAACGTCCCCAATTGTCCTAAAATATGTGGATAAGCATCCATGCTGGTCTGAAAGTGCTGTGCCTGTCATAAAATAAATATAGAAAATGGTGACCTGAAGTATGCTCGATACTTCGGGTCACCATTTCATTATTCCGCATTCGCCTGCCCATACATTTTATCAAGGATATATATATACAAATACAGGGAGATAATTGCAATTGTTGTATATGCTAGGAACCAGCCCTCCTGATAATACATCAGTTGTAACTTAAAACCAATGTAATGTGCGATGTACAGTCCAACGATGGCCAACGTTTTCCACACCCATTTAATTTTTGAAAAATAAATAGCCATCATTGTGCTGAACACTATCAGATAATAACTTCCCGAGATAAGTGAGTCGAGGCCGGATCTTTCCGGAGGAACATCAAGACTTGGGCCAAACGAAAATATGCCCAATAGTCTAAAAACCCACATGGTATGAGCTTGTAAGGTAATTAACCCTAAGAATATATAAATATAAAGTAAAGTAGGCCGTATGTGTTTTGATCCGCTTTCATATACCTTTTTCCCAATCCAGAATAGTACAGGCAGCGAGGCAACCGTCATCCATGTCCTGTACCAATACTGCACATAAATGCCCAATTTTAAAAACAGCTCTTCAATACCGCCATAGGCTGCAGCGAATATAACATACCAGTAATAATTCAGCTTAAAAACAGCAATCAGCATCGCAGTAGCTGAAACAGAAAACTGCGAGAAATAATTCCCCACGACTCCATCATCATATAAGCTGTGTGGAATAATCTTTGGAAAGTACTGATAGGCATGCAGACCGCCTATTAGTATTTCATAACTAAAGACCAAACCGGCTAAGGAAATGTATAAGGCTAATACTCTCCATTTGTTCCGCACCTTTACGAGAATGAAGATGAGCTCAACAAGAATTGTTACACCTAAAAGTATGTACCAAATTGTATTGCTCCAAAATGACGAAGGCATAATGTACCTCATAACCTTTTTTCAATTGATCGCCACGTACTACCATCTTATAGGTTCTGTATAATATGAGTCTCTTATACTCACATAAGTATAGAAAGACGGACCCGAAGTATACCGCTCAATACTCCGGGTCCGTTTTTCATTTATTCCGCAATCTGATGTGCAGCACCATTTTCCTGTGCTTCTTTTGCCATGGCAGCTTCACCGCGTTTTATTGCTTCTCTAACCATGGAACCAACTTCACCCGTTGTTACGTCGCTCCAATGAGAAGTTTGTAAATAATGTTTTGTGATATTCTTCTTTACTATATGGTAATGAAGACAGGAACAACTACACATCCTGAAGATGTCCAACGCCTATTAAAAGACATTTGGTGGGGTGTATTAAAGAACCATTCGAAGCCGAAATGTATCAAGCTCTGGGTTACGAAAATGGAGTGTCCCAGTAGAACAAACCAATCATCGTATTTTCACTGTTTCTTCAGTTACTCTCTCGTGTACTTTTTTAATGCAATTCTAAGAACTCCCGCTAAAGTTCCCGAATTTAGATACGGGTGCCCATAATGAAATGTTGTATTTTGAAGTTCTTCTGCGACTATTTTATTAAATTTATCCATATCGTCTATATCTCTTACTTTAAGCTCTTCTGCTAATGATTTATGATATATAAACTCATATTCTTTTGCTCCTTGTAGTATCCAAAATGTATCGTAAAGTGCCGTTCCATATGCACGAAGCCAATCCCACATAATTTCTGGGTCTAAAACATTAGGATTCTCCAAGTGACAACGTCGGCAAAGAAGCACAAGATTTGAAGGTTTATCCTCACCTCCTAATGAAGCCGGAATAATATGACATCGTTCTAAAGATCTTTCACATCCACATCTCCAACATCTTTCGTGTGCCTCAGCTGCATCTACACTTAATCCACTCTCATCTACTTTAGAAAACCAATAATCTACAATTTCCTTTTTTGAAGTTTTAATTATTTCCCTCTCCATAATAATATCTCCCCAACCTCTTTAATTTAATAAATATGCTCGTTCTCTATGAAAAATAGAATAATAACTAATCCTTCTGGTTGTTCTTGCTATTTGCGATTTGCAGAGATAAAGAACCTGCTCCTCGTCCCACGCAATAAAAAAGAGGCCCAAGGTCAAACACCTCATACCTCTACATGTCTTGTAATAAAATATTTTGAAGATGTACTTTTAACGGTGGTAAATCTTGAATAATTACTTGCCAGATCATATCATAACTAACGCCGTCATAGTCATGTGTTACCACGTCACGTAACCCAGCCATTTGCTTAAATGGTATCTGAGAGAATTTACGACGAATAGACTCGGGAATACGTTTACTTGCTTCCCCCATATTCTCTAGTGCTTTACAAACAGCATATTGTGTCCGAACATCGTTCATAAAATCATCGAAACTCAAGCCTTGCGTGAACTCTTGCACTTTGATTAAGTCATTATAAATATCTTCTATATAATCTTTATATTCACGGTTCTTCTTTCGGCTCATATATATTGAACCTCATCCAGAATGCGTTTACCAATTCGGGGTTTTAGCGCTTTTTTAGCTACTAGATCGACTTTAGTGCCAAGAATATCGCTTAGTTCATATTTCAAATCAACAAATTGGAAAGCACTAATCACTTGATTAAAGTCTACTAAAATGTCAATATCTGATCTTAAATGCTGTTCATTCCTGGTATAAGAGCCGAAAATACCAATCTCTGAGAGATGATATTTAGAGGCAAGCCGTTCTTTATCACGAGCCAAAATATCCTTTATACTATTTATATTAAGTTCCGCAATCTTAGGCATACTATCTCAGCCTCCTTCTACTTCATTTTACCCAAAATTTCAAAAGATAATAAGACCAAGAAGCACCATAAACTTATGCAAATTAAAGATTAAAACTTCTAATTTAAATCAGAACTATAGGTTTATTATATCATAACGGCATTTGCATGTGACCTATCAACGGATCAAAAAACTGAGAATTTAACGAGGTAAATCATATTCAAATTATGGCATCAATAATAGGTTCTACAATAAAAATGCCCCGGAGCTTACAAGCTCCGGGTCCGTTTTTCATTTANNCTTCACCGCGTTTTATTGCTTCTCTAACCATGGAACCAACTTCACCCGTTGTTACGTCGCTCCAATGAGAAGTTTGTAAATAATGTTTTTCAACTGGTGTAGCAGTTCCGTTTTGCTTAACATAAGATATTACATAAAACAGAAAGGAGGTTTAAGAATGGGAGAAGAAGCCAGGAAGTACTGGGAAGAAGAAGAACCACAATTTCATGTCCATGAGTTTTTAGGAAGTACTCGACTCGCAGAACTAGAAGAAGAACCACACAATCATCGTTTTGCTGGAGTTTCATGTGAAGCTATTTGTTGCGGGGATCATCAACACATACACGAGATAAAAGCACGTACAGACTTCTTTGAAGATCATTTTCACGAAATTTGCGTTCGCTCATGCCCTGCAATTTGTGTCGGTGGTGGAAAACATGTTCATTTTGTGTCAGGAACAACTACCGAAGTTGACGAGCATGTGCATACTTTCGTTTTTGCCACTTTGATTGAAAATCCGATCGGCGATAGGGATTGATCCATCGGGTGAATTAAAAATGTTCGCTGTTCTCATATGAGGCATCGTCCTCTTGAGCTCGTTGTCATTGGCGTTTCAAAACTAACCATATAGTTAACCCAATTAAGTAGGGTCCATAAAATGCTCGAAAACGGTTAATGTTTCTCGAGCATTTTTTAGGCTTGCTATGCAGGGTCTAGAAGTTGAGATTCCGAATGTAAATGAAATTATTACTTGTGATTATGATTTATAAAAAGAATCTTCTAAAATAAGCAACTAGAACTCATTGAACAATATACACTTTGTAATAATTACTAAGGTTCGCATAAAAAGATGCCCTGAAGTAATAACCTTCAGGGCATCTTTTCATTTATTCCGCATTCTGATGTGCCGCACCATTTTCCTGTGCTTCTTTCGCCATAGCAGCTTCACCGCGTTTTATTGCTTCACGGACCATGGAACCAACTTCACCTGTTGTTACGTCGCTCCAATCACCATCTTCTACCTTAGCACCGAATCCGAGATCATGGGCCAGTTCATATTTGAACTTATCCGACATTACGCCTTTACCCATAACTTGCCACCTCCAATGCATTGTTTATTGGCAGCGAACCTACTAATAGTTTGCTTTAAAACTACAAAAATTATTCGGCAACAAAAAAGACTCCTTTCGGAGTCTTTTACCTTATCTTTTTGCTAATTCTTTGTCAAAGTAGAAAATACCACTGTTTTTATCGCCGATCAGTTTTAGTTTTTCCAAAATTTCAGTAGCACTCGCTTCTTCTTCCACTTGTTCACTAATAAACCATTGGAGGAAAATCTGCGATGCATAGTCTTTTTCTGCTAATGCAATTTCATACAATTTATCGATAGAAGCAGTCACATGCTGTTCATGCTTTAAGACTTGTTCAAAAACAGAAACTGGATTGCCAAATTCCACTGGTGGCGCTTCCAATGCCTGCAGCTTAACTGTACCGCCTCTTTCTAACAAATAGTCAACTAGCTTCATCGCATGCCCCTGTTCTTCCTGATGCTGCTTTTTCAGCCAGTTAGCAAAACCTTTTAAATTTTGGCCTTCACTGTATACCGACATTGCAAGATAAAGGTACGAAGAATATAATTCAATTTGAATTTGGTTGTTAATAGCTTGTTCAACTTTTTGATTAATCATATGTATCATCCCTTCATTTATAAGTTTTCTACCAGAATTATCTATTCCTATGATATCAAATTTATTGCACTTTATCAATATTTATTTTTATAAGATAATAATTATCTTTAACTGAGAGATGTTTTTATAGTATAGACAAAAAGAGTAGCATATATCTACTCTTTTGCCGTTCTTCGTATATTGCTGTATCAAAGACCAAGATCATAGATCCTGTTAGCATTATCAAAAAATACTTTTTCGTGATGTCTTTCCGGTATAATATGCGAAACAAAATCGATATAATTAGCGATATTAGCTAGCGGCCAATCTGTCCCATATAGCAAGCGTTCATAGTTGTCTAGATATTCAAGCCATACTTTTAAGAAATTAATATAGCCATGTTTTCTTTCAAAAAAGTCAGGCATGCTGTCGATTCGTCCTTCTAAAATTCCTGAAAGATCGGCAGCTACATTTTGATTTTTCTCCAGAACTGCAATTGCGTCTACCAGCCAGGGATTGCCAATATGACACATAACAAACTGGACTTGAGGATAGCGTACCGCTGCCTCATCCAGGACCATAGGATGGCTGTATTTGAGCAGGGCATTGCTGGTAGCAGTCAGACCGGTATGAACAGCAACGGGCTTACTATATTGCATTGCCAGCCGGTAGAATGGGTCAACCAAGGGATCAGAAATATAAAAGTGATTATAGCCCGGATACAGCTTGATACCTACACAGTTTTTGCGCTGTAAATGTTTTTCAACCAGATATGCTTGCTGCGTTACCGCTTCCACGTTAAAGCAGGTGCTATCCAGACCGATGCAGTAGCTGAGGTAGTCGGGGTAGTTGTGGTTGCTTAACTCTAGACTGCGGTTCCCCATGACCACGGCATGAGCAATGTTATGCTTTGCATATTCCTTTTCGAGATGGTCACTGGTATTTTTATGTCCGGCCACTTCTGCAATCTGGTCAAAATAGGGCTCCTGGCAGAAATGGATATGAGCATCAATAATTCTCATAGATCTTATCCTCCCTCACATGGTTTTATGCGTTTATACCGATCTAGCATGTAAGAGACGAACGCATATCTCTCCTTTATCATACCATCGCAAACTGCTGATGAAAAGCAGCACTCATTTCAATAACAGCTCCAGCATTTTTTTACGATTATTAATAAATTCCTTCATAATCATGTAAGATTCTGTTGCTTCGTATTCAACAGTCTCAATACTTTCATTTGCAATTTGCAGAATTACAGCATTGGGATATCCGGTAATGATTGGTGAATGTGTTGCAATAATAAACTGAGAGTGCTGCTGCACCAAATCATGTATTCTTGAAACCATTGCCATCTGCCTCATCGGAGAGAGAGCCGCTTCCGGTTCATCAAGTATATAAAGCCCATTACCTTTAAACTTGTCCATAAAGGTTGCAAAAAAAGCTTCCCCATGAGATTGCTCGTGCAAAGAACGCCCTCCGTAATAAGGATTTAATAAAAGTTCATCGACCTGTGTTGCCACATTATAGAAACTCTCTGCCCGCAGAAAAAAACCGTCTCTTGGCCTTTTCACTCCTCGTACCAATCGAATATTCCGGTGCAATTGCGAATGGGAATCTCTAGTTGAAAATAGGAAATTGCGAGTTCCACCTTCGGGATTAAAGCCCAAAGCTATCGCGATTGCTTCCAATAAAGTTGACTTGCCAGTGCCATTTTCCCCTACAATAAAGGTAACTTGCGGATGAAATTCTATGCTATCCAAATTACGAAAAAGAGGAAGCAAAAAAGGATACTCTTGCTCTTCCGCTTCATTATGTACTATCTTTATTGATCGTAAAAAATGTGATGTATGTATATTAATCGGCTCCCAGTCATTTTTGATCGCCTTACCAGTAGCTTCTATTTAATTATCTAGTATTTCTTTTATCGTTTTCACTGCTTCCTGGAGCTCGGCTAAGCTTTCTGGTGCTGCAATGGCCAGCCTAACCGCATTAGTAGATTTTGCATTTCCCACAACAAACCTCTCTGCTCCATATACGCGGACACCTGAGTGGTATGCTTTTGCTTCAAAGGCTTCTCCGGTAAACCTTTCAGGCAAAATTAGCCATCTAAAAAGGCATTCCGGCTCACCTAGCACTTGGTAGCCGCTTAAATAACGGTCAACAATTGCATTGCGCAGTTTGTTCTGTATACGGTGCCTTGCAATGATATTGTCCATAGCTCCCGAAACAATCATCCTGGATGCTAGTTCTGCCATCATTGGCGGAACTGAAATATTCAGGTTGTAGAGTGCTGTGCTTAATTTTTGCTTGTACTGTTCAGGTACTGCAATAAATGCGAGTCTAAGACCAGGAGAGGCAACTTTTGAAAGACTGGACAGATAGATTACCCGCTCAGGTGCAAAAGACGCGAGGGGAGGCAACGGCTTCACATTTAATAGACTGTTAATCCCATCCTCGATCACAATTAACTGCTCTTTTTTAGCAATAGCCGCAATCACTTTTCTGGCAGCCTTTGACATGGTATGTGTAGTTGGATTGTGATAATCGGGAATTAAATATAAGCCTTTTATATTTTCGTTTTTACATGCAAATTGTAGTCCGTTTTCCGTGATTTCACCATTTTTCTGCTGTATGGGAATTAATCGGATACCCAGCATATTCGCTGCTGTCTTTAAGCCCGGATAGGTGATTTCATCTGTTCCAATTCGATCTCCAGGTTGAAAAATCCCTGCCAAAATCGCCGCAATTGCATTCTGTGCTCCGCTTGCCAGCAATATATTGTGCGGATCGGCATGATATCCACTCTTCCTGATAAGCTTCGCAGCCGTTTCTTTTTGCCAGATAGTCCCTCCGGGCCGCCCCTGCTGAAACAATCTTCCGAAGTCCGGCTCTGCGAGCATTTTTTTCATCTGAGCAACAATTTCTTCGTTAACGGATGTTTCAGGATATACCGCACCCATTTCAATTACCTTCAGCGAACTTTCTTCAGGGATTAAAAATGGATTTGCCGCGGCATCAGAAGCAACAAAGGTTCCACTGCCAATAGCAGCACAAATTAGCCCTTTCTGTTCACACAGCTTAAATGCCCTGGAAACCGTACTTACATTGATGTCCAGAAAATCAGCCAATTCCCGTTGTGGTGGCAGCCTCGTACCAGGTGTCAGCAGACCATTTTTAATATCATATTCCAGTTTGTCTGCAATCGCTTTGTACAATGGTCCTGCTGCTTGACTGAAATCAGGCTTCCAGCTCATGGGATAATCTTCAAATGAATTAACAGGCATATTATCCCTCTTCAAAATTGTTTTGCACACAATTATAACATTGTGTGCAAAAAGCTGCAATGTTATAATTCTATACAAAATATCTTCAAAACCCATCTTTTCTTTAGTTCTTTGTAAACCTATATGTAAAAAATGAGGTATAGTATGGAAATTAAAAAGACACTCCTCGAACAAAACTACAATTCGGCAGATCCTGATTTCTGGAAAGGGGTCATAAGCAGCGGACCGATTCTTTTGGGCGTTATCCCTTTTGGCATTACCTGTGGAATTATGGGCTTAACTGCGGGGCTGACATCGACAGAAACAGTAATGATGTCCTTGCTAGTATTTGCTGGAGCAAGCCAATTTATTGCTATTACCATGCTGGGAGCAGGTATTACCAGCTGGAGTGCCATTATGCTAACAACACTGCTGGTAAATTTACGGCATATGTTGATGGGAGCATCTTTGGCACAATACATGGTCCAGCATCCTAAGTCCCAACAGGCACTGCTCTCCTTTCTACTGACAGATGAAGCCTATGCCGTGACGGTCAGCCGTATCCATCAAGCTGGCTACAGCGCCGCTCACCAGCTGGGAGTCAGCCTCAGCCTGTACGTGACGTGGGGATTATCTACAATTGCAGGGGTTTTGGTTGGCAGCTACATACCTGACCCCTTAGCCTGGGGACTGGATTTCGCAATGCCGGCTACTTTTCTGGTCCTTCTATTTCCACGCTTAACTGACCGTATCAGCTTAGTTGTATGTATTGTCGCCGGTCTTATCGCCATCGCAGGTGCATTATATCTTCCCGGCAAGTGGTATATGATTGCAGCCTGCCTTGGAGCCGTCATAACGGGTGGGCTAATGGAAGGAGCCAAAGCAAATGCGAAATGAAATAATTCTCATCATCGTGGGAATGGCCCTAGTCACGTTCGCGACACGGTTTGGCTGTGTCGCATTGCTTCAGCAGACAGGAATGCCGCTTTGGCTGGAACGATGGCTGAAGCATATCCCCACAGCTATCCTTACGGCTTTAATCTTACCAGCCTTGGTATTACCGAATGGTCACTTGGCACTATCCTTTGACAACCACTACTTAGTAGCAGGGGTTGTTGCGGCACTTGCTGCGTACAAGAGCCGCAACATTATCGGTACGCTGGTGCTTGGCATGGGAACCATGCTCACGCTTCGTCTACTGAGTGCTTAAGTCACGCAGCCCAATGAACGCTAGCTGGTCTTTAGCCCAATTTAGTGGTGGCATTTACAATTCCTTTGCCCATAGCACTAATGGTTTCCAAGGCCTTAAAAATTTGCATAATTGCTTCATTTTCTTCCTGGGAAGTCATTGAGACTTCTGTAAAGAACTTTTGATTCTGTTCCATTTCCCCAGATACTGCTATTAAAGCGGGTACAATCTGTGCTACGATGGCCTGTACTTCAACGATAGCTGACCGGATGTTTTCTGTAGATTGACGGCTTTCTTCCGCTAGCTTGCCTACTTCTTTGGCAACAACTGCGAAGCCTCGTCCATGTTCGCCCACGCGGGCAGCTTCAATGCTTGCATTTAACGCCAGAAGATTTGTCTGACCCGATATATGTTTAATCGCGTCGGCGACGTTACCAATATTCCGGGCAGCAGTTGCCAGAACCTCAGACTGATTTTTCACTTGTTCCAATTGACCTACGCCTTGATTAAATTTCGTACTAATATCCTGGAACGCAGCAGTTTCTTTGTTAATTGAACTGGCTATTTTTTGGGCTATGCCGGTTATTTGCTGTAATTGGTCGTTTAAGTGATTGGTGTTTTCGGTGATCTGCAATAATAGCTGTTTATTACCGAAAGCAGTTATCCATTGCATCAACTCACACGCTGACTCAACGCTGGCGATACGTTTAGCGGCAATGATCCGGGTACCAGGCCTGATATATTTTTTAAATCGTTGGTTAAGTACTCCCTGGGCACCGACTATCGTTTCTACACCAATAATATACTTCGCTTCTCCCAACCGCTTACCAGCCTCTTCTTCTGTTATCTCATCATAAGAAATATACTCGAAGCGTACATGCTCAATGCTAAGTTGAACACAGTACTCTTCGAGCTTCTTTGCATAACTGGTTGAATTATTAAAAATATGTACAGTTTCGCCTACTGGCAATTTCGCTACCTGAATAAAGAAATAATTATAAGGCAGCAACTCTATTCCTATAATCTTTTCTTGAGGAATCGTTTGGGCCAATTCTGTTTTCCGGGACGAAACGCATAAAAATAAATCAGCATCATGATGGTTGGGCAATTTACTAATAGGGCATGCGCTTGCATCAAACCTATTTCTCAAAATCTGCTGCACCGCTTCTAATAGTTCATTTGCTATTAAACCATCACCTGCTGTAGTAATAAGCCGTATACCTGTACTCATTTTGTATCCTCCTCACCATTTTAAAAATAAAAAAGAAGACACTGAAGCTCAAGGGAGAGCCCAAGGCTTCAGTGCCATGTATCAATATCCAAATTATAACATATTTTGCTATTTAACGACAAGTATTTCTGTATTTTTATACCCAACTTAGCCCTCTGTAGGCTTTTGAGGCCCTTGCAAGTCAAGCTGATAAAAACAAAAATTGAGCCAATTTGCAAATTTGAAGCCGGCTTTTTTAATTACACCTGAACATGTAAAGCCCATTTTTTCATGCATGATTATACTACCTTTATTCGCTTCATCAATTCCGGCAACAAGGGTTGCATATTCTCTTACATTAGCAATCCGAATGATTTCTTGCATTAATTGCGTCGCAATACCTTGATTCCGATATTCCTTATGTACATATACGGAATGTTCTATTGTATATTTGTATGCTGGCCATGCGCGAAATGGGCCAAATGTGGCAAAGCCAACAACCTTCTCTTCTTTTTCAAACACGAACAAGGGATAGCCATCGCGCTGTTTTTTTTCGTACCATTCCCGTCTGTCAGCAAGGGTGTGTGCAGTATAATCATAGACTGCTGTTGTGTTTATGATGGCGTCATTATAGATTTCCAATATGTCTGCTAAATCTTTTTCACTAGCTTCTCGTATCATCTTTTGCTCCTTTTACTGCAGTTTCTTGATCATATTAAACCACACAACTCCACCGAGCTGCGAACCGGATATGCCTCGGTTGCTGTAGCCATGACTCTCATAAAAGCGAATGTACTTCTCTTTACAGGTAAGAGTTACGGTTTCCCGCCGCTGCAAGGTTGCTGCTTTTTCCATATGGGCAAGCAAAGTTGCGGCTATGCCCAACTTCTGAAAGCGAGGATCAACTGCTAGGCCTAAAATGCTTTGGTGTCCACCGGATACCGGATTCGCCTGTATGTCGCGAAATAATTCATCCGTAATATAGGCACTTGGAATAACTGGCCCATTTACCAGTCCTACGATCTTCCCGCCTTCTTGAGCGACAAAGAAGCTATCGGGAATGATAGTCAGCCGTTTTTCAAACGCGGCTCGCGTTGCTGCTTCCTCTTTTACAAAGCAAAGATTTTCAATAACGATTAATTCGGATAGATCCTCTATTGTTGCATTGCGTATTTTCATCCTAAACAAACCTCTGATTCACTTGATATATCTCTATTATACTAAATAATCCCATACAAGAAAACAAAATGTGTCAATATAAATACAAAACGTACAGTCTATGACGTTTTTCTCATAAACTGTACGTTTCTTTATTATCTAATAGGGCCTCTCTTATACTCTATCTTGCTGCAAGACTGTGCTATCAGGTACCGCAGAAAGTTCGGTAAGGTGCAGTTGACGGTGCTGGCAGCGTAGTAAATTCGACTTGCTCGGGAGTATACGCATAAGGCTTTGCCAGTGCCGCAAGCAGCTTGTTCATGGCACTGTAATCCGCATATTCCACCGCTCTTTCCAGCGCTTCCTCCACCCGGTGATTGCGCGGAATAACGGCAGGGTTGCTGTCTTTCATTAATTGGCGCCAAGCAGCTTCTGCCTCTTGCTGTCTTCCCACTCTCGCCTGCCATGACTCATACCATTGAACAAACTCTGAAGTTTGCAATAGATTGGAATCTACCTGCATTCCCAAGGTCAACTGCCGGAAGGTGTTGGTATAATCTGCACGATGCTTCTCCATCATATTGAGCAGATTTTCAACCAGATCCTCATCTTCCGCCGCTTCGTCAAAGAGTCCCAGCTTAGCTCGCATTCCGGCCAGCCAGGTACGGTGATACAGTTTCTGAAAGCCGGTAAGCACATCCTCGGCTAGCTGGACCGCCTGCTCTTCATCACGATGCAGGAGCGGCAGCAGCGTATCGGCAAAACGCGCAAGATTCCAGGCGGCAATCGGCGGCTGATTGGCATATGCATATCGCCCCTGCCGGTCAATCGAACTGAATACGGTTGACGGATCATACGTATCCATAAAGGCACAAGGCCCATAGTCTATGGTTTCTCCGCTAATCGCCATATTATCTGTATTCATTACACCATGAATAAACCCTGCCAGCTGCCATTTGGCAATCAAAGCAGCCTGGCGGCTGACTACCGCTTTCAGCAGTTCCAAATAGCGCTCCGGGGATTTCCCGATATCCGGAAAATGTCTTTGCAGCGTATAATCGGCTAGCGTCCTTACATCCTCAACAGTGCCCCAGTTGGCAATGTATTGAAAGGTACCGACACGGATATGACTGGCAGCCACCCTGGTCAGAATTGCACCAGGCAGCCCGGTTTCCCGGATAACCGCTTCACCGGTTGCCACTACCGCCAAGCTGCGGGTTGTGGGAATACCAAGTCCGTGCATCGCTTCGCTGATGATATACTCACGCAGCATTGGCCCCAATGCTGCCCGTCCGTCACCACCGCGGGAGTACGGTGTTCTGCCTGCCCCTTTGAGCTGAATATCTACCCGCTCACCGTGAGGAGTAATCTGTTCACCCAACAGCAAAGCCCGTCCGTCACCTAGCATGTTAAAATGTCCGAACTGATGTGCTGCATATGCCTGTGCGAGAGGCGCAGCCCCCTCTGGCAGGCGGTTTCCGGCAAACACTGCTACGTTATCTTCGCTCTTTAGTTCACCGACTTTGAATCCTAGAGAGGCTGCCAACGCTTCATTCAGCACTATTAATTTCGGTGAACGTACAACCGTTGGATTAAGACGGGTAAAAAATTTGTCCGGCAATCGAGCATAGCTATTGTCAAGATTCCACCCTGCTGTCATCCTTGCTCACTCCTTTAGCTGTATTCTCAGCAACTCTGAACTTAACGATTGCACCAATTAATTCATAAGGAATCGGCTTATCTAACGGAAACTGGACTGAGCCTTTTGCTCCTTTATAATTCGATAATTCAATTTTAAATGCTTCAATTCCGCTCGTGCCTNNGATAAAAACCAATATGATTTTTAAAGGCAGCAAAATGAACCAGATTCTTACCAAGCACAAACGTCGGCATACTCCAGCTGATCTTCTCTTGGGCCTGCGGTGCAGCCACTCTTATTACGTTTTTCAATTTTTTGAGTATTGCCTGAACATGAGGCGAGAATTGCAAAATGTACTCGTCAATTGTTTTAACCGGTTTTGTACTCTCTGCCATGATTTCCTCCAACCTAACTAAGCCTAATGATTTAACAATCAAACCTGACATATAGCTTATATTGTCCAGTTTTCGGACTTATTACATGCTTTTCCTTAAATAGATTTTACGCCCAGGAAGTAGAGCATCATACCAATAAAAAGCGCGGCAGTGAGAAAGCAGATTCGCTAACACAAGGTTACCCTGCCAGCTCACCGCTAATGACTTGTGCCATTTCACGGATCTTCTCGTTGTCACTTTCGCAGGCTGCAAGAATATAAGTCTTGTATTTCTCCTGATAATTATTGCGCATGAAGCTTAACACATTTACCTTCCATTTCCAAAGCTCATCTGGCGATAAATAGAAAAACTTAGGCTGAACCTTCTCCCGGTAAAAATCATCCTCCATCTGCAATATGTTTTCCGGAGTAAGCGCCGGGGATAATTCAGCAAGACCGGGAAAATTCTCCTCCTCTTGCCATTTCCCTTTATTCATTGGACATACATCCTGACAAATATCACAACCATAGATACAGTTGCCAAAGGTTTTACGCAAAGACTCCTGAGGCAGATTACGTCCCCCAAAAGTGGTCATGAAGGAAACGCAAGTATTCGGCAGCATTGTATAGGGTGTTGACAAGGAGCGGGTCGGGCATGCAGTTACACAGCGATTGCAGCCCTCAGGACAGGGACGGACATCAGAGGATTCCTTAAGCTCCATTTCTTCGTCGGTAAGCCAGGCCTCCAGATGCATCCAGGATCCGGCTTGCGTATAAAAGAAATTATTGCGCCGGATGATGCCAAGACCGGCCTGCATAGCCGCCCAGCGCAGCCCGACAACTCCGAATTTGCGGTTAGTGGCAACCTTCAAACCAAGCCCTTCCATAAATTGTTCCATCGCCTGGCTGTTTTGGAACTCCTCCGAACCGGCATCACAGCGTACATCAAATAAATAGGCTTTAGCAATATGCCCTTTAACAGCTTCCGGTATTTTATACTTTCCATACCCTGCCACTAATACAACTACCGATTTTGCCCATGGGTAGTGCTCATGCGGCTGCGTCAGATGGCGCTGCCTTTGATAAAACATCTCTGATGCCGGTACTCTTTGAATCCGTTCGCTAAACTTTTCCGCATATCCTTCCAAGGCCGAGACCGGTATTATACCACACTTCTCATAGCCTAATTGATATGCTCTTTCCTGAATTAACTGTGCTTTACTTGTCATGGTTTTTCACTCCTTATTAATGAATGATCTTTTAAATTACATGTATATACATGTAATTTATTAAAAAAATTTACTTTACTAATTGTTCAAGAGTTTTTAACGTTTTAAATAGATCCTCCAAACGTACAGGTCCCAGCTCTTTTTCAATATGTGTTTGGGCGTTTTCCCATAAGGGCATTACTTCTGCCAGTTTTTTCTTTCCCTCTTCGGTTATGCAGATTGCTTTCTTTCTCGCATCATTTTCCTTGCGTGTAATCGTAATATATCCCTGTTTCTTTAATAATTCAATGTTTCGCGTTATTGTCGTTTGATCCTTACAGATTTTGTCACCAAGCTCGCTAATAGAAATTTCGTCATTCTGCGAGATGGCAATCAGCAGCGAAAACTGGGATATTCTAAGGCCGGTTGACTGCAAATGCTGATCATAATACTGGGTGACGGCCTGCGCAGCTCTGCGTATATTAAAGCCGACACAACGATGGCCGATGCCTGCTGAGCTCATAAGCCTCTACCTCTTTCTCATGTATATACATATATTAGTATGGCCATTGTCTTTTGTCAAGAAGGCTCATGCCTTGCTGAGCGAATAGTTTTCTGCTTTTGTACACAGGCTAAGGAATAACCATCTAAGGGAGGAATTAACATGTACTACCGGATGAGAGTATTTTTTATCCTGATTGTCATTGGGGCACTACTGGTGGCCGGCGGCTGCGGCACAGCTCCCCAGCAAAAACCTGACCAGCCTATGGAGCAAGCTCAAGAAATGGGTGAAGATGCCTGGAACAACATGATGAAGAACAAACCAGACATGATGAAAAAGGCTATGANNAGCAATCCTGAAATGCGCTCAGCTATGATTAAAATGATGTCCGAACCGGAAATGAAGCAGCCAATGCTTGATATTATGGCTGATCCGTCAATGAAAGATGTCGTACGCAGCATGATGAAGGACCCCCGCATTAAACCAACAGCCCAGGAAGCCTTGAAGAATTAAAAGCCAAAAAGCTCTTTATTTGCCAGTCAGCAAATGAAGAGCTTTTTTAGTTACCATAGCTCCAAATAATATTGTACTCCAAGTGATACCACGGCAACAGAAGCCCAGCACATTAAGCCCAGCAGAATCGGTCGAACTCCATTACTCGCCATCTGACGGAGATCTATGCTTAAACCGACTGCCGTCATTGCGGCTATGATCAAAAACTTTCCCGCATGAGCCAGTGCGGCACAAAGTTCCTCAGAAAAAACACCCGACGTACTCACCAGAGAAGCTGCCAGAAAACCGACTATGAACCACGGAAATGTTTTAGCTAAATTAAATTCACTGTCAGCAGCTGTCTTTTTCGCTGTTATGATTGCCAGAATAATCGTGATCGGAATAATCATCAGCGTACGAGTAAGCTTTACAATTGTTGCAAAATTTCCGGCAGCTTCGCTGTAAGAATAAGATGCAGCCACGACCGAAGAAGTATCATTGATCGCAGTACCGGCCCACAAACCAAAACCTAAATCACTCATCTTCAGGTAATGACCTAACACTGGAAAAATAAATACCGCCGCTATGTTGAATAAGAATATCGTAGACAGCGAATACGCCACTTCTCTTTCCTTAGCGGCAATGGCAGGAGCTGTCGCTGCAATTGCCGATCCTCCGCAGATGGCTGTGCCCACACCGATCAGGATCGCTGTATTGCCCGATAAGTTTAGACCGCGGCCAATCATCCAGGCGACACAAAAGGCCGCACTAATCGTAAAAAACATAATTGCCAATGACTGGCTGCCAATTGCAAGAACATGGAATAAATTCATTTCAAAGCCGAGCAAAATAACAGATAACTGTAAGAAGTATTTACTTGTAAATTGAATGCCTGCACGGCAGCAGGGCGGAGGCGGCTTACAGATTGCTGTGATTATCCCCAGCAGCATACCGAATACTGGTCCGCCAATTAGCGGGATTTTTGTACCAAGATACCACGCAGGAACAGCGATTAAGAAAGTTATTGCAATTCCTGGAATAAATAAGCTTCGTTCGCCATCTTTCATCTGACTGCCTCCCTTTGACTAATCATATCATTAGACATTTATTAAGTAAAATACTATAATATTGTTTATACGATAGGTAATTACCTATGAATTGAGGTTACTCACACTATTATGACTTTACGACATTTGACCATTTTCCTAGTAGTTTGTGACGAGAACAATATGACTACCGCTGCAGAAAAACTTCATATTGCCCAACCCTCCGTCAGCCAGGCTATTGCCGAACTTGAAAAACATTATAATCTTAAGCTGTTTGAACGGCTTGGACGCAAGCTATTTATTACGGCTGCCGGTCAAAAACTGTTAAGCTATGCACGCCATATATTGAACTTGAGTAACGAAGCAGAGGCTGCTATGCAGGAAATCTTTGAGCAAGGAATGGTTCGTGTAGGGGCCAGTGTCACTATCGGTACCTGTATCTTTCATCGGCTCATCCGAGACTTCATCCAAAACAATTCTCATACTAAAATTGCCCCCTCCGTTAACAATACAAGGATTATTGAGAATATGTTGTTATTGGATCAATTAGATCTTGGCCTGATTGAAGGTAATGTTCACTCTCAGCTGCTGGTGGCCCAGCCCTTTATGAAAGATGAGCTTGTATTAGTAACTGACCCAAACCATCCATTCGCTGCTAAAGGAAGAATTGCCGCCATTGAACTTACTGACGCCGATTTCTTAGTCAGAGAGGAAGGAAGCGGTACCCGCGAACTGTTTACCTCTGTCATGGCCAGTCATGGAATCAGCTGGCAGACAGGCGGTGTGTACAACAGTGCTGAAGCAATTAAGAATGCCGTAGCTGCAGGATTAGCTATTACGGTAATTTCAAAAATGTCTGTGCAAAATGAAATCACCAGAAAGGAACTGGTGATTATCACCATTGATGATTTGAACTTTCGCAGGCAGTTCAGCCTTGCTTATCACAAAAACAAGTTTATTACACCAGCTCTTGCCAAATTTATGCAACATACGTTGCGTTTTGATCAATAAAGAAACGATTCTCAGCATAGGACTACAAAGTAAGTTCATCTTTTTTAACAGTACAAAAGGGTACCGGTCATTATGCCGGTACCCTTTTTACGAATACTTCAAACTATTTTTAGGCTATTCGATTAATTGACCAAATTATCCCCGAACCTGCGCCGCCTAAGTCAAGCGCTACAGTTAATCCGTCTGCTTCATAGAAGAGACCGATCACATCACCTGCGTTTAATTGCACTTCTCCGGCTAACGTAATTGTTCCATTGCCGAGAATGGTTCGCAGAGTTAAAACCAATGCTACGTTAACGTTTAGCAGAGGGAACAAGCCTGTGATTAAGTCGGTTACTGTCGGTGAAGTTCTTCTAACTACAAAGGCAGGATTAGTACCTGCACCCAGGCTAATCGAAATAGCAGCAGTAGTCGTATAGTTAATCGTCGCCTGAATAGTATAGACACCGGTTGCCGGAACGGTATAGTTGCCTGTTGTTTCATTAAAGGTGGCACTGTCAAAATAAGGAGCGGTAACCGTCCAGCCGGTTAATTGAGCATCTGCTGACAAAGCAACTGTAGGAAGAAATGCTGAGAAACCTTCCGTCGTCACCTCTGGCCCGGTGGCTCCAGTAGCCCCTGCCGCAGCTAGCATCATATAATCCGGAGAGGTATTTGGCGTTCCTGTCGGCGGTGCCGTAGTAACCATAAAGGTACCACCACTATACGTTACTACCTGATTCGTTGGATAGCTAGCGGCATCTGTGGGACTGAATGCAACAAGACCAGCTAACCCCGCTCCAGCCGCTCCTGTTTCGCCAGTTGCTCCTGTTGCACCTGTGTCTCCTG
>DDHB01000108.1 GCA_002337925.1 Sporomusaceae bacterium UBA1887
ATGGCACTAGGCTCATCTGTCATTGCGCGGAGCGCCGGGACGTGCCAATCTCATCTGTTACTTCTGCAGCTTTATCAGCTTTTAGCGGGTAGATTGAACTAATTTACGCAGTAAACCAGGGTTCGTTTATACCCTGGTTTTTCTATATTTGTCAGGCAGGAAAGAACCCTGCCCCTTGGCGAATACTATACTGTAAGTAAGGAGGGGTTGGCTGTTGTTTTCCCATGAATCCGATATATTGCGCAAGCTTCGTTTAATAGAATGGCTGAAGGCAGAATTAGTCACGAATGTGGGCCAGGTGTATCAAGCCGTCGCCAAAAATAGTGAACAGGCGATCAGTGATGCTTTAGCAGCGGTAATCGTATCCTGCTATGTGCTGGGCAAACGAATGGGTATCGACTTTGCCGCTCTGGATCAGGCTGTTTCACATAAGGTTACCCACCATATCAAACAAGAACAGGAAGCGGAAAAATGGTTTGGCGACTATAGTGAGCTACAGCGTCATTTCCGCCGGAAAGGGTGAATTCATGCAGCGTCAGACTCAAATAAAACCAATGGTAGAAGCGGGAATTTTAGCTTCCATTGCGATTATGTTTGCTTTTATGAGCGCTTATCTGCCCGTAATAGGGGCGTTTATTCATTTAGTTTGGCCTGTGCCGATCATGCTGCTGGGAGTGAGGCATGGTGTCAAGTGGAGTACTCTGGCTACCGTGGTTGCCGGTATTTTGATTGCCGTACTGCTCCACCCTCTTCACGCCGTCTCGGTAGTAGTGGGCTTTGGACTTACCGGTATTGTGCTCGGACATGGACTCAGGGAAAAATTTAACCCCGCTAAAACATTACTATGGGGTTCTGCTGCATCCCTGATTTCATCAGCTGCAGTTGTTGCTATCAGTATGGTGGTAATGGGAGCTAACCCATTCACTATCCAGCAGGAAGCAATGACAAAAGCCCTGGAACAGGCGATAGACTTTTACCGGCAGATGGGTATGAAAGAAGAAGAACTGCAGCAAATGACCACGACTATGGGCGCTGTGATGGAGCTTCTGAAGATTATTTTGCCGGCAGGCTTTGCTTTGGCTGCGGTGGTAACCGCATACCTCAATTTTACAGTTGCTAAAATAGTGCTCAAGAAACTAGGCTACTATGTAGAGCCTTTTCCACCTTTCCGGGAATGGCAGATGCCTAAAATTGCCCTATATACCTTTGTTGTAGCCGTGCTTTGCATGTATTGGGGACATTCCCGTGAAATTACCTGGCTCTATACAGTCGGCGTTAATGTGCAGATGATATCCATGATTTTCCTGATCGTACAAGGATTGGCGTTATTTTACTACCTTGCCGATAAATACAAATTGTCAAGGCTGATTCGGGGTATTATACTGTTCTTAGTATTTACTAATGGTATTATGCTGCAAGTCATTATCTTTGCCGGTGCGTTTGACATGGCAATGAACTATCGCCAAATGCGCAGTCGGGACATGTCCGATTAGGGGGTATCACTATGCCGCAAGGTCCTTCCTTCTGGTTTGATACGCGAATTTATCTTGCCGTTGTTGCAGCACTGCTGCTGATTGTAGCATTTTACAATCAGTATGTGGCTGTATTGGGAATCGTTTTGCTTTATGCTCTCTATTTATATGGCCGTGACCGCCATTGGGAACGGCGCAAGGCATTGACGCAATATATTGAGTCAATGGCGTACACCCTTGATCAGGCTTCAACATACGCTTTGCAAAATCTGCCCTTAGCAATTGCTATCGTAGATGAGGAGGGGCAGCTTTACTGGTCCAACAGCGTCTTAGCCGAATGGTTTAGCGACGTTCATACCGGGCAATCCCTGTTTGATGCACTGCCCACACTGGAAGCAGAGAAAATCTGGGGAAAATACGGTATTGTTACTGAAAGAAGCGGCCTCAAACACTACCAAATCATTCATAAGCCTCTTGAAGCCGAGGAAATGGGTGGCCGGCCGTTCTTGATCCTTTACATCAGCGATATAACACGCACGGAGACGATCAAAGCGGAATGCCAGGGTGCTATGCCTGCCTTTGCTTATATTCAAATTGATAATTACGATGACGTACTAAAGGGTCTTACCGATACGCAGCGAACCGCTATTCTTGCGGAAGTAAACCGTCAACTGGTGGATTTGTTTGCCGGACTAGCCGGATTCGTCAGGCAGTTTGGCGAAGATACGTATGTTGCTATTATCAGCAGGCAGGGCTTGATTAAGTTAATGGAAACCCGTTTTGAGATTCTGGATAAAATACGGGCTATTCATGGTGGTAATAAAATCCCGGTTACGCTTAGTCTGGGAGTGGCTGCTGACGAACCTACCATAGCAACTTTGACACAGCGTGCCCAAGCGGGATTGGATTTAGCCCTTGGCCGCGGTGGAGATCAGGCTGCCGTTCATGTAGACGGCAAAATGCAGTTTTATGGTGGGAAAGCAAAAGCGGTGGAAAAAAACACTCGTGTCAAAGCCAGGATTGTTTCGCAGGCTATCCGCGAGCTAGTAGAAGATACCGAGCTCGTGCTGGTTATGGGGCATGGAGGAGAAGATTTCGATAGTCTTGGAGCGGCGTTAGGCGTAGCAAAGATGGCTCGCCATGACGGACGTCGCATACATGTGGTGGTCAGTCAGCCAGGAGTAGCTGTTAATAAATTACAAGAACTATTGCCGGATTACGAAGGCTATGAACATGTTTTTATTACTCCTTCTCAGGCTGTCGCTCTTGCAGATGAACAAACACTACTCTTTATAGTGGACACACACCGTCCGGAGATGACTGCTTCGCCTGAGTTGTTAACATTAACGGAGCGCACTGTGGTTATCGATCATCACCGGCGTTCAGAGGTCTTCATCAATAATCCGCTGCTGGTTTATCTGGAGCCTTCCGCTTCATCGGCAAGCGAATTAGTGACTGAGCTGATTCAGTATTATGATGATAATATTGATCTTACGCGGCTTGAAGCTTCCGCTTTGTATGCCGGCATTGTAGTAGATACGAAAAACTTTGCAGTGCAGACCGGTGTCCGCACTTTTGAAGCAGCTTCTTATTTACGGCGGGCCGGTGCAGACCCCACCCTGGTGAGACATTTGTTCCGCGTTGACTTTGATACATTGCGCGCCAGGGCAGAAATTTTGACTAATACAGAGATGCTGCCTGGCGGTGTAGTCGTGGCTTCTTGTCCAGAAGAAGCCAAAAATGCTCAAATTGTAGCAGCCCAAGTCGCCGATATGCTGCTGACGATTGAAGGTGCCCGTGTCAGCTTCGTTCTTTTCCATCTGGAGGACAACGGGGTGGGAGTAAGCGCCCGCTCCCAGGGAGATGTCAATGTCCAGGTAATTATGGAGCAAATGGGCGGCGGCGGTCACCAGACGGTAGCTGGCGCACAACTTAAAAATATCAGTTTTACAGAAGCAAGAAATCAGATTGTAGAACTGATTAACAACTATATACAGGAGAGTGATATTCATGAAAGTAATTCTGCAGCAAGAAGTAAAAAAACTTGGTAAAAAAGGCGATGTTTTAGAAGTATCAGAAGGTTATGGCCGCAATTATCTGCTGCCACAAAAATTGGCTATTGAAGCTACTGCCGCTAATATTAATTCCATCAGCCAGCAAAAAGCAGCAGAAGCACATAAACAACAGCGGGCTAATGATGAAGCACATGTATTGGCCAGCCAGCTGTCAAAAGTTTCAGTGAAGATTCTTGTTAAAACTGGTGAAGGCGGTAAAGTTTTTGGTTCTGTCACTGCCAAGGACATCAGTGATGCATTGGAAAAACAATACGGTATCGATATAGATAAGCGTAAAATTGAATTAAAAGACGCGATTAAGTCAGTAGGCACTTATCCGGTTGTGATTCGCATCCATCCGGAAATCACTACAAAAATTGAAGTACAGGTTGCAGGAAATTAATAACCAGCTCAATCTATGGAGCTTTGAGCCATGCCTTCTATTTAATCGGCCTTATTAGAAAGGGTAATAAACATGAAAGATTTCTTCAATAAACTTGTCCGCCGCGAAACACGGGTAGTGCGCGCGGCCGATGACGAATTAAAACGCCAGGTTTCCGCACTTTATGGACTTTATGCGGGATTGATTGGTGCCGAGAAGGTAGTGCTCAAAGCAGGCAAACTGGATGCATTGGATCTTATGCGCTCGGAAGATGTGGGTGAGCGCGTTTTGGCGCTGCAGAAGCTTGTATTTGAAGACCCTACCGTTGATAAGGTTCCTACCGCGCAGGAAATTCCGGATCTCTTGGATGAAATTGAAGATGAATTGGCAGACCTCATGGCCCGCCGGACAGTAGAAGACAAGATTGAAAAGAAAATTGCTGAAAAGATGGAAGAACGCCATCAGGAGTATATTAAAGAAATTAAAATGCAGGTGTTGAAGGAAGACAATAATGTCGAAAACCCACAGACACTGAAGAAATATGCTATGCTGGAAATGCTTGATCAGAAGAAATTGACCAAATCGGCAATGGAATTGCTCCGGCCAGGCACATTAAGTGAAATTGTCGGCCAAGAGCGGGCTGTTGAAGCACTTCGGGCCAAGCTGGCCTCTCCGTATCCGCAGCATCTTATTCTCTACGGACCGCCAGGGATTGGTAAGACGACAGCGGCGCGGCTGGTGCTGGAAGAAGCTAAGAAATTGAAGTTCACACCTTTTGCTCAGGAAGCAGCTTTTGTAGAAGCAGATGGGACGACACTGCGCTGGGATTCGCGGGATATGACCAATCCGCTGCTTGGTTCTGTGCATGACCCGATTTACCAAGGGGCGCGAAAGGACCTGGCTGATACGGGTATTCCTGAGCCTAAGCCTGGCCTGGTAACGGATGCTCATGGCGGGATATTATTTATTGATGAGATCGGTGAAATGGACCCGATGCTGCAAAATAAACTGTTAAAAGTGCTGGAAGATAAGCGAGTGTTCTTTGATTCAGCCTACTATGACCCGTCTGACCCCAATGTACCGAAATATATTAAAAAATTATTCGAAGAAGGCGCGCCGGCTGATTTTATTTTAATTGGGGCCACCACGCGTGATTCATCCGATATTAATCCGGCAATCCGTTCGCGGTGTGCTGAAATTTATTTTGAACCGCTTACTCCCAAGCACATTGAAGAAATTATCTTTAATGCGGCAAGTAAGCTGGAAGTCAGCATCGATCCTGATGTACCCCGCCTAATCAGCGACTACACGATTGAAGGCCGGAAAGCGATTAATATTTTGGCTGACGCTTATGGCATTGCATTGTATCGTGTCGAGGAAGACGAAACGGTAACAATAACTTGTGACGATGTATACCGGGTCGTACAGGTAAGCCGCCTGACGCCATTTGTCAGTCATAAAGCGTCTGCCAAACCAGAAATCGGACGGGTGTTTGGCCTGGGGGTTTCCGGCTATCTAGGATCAGTAATTGAGATTGAAGCGGTAGCGTTTCCTTCCACTGATAAAGGTAAAGGTTCTATGCGGTTTAATGATACTGCCGGCTCAATGGCAAAAGACTCTGTATTTAATGCCGCAGCTGTTGTGAGAAAAATTACCGGCGAAGATCTGGCTAACTATGATATTCACGTTAATATTATTGGTGGTGGACGCATTGATGGTCCGTCAGCAGGTACCGCCATTCTAACAGCTATTATTTCGGCAATTACCGGAAAAACAATCCGGCAGGATGTGGCTGTTACCGGTGAGATTTCCATTCAAGGAAAAGTAAAGGCTGTTGGCGGTGTTTTCGAAAAGGCATATGGCGCCAAACAGGCAGGTATTAAAACAGTCATTATTCCCAAAGAGAATGAAAAAGATATACCTGCTGGTCACTTAGGCTTGGAAATTTGTCCGGTGGAACAAGTAGAGGATGCATTAACGATATTATTCGGTGAAGAGAGACAGGAAGCCAGCGCTTAAGAGCAGCAGGCCACAGTAATAAATTAGTAACGTTATGTTGAAGAACTTGGCAAAAAGGTTCAGCTGCAAAGCAGATGAACCTTTTGCCAGTTTGCTTGGGAGAGATAGTAGTGTTAGATCGTGTACCACCGCAGAGCGTAGAGGCGGAGCAATCTGTTCTAGGCGCCATGCTTATTGAAAAAGAAGCTATATCTAAAGTAGCGGAAATGCTTCAAGATGAGGACTTCTACCGTGAAGCCCATCGTTTGGTGTATCAGGCTATTCAAAGCCTATATAACCGCAATGAGGCAGTCGATATTATTACCGTTACAGAACAATTGCGTAAAGATGACAAACTGGAGGCTGCCGGTGGGATTGCTTATGTGACATCCTTGGCTAATGCCATGCCGACAGCAGCTAATGTTATGTACCATGCCCGGATTGTGGAAGAGAAGGCTCTCCTCAGAGGTCTTATAACCACTGCCACTCACATAGCTGGTATGGGGTATGATGCGAACGAAGAAGTAGAGCATATTCTTGATCAGGCCGAAAAGATGATGCTTGGCGTAGCCGGACGGAAGGTTGGACAAGCATTTTCTCCAATTAAAGACATTGTCAGCAAGGCGATGGAAAAGATTGAAATGCTGTACCAATCCAAAGGTGGCATTACCGGTGTAGCAACAGGCTTTAAAGATTTGGATCGCCTTACTTCAGGGCTGCAGCCGTCCGACCTCATCTTAGTCGCTGCTCGTCCTAGTATGGGTAAAACTGCGTTTACGCTCAATATTGCCTCTAATATTGCGCTAAGAGAAAAACAATCGGTAGCGTTTTTTTCGCTGGAAATGTCCAAAGAGCAATTGGTCCAGCGTATGATTTGTGCCGAGGCGGCGATAGATGCATCGCGTCTGCGGATTGGCGATTTGTCAGATGCTGATTGGCCGAAGCTGATTAACGCCTGCACCAGGCTCTATGAAGCGCCGATTTTTATTGATGATACTGCTGGTATCACTGTTGTTGAAATGCGCTCTAAAGCAAGACGTTTAAAAATCGAACATGACCTCAAGCTGATCATCATTGACTATTTGCAGCTTATGCAGGGCAGCGGCAGCAAAGGCGGTGAGAATCGCCAGCAGGAAATTTCGGAAATTTCCCGGTCTTTAAAAGCACTGGCAAGAGAATTGAATGTGCCGATCATTGCACTGTCTCAGCTTAGCCGCAGTGTTGAGTCCCGGCAAGTCAAGAAACCAATGCTCAGTGACTTGCGTGAATCAGGGTCTTTGGAGCAGGACGCCGACCTTGTTGCCTTTTTATATCGTGAGGACTATTATGATCCTGACACTGATAAGAAGAATATTACCGAGATTATCATCGCTAAGCATCGTAATGGTCCGGTTGATTCGGTGCAGCTGTTCTTCCATAAACAGTTTACTAAGTTCAGTGATTTATCCAAAATGCCTGGGTAAAACGACAAATCAGAGCTCCTATTAATTGAAGTAAACCCGAATAGGGCAGATAAAAGAAAAGGCCTCCTATAGTAGGATAAGAATATCTACTATAGGAGGTCTTACTATGTTTGTGCGCCGCTATTCTTTAGTATTGGGAAAATGAATAACAATAAATTTCACAATCGAATCAGAGTTATTTCCCCAATTATGTTCGCGGGTAGACAAGTAATGAACAGCATCTCCTGGATATAGTTTATAAATAGTATCCTCTAAGTATAAAGTCAATGTTCCTTCAAGGACAAAGATAAATTCTTCACCTGGATGACCATAGGAAGCTGGAGCCTCTTTCGTTTCAGCAGGCAAGAGTTCAACGTATTTTGGCGCCATTTGTTTGTCCTGGAAATTTGAGCTCAGCCCGAAATAGAGGGCCTGATTTAGTGTACGTATTATTGGTCTCTCGTACCTGCGAACAACGACCGACTCAGCTTCTTCTTGTTTTTCACATAGAAAAAAATAGGAAATATCGACATCTAATATTGAGGCTATAGTATGTAAATGGTCTACATCTATGGTAGTTATACCTCTTTCAAATTGTGATATAAAGCCGGTGGACAGGCTAGTCATTTCCGCCATTTCCTTTATGGTTATCTTTTTTTCTTTTCGAAGATTTTTGACTTTAGCCCCTAGACTCATGATGATTTCATCTCCTGTTTAAAACTTAATACCAATTGTAAACTAATCTAATAATGCTTTCAACTGGGACAGAGTAATAAATCAAATCATCAAAGGCAACGAGTCTTTGTGATATTAGAATAACAATTTAAATTCATAAATGATGGCCTTTCAACAGTTAAATAAACTATAATCTCATCTATATGAAATAAACTATAAAAAATGTTGATTATTTTCAAATTGATGAATATAATGTGGAGTATAATGATTTTTGAAACAGAAGGAGGTATACTTCTTCATGCAAAGTCCGTATATTTTTAATATCCAAAAGTTTTCCACTCATGATGGACCGGGAATACGTACAACGTTTTTCTTTAAAGGCTGCCCGCTTCAGTGTATGTGGTGCCATAATCCTGAGAGTCAAAAATACGAGCCCGAGTACATGAACGAAAAAGACGGAAGAAATCAATTGGTTGGTAAACAATATTCAATAAAAGAGCTGGTCAAACAAGCTCAGTCAGACCAGATATTCTTTGACCGCTCCGGTGGTGGTGTCACCTTTTCCGGCGGCGAGGTGATGACGCAAGATATAAGTTACCTGGAAGAATTGACAAAACAACTTAAGCGAACAGGTATTTCCGTGTTGATTGATACCTGCGGAGCAGCTCCGGAAAGCAGCTTTAAAAAGTTGCTCCCTTACGTTGATGGATTTCTTTACGACCTTAAATTTTTAGATACGCAGAAGCACTATAAGTTCACTGGCGTGCAAAACCAGTTAGTACTAAAAAATCTTCAACTGATTTCCGACAGCGGTGGCGTAATATATCTGCGCTTGATCCTCCTGAAAGGAATTAATGATGATGTCCCCACGATGCTAAATACGATTGCTTGGCTCAAAAACAATTGCATCAATATTAAGCGCGTTGATCTGATTCCTTATCACGATTTTGGAAGAGATAAATATACAAAACTAGGAAGAACGTGCACTCAGAAATTCGAGATACCAGAAAAAGACCGTCTGGAGGATTTAAAGAACTTGCTGGAAGCAGCAGGCTATTTCGTAAAAATAGGTGGCTAAGCCGTTAGGCTTTTAAATATAAAAAATATAAAAAAGTGAGAGTAATTGTAATGAATAAAATGCACAGAGGCTCAACGGAAAGAATCAGACACCTTAGGGAAATTAGTGATAAATTATCCATCCCATGTGTGTCAATGGAACGAGCAGTCTTGTTAACGGAGGCCTACAAAACATACGAAGGCAAGGTTTCACCACCTATCCTACGTGGACTATCCTTTAAACACATTATGGAAAATCGAGCATTATATATAGAAAAAGGTGCATTGATTGTTGGTGAGAAAGGTCATAAACCTTGGGCTGCACCTACATTTCCAGAGTTATGCTGCCATTCCTTAGAAGATTTCGACAATATGGACAATCGGGAAAAAGTATTTTTTAAAGTTACAGACACAGACAAAAAGATTCAAGAGGACGTGATCATTCCCTATTGGAAAGACCGTGCTTTGATGACAAGAATGAATGTTATTTTGCCGCAAGCATGGCATAATCTTTTTCAGGCTGGATTGTTTACCGAATTCTTGATGCAGCGAGGCCCGGGACATACTGTAGCAGACGGAAAGATATATCAAAAAGGCTACAGTGATTTTCTCAAAGACATTGAAGCTGCGCTTGAGAGCCTGGATTACAATAACGACTTGGATGCGCTAAACAAACGTGAAGAGCTGGAAGGCATGAAGCTTGTCTGCGAAGGCATGATTATTTTTGGAGAACGGTATGCCGCCAAAGCCCGCGCATTGGCAGAAACCGAAACAGATCCGGTATGGAAAAAAGAATTGCTGGAGCTTGCTGAAATTTGCGATGCCGTTCCCAAACATGCGCCCAAAACCTTTCGCCAAGCTGTTCAAATGTATTGGTTTACACATATTGGCGTAACCATTGAAATGAACAATTGGGATGCGTATTCTCCAGGCAAGCTCGATCAGCACCTGGAACCTTTCTACAATACAGATATTGAGGAAGGCCGGATTACCCGTGAAAACGCAAAAGAGATACTGGAAAATTTATGGATTCAATTTAACAATCAGCCTGCCCCTCCCAAAGTTGGCATTACGCTAAAAGAAAGTGCAACTTACACAGACTTTTGCAATATCAATACAGGAGCGCTGCGCCCTGATGGAACTTGTGGCGTTAGTGATGTCAGTTACTTGATCCTGGAAGTAATGGATGAAATGAAATTGTTACAGCCAAGCTCAAACGTGCAAATTTCTCAGAAAACGCCTGAATACTTCTTGCGTGAAGCATTAAAGATTTCCCGTAAAGGCTGGGGACAGCCTGCATTTTACAACTCAGAAGCCATCATTCAGGAGCTGCTCTATTTGGGGAAATCACTGGATGATGCGCGCGATAGCGGTATTGCCAGCGGCTGTGTTGAAACAGGCACTGCCGGAAAAGAAGCTTATGTTTTGACAGGCTATCTAAACATACCAAAGATTTTTGAACTTGTGCTGAACCGTGGTTTTGATTCGTACACTAAAACGCAGGTCGGGATAGATTTAGGTGACCCTAGAGACTTTACAACTTATGGAGAAGTTTATGATGCCTTCTATAAACAACTGAAGTATGTTGTTGACGTAAAAGTTGCTGGGAATAATGTAATTGAGCGCATGTATATGGACCATATGCCTGTACCTTTGCTTTCCGTCATAACCGACGACTGCATCAAGTCGGGTGTTGATTACAATGCTGGCGGTGCACGCTATAACACTAGCTATATTCAGTGTGTAGGAATCGCAACACTTACTGATTCATTAGCAGTTATTAAGAAAAATGTGTTTGAAGACTGTAAGCTGGAAATGGATCAGTTGCTGGCAGCTTGTAAGGCAAATTTTGCTGGCTATGACGAGATTTATCATACCGTTCATAACGAAACACCGAAATATGGAAATGATGATGATTATGCTGATAGTATCTTAAAAAGAGTGGCAGACTCGCTGCAAAATACCATTGCCGGAAGAAAAACGCCAAAAGGGTCAAAGACTGTTGTTGAATTTTTGCCAACAACTTGCCATGTTTACTTCGGTCAGGTAATGGAAGCTTCGCCAAATGGTCGCTATGCGGGTACACCATTGCCGGATGGAATATCACCTGAAAAAGGGGCTGACCGCAACGGACCGACAGCAGTTATCAAATCAGCGTCTAAACTTGATCAGTTAAAAACAGGCGGCGCTTTGTTAAATCAAAAATTTTCACCTGCTGTTGTGGCCGGTGAAGACGGTATTACACATATGGCAAACCTGATCCGTTCCTATTTCGCATTAGATGGCCACCATCTCCAGTTCAATGTCATTGAGCGTGAAACACTGATAAAGGCGCAGCAAAATCCCAAGGGGTATGAAAATCTGATTGTACGTGTAGCAGGCTATAGCGACTACTTTAATAACCTGGATCGCGCTTTACAAGATGAAATTATCAATCGGACAGAGCAAGTTTTCTCGTAATTTAAATCAAATGCTGCCGCAGAGGATAAGACCAAATGTGGCAGCATTTGTAATAGTAATAGAATTTTTTAACGGTATGCCCTGTATTAGGGCCGCCTATGTTGGGTGGTTATGTAGGAAAGAAAAACAAAGCCCTAAAGCTAAGCGGGAACAGGCTTAGCTTTAGGGCTTTGTTAAATTTACTCGTCTAACATATAAGGATAGCTGAGAATGATCGCATTGACTTGACAGTGAGAATTACTTCCATTACAATTAGTTTGATTATCAAACAATAAGTTAATAATATGGTTTGAATAATAAAATAAATGGAGGTCTTACTATGGATGATATTGATGAACTGACACATGAATTGTTTACATTCTTCAACTGCTTCTCTTCGTGGGAAAACTCGGTTATCCGGTCAAGTGATTTAACGGTAGCTGAAGCGCATGCAATTGAAATTCTGGGAACCTATGGCCAGATGAATATGCGGACCTTAGCTCAAAAGACCGGAGTAACTACGGGGACAACGACTGTTACAGTTGACCGATTAGAGAAGAAGGAATACGCCACAAGAGAACCTCATAAGGAAGATCGCCGCGTCTATTTAATTACGCTTACACCGAAAGGTCAAAAGGCTTTTGAAGAACATCATCAATACCATACAAAACTGACAGAGCAAGTGGTGGCAGCCTTGACTGAGGAAGAAAGCGAACAGTTAGTGAAGCTGCTGCGCAAAGTTAATCATGAGGCGTTCTAGTCTGTTATCGTGTAGAAAGGAGGCGTAAGGTAATGAATGGGGCAACTGTGGCTGAGGGAAGAAGCAGCGTAGCTTTCAGTAATATGTGGGAAAGGCATGGTGAAGTCCTGACAACCATCCTGAGTGCAGTATTGGCATTAGCAGCCTGGCAGGCGGGAATAAACGGCCGGCAAGGAATAGAAATTCCGCTATACATAGCAGCCTATGTGGCCGGAGGATACCGGAAGGCCCGGGAAGGGATTAAAACCCTTATTTTTGAGCGCGATTTGGATGTTGATCTGCTCATGGTAATCGCGGCAATTGGCGCAGCTAGTATCGGCTATTGGCAGGATGGAGCAATCTTAATTTTTATTTTTGCACTAAGTGGTGCTCTTGAAGGCTATACGATGGAAAAAACCAACCGCGATATTCGCTCTATTATGAAACTGCGGCCGGAGCAAGCTCTCGTTCTGCGGGGGCAAACAGAAACGCAGGTAAAAGTGGAAGAGCTTAAGGCAGGTGATTTGGTATTAACTAAACCAGGTGAGCGTATTCCCGCTGACGGGAGAATTAGGGAAGGCTATTCTGCTGTTGATCAGGCTTCTATAACCGGCGAATCTATCCCGGTAGATAAAGGAATTGGAGATGAAGTGTTTGCCGGAACCATCAATGGACAAGGAGCTTTAGTGATTGAAGTGATGAAGCCGGCAGAAGCTACATTACTTGCTAAAATAATCCGGTTAGTTCAGGAAGCGCAAAGCGAAATGCCGCCTAGCCAGCTGTTCGTGGAACGCTTTGAAGGAATGTATGCTAAGGTTATTATTGCAGCTGCTGTTTTACTGCTGCTTGTACCACCCTATGTATTAGGGTGGACATGGGAAGCAACGATATACCGGGCTATGATTTTTCTGGTAGTGGCTTCACCCTGTGCATTAGTTTCTTCGATAATGCCAGCGATCTTGTCTGCAATTTCTAACGGTGCCCGGAAAGGAATTCTCTTTAAGGGAGGTATTCACTTAGAGAATAGTGGCGAAATTAAAGTTGTGGCTTTTGATAAGACGGGTACGCTTACTGAGGGAAAACCACTAGTCACGGATATCATTGCCTTTGCATCAAACGGAAAAGATGAATTGTTACGTCTTACGGCAGCACTGGAAACCTTGTCGGAACACCCTATCGCTAAAGCCATTGTGCAAGCTGCGAAGGACAGGGGACTAGTACTGCCTAAAGCATCCAAGCTGCAGGCTGTTCCCGGCGCAGGGATTCACGGCTTAGTTCAGGATAAAGAGTTCCGCATTGGCAATTTGGACTGTCTGAATAAACCCGTTTTATCCGAAGAACAAGAAATGATCATTAAACAGCTGGAGGGCCAGGGTAAAACAATTATTTACGTCCAATCCTCAGAAACACTGCAAGGGCTGCTGGCGATTCAGGACATTCTGCGGCCCCAGGCTAAAGCCGCTGTCAGGGCACTGCGGCAAATGCAGATAAAAGTGGTTATGCTTACCGGTGATAAGCTGGCCACAGCACGGGCACTTGGCATGGAGGCGGGTGTGGATGAAGTATATGCGGGCCTCTATCCTGAGGAAAAGGTTGAGATTATTAAGCGGCTTTCTTCCCAGTACGGGAAAGTTGCGATGGTTGGGGACGGCGTGAATGATGCCCCGGCTCTAGCTGCCGCTTCTGTCGGGATTGCTATGGGAGCCGCCGGCACGGATGTTGCTCTGGAGACGGCAAATGTTGTACTTATGGCAGATGATATTACAAAGGTATCTTATGCTATTGCTCTCGGGCGGCGTACCGGTAAAGTTGTAAAACAAAACCTGGTGTTCGCCATGACCGTAGTAGTGTCTCTGGTAATAGGAACATTTTTGGATGGTGTTACTTTGCCGCTGGGGGTGATTGGCCACGAAGGAAGTACTTTATTGGTAATTGCAAGCGGCTTGCGCTTGCTGCGGTAAGTGAATAGTTTCATTAAGCTGCTTAGATTCCGGCATTTTCTTATGCCGGGATTTTTTTGTCCCCAAAATTCATAATTTCTTCAAAATGTCTTCACAACTTATTCATACCTGGTCTGTATAGTTAGCTATTATCGAGGGAGTAAGAAGGAGGCATTATGGATACAGGAAAATGGATTAAAGGGAAGACAATGGTGCTGACAGGAATTATGACGCTGCTGTCAGCTGTTCCTGGCCTGGCAGCAGGGAATCAGGAGCAGCTGACATTAAAACAAGTGGTGGATGATGCTGTCAAGAATAATCCTGCTGTGATCGAGAGTCAAAAACGCTGGGAAGAGAAGCAAGCCCGTATTCCGCTGGCCAAAGCCTGGCCCAATCCGCAGCTTGCCATTATGAAAGATGACATTCCTGATAGCAGTTTAAACCCTTTTGACGCAATGATGACGGAATATACCTTTACTCAGGATATGATGAATCCGGCAAAGCTGAAAGCAATGGGGAAAATGGCTGATAGTGATGCCCAAATGGCCAGAGCCAGCTATCAGGATAAACAAATGGAGGTCTATACAGCAGCCAAAACAGCCTATTATGATCTGCTTTATAGTGATAAAGCGCTCGAAATCGGTAAGGAAAATCAAGTGCTTATGGGACAATTGGTTCAGATTGCGCAGGTTAATTATTCAACTGGTATGGTACCGCTGCAAGACACGCTAAAGGCGCAGACCGAGTATTCCAAAATGACAGCTGATCTTGTAAGTATGGCGTCAATGGCAGAAGTAGCGAAAGCAAAACTAAATACAGTCCTTGGCCGTCCAGCTGATATGTCGCTCGCGGTGAAAGAAGAATTCAGCGCACCGCCGCCTAACTTTGACGTAGTCAAGCTCCAGCAAGCAGCTCAAGCTGCTAAACCTGCCGTTGTAGGCATGGAAAAGCAAGTGGATATGGCCCAAAACAGTGTGGAGCTGGCTAAAAAGCAGCGATTGCCAGACTATCAGTTCAGTATTGGCTATAAGGATAGAAAGCAGACGATGATGGATACGCAGCCTGATACCTGGAAAATGGAAGTTATGGTCATGCTGCCGCTATGGCAGGGTAAAAACAAAGCAGAAATTAATGCAGCGGCGGCAAACCTCACGGCAGCTCAGGCATCATTGATCAATATGCAAAATATGACCAGCCTGGATTTGCAGATGGCAATGACTGATGCCCAGTCGGCCTGGCGGCAGATTAACCTGTATAAGAATACCGTCATTCCACAAGCGGAACAAACCTATCAGGCAGGTGTGGTAAGCTACACCAATGGAAAAGTGGATTTCATGGCTGTCCTGGATAGCCTTAATGCTCTCCGTAATGTCAGACTGGATTACTATAAAGCCCGCATTGATTATGAAAAANNGAAGAGGTGGAAAAGGAGAGGACAGCATGATCGAAAAGCTACAGGCCAAAAAGAAGCTTATCCTTGGTGTGACTGCCGGGGTTCTGGTGATTGGCGGTACCGGCTACTACTATACAGGGCAGCACAACCAACCGGCGGTAGTAAGTCATACGGGACATCAAATGTCCGGTCCGGTCATGGCAATGGGTGATACGGTTACGCTTGATGCCAAGGCCCGGCAATTGGCTGGAGTACAGACTGCCCAGGCAATCGTTAAGTCCCTCACAAAGGAAATAAAAACTACCGGTAAGATTGCCATGAATGAAAGCGGCCGGACTTACATCACGTCCCGGGTTGAAGGGCGCGTTGATGAGCTGTATGTTACTGCCGATGGAGAAACTATTTATCCCGGACAGGCGATCGCCGCCGTGTACAGCCCAACCTATATTGCCGCTCAGGAAGAATATTTATTGACGCTGGAAAATGTGGAGAAGCTGAAAAATGCCGGCAAAGATGTAGTTCAGATCAACAATCGTCTAAGAGAGGCGGCGCGGCGTAAGCTGCAGCTCTTAAATGTGCCTGACAATGAAATTGCTCATTTGGAGCATACCAGGCAAGCTAAAGATCATATGACAATTTATGCCCAATTCGGTGGAACTGTGCTAGAGAAACAAGTATTGCCAGGAGCATTTATCATGCCTGGCGACAAGCTCTACAGCCTATCGGACTTATCTACGGTCTGGCTGTATGCCGATATTTACGAAAAGGACATTGCCGGTATTACTCCCGGTCAGCCGGTACTAGTGACCAGCGGCGCTTATCCGGGAGAAACTTTTAGCGGTCAGGTGACATTTATTAACCCTATCCTTGATGATGCCACTCGTACGGTTAAGGTGCGGGTCGAAATGGCTAATCCTACGGGTAAACTGAAGCCCAATATGTTTGTGAATGCCAGCGTGCAAATTCCACTGGGGGAAAGAGTGGTTATACCCGAATCGGGTTTACTGGACACAGGCAGCAGAAAGATCGTTTTTGTGTCCCAGAGTGACGACACTTTTGTCAAGCGAGACGTTGTTACAGGGCAACATGCCGAGGGCTATGTTCAAATCCTGTCCGGCATTGAAAGCGGTGATACAGTGGTAACAACTGCGACCTTTCTTATTGATTCGCAGACAAAATTAGGCAGCTTTGGCAGTCATGCCGGTCATGGCAGCTCAGGAGCAGCTGAGAGGACTGCCCCACCTGCTGCCAGCAGCGTGACTGCTCCGGTCAAAGTACCAGCTATTCCAGATGCACCTGCTGCCGGGGGCGAACACAGCGGCCATAGCGGACATTAAGGAGGATCACTATGCTCAATACATTATTAGAGTTTTCTTTGAAAAATCGTGTGATTATCCTGGTGTTGTTTGCACTGGTCATTGTCTGGGGAGTTTTTACTGTACGGGACACCCCCATTGACGCTTTCCCTGACCTGAGTGAAAACCAGGTGTTAGTCTCAGCTGACTGGATGGGCCGGGGACCTCAGGAAATTCAGGATCAGGTAACGTACCCACTGGAAACTGCGCTCAGAGGACTGCCCAATGTTAAAGAAGTGCGCTCGGCTTCGTCTTTCGGAATGTCGCTCATCACGGTTATTTTTGAAGATGGAATAGATCCCTACTTTGCCCGCCAAGTGGTAAATGAAAAAGTGCAACAAGCTATTCCACGCCTGCCGAGTGGTGTTCAGCCAGCTTTAGGGCCGGTCAGCACGCCGATGGGACAGGTTTTTATGTATACGGTGGAAAGTGATCGCCACAACCTGGCGGAGCTGCGTACAGTTGAGGATTTTACTATTAAGCAGCAGCTAAGTGCTGTGCCCGGTGTAGCCGAAGTGGCCAGCATTGGTGGTTATGTGCTGCAGTATCAAATCAATCTTGACCCAAGCCTCCTGCAAAGCTACCGGGTAACGTTCAACCAGGTATTTGGGGCACTTAGCGCCAACAATGCCAACATTGGAGCGAAGGTTGTCGAGCAAAACGGCCAGGAATTTATCATTCGTGGGCTGGGGTTAATTCAGTCGATTGAAGATATAAAAAATATTGCAATTACCCAAAACAACAATGTGCCTCTTTATATCAAAGATGTGGCCGTTGTTACTGCAGGACCTGATTTTCGGCGGGGTGTGCTGACCAAATCGGGTTATGAGGCAGCCGGTGGTATTGTCATTCAGCGTATGGGCGAAAACACGCTGAATGTAATTGACCAGGTAAAAGAAAAGATTGCCGAGATTCAGCCATCCTTACCGGAAGGGATGCGGATTGTACCTTTTTACGACCAGACTGATCTGGTGAAAAAGGCGGTTAATACGCTGACTAGGGCATTGCTTGAAGAATTTATTTTAGTATCCATTATTGTCGTTGCTTTTTTAGGCAATATCCGGTCTAGTCTGATTGTCACCAGTGCCATCCCCATTGGTATTCTGATTGCACTGATTGCCATGAAACAAATTCACCTGTCGGCAAATTTAATGTCACTTGGAGGAATTGCTATTGGCATTGGCGTTATGACTGATGCGGCCATCGTTATGGTGGAAAATATCTTCCGTCATTTAGCCGAAGACCGCGGCCAGCGCAGCATTATCGACGTGACTCTGGAAGCAGCTAAAGAAGTGGCCGCCCCAATATTCTTTTCCATAACGATTATCATTGTTACCTTCCTGCCGGTATTTACCATGACCGGTACTGAAGGCAAGATGTATACGCCCATGGCCTGGGCGAAATCCTTTGCCATGAGTGGTTCATTACTGCTGGCATTCACACTGGTACCGGTGTTGTGCACCTTTTTGCTCAGAGGCAGGATCGAGGAAAAGGATACCTGGATAGTTGCCAAACTGCATAAATTGTATATGCCTACGCTAAGATCTGTATTACAGCACAGTAAGGCAACCATTATTATCGCAGTTGTCGTAATGATTGCCGGTTTCTCCCTGTTACCATTTATCGGCACTACCTTTATGCCGGCTTTAGATGAGGGCACTTTTCTGGTAATGCCTACAATGCTGCCTAACGTATCACTGACGGAGGCACTGGAAGCAGCCAAGAAAATGGATAGACTGATTATGGAAATTCCAGAAGTAGAACTGTCTGTAGGAAAAGTAGGCCGGGCTGAGTCTGCTATGGACCCTGCGCCAGTCAGCATGATTGAAACAATTGTAACGTTAAAACCTAAGGACCAATGGCGGCAGGGAATAACCAAGGCTGCTATCGAACAAGAAATGATGGTCAAGCTGGCGAATCTTCCGGGACTTAATTTAGCTTTTACCCAGCCCATCGCCGGCCGGTTATCTATGCTGACCACCGGAGTTCGAACGGAATTGGGTATTAAGCTTTATGGCGAAGATCTGCAGGTGTTGCAGCAAAAAGCGTTTGAGATAGAAAAGGCGTTATCAACAGTGACGGGAGTCAGCGATTTGCTAGCTGAACGGGTTTTCGGTGCATCTTATCTGGAAATACAGGTTGACCGGGACAAATCAGCCCGCTATGGCCTCAATATAGCAGATGTTGAAGATGCTATTGAACTGGCGGTAGGCGGAAAAACTGCCACAACTACTATCGAAGGACGCAAGCGCTTTGATGTTTTGGTCCGGTATAACCGGGAGAACCGGGAGACTATTGATGCCATGCAGAACATTCTCATTCCGGTAACTGCCGGCGGTGCCGGTGCTGCTGCAAATGCCGGGAGCGGTATGACCGGAATGGGAGGCGGTGCCGCTCCAACAGCCAAGCCGGCTACTGGTGCATATGTACCACTAGGGGAAGTTGCCCGGTTTCAGGTGGTAGACNNCGGTCCATCGATGATCAGCAGTGAAAACGGCATCTACCGGATGATTGTACAGATGAATACGAGAGGGCGGGATGTGGTGAGCTTTGTTAATGAAGCTAATCAAGTCATCAAGGAGAAGGTTGATTTGCCAGTGGGCTATTCTTTAAAATGGACCGGCCAGTATGAAAATCAGCAGCGGGCGAAAGATCGTCTCTCGTTAGTGGTTCCGGCAGTTATTGTCCTGACGTTCTTCTTACTCTTTGTGACTTTTAACTCAGCCAGCGATGCGTTTCTTATCCTGATGAATATTCCTTTTTCCTTAGTGGGCGGTATTGTCGCTATGTATCTCACTGGTACCTATATGACGGTTGCGGCTGCTGTCGGCTTTATTGCACTCTTTGGGATTGCCGTGCAGAACGGTGTCATTATGGTAACCTATATTAAACATCTGCGCGATCACCGCACGTTGGAAGAAGCTATTATCGAAGGGGCCCATACCCGGCTGCGACCTGTCCTAATCACCGCACTGGTCGCCAGCCTGGGCTTGCTTCCACTTATCTTTGCCACCGGTACGGGCGCTGAAGTACAGCGGCCGATGGCTACCGTCGTTGTAGGTGGGCTGGTCACTTCCACTATTTTGACACTCATCGTGCTGCCTTCTATCTATCTGGTCTGGAATAAGTGGCGCGAGCACCATTCATTGACATTCAAGGGGATAGATAAGTGACAAAACTACCCGGCCGCAGATGAAAAACACCCCCATGCTAGACGGTGCATTAGCTTGTCTAGCATAAGGGGTGAATTGAAACAAGGGCCGGGTAGTTTTTTGGGTCTGGAGATAAGGGAAGCGGTTGTCGCCAGCGAGTTTTAGGTTATAGCGTTTGTAATGGCAGCAGAGCTTACCGTTTTAGGAAATAGTGACGAATGATGGCTAGATTCTGAAAAATCCTAAGGCCAAATGTTAGAAGGGCTACATAGTACAAATCAATACCAATCCGTTCCCCGATGTAGACGAGGCCGGCGGCCAAAAGCGCATTGGTGAAGAAGCCAGTCATAAATACTAGGTTATCAAATTTTTGCTCTGATCCTGCCCGCAATCCGCCAAACACTGAGTCCAGGGAAGCAAGTAAGGCTACCGACAAATATTTGGCATACTCGATTGGCATACTAACAGGCAAAAAAGTACCAATGAGAAGACCAATTAGGAGTCCGAGAATAGGTAAAGCCATTGTTATTTCCCTCCGTCCTGAATCGGCTTAGCATATTGGAAGCGGAATGTACCCTTAAAGGCCGGAAGCTCCACTGAGGCAGACTGCTTTACAACAACCTGTATGCCCCAGAATTGAAGCGTTTCCATTACACCACCGCGCATCTTCAGCGCATTTTCCAATGTTACCGGGTTACCAATCGCTTTAATTTCAAAGGGTGCGGATAAGTTCGTATTGTTGACCGATAGGAACGACCCTGCGGTTCTAATTTCGGTCGAGACAATGAGGCGCTGGCTATTGATGGCGATGGCTTCAGCGCCTGCAGCCCGCAGTTCGTTGAGAATTTTCAAGATGTCTTCATCTTTTATCAGATATAAAGTGGGGTTTTTACTGCCAGATGGTGCAACGGGCTTGGTATCATCTACCGTAACAATAACGCCCGCACCTTGCAGGGGCACTACACCTGCTCCCATTTTAGTATTTTCCAGATCTTTTGTGGCTGCATCGCTAGTGGAGATCTTGCGCAGGTCACGAACCTGATTTTCGAGAGCGGTACGCTCTTTTTCAACTTGCATTAAGCGCTGCGTTAGGTCTTCGGCCCGTTGATATTGTACGGAAGACTGGATATCCTGAGTGGTACGAAACTGTACGGCCAGCATAATTCCTAAAATGACACAAACCAAAGTGATCGAGAATTGTCCTTGCTTTTGCATAGATCACACTCCTGTTACTGGTTTGATTGGATGCAAGCGGCTGACCTGAAAGCCATGTGCCGTTAATTGTTATTATACATATGAACATATAGTCAAACAAGAGCTATTGCATTTTGTCCAAGGTGCAGCGCATGCTATAATATTGCTAGCAAAACATGCCAACAGATGGGTAGTACCTAAAATGAAAATCAAAAACCGGGGGGTTTATAGTGGCAGAATGGAACGGGAAAGTTATTCTCATAACTGGAGGAACCTCCGGTATTGGATTGGCAGCGGCAGAGCTATTTTTGAAAGCGGGAGCGAAAGTTGCAATCAATGGCCGTGATGCTGCAAAGGGACAACAACTGATAGAGACATGGCAGAAAGCAGATAAAGAGCTTTTCTTTATTCAAGGCGATGTGGCAGTTCATGATGAGTGCCGGCAAATTGTCCGGCACACGGTAGAACACTTTGGACGGCTTGATGTGGTGGTTAACTCAGCCGGTATTTACCTGGAAAAGCTGTTAGCCGAGACGACAGAAACAGACTTTCAGTCTGTTCTTGATATCAATATGAAAGGAACCTACTTTATCTCGAAGTTTGCTGTACCCGAAATGCGTAAAGCAGGAGGCGGCGCAATCGTAAATATTGCCTCTGACGCTGGGCTGAGAGGTAATCTTTTATGCACTGCTTATTGTGCAGCAAAAGGAGCAGTCGTAGCTTTTACCAAAGCCCTTTCCCTTGAAGCCGCTCCGTACGGCATTCGCGTCAATTGTGTATGTCCTGGTGATGTGGCCACACCTCTCTTAGATAAACAATTAGCAGCAGCAGCTGATCAGAATCAATGCCTGAAAGAAATGGAACAATTGTATCCGTTAGGCCGGATTGGGACTGCGGAAGAAGTGGCCCAGGTTATCTGCTTCCTGGCTTCACCGGCAGCAGCCTTTGTTACCGGCGCTATCTGGACAGTAGATGGCGGTTTGACGGCCTGCTAAAAATTTGGAGAACGAATAGGTAAAGCACTACATCTTAAACTTAAGGTGTAGTGCTTTTTTTATATCCTCTTGGGCATGGCGGCGGTATATCTTATTCAGGAATTTCAACAACTGCTGTAACCGGGCTGGCATATCCGCTAGTGATGACCGGTATGGCACAGGCGTTATTTCCTAATCAGGCTAATGGATCGGTGATGATAGAGGACGGTAAAGCAATCGGTTCAGCGCTGATTGACCAGTCCTTTACAAGCCCGGGCTACTTTCACGGCCGTCCGTCGGCAGCTGGACAGGATGGGTATAGTGGAGTAAGTTCGTCAGGTTCTAATCTTGGACCGACTAATCAAAAGTTGCTTGATACTGTCTCCGATGCTAGTAAAAAAGTGCGTGAAAGAAACAGGTTAGGTGAAAACCAACTAATTCCTGGGTGATTTAGTACTTGCTTCAGCCAGCGGCCTTGATCCGCATATTTCACCTGCAGCTGCTTATCTCCAGGTGCAGCGGGTTGCTGCAGAGCGGGGATATTCAATTGACCAAGTCAAAAAACTAATAGACGATCGGGTGGAAGGCTGCCAATTTGGATTTCTTGGTGAACCCCGTGTGAATGTATTAGATCTAAACGTAGCTCTTGATGCTTTTTAGTAAAGTTGTACTAAGAGGGAGCGGTGATTATTAGTAGTGACTGTTGAAAAATAGAAACAGCCCGTGCACGTAACGCAAGGTCTTTTGATCAAAAAATAGAATAGGTAACTGTGTCCGGGAGGTGTAAGGATGGCTAAGGAAAAACTCAATATTCGCCCCACCCCAGATGCATTATTAGAAAAAATTAACAAAGAGTCAAAAGGCAAGCTAACTGTATTTTGGGGAGCTGCGGCGGGTGTGGGCAAAACGTATACCATGCTCGAGGCTGCTCATATACGGATGGCTGAGGGCGTGAATATAAGCATTGGCTGGATCGAAACCCATGGGCGAGCCGAAACGGAAAAGCTTGTGGACGGGCTGTCGCGGGTTATTCCTGCAGCAATTGGATACTAAAATAAGCAATGGCAGGAAATGAATGTTGATGCTATCTTAGAGCAAAAACCCGAATTAGTACTCGTCGCCAACCGAATATGAGCTGATTAAGGTTTTAGCACAACATCGGGGCCGTGTATTGACTCACCGTCAGCTGCTCAAAGCAGTGTGGGGGACGGCATATAATGAAGATACGCATTATATCCGTGTGTACATTGGACAGCTCCGCCGGAAAATTGAAGCTGATCCGACCCAACCACGCCATATTATTACTGAGTCAGGAGTCGGTTATCGCTTGATGGAGCATTGAGCAGACGATGTTACGGGCTGTGTAGGTTGAAAAATGGTTGCGATAAAAGCGAAGCAGGTGAGAGGCATGCAAAATAAGTTTACAATTGGTGAACTGGCAAAGCTCATTAATGTTCCTGTAAAAACATTACGGTACTATGATGAAATTGGGCTGCTGAAGCCGGCTGAAGTTGATAAAAGCTCACGGTATCGCTATTATACATCTGAGCAGTTTGAACAACTTGATATGATTAATTATTTAAAATGGCTGGGTATATCACTAAAAGATATTAAAGACCATTTAGAAAAGAGAAATGTCGCTAATTTTTTGCAGCTATTAAAAAGCGAGCAAGAAGCCACGCTGGCTAAAATTAAGGAACTGGAACTGATCAGTGGCAGGTTTGATAACCGGCTTAAAGAGATTGAAGCTGCTTTGCGGACTACAGATATTGGCACCGTAACAATTAGGGATATTGAGGCGCGAACCGTGCTGAAGCTGGAGGAGAAGCTGGGCATTGGACCGGAACTGGAATTATCGGTGAGAAAACTGGAAAAAATGACGTTCGGCCGCATTCCCTTATTTATTGGAAGAGTGGGGATTACCGTGTCGCAAGAAAATTTAATGCAGGGGAAATTTGATCAATATGATTCCGTTTTTATTCTGTTAGAAGAAAATATTGACAGCATGTTATCGGCTCAACCCCTTATTGCCGGGAAATATGCCTGTATTTATTTCCGTGGCAGCCATAGCCACTCCAGGAAGTATTACGACCTGTTGCTGGAGCATATTGCCATACAGGGCTACCGTATTGCCGGAGAAGCTTTGGAGAGGACAATTATTGATCAGTTTATAACAAAGGAAGCCAGTTATCATTTGACAGAAATTCAAATACCCATAATCGAAAGATAAAGATTGACTCTCCAGTTACTGGAGAGTTTATTGTTTAAGTAAAGGAAAGAGTGACCATTTAAGGAGGACGTATGGACAGAATTCTAGCAATTAATCCGGGAGCTACCTCTACAAAAATTGCTGTATTTGATAATGAAATATCGGTACTTAAAAAAACAGTGGAACATCAAGGCCAAGACCTGCAGCTGTATTCGCAGATCTTTGATCAGTATGAATACCGGCTGAAGTTTGTCCTGCAGGCTTTAAGCGAGGCAAAAATCGAACTTGCCACATTGAGTGCCATCGTTGGACGGGGCGGTCTGTTAAAACCGGTAGCTGGCGGTACATATGCAGTGAATCAGTTGATGCTGGATGATCTGAAGAAAGCGGAGCGGGGAGAGCATGCTTCCAATCTGGGGGCTGTAATGGCCGATCATTTAGCAAGGCAGTTAGGCATACCGGCGTATATTGTTGATCCCGTAGCTGTTGATGAAATGGAACCTGTTGCCCGGATTTCGGGCTTGCCTGATATCCCGCGAGCCAGTCTTTCCCATGCGCTGAACAGCAAGGCAGTGGCTCGCAAGGTTGCCCGTGATATGGGAAAACGGTATGAGGATGTCAATTTGGTTGTTGCCCATTTAGGAACGGGTGTATCTGTATCGCCTCATAAGCATGGACGGATGATTGATGTCAATAATGCCCAGGAAGAGGGACCGTTTTCGCCTGATCGCTGTGGAGGGCTGCCGGCAAGATTACTTGTCAAGCTGTGCTTTTCAGGCAAATACACAGAACAGGAATTACTGGGGAAATTGCTGGGGTCAGGCGGAATATATGCCTATCTGGGAACAAAAGATGTGCGGGAAGCGGAACAAAGGGCTGCTGAAGGCGATGAACTGGCAAATACGGTTCTGGATGCTATGTCCTATCAGGTGGCAAAAGAAATTGGTGCGATGTCAGCCGTTTTGGCAGGTAAAGTAGACAGTATTGTATTAACAGGCGGAATAGCCTATTCCCACAGGATTGTAACGGCTATTAGAGAGCGAGTTGCTTATCTTGCGCCGATTGTTGTTGTTCCTGGTGAGGAAGAAATGGAGTCATTAACTGCCGGGGCCTTGCGGGTACTGCAGGGGGAAGAAGCAGCGAAAACATATAAATAAGTAATGAGGTGGCTAATGTGTTGCAAAGCTTTAGTGAGGTAGTGGAACGGGCCCGTCAGCTTGGCAAAGTAACGGTCAGTGTGACAGCTGCCCAGGATAGAGATGTATTGCTGGCTGTCAAGGCAGCTATTGAGCAAGGCCTTATCGATGCCATTCTTGTGGGAGATGCCAGCCTAATCAAGCCTCTGGCGGCTGAGGTCGGCTTGAGCGCCGCCATTGCTATTATTGATGAGCCTGATCTTGACCGGGCAGCTCTAGCCGCTGTAACGCTCGTATCGCAGGGGCGGGCTCAGATCTTAATGAAAGGGTTAATTAACAGCAGCAATTTTCTCCGCGCAGCGCTGGACGCTAAAGCCGGATTGAGAACAGGCAGGGTTCTTAGTCATTTTGCGGCCTTTGAGATTCCCGGCCAGCAAAAGCTGTCTTTTCATACTGATGGCGGAATGAATATCAGCCCAAGTCTTCAGGAAAAGAAAGAGATTCTGATAAATGCCATTGAAGCGCTTGCTGTTATGGGGATTCGCGCACCTAAAGTTGCCGTGCTGGCCGCTAATGAGCTGGTTAATGCTAAGATGCCTGCTACTGTTGATGCAAAAGAATTAGCCGATATGGCAGACCAAGGGCTGCTGCCGCCATGCATCCTGGAAGGCCCTATAGCAATGGACGTGGCTGTAAGTGCTGAAGCTGCCAGACACAAGGGGATAGAAAGTAAAATTGCCGGTGATGTTGATATTTTTCTCGTTCCAACGATTGAAGCGGGAAATATGGTGGGGAAAACGCTGGTCTATTATGCAAATGCCAAAATTGCCGGCATGATCTTAGGAGCGGCTAATCCGATTGTAATGGTATCGCGGGCCGATACGGCAGAATCAAAGCTGCATTCCATTGCGCTGGCCAGCTTGGCGTTTGACCGTTCTCGTGAAGCTGACGCAAAGCGCGGAGGGATATAAGTGAAACTGGGAGATTATGCATGGCTGCTGGCGCTTAGCATACTTTCTGCCGGACTCCTTGTGCCGTCAACCCGTCAAGTCTTTATCAGCCAGACGCAGGAGCATCCCTATGTAATGGGATGCTTGAAGTTTGCCATATTGGCTACCATGGGAGAATTACTGGTGATCCGCTTATTATCAGGACAATGGAAGAAGACTGCAGGCATGTTTCCGAAAGCAATTGTTTGGGGAATTGTGGGGATGCTGGTTGTTCTGATGTTTGAAATATATTTAAATGGTGTTGCAGAAGCGGTAAAAAACCAATTGCTCTATGTTGGTGACGGCGCCGTAAAGCCGGTGCTAACCGCCTTTTTTATCAGTGCGATTATGAATTTGACCTTCAGACCTGTTTTTATGGCTGCTCACCGGATGACGGACTTGTATATCGACAGGAAGAGTAGAGGGGGAAGCGCAGACTGGACGACGATTGTAGAAAATATTGACTGGCAGGGCTTTGTCAAGTTTGTAGTGGCTAAAACTGTACCTTTTTTCTGGATCCCTGCGCATACCGTTGTATTTTTACTGCCGCCTGAATACCGGGTTTAGTGGCAGCGTACCTGTCCATAGCGTTAGGTGCCATTTTGGCTTATGCACGAAGGCGCAAAAGCGAGGCATGCCTAGCTGAATAATTCAGTTTTAAGGAGAGGATTCGTAATGTTTAAATTATTAACAGGCAATGAAGCAGTCGTTCAGGGTGCTTATGAAGCCGGAATCTCTTACGCAGCAGCTTATCCCGGTACTCCAAGTACGGAGATATTGGAAAACATAGCCGATTATAAACAGGACATTATTGCTGAGTGGGCACCGAATGAAAAGGTTGCTTTAGAAAGCGCTATTGGGGCATCGCTTGCTGGAGCAAGATCAATGGCAGCCATGAAAATGGTTGGTGTAAATGTTGCTGCCGATCCCTTGTTCAGTTTTGCTTACTCAGGAGTAAACGGCGGTTTTATGTTGATTTCGGCGGATGACCCAGGGCTGCACTCGTCACAAAACGAGCAAGATAACCGCTATTATGCTAAATTTGCGAAAATTGCCATGCTAGAGCCCAGCAGCAGCCAGGAAGCAAAAGATATGGTTAAAGCTGCGATGGAGATCAGTGAGACCTATGATACGCCGGTGCTGTTTCGCATGACCACCCGGGTGTGCCATAGTAAAAGTATTGTTGCGATAGGCGAACGGCAGGCCGTGGATAAAAAAACGTATGCAAAAAATCTGCAAAAATACGATTTGGTGCCAGCCGTATCTCGCAAACTCCATGTGACCTTAGAGGAAAAGCTAAAAAAACTCGAAGCATTTTCGAATGAAACTGATTTAAACTATATCGAGTGGAATAGCAAAAAGATCGGTATTATTGCCGCAGGTATAGCGTATCAATACGCGCAAGAGGTATTTGGCGATACAGCCTCTTATCTCAAGCTGGGATTTACCTTCCCTTTGCCGATAGAGAAAATCCGGGCATTTGCCAATGAAGTAGAATGCTTATATGTGATTGAGGAACTTGAGCCATTTATGGAAGAACAGATTAAAGCTGCCGGGATTTACTGCATGGGTAAGGATAAAATTCCAAATATTGATGAGTTAACCCCTGATATTATTGCTAAAGTATTGCTGAATTNNACCAACCGTCCGCCTACGCTTTGTGCCGGCTGTCCTCACCGTGGCTTTTTCTACGAGCTGGCTAAGCTTAAAAATGTCATGATAACGGGCGACATCGGCTGTTATGGCTTAGGCGGTGCCGAGCCGCTTAATGCTAAAGACTGCTGTATCTGCATGGGGGCCAGCATCAGTATGGGGCATGGGGCGCAAAAAATGTACAACAAGTTTAATGAGAATAAACGGGCTATCGCCACGATTGGTGATTCAACGTTTTTCCATACGGGAATCAACAGCCTTATGCATGTAGTCTACAACCGCAGCAATACCATTACCTGTATACTGGATAACCGTATCACCGGCATGACCGGGCATCAGGAAAATCCTGGTTCGGGTTTTACTCTGCAGGGGATGCCAACGAAAGTTATTGATATTGCCAAAGTAGTGAAAGCGTTGGGGATAGACCACATTCGAACTGTTAACCCCTTAAAGCTGAAAGAAGTAAAGGAAGCATTTGCCTGGGCAATGGAGCTTGATGATCCTTCGGTGATTATTACCCGGTGGCCCTGTGTCCTGAAAAAAATGACGGAACAAGATAAAACGGAATTCGGCGACTACAGCGGAACTTGTAAGGTTAAAGAAGAGGTTTGTATCGGCTGTAGGGCCTGTATTCGTACAGGATGCCCGGCGCTTAGGTTTAACAAAGAGCGTAAAAAGGTAAAAATTGACGACAAACAGTGCGTCGGCTGTGAAGTATGCCTGCAGGTTTGCCCTGTTAAGGCAATCGAAAGAGTAGGTGAATGAGCATGGCTGATGTTAAAAATATATTGCTTGTCGGTGTAGGCGGTCAAGGTACTATATTGGTTGGTAAAATTTTATCCAACGGTCTCATGGATGCCGGATATGATGTGAAGATGTCCGAGGTCCATGGTATGGCGCAGCGAGGGGGCAGCGTCAGCAATCAAGTCAGGTACGGCAGAAAGGTGTTTTCACCGATTATCGGTAAAGGGCAGGCCGATATACTGGTGTCGTTTGAAGCAATGGAGGCGCTTAGATGGCTGGAATACCTCAAACCCGGCGGCAAGGCGGTCGTCAATGACCACCGCATACCTTCAGCACCTATTTTAATAGGGAAAAGTGATTATCCCGAAGGTGTCTTGGACATAATGCAAAGTAAAGTGGATACAGCGGTGATTAATGCAGCTCAAATAGCAGAGCAGCTAGGCAATGCCAAGACGATGAATATTGTTTTGTTTGGGGCGCTGGTAAGGGACATGAATCTTACCGGTATTGACTGGGAAGCTGTTATCCGGAAAAATGTTAAGGTCGGTTTGGCGGATATCAATATTGCCGCCTTTCAGGCAGGGATGAATAGTTAATAGCCTTTTCTTGTTCAAAATTTGAGATACGCGACACTCAGTGATGTATTCCGTTAGTCTGTAAAGCAGCAGGCGCTAACTGGCGATAAAAGCGCATCTGTACTAATGCACATTTATCTGTTTTGTTTAAAAAAACCCGTACCGCTGAATAAACGGTACGGGTTTTTTTATCAAATTAGACCTCATCAACTATTTGACCGGTTTTGGATAAATCGTATCCGCCGATTCCTTGCACTTCATTGATAAAGGCTTTAGAACGCAAGGCCGTAAGTAGTGCCTGAAATAAAGGCTTATCCGCATCATCTTTGCGGATGACAATGTCATAACGCTCCACCTGGAGGGGAATGAAATCAACACCTTGCACTTGCTGAGCAGCTTTTTCAATACCTATCCCTACATCGGCATCGCCTCTGGCTACTGTGCTGGCAACTGCTAAATGGCTCATCTCAATATGGGAGTAACCTTGCAAGTCTTTTGTACTGAGGGAGAGTTTTCTTAGCTGCTCATCAAGCAGCACTCTTGCACCTGAACCGCATTCGCGATTGATGATGCGTACGTCAGGCCGGGTTAGATCTTTCCAGGAGAAAATGCCTTTGGGATTTCCCTTGGCGACATAGAAGCCTGCATTGCGGTGAACAAGATTAATAAGCAAAGCCTTGTGTCCAGGCAAAATGCGTCGAATATAGGGGCTGTTATAGTTTCCTGTATCACTGTCCCATAAATGGGCAGTGGCAACGTTCGCGGTGCCGCGATACAGGGCAAGGAGGCCGTCCATGCTGCCAACATAATTGCGCAGAAACTTGATTTGAGGAAACTCTCTCTCCAGATGTCGCGTTAAGATATCAAGAACGACATCCTGACCGCAAATGATCAGGGAATCCTGGCTGGCCGGAGGAGAATCCACTTGCTTTGATACCGCCGTGGAGGAGGCTCCTTTGGATTTTTGTATATAATGGTCAAGATCTGAAGCTTGTACACGAACTTTGCGTCCAATGTGATAGGCGGCAAGGTCACCACGCTTGATCATTTCATAAACGGTATACTTGGAAATCTTTAAAATATTGGAGACTTCTTCCGGAGTATAGGAATTAGTATCACTCATAGTGGGCACCTCAAAAATAAAAATCTTCTTGCCAATATCATACAACAAGTATTATAATTAAGCCAACATAGTTTATGTTAGTTTATGTTTGTTTTTGTGACAACTGAATCAGCAATGGAGCTGCTAGACTTAGCTATTTGTAGGCGGAGTTTAGCTTTTTTTATATATTTTATACCAAAAACGGCAAATCCCCCCCTTTTTTTGTTCAGTTATGTTTGGTATGTTTATTTTGATAATATAAAGGAGGAAGATCAAAGTGAAAAGAACTCTTTCGTTATTTCTGTTGGTGTTAGTTACATTGGCCCTTGTTGCAGCCGGGTGTGGCAGCAGTACGCCACCTGCCCAAAATGCTCCTGCTTCCAAGCAAGCTGTTGAACTCAATGTCTCTGCGGCTGTCAGTATGAAAGATGCATTAGCTGAAATCCAGAAAATCTATCAGGAAAAAAATCCAAATGTAAAGATAATTTATAACCTAGGTGCTTCAGGCGCGCTGCAAAAGCAGATTGAGCAGGGTGCTCCAGCAGATCTTTTTATATCGGCAGCTCCCAAACAGATGAATGATCTGGCAGAAAAGAATTTGGTGAATACAGCTACCCGCAAGAATCTGGTAGAAAATAAACTGGTCGTTGTTGTGCCAAAGGACTCGAAGCTCGAAATTGCAAAATATGAAGATTTAACCAAAGAGGGGATACAGAAACTTGCTTTGGGCGAAACGGCAACTGTGCCAGCCGGTCAATATGCTCAGGAAGTTCTAAAGAAGCTCTCCCTTTGGGACAAAGTACAAGATAAGGTTGTGTTTGCCAAAGATGTCCGTACCGTACTCGCTTATGTAGAAACAGGCAATGTTGAAGCAGGTATCGTATATAAGACAGATGCTGCTTCCAGGNNAAATAAAAATAGCAGCTACTGCGCCTGAAGGTTCTCATCAGCCAATCGTTTATCCGGCAGCAGTGCTGTCCGGTGCGAAACAATCTAAAGATGCCGAGGCCTTTTTAACATACTTATTTAGCCCGGAAAGCAAAGCTATCTTCGAGAAATATGGCTTTGTAATGAGTAAATAATATTCTACGCAAATGGGAGCGGTACTATAAGCTAGGAAGGTTTAACTGATAACGGATTTAGTCCGGTCAGTGAGAAATAAACTATGGAAACAATGATAGAATGGCAGCCTGTAGTGCTGTCGTTAAAAGTCGCTTTTGCGTCAATTGCATTTGTATTTGTATTTGGGATGCTTGCAGCATATTTAATGAAGACGCTGCATTTTCCGGGAAAGGCGGCGGTTGAGGCTTTATTTATTCTGCCAATGGTATTACCACCAGTGGTGACAGGGTTTCTGCTGCTGCTGTTAATTGGCAAAAATGGTCCGGTAGGGAAATTCCTGGGTCAGCATTTTGCCACTCAGATTATTTTTACTCCTTATGCGGCCGTCCTGGCGGGAGCGGTAGTGGCTTTTCCGCTTATGTACCAAAGTGCCAAGGCTGCTTTTCAGAGTGTAGACAGCAAGCTGGAGGATGCGGCCCGTACCTTGGGGGCGGACGAATGGCGGGTTTTCTGGACCGTTACCGTACCGCTGTCCTGGCCGGGCTTGGTTGCCGGACTTGTGTTATCATTTTCCCGGGCATTAGGTGAGTTTGGCGCTACTATAATGGTGGCAGGAAATATTCCGGGGAAAACACAAACCTTGCCGCTAGCCATTTATTTTGCCGCTGAATCAAATGACTTAACGCTGGCGGGCCTGTATGTACTGATCATCAGCGCTCTGACATTTTCAATGATTTACTGGCTGAATATCTGGTCAAAGACCAAAGACAGGAATGCTGCCGGAAGGGGGTTGTTTTAATGCTCCATATTGACATTACTAAACAGTTGTCAGACTTTGAGCTGAAGGTTAATTTCTCAGTTGAAAATAGTATTTTAGTCCTGTTTGGTCCGTCGGGCTGTGGAAAGACAACTACTCTTAGGTGTATTGCCGGTCTGGAAAAGCCTGATTCAGGCGTAATTGCTAACCGGGAATTTAAACTTTATGCTTCAGGGACCAATGAGTTCATACCGCCTAATAAGCGTCGTGTCGGGTATATGTTCCAGGATTATGCATTATTTCCGCATATGAATGTGCACAAGAATATTTGGTACGGTGTATCTAAAAGTGATGCAAAGGCGCAGGATTTATATAAAAAGCTGCTCCGGCTGCTTAAAATTGAACAGCTTACTGAGCGCTTCACCGATAAGCTGTCAGGTGGTGAAAAGCAGCGCGTTGCTTTAGCCAGAGCCTTAATGGCAGAACCGGAAATTCTGCTCTTGGATGAGCCTCTTTCGGCACTGGATCATGATACGCGCCTGGAACTACAGGCTGAATTGAAAAATATGCAGCAGCTTTGGAATATACCTTTCATTTTAGTTACCCATGATCCTCAGGAAGCGAAGGCCATAGGACATGAAGTGCTTTTTCTGGAGCGCGGCAGGCAGGTTACGGCTCCAACTAACTGGGAATGTTCCTGCCCGGGGCGCTTGCAGGCTGTTAATTAAACAGGGAAATATATTGAAAAATAAAAGACTCCTTACTAAGCAGCTCGTACAAGAAGTACGCTGATAGCAAGGAGTCTTTATTATATTTCGCAGGGAAAGCTAAGTCCCCAGCTTGAACGGGCTTTGTCCATCAGTGCCAGGACATCAATTGTATTCTGATGAGTCATAATGGTACTTTCCCGCACTCCTGCCAGCAAGCAGCGTTCAGTTTCTTTTATTTGGTATTCAAAACCGTTAACTAAGAAAGGTGAGTCTACATTGTAGGGGGTCTCGTTGTCAATTGTCACTTGAAAGGACGTTAATGCTGTAAAATTTGGTAAGGATATATGTCCTTTTGTGCCGTAAATCACGGCAAGCGGGTCAATTATTGAACCGATAGTCGTAACTAAATGGGCAGTAGGACCATTTTCATAGGTGAGCATAATGCTATTAAAGGTATCTGTACCATATTCGCCAATCAGGGCACTCGTATACAGCTCTTTTGGCTTATAGCCCAACAACATAGCAGCGACGCCAATTGCATAAACTCCGATATCCAGTAAAGCACCACCTGCCAACAAGGGATCAAATTTCCTGATGTACCTGGCGCCTGTTGGGGCAAAGCCATATTCTGCTCTAAAATGTGTAATATTGCCAATTGTTTTTTCGGCAAGTGTTTTATACAGTAACTGATAAGCGGGGAGAAATTTTGTCCAGAAGGCTTCCATGATAAAGCGATTCTTCTCTCGGGCAAGTTCGAAAAGTTCGGCCGCCTGGACTGCATTGACTGTAAAGGATTTCTCGCATAAAACATGTTTGCCATTTTCTAAGCAAAGCTTTGCGTTTTCGTAATGTAAGGAATGGGGTGTGGCGATGTATACAACGTCGATATCAGGATCACGGGCTAAGTCTGAGTAAGAGCTATATGCTTTTGGGACGATATATTCACTTGCAAATTGATTTGCTCCATCCGTATTGCGTGATGCGACGGCGGCAAGCTCTCCACAATCGGATAACTGATTAAGCGTGGCTGCAAATTTTCTGGCAATCGTACCTGTTGAAAGAATTCCCCATTTAATTGGTGGTGTCATGCTCAAAAATCCTCCTGCTAGCATCGTTATAGTCATATAGTACCATGATAGGTATATTTTGTATCTAGGCAATGAAGCGCTCAGGTTGGAACAACAGCCATCTGTGTAGTTGGTGCTGTTCTTTGATTGTTTGTCGGCGCATATGATAAAGCGAATGTACAGCCGCTCAAAGGATAAAGCACTGTTGAATAGCTGTAAGCTGGCAACGAGAGAGGAAGGATTATGATGACATCAAAAATTATGACGGTCTGCGGTCCTATCGCACCGGAACAGCTTGGATTCACCTCCATGCATGAGCATATATTCTCCGACTGCTCCATGTTTCGAAACCGCATTCGAAAAGTAGGAATTGTGAAGGACCGGGGACTTGTAAAGCCGGATGAAAAAATAACTTTAGAAAATCGCTCGTTTCTGCGCCATAATATTGCGTTATCTGCTGACAATATGAAATTGGATGATGAGCAGATGATGATTGCTGAAATTATTGATTTTAGGCTTAGTGGCGGCAATGCGATTCTTGAAGTCAGTGCACCCGGTATTAGGAGTACGGCTGACGATTTGTTTGTTCTCCGCCGGATCAGCGAGGCGGCAGGGATTCATATTGTGGCCTCTACCGGGCTGTATGCTCAGTATACCTGGCCGGAGCTATATCACACGATGAATTACCACGAGTATGTTGCGTTTCTGCGCCGTGAAATTGCACAGGGCATTGGCAATACAGGGATTCTTCCAGGGCACATTAAAGCAGCTTATGAGGTGTATACAGAGCAGCTTGAGATATACTTGCGGGCAGCCGCGTTTGTCTCCGGCGAAACAGGACTGTCTCTGCAAATACATCTCGGTCTTGATGTTTCGCCCGAAGAAGTGCGGGACAATGTAGTGCGTCCGCTGCTCGAAGGTGGCTGCATACCGGAACGCACAATTCTTTGCCACATTCAGTTGTTATTGGGTTTTCTGTCTTTGGAAGAGCTGGTAAACAATCCGGGGCGGATTCCTTTTAATCTTAGTCTGCACAGGGAACTGCTTAAACAAGGTTTTGTGCTTTCCTTCACGCCTTTTGGATTCGAGGCAGATGATGAACCGCTGGGAATGGTATTGTATCCCGACTGGTATGCATTATCTGGATTAGTTACTCTTATCAAGGAAGGGTATGCAGCGCAGCTGGTTATCGGCAATGACGTTTTCACCAAACTTGCCACTCGCCGCGGCGGAGGGGAAGGGTATCGCCGTCTTGCTGATTTCGTTGTACCGGCTTTGAAACAATGTGGAGTGAGCGATCAGGATATCTATCAGATAACAGTAGCAAACCCTGCCCGGCTGCTGGCTTTTTGAACAGCCAGGACTGAAAGAGGCGTAGAGCAGCTTCCCATCTTGTTAAGTGGAGGGGGGGCTGCTTTCCCTATTTTCTTCAAGAACAGAAAAGCAATAGTTGTTCATTGTTAGAAAAATAGATGTGTTACAGTTAGTGCATGACTTTAGACTACCAAAATCGAAGGGAGATTTATATTATGCAAAGACGTGTGGTCATCACCGGCATGGGAGCGGTAACTTCTCTGGGAGTGGGTGCCGAGAATTTTTGGAAAGCGATCAAAGCAGGTCAATCAGGAATAACACCAATTGAACGCATTGATGTAGCGGATCTCCCTACCCGGATAGGGGCAGAAATAAAGGACTTTAATGCAAGCCAATTTATTGAAAAAAAAGAAATGAAAAGAATGGACCGCTTTGCTCAATATGCAGTGGCGGCAACTGCTTTGGCGGTTGACCATGCGCATTTGGATGTAACGGCCATTAACCGTAAGAGAACGGGAGTCATTATTGGTACCGGTATCGGTGGGGTTGAAACAATCGAGAATCAGCATGCGGTACTGATGGAGAGAGGTGCAGACCGGATTAGCCCATTCTTTGTCCCGATGATGCTGCCTAACATGGCAGCAGGCCTTATTGCTATTAAATATAAATTAACCGGGTTTTCTGAATGTATTGTTGCCGCTTGCGCATCATCAAACAATGCTATCGGTGATGCCTATAAGGTTATACAGCGAAATGGAGCGGATGTTATGATTGCCGGTGGAGCTGAAGCGGCGAATACCCGGCTTGCTCTGGCAGGTTTTTGTGCAATGAAAGCCATGACAACTAATAATGATACGGCAACAGCCAGCCGCCCCTTTGACCAGAATCGAGATGGCTTTGTACTGGGAGAAGGTGCCGGCGTTTTGATTCTGGAAGAGCTTAATCACGCCGTAAACCGTGGTGCCACTATCATAGCAGAGGTTACCGGTTATGGCTGTACGAACGACGCCTATCATATTACCGCAGTTGCCGAAGGGGGAGAGGGAGCTGCCGAGTGTATGCGTCTGGCGATCGAGGATGCTTGCATAAAGCCTGCCGCTATTGGGTATATCAATGCTCACGGGACGTCAACACCGGTGAATGACCGCAATGAGACAGCAGCAATAAAGGCAGTATTTGGTGAATATGCCTATCGATTGCCTGTGAGCTCAACTAAATCAATGACTGGGCATTTGCTGGGAGCAGCAGGCGCAATTGAAGCTATTATCACTGCATATGCGCTAAAAGAAGGATATTTGCCGCCTACGATTAATTATCAAACACCAGATCCTGAATGTGACTTAGACTATATACCTAATGTAGGCAGAGAAGCAAACATTGAATACGCTCTGTCAAATTCATTTGGTTTTGGGGGACAAAATGCAACGCTGGTTTTAAAACGTTTTTAGTGGTTTGAACCGATTAGAGGAGGCGTGCTATGATCGATATCAAAGAAACGATCTCCACGTGTGTTGATTTCACGGAGGCCAATCTGGGTAACAAAATAAACCTCGATGATATTGCGCTGCACTGCAAGATTTCCAAATACCATTTGCACAGAATGTTTAAAGCTTTAACCGGTGAATCGTTAATGGATTATGTTCAATCCCGTAAGCTGTCTGCTAGTATTAATGATTTGGTTCATACGAACAGGCGGGTAATCGATATTGCTTTCGACTATGGCTTTGAGTATGAACAGTCGTACATTAGAGCTTTTCGTAAAAGGTTTGGTTACACTCCGCAGAAAGTCAGGTCGGAGCAAATGTCGCTGCATATTCAGGAAAAGCTCAATAGCAGCGACATATATTCTGTTGCTAATTCTGCGGTGTATAAGCCTGAGTTTGTCTTTAGACAACGATTTTTCCTCATCGGTATTCAGCACAAAATTATGAGCAAGTCCGGTGACAAAACTGCGAATGCCTATGGGAGGGACTTTTTTTATCATCATAAGCAGCAGGTTGCCCATCCCGTTAATCCTCATATTTATTACGGGTATACCGATTGGAGTGCGAGCGACCAAGGATACATTTACTATATGCCTTCTGTTCAGGCTGCAGAATTGACTGCAATTCCTCCTGGGATGCATGGAGTCGAGATACCTGCCCATAAATATGTGGTTTTCCGTTTTGTTGGTTTTTTTCGCCCTGATGACATTAATGGCCGGCAAGTAGGAAGACTGTTAGTCCATATGTACTCAAAATGGATATTCAATTCCGGTTTCAAATTTGCCGATACTTTCCGGTTTGAGTATATAGATAGCTCGCTATCAAAGGACAATTATTGCGAACTCGATATATATCAACCTATTACGGCAATTGAATGATCAGATAATAGAAAGAGGGTGTCGCAAAACGCTTTTGAAAGCAAATACGACATCCTCTTTTTCTTTGTATATACAGGCATAGAGATGAGCGGAAAAGCACGGCTTATACTTTTGTCATCGAAACAAAAGTATCAAAAATTCTAGGCCTGTCTTCCAAAATGCTTGGGTAATACTCATCTTACTAAAATTCGTAAACTCGCTGCGCTCAAACAGCACGAATTTCTTAACGTAAGCTAAGGATTACCCATCCTGCGGACCGCATTTTTCCAGAAGGGCCGGAAGGAAACGGGGCAACGAAACTTTTAGCGGGCTTTAGTTTTGGGCAGATGCAACACTTGCTGCCGAATTGCGAATGAGTTCTAATGCGTCAGTTACTTCGTTTCCGATCATAGCGGATAACGTATCCAGGGTAGACATGGCCGCTGTCCCATCAGGCCGGCATATCGTTTTATCCACAAGATAGCTGCTGGAGGAGGTTGAATAGGCTTTGACATCCAGTGCGACATCCAGAGGACGTACGGAGAGCAGGAGTATGTAATTAACATGGCGGGCGTCGCTGTAGGCGGATAATGCTTGCGGTGTAGCATCGTTCGCTGTGTTGATCTGACAACGGCTTAGATCGCGTAATACCTCATTGCCTGACTGTACCTCGCTTCCCAAAAGCAGCGCATTTACTTTGAAGCGGATGACTTCATTCAGTGCTTTGTTCAGCAGGTCTATTCCCGGAACATAGTGGCCCGAAGTATCAATATATAAGGCGATAGCTGCAGTGGCATTGCTATCTACTGCAGCAGCTGAGCCGATTGAACAAGTCAATAGTAATAGGAGCAAAACACAAAGAACGCGGGTTGTTGATTTCACCTTGATACCCTCTTTCCAATGGATTTTGAGGCTTTTAGCCAACGAAATATATTATAGCACTATTTGCTGAGTCTGATGGCATTTTTTTCATCCGTTACTTTCCTATCGGAGGCAGCGTTATTATAAGTGACTGACCAGTCGAAGAGAAGGGGGAGCAATTATGAAGAAAAAATATACAAAAATCGCTGCTGCTATGGCTGGTGTTTCGCTAATGGCCGCTATGCTGCTGCCGCTTGCGGCAACGGAGGTAACTGCTGCTAAGTGGTTTGGCGGTAAAGAACAAAAAGAGTTGGCTGCTAAGCCTCAGAATGAATCGACTGAAGAAGCGGCGATACCTGCATATAAAGTGCTGGATGATGAAAAAAGTGAAGCTCAAGCTGTTGAAGAAGCCGTTGTCGTAAAAGCTAATGGCGAAATGGAGCAGGTTGCTGTAGTGGAGGCAGCCGATCAACCAGTTAATGTCGATATGGTGCCGGCTGAAGAATTGAAAAGCTTACAGAAGCAGGTTGAGGCCGATCAAAAGGTGTGGCTGCTTGATCCGGTACTTGTACTGAAAAATTCTGCTGACCGTTATGGTTTTAATGATAAAGAAGATACCTTTACCCTGCTGTCAGCTGACAGAACAGCAGGTATTGCCAAGGTATTGGTAGGGCACGGTGAGAAGTATTATCTTGTTCAACTGAAGCAGCCTGGTGGAGCTGGCAGTAGAAAAATATGGCAGGTTGTATCAATTCAGCAAGTTAAAACAGTAATTAAGAATCCTCCGTCACACGGCGGTAAGGTTGATATTGGTCCCGGCGTAGCAGGGCTTGATTATAATAAGTTAATTAAATGGCAGCAAGACGTTGATGCCGGTCATGACCGCTGGCGGCTGAATCCGCTGGAAGTTGCCCGCCAGGAAGGGAAAGCCTATGGGTTTTCTGACAAGGATGAATTTACGATTGTTCGCCAATACAGCGGTACAAGCCTGGCCCGGCATGGACAAATTGATATAGATGTGAAACATGACGGCAGGGTATATGCGATGATTCTCGTTAAGCCTTTTGGCGGCGGTGATGCTATCTGGACGATCTATAAAGTAACGGGACCTGTGAACCCGGTACCGCAGCCAGAGAAACCTGTTTCCGGTGAAAAGGTACTTTACTCTACTAATAAGTATACATCCTGGAAATGGTATGATGACCGCTATTTAAAGGATATGTCGTTTAAAGCTATTGTTGCCTCAGCGGACGTAAAAGAGAATGATGTGTTGGCTGAAAAATTAAAAGCGGTTGATTATCAGAGTAAGCTTGTACTAGCTGCCTATCTGGGGACGGCTGGCGGCGGCTATGATATTGGCATTGAAAGAGTACTGCTCAACGGCAATCAATTAACGGTACGGGTTCACACTAAGAGTCCTGGACCGGGTGAAATGACTACAAAAAATATTACCTTCCCGGCGGACTATGTCGTGCTTGACCGTCAGATTGCTGATGTCTGGGGTGGTTTGAATGTAAGCTTTGTTGATCAAAATGGTAAAGTCCTTCAAAAAATGAAAATTACGATTCGACATTAAACAAGAAGGCTTGACTGGTAAATAAAGGTAGAGTAGAATAAAGCTGTAATTTAATAGTTTACAACCAAGGGAGTCCATGTTATGGGCTGAGAGTGAGGCTGTGAGTCTCTGACCTTATGACCTGATCGAGATAATGCTCGCGGAGGGAGGTGTTTTGTGCATACTACGTGCCTATCCTTTGGGGAGGCACGTTTTTTTATTTTATTTCTCTATGAAAGGAAGGGGATTTGATGAAGTTGACGCTCAATGGTAAAGAAGAGGAATTTGTAGACGGAGCAACGGTAGCGGCATTGATAAAAGCCAGAGGTCTAAATGGAGCCTGTATTGTTGTTGAATACAATCATGCAATCCTAAAGCAGGATGAGTGGGAGACGGTAGTCCTTAAGCCGCATGATATGCTGGAAATTGTTTCATTTGTGGGAGGGGGCTGATAATATGGGAGACCAGCTGATTATTGGCGGTCAGCCAGTGGCTAGCAGGCTGTTTTTGGGTACTGGCAAGTTTTCTTCGCATACAATTATACCTGAAGTGATCCGAGCTGCAGGAGCGCAGGTGATAACAGTGGCATTAAGGCGGATAGAGCCAAATAATGCCCAGGAAAATATTGTGAATTATATCCCTGAGGGGTCGATCCTGATGCCGAATACTTCGGGTGCAAGGACGGCAGAGGAGGCAATACGCATAGCGCGTTTAGCAAGGGCTGCCGGTTGTGGCAACTGGATTAAAATCGAGGTTATTTCTGATGCCAAATACTTGTTGCCTGATAATCTAGAGACAATTAAGGCAACGCAAGTGCTGGCGGCAGAAGGATTTATTGTTCTTCCTTATATGAGTCCCGATTTGATGGCTGCTAAAAAAATGGCAGAAGCAGGAGCGGCTGCAGTTATGCCGTTAGGATCGCCGATTGGCAGTAACCGCGGTTTAAAAACAAAAGAATTAATTCGCATATTAATTGAGGAAATTTCTGTACCAGTTATTGTTGATGCAGGGATTGGGCGGCCTTCGGAGGCTGCCGAAGCTATGGAAATGGGCGCCGCAGCGGTGCTGGTCAATACCGCAGTAGCAACAGCCGGTGACCCTGTTGCTATGGCGCGCTCTTTCGGGCTGGCAGTAGGTGCCGGACGCATGGCTTATTTGGCGGAACCGGAAAACAGAAAGGGTTATGCAAGCGCATCATCGCCATTAACCGGTTTTCTACATAGTTAATAGGATGGAAAGCAGGGATAATATGAGTGTTCAGAGTGTGATTGAGCAGTACCGGAATTTTAACATAGATACATTCTTTGAAAGTATTACAGACCGGCAGATTGCAGGCGTGATTGCCAAGGATGAAATGAATTTGCTGGATTACCTGACACTGCTCTCGCCGAAAGCTGAGGCTTATTTAGAAGAAATGGCATGCAAAGCCCACTGGTTGACGACAAAGCGTTTTGGCCGGACCATTCTGCTGTATACGCCGCTGTATTTGGCTAATTATTGCGTTAATCAATGTGTATATTGTGGTTTTCATGCGGGGAACCGTATTACCCGAAAAAAACTGACGCTGGAGGAAGTTGCTGACGAAGCGCAAGTAATAGCACAAACCGGGCTTAAGCATCTTATTATTTTAACAGGAGAGTCAAGACGACACTCGCCTGTCAGTTACATTAAAGACTGTGTAAATGTCCTGCGTAGTTTCTTCACCTCAATCAGTATTGAAATTTATCCGCTGGAGCAAGAAGAGTATGCCGATTTAGTAGCGTGCGGTGTCGACGGGGTGACTGTTTACCAGGAAGTATATGATCAGACAATCTATGAGCAGCTGCATCTTGCCGGTCCCAAACGCAACTATTCTTATCGGCTGGATGCGCCCGAGCGGGCTTGCCTGGCAGGAGTCCGAACTGTGAATGTTGGCGCTCTTCTAGGTCTCCATGACTGGCGCCGGGAAGCATTTATGACTGGTATTCATGCTAACTATTTGCAGCAAAAATTTCCGGAAGTAGAAGTCAGTATGTCGCCGCCTCGCATGCGGCCCCATGCTGGGGGATATTTGCCTAATGTCGAAGTCAGCGATAAGAATCTGGTGCAGTATTTATTAGCTTATCGCCTGTACATGCCATGCAGCGGAATTACACTGTCGACGAGGGAGCCGGCAAAGCTGCGCGATCATTTGTTAAAGCTTGGCGTCACAAAAATGTCAGCTGGATCCTGTACTGCGGTGGGCGGTCACATTGAACAAAATGCAACGAGTCAATTTGAAATTTCTGATGACCGCAATGTGGCAGAAGTAGCTGCCATGCTTTCGAGAGCGGGTTATCAACCTGTTTATAAGGATTGGCAATTATGGTAACGCAGGCTGGAAAGGAGGCAGTGGTATGAGTGTACTTGAACAAGGGTTGCTGCGCTATTTAAAGCCGGAAGTGATTGCAAAATTACATTCCGTGAAAATTGGTATAGCCGGAGCAGGCGGACTTGGATCAAACTGCGCACAAATGTTGGTTCGTACCGGTTTTATAAATTTTAAAATTGTAGACTTTGATTGCATCGAGAGCAGTAATCTGAACCGACAGTTTTTCTTTAGTCATCAGGTTGGATTGCCTAAGGTCGAAGCACTACGGGATAATCTTAGGCTGATTAATGAAGCGGTAGCGGTAGAGGCACTGCAGTTGAAGGTGGACCATGATAATGCAGCAGGATTGTTTGCAGACTGCAATGTGGTTGTCGAAGCTTTTGACCGGCCTGAATATAAGAAGTTGATTGTTGAAACCTATCTCCACTCAGCAGAGCTACTTGTCGCCGTATCTGGTCTTGCGGGCTGGGGGAAAAGTGAAGATATCCGGATACACCGACGAAAAGAAAATTTTTATGTCGTTGGCGACTGGGTATCCGCAATTAGTGACGACTGCCCACCGTTGGCGCCACAGGTGCATGTAGCTGCGGCCAAGCAGGCGGATATTATAGTGGCTCATTATTTAGGGAAATAATAATGTATAAAGGAGGGTGACGCAAATCGCTTTTTGATAAGCAAATGCGACACCCTCCTTTTCTTTGTATATCAGGCAAAAGAACCGAAGGTTAATTATTTAATTCATTTGCCAGAGAGTCAAGACGGTTGGTCATAGAGTTAGTCTGCTGAATGGCAGCTGTTACCTGGATGATGGAGTCTGTTATTTGTCCGATGGCATCGCCGATTAGCTGCATTTGGTTGGCAGTATAGTCGCTATCGTGTTGGATGCTTCTGATGATATCCTCGATCTGCTTGATCGAATCAGCGCTTGTGCCGGCTAATTTACGAATTTCCTGGGCAACCACGCCAAAGCCGCGGCCCTGGTCTCCGACGCGGGCAGCCTCTATTGCTGCATTAAGGCCTAACAAGTTTGTCTGAGAAGCAATCATCTTGATTAAACTTAGGACTTGATCAGATTCGCGCACGCGATCCTTTGACTGAAAAGTTGTTGTGGCAAGTTCGCGGCTAATAGCAGTAATCTCTTGCGATTGAGCAGAAATTTTTTCGGCGCTGGCAGCCAATACAGTGACGCTTTCGTTAAGGTGCTGAGACATTTCTTTCAGTGTTTCCTGTCTGGAGATGCTTTCTTGTACACTTGCGGCGCCAATAACTTTTCCGGAATCATCCAGCAGAGGAATGGCGACAGCGATATAAGGAATGCCAAATAATGATTTATCCGCTCTGATGGTTGCCCGCTTTTTTTCGTGTATTGCACGGTACACGGAGCTTCCAGGCTTTAACGGCATTCCAGGGGAAACCTTTAGGTCCAGGTCTTTGCCTGCTTTGTAGTACAGATAGTTCTCTCTGTCGGTAATACTGACGCCTACATCGCTTGTCAACAACTCGTTTAGGTAGGGCATAACAGTTAAAAAACTGGCAAGAATATCGGGTTTTCTTTCCATATACGTAAACCTCGCTTCGTAAGATTGTTCTTGGAATAAAACATGCAATACTTATGCCAAGCATAAAAACAGGCAAAAAAGCGGCTCGGAAATGATCGAATTGTCTAATAAATGACACATATTGTATGTCTTTGTAGACAAAATAACGCTTAACAAGAGATGGAGTTCCCAAAAGTTAATGGATGTATATTGGGATTATGCAATTTTAAAAAGGGATACAATCATGTCTGCATTGAGGTTTTTCCGAACATTATTCACATAAAACAAAATATCATTCGATAAAAGTGTTGACACGTCATTGTCCTTAATGCTATGATAATCAAGGGAAAAAACGCGTACATTCTCCAAACAACTCAAATGGCGGTCGTATAGGGCCGGTTTGAGTTATTTTTGTGGCCTTCGGACAGAATAAATATTCGAGGTGAATTACGTGAAACAATATGATGTAATTGTTATAGGTGCCGGTCCGGCTGGGATTTTTACAGGCTTGGAATTGGCTGATAAAGGACTGAATGTTCTTATACTAGAAAAGGGCAGGGATATTACTTCCCGCAGCTGCCCAAAAGAAACCCATAAAACGCCCTGTGTTAACTGTAAGCCCTGTGATATTGTCTGTGGCTGGGGTGGTGCAGGCGCTTTCAGTGACGGAAAACTTACCTTAACTACTGACTACGGCGGTATTTTAGATGAGTATATGGATAAAGTTGAGCTGCTGAGGCTCATCGAGTATATAGATACTGTGTACGGTAAGTTTGGCGGTAATGTGCGTAAGGTATATGGCGACGATCATAAAGACGAGATTCGCCGACTCCAACGTGTCTCAGCTTCGGCAGATTTAAATCTTATTCCCGCGAGAATTCGTCACTTAGGTACTGATGTAAACTTGCAGATATTAACCCGTATGCGGGAATATCTTGATGATAAAGTTGAAATTCGCTCCAACACGACTGTCGAAAAAATTGTTGTTGAAAATGGTCAATATGTGGGTGTTGAAGTCAAGGGCGAAATTATCAAAAGTAAATATTTAGTTGCTGCTCCTGGCAGAGAAGGGTCGGAATGGTTTGTTGACCAAGCGGCCAAACTGGGAATGGGCATGATGACAAATCCGGTAGATATTGGCGTCCGTGTTGAACTGCCAGCAGCTGTGATGGAACATATTACAGATGTAGTATACGAATCTAAGCTGGTCTACTTTACAAAATCCTTTGATGACCGCGTGCGTACCTTCTGTATGAATCCGTATGGCTTTGTCGTTACAGAAAATAACGGTGGCTTAATTACCGTTAACGGACACAGCTATGCAGATAAGAAGAGCAACAATACTAACTTTGCATTGCTTGTTTCTAAGAGCTTTACTGAGCCTTTTAAAGAACCAATTGCCTATGGGAAGTCCATTGCCCGCCTGGCTAACATGCTCGGAGGCGGCGTAATTGTCCAACGGCTGGGTGATCTTTTGGACGGACGGCGGTCGACTCCGGAGCGTATCAAGCGGGGGCTGGTAGAGCCTACGATGAAAGATGCTACACCGGGCGATTTGAGTCTGGTCCTACCTTATCGTCACCTTGTGGCAATTAAAGAAATGTTTGAAGCGCTTGATAAAGTGGCACCTGGCGCAAATTCCCGTCATACCTTACTCTATGGTGTGGAAGTCAAGTTTTACTCATCTCGTCTCACGTTGACGAATAAGCTGGAAAGCGAGATTCCTAACTTTTTTGCGATTGGCGACGGTGCCGGAGTGACCCGCGGATTAGCGCAAGCTTCAGTAGCGGGTGTTGTTGTAGCAAAAGAAATACTGGCCCGCGAAGGCGGCAAATAAGGAGCGAGATTCATGATCAGAAGATACACCAAACCGGAAATGGGCCGAATCTGGACAGACGAAAATGAATTTCAGACCATGCTGGATATTGAAATATATGCATGCGAAATTATGGCCGAGTTAGGGCAAATTCCGGAAGAAGCAGTACCTGTTATTAAAGAAAAAGCTAAGTTTTCAGTTGATCGAATTCGTGAAATTGAGCGCGAAATTCATCATGACATTATTGCGTTTTTGACGGCTGTTGCTGAGCATGTTGGTGATGAGGCTAAATATATTCATATGGGCCTTACTTCCAGCGATGTAAAAGATACAGCATTAGGCTTCATGATGAAGCAGGCTGCTGATCTTATCATTCGTGATCTGGAGAAATTCCGCGACGTATTGAAACGGCGGGCAGCTGAGCACAAATATACGGCTATGATCGGGCGGACGCATGGGATACACGCTGAGCCAATTACACTGGGTTTAAAATTTGCCTTATGGCTTGATGAGACAGAGCGAAACATTGAACGTATGAAGCGCGCCCGCGAAACGGTAGCGGTTGGCAAATTATCCGGTGCAGTGGGTACGTATGCCAATATTGACCCTAAAGTGGAAGCTTATGTCTGTGAAAAAATGGGGCTGAAAGCGGCAAAGCTGGCTACGCAGGTCATTCAACGGGACCGTCACGCTGAATTTATGTCGACCTTGGCGATTATTGCAAGTTCATTAGATAAATTTGCTACGGAAATTCGCAATCTCCAGAGAACGGATATTCGCGAAGCCGAAGAATATTTTCATCCTAACCAAAAAGGTTCATCCGCAATGCCTCACAAGCGCAACCCAATTACTTGTGAGAGGGTAAGCGGTTTGGCCCGGGTAGTGAGAGGGAATGCTCTCGCAGCATTTGAGGATGTGGCGCTCTGGCACGAAAGGGATATCAGCCATTCTTCTGTAGAACGGGTTATCTTGCCTGATAGTACAATACTGGTAGATTATATGCTGCACATTTTTACGAATGTTGTAGATAAGCTGCTTGTCTATCCGGATGCCATGAATGCAAATATGAATAAGACTGGCGGGCTCATCTTCAGTCAGCGTGTACTTTTAGCGCTTGTCGATAAGGGTGCCGTCCGGGAAGACGCCTACCGGTGGGTGCAGCGCAATGCGATGGCCCGTTGGCTGGAAGGGCAGGATTTCAGAACGAATCTGAAAAATGATCCTGATATTCGTCAATATTTGACGGATGAAGAACTGGAAGTGTGTTTTGATCCTAGTTACATGTTACAACATGTGGATACCATTATGGCCCGTTTCGGATTATAACAGGTTTACGCTTTTGCTTTAAGCGAATCGTGAACGATATGGAAGGGAAGATGTGTATATGTCATCATCAGTAGTTGTTATTGGTACTCAATGGGGCGATGAAGGAAAAGGTAAGATTGTTGACTTCTTAGCGGAGAAGGCAGATGTGGTTGTTCGCTATCAGGGCGGAAATAATGCAGGTCATACAGTTGTTGTCGGTGGCGACGAATTTAAGCTTCAGCTGTTGCCTTCGGGGATATTATATAAAGGGAAAACGTGCGTTGTCGGTAATGGTGTCGTTGTAGACCCGGCTGTTATGTTGAAAGAAATTAAAGGCATGCATGCTAAGGGAATTGACGCATCGGGGCTGAAAGTGTCTAACCGGGCGCATGTTATTATGCCGTACCACCGGCTGCTTGATGAGCTGGAGGAAGTAGCCCGTGGAGATCATAAAATTGGAACTACCAAACGTGGTATCGGTCCTTGCTACGGCGATAAAATCGATCGCGTTGGTATCCGGATGGTAGATCTCTTAGATGAAGAAGAATTTAGTGAAAAATTAAAACGCAATTTGGAAGCCAAAAACCATCTCCTAAAGAACGTTTATGGGGCGGAAGGCTTTGATTATGAGCAAGTTAGAGCGGAATACCTGGGATATGCCGAAGAATTGAGACAATACGTAACAGATACGTCTACTGTACTGAATGAAGCTATAAAAGCCGGACAAAAGGTTCTGTTTGAGGGCGCTCAGGCAACTTTATTGGATCTGGATCATGGTACGTATCCCTATGTTACCTCATCTCATCCTATTGCTGGTGGCGCTTGCGTCGGTGCCGGTGTGGGGCCCAAACAGATTGGTAAGATAATCGGTGTGGTTAAAGCGTACAGTACCCGTGTGGGTGAAGGCCCCTTCCCGACGGAATTGCTTGACGAAACAGGCGATATGATCCGCGAACGGGGACGTGAATTTGGTACGGTTACCGGACGGCCTCGTCGTTGCGGCTGGCTTGATGCGGCTGTAGTACGGTATGCCGGTATTGTAAGCAGTATTGAATACATGGCGATTACCCGTCTGGATATTCTTGACGGTCTGAAAACCTTGAAAATCTGCACCGGTTATAAATATAAAGGTGAAATTATTAATGAATTCCCTGCTAGTCTCAAAGTACTGGGACAAGTGGAGCCAGTATATGAAGAATTGCCAGGCTGGGAAGAAACAATCAGCGGCATACGCACTTATGACGAATTACCTGCTAATTGCCGCCGGTATGTGGAACGCTTGAGCGAAGTAACCGGCATTGCGGTCGGGATTGTTTCGGTTGGTCCACGTCGTGATCAGACGATGATATTACACGATATGTTTTAGTTCTTAATTGATGAATAAGTAAGTAGGCTTGCAATAAAGACTGTTGCAGGCCTGCTTATATTTTTATTTGGATTAAGGGGTGAAAGGGGAGGGGGACTATGAATACCGTTATACGGCCTGAACTGGTATTGCTGGCAGTGGCCTTCTTATGGGGCATTAATCCTCCGATCATGAAGGTTGGCTTAATAAGTCTGCCGCCGCTGTCATATAATGCAGTCCGCATGATGATCGCGCTTGTTTGTGCTATAGTGGTTCTGCTGATATCTAAACAGTACCGCCCGGTTGAAAAACGGGATATTTTTAAAATTCTAAAGGTCAGTATATTTGGTTTTTTTGTATTTCAATTCTTTTTTACATTAGGGATTCAACGGACTTCAGCAGGAAATGCTTCCCTTATATTGGGAATGCTGCCGGTTTGGGTGGCAATTCTCAATCGGGTTTTTAAGCTGGAAGAGGTGCTGAGCAAGTCTGTGATCATCGGGATTGGAATGTCCTTTGCCGGAATTCTGCTCATTGTTTTGGGATCAGACAGAGAGATGAGCTTTTCCTCGGAACATATGATGGGAGTGCTGCTACTATCGGCAGCTCAAATTGGCTATGCTTACTATACCATCTTTTCTAAAGAATTAACGGCTCACTATTCGTATTATCAAACAACGACTTTGATAGTTCTTGTTAATATGATCCTGTTTGCGCTGATCGCAATGCCTGAACTGATAGAAGTTGACTGGCGCAAAACATCGGAGGGGGCATGGCTGAGTGCTGCCTATTCCGGCATCTTTGCCATGTGTATCGGTAATTTTTTATGGATTTGGGGAGTGAGTCTGCTCGGTAGTGCTACGGCATCACTGTATAATAATCTGTCGCCTGTCTTTGCAATTGTCGTGGGATATCTTTTGCTTGACGAACCTTTTGGCCTGTTGCAGCTTGTTGGAGCAGCTATTGTCTTTTGGGGGTTATGTTTAACCCGCAAGCCTAACAAGAATAGTAAAGAGATTCTATAAATTCCCTGCAGCTTGCCCTATTGACCATTGGGAGCAGTTCTGCTATACTAAATAAGTTCCCGAATGGTTGGACATGCGAGCAGGAGATTAGTAAAAAAGAAGTTGACAATAATGTCAGCATATTGTATACTAAAAACCTCATCAGACATGACCTACTAGCTCAGTTGGTAG
>DDHB01000053.1:0-80264 GCA_002337925.1 Sporomusaceae bacterium UBA1887
CCGAGCCGGACATCGCCCGCATGGGATACGATCTGTCCACGGTGCGCCGCGCCTTTAAACGCCACTTCGGCATGACGTTTCTGGAAATGGCCCGCCAGCGCCGCCTGCGCGAAGGCTTCGAGACACTGGCCTTGGGAGGATCGGTTTTGACTGCACAACTGGATGCCAGCTTTGAGTCTTCTTCCGCCTTCCGTGCGGCCTTTGCCAAGCTGATGGGATGCGCGCCCGCAGACCTGAAAACAGACGGCCACATGCGGGCGACGTGGATACCCACGGCCCTTGGCGATATGATCGCCGTCAGCAGCGCCACCCATTTGCACCTGCTGGAGTTCGTGGACCGCAAGGGTCTGCCCGCAGAGCTGAAGAAGCTGCAAGCCGCCACACCGGGTGGCCTTGGTATCGGTCGCTTTGCCCCTGCAGAACAAGCCGAGGCAGAACTGGCCGACTATTTCACCGCCCGCTCTGCCCGTTTCGAGACGCCCTTGGCCATGCACGGCACCGACTTCTACAAGCGCGTCTGGCAGGCTCTGCAGAGCATCCCCGCTGGAGAGACACGCTCCTATGGCGAGATCGCTCGCCAGATCGGACAGCCAACCGCCGTGCGCGCCGTCGCCCGCGCCAATGGCTCAAACCAGATCGCGCTGATGATCCCCTGCCACCGCGTGATCGGCGCGGACGGCTCGTTGACGGGTTATGCGGGCGGGCTATGGCGCAAGCAGCGGCTGATCGAGATCGAGCGAGCGCTCCGCCAACAGGCAGCCTAGGCCTTCGGCATCCACCACTTCTGGAAATAAGGCAAGAAGAACTGAACCAGCGGACCGATGCTGAGGGCAAACACCACGGTGCCGACGCCCACAACGCCGCCCAGCAGCCAGCCAATTTGCAGGCCGAGAAGCGTAATTAACGGCAGGCATGCATTCGGCAGCACATGGCGCCAGAGAATTTTGTACATGGGAAATCCCCGTGTCCGTGCACCAGTGATATAGTCCTGTCCCAGTTCCTCTAAAACCGCTGTACGCACCTGCCGAGTATATTTAGCAGCCATTGCAATGGCCAGCGTCAGTGTAGGAAGTACCATCCTGTCAAATGATACTTCTCCGCCTGCTATCGGGAACAATCTCAGCTTCAGTCCCAAGACATACAACAAAATAAGCCCTACCCAAAAGCTCGGCATGGATACGCCTAAAAATGAGATCCCGCGAATCAGATAATCCAGCGGCCGGTTTCGATAAACTGCCGCCAATATCCCTCCCGGAACTGAGATCAGAAGCATCGTCACCGTAGCTGAGGCTGCGAGCGCCATCGTTCCCGGCAGACTTTGCCAGAGACGGTCTGCTACCGGCATTTTTGCCGAATACGACATGCCCATGTCTCCCTGCAGAACCCCTGAGAGCCAACGGAGATACTGTACGTGAAACGGCTTGTCCAGTCCCAGCTGTGCCCTCGTCTCTGCAATCGTTTCCTCTGAAACAATGGTATCCGCTACCTCCAGCAACATCTCTACCGGATCACCCGGTGACAGAAACATCAATGAAAATGTAAGCAGACTGACACCAAAAAGAGTAATAACCATCTGCAGCAATCGATGCACAAGCTCTTTTCCCTTCAAATCATCCTCTCCTCCTTTAAAAAAAAATAAAAAATCCGCATAGAATCGTCTTCTTAACAAAAAGAACGGATTCTATGCGGATTTAGGCATGCTGCCCTATATTAAAGCACATTGCGGCCAGAGGTTAAGCAAACGCCAGCGCATACTTGTACCCACATATCCATCTCCTTATCTCGCGTAAGTCAACAATGAATCTTATTATAAGCAGGCTTTCTGGCTCATAGATCATCGCCTTTGCTTCCGTCTTCCCAAAGTTTCCTTCAGTGACATTTTTGAAGCAGGCTCCCTATTTACAGCTGCGGGACAGCACGGGATTTTCACCCGTTTTCCTCTCATCGTTCAACAGCAAATGCTGCCGACACTTATAACGTCTATCAATATGAAATTGTATTATAGATATCATTTATGCTAATTTCATTCATTTCTATTAACCATCAACACAAATGATTATTTGGTACATACTATCATTAAAGGTGATTATTGTCAAATAAAATGCTGGTATTTATCATTTTTTCTGAATTATATTAATAAAATGTCATTTTTTTATTACTTATACCAAATTTGATGCAAAAGCTGAATTCCATGATCAATTTTCGTAGTGTTTATTCCTCCGAATCCAAGCATGATCAGCTTCTGCCTAGTATCGCTCTCCGTATGGGAAATGTAGGTTTTAGACAATGGGAACAGCCTGATATTTTTTGCAAGAGCCTGCTTAATAAGTTCCTCTTCCGAAAATACGCTGTTTAGCAGCTCCAAAACCACATGAAGACCTGCGCCCTGCCCAATGATGACAGCTTGATCGCCAAAATGACGGTTAACAGCCTGCACAAGCACTTCATGCTTTTTCTTATAAACAGTTCGCATTTTGCGCAAATGGCGTTCCCAGTGCCCCCGCACCATAAATTTGGCTAATACCCGCTGCTCCAATAAAGAAGCGCTACTGGCACTTTCATTAAACAAGTTGCGATATCTGTCTAGCATTCGTTTCGGCAGCACCATATAGCTTACTCTAAGCGCAGGCGACAGAACTTTGGAGAATGTGCCGATATAAACGATATTCGCTTCTGGATGAAGGCCTTGCAGTGCTGGAATCGGGCTGCCCTGGTACCTAAGTTCGCTGTCATAGTCATCTTCAATAATGACTCCGCCTACAGACTCTGCCCAGTCAATTAACTTTAACCTGTTCGCAACAGGCATAATATGCCCAAGAGGAAATTGATGCGACGGGGTTACATAAACCACCGTACTTTTAGAAGACCATAAGGCCTTTAGATCAAGTCCGTCTGTACATACCGGAACAGGTGTAATTGCAAATGAATGATTTTGAAAGACTGACCGGGGAATAAAATGCCCTGGTTCCTCAACCGCCAACAAAGAATGATCGGATCTTAATACCGGCATAATAATTGCGAGACTATCTTGAAGGCCGGAACAGATGATGACTTGCTCCGTTTCACAAATCACTCCGCGTGAGCGAGCAAGGTAGCTGCGAATCTCATTACGTAAGGCAAACTCCCCCTGCGGACTGCCATAAACAGCAAATTGCCGGGGATCTTCCTGCAGGCATTCAACTAACAGCTTTCGCCATATTGAAATAGGAAAGCTCTCCGGCGAGAGGCTGGCTGGATGAAAATCATAGCTGTATGGAGACTGTTTCTGCAACACTTTNNATGAGGTAACGGCTGTGCAAATTCCGAGTCTAACAAGGAAACATAATAACCGCTCTTCGGTTTACTGTAAACATAGCCTTCTGCAAGTAATTGCTGATACGCATATTCCACGGTATTGTGGCTTACAGACAACTCACTGCATAAATTGCGAATTGACGGCAGTTTGCTATGAGGCTGCAAGTCCCTTGCTGCTATTTGATTTTTAATCAAATTATAAATTTTAATATGCAAAGGCTGATCCTGTTTATTATCTAAGACAACCATTACTTTTTCACCTCATGATGCTCATCTACTGCCAGTATAGCCACTAAAAAGCCCTTCGTCAAACTGTCCTGGTTTTTTTATCGCGAATTGCCCCTTTAACCAAGGGTAGATTCCAGTTATACTATCACTATCTGAATAAATGAAAGGGTGTATCACTATGCTTAATGAAAAACTCTTGTCCATTCTTGCTCACCCCGTAGATGGAGCTATATCCATTGTAACAAACGGTACTGACGGCCCTCATCTTGTTAATACCTGGAATAGCTATATAACCGTTACCAGCGAAGATAAGCTGCTAATTCCGGCTTCCGGCTTTGTCAAAACACAGCGAAATCTTAGCTTGAACAACGATGCTACCCTTTCGATTGCCAGCAGAGAAATTGNNAGGTTATAGAGGAAAAGGTACAGGCTTTATTGTCAAGGGAACCACCCGGTTCATAACCTCGGGTGAAGAATTCGACCACATGAAGGAAAAATTCTCATGGATTCGGGCAGTATTGGAAGTAACGGTTGTCTCAGCGAAACAAATGCTGTAAGGTAATATCTGCTAGAAATAGGCCAAGCACTGCCAAAAGCAGTACTTGGCCTATTTTTTATTTGCTCCTCGCCCTGCCCTTATCGTTCCCTTGACAACAAAATAGAGAAATACTATCATTATCTGGTATACCAGATACTTAGCACAATACGCAATTGAAATGAGCAAGGAGATGTTTTTATAATGGCAGCAGCAAAACCAGACTACAAACGCTTTGGCTTTATCCCTCAGCGTCAGCAGGGCCTGCTCCTCATGCGCCTGCGCAATCAAGCAGGTGACATGACTGCAGACGGATTACGCAATTTAGCCGATCTGGCTGAGAAATATGGTAATGGTCAGGTACACTTAACACTTCGCCAGGGAATTGAAATCCCTAATGTTAAGGAGGCGCTGTTTGAGCAGGCACTGCAGGCTATAACGGACGCAGGCTTATCTCCTGCCGTATGCGGCCTGCGCGTTCGTCCTGTTGTTACCTGCCCAGGCAACGCAACCTGTCCTTATGGACTAATTGATACAAAGGTTTTAGCCAAAACCTTAGATGAGCAATTTGTTGGACGCGATTTGCCTGCCAAGACAAAATTCGCAATCAGCGGCTGCGCGAACTCCTGTACAAAGCCTCAAGCTCACGATGTAGGCTTTAGGGGTGCCTCCGAACCGGTGCTGGAACAAAACCGTTGTGTCAGCTGTGGTGCCTGCGTCCGCCGCTGTCCGGCAAAAGCAATGAAATTGGAAAACAAAGCTTTAAGTATTGATTACGAAAAGTGCTTATCCTGCGGCGTCTGTACTCGCCTTTGTCCCAAGAAGGCGCTCAAAACTGGCCAAACAGGCTATCACATTTTTGTGGGCGGTAAAGGCGGCCGTTACTGCAATGAAGGGGCGCTGCTGACAAAATTCATCGCTGAAGAGAAGCTGACCACTTATCTTGATGCCATTTTGCAGACTTATAAAGAACTGGGCGCCCCGGGACAGAGACTTAGTGCTGTTTTAGCAAAAGAAGGAATTGACCTCATCAGAAGCAGGGTTGAGGAGAAGCTACACTAATTCTGTTGCTTCATGATCGCGCAGCTTCAGGCCTTGCAGCAAAGCCGTTTCTGTGTGATCCAAATGAACGGATGCAAGCCTCTGGGCCGATCTAATATCTCTTTCTTCAATAGCGTCCAGTATCTGGCCGTGCTCATGGACAACCTCCTGAGCACGGCCATTCACTTTAAGTGCCCAATAACCAAACCACTGCATTTGAGCGCTTAAATTTTGCAATAACTGCAGCAGCCTGCGGTTGCCGCAAAGCTCGGCAAGCTGAATGTGTACTTTATCTCCGCCAACAAAAGGCTGGATGCTTTCGTCATCAAGAGGTTCCGGCGGAATAAACTGCTGTCTAAGAACGGCTAGCTGCTCTATAGTAATTACAGGTGTAATCAGTTCAAGCACCAATTGTTCATTAACTTTACGGATTTGCATAACATCATGAACATCCTGTGCATGAATCGTAGCAACAGCAACCCCTTTTCTCGGCAGGGCTGTGACCCAGCCCTCTACCTCCAAACGGTGGATTGCTTCCCGCAGCGGAGTCCGGCTGATTCCCAGCTGCTCACTCAAGGCCCGCTCAGACAGCAAGCTGCCTTCCAGAATGTCATGAGCAATAATGGCCTTTTTTATTTCTTCATAGGCGTGGTCCTTATAGGGTAAGGGCTGAATAAGCTTCTTCAAGTGAATCGGATACGCCTCCTCTAGTCCGGTTAATACTACTATATCTAAGCATATTTTGAATAATTTGACAATACATAAGGATTCAGCGAACAAGAAGTGGCCCTCTATAGGCCACTTCTTGTTTATCCATTTCACTCTGTCATGGGGACGGTTCCACTGACACAGCTATCCTTCGCACTTTCTCCCGGTTAATTCCTGTCAATTGCGCAATCTGCCTGCCAGATATACCGCCATGCGTAAGCAAAACACGTATTAAATCAGCCGTTACGATCAAATTCTCTTTTTTACAGAGATCTTCAACTGTCCATTGCCGGCTACGGAGAAACTCCGCAATAAGATCTTCTGGGGTTTCGCTTGCGCTTTTGGTTGCAGCCACCTCTAGAAATTGATGTGGTTCTTCTTGCAAATGAAATTCACTAAAAAGTTGGAGTGCTCTTTGCTGATTTGGCGAAAACAGGTTTAAGGTTTCTATCATTTCCGGCAGCAAAGCAGTATCTTGCTTATTGCCCATATACCAAGGGTAACTGCTCCAGGGATAATTGATTGTAAATTCGCCTTCCAGCTTCACAGGGTTGTTATGTACATACCGGATAGCACTGAGCAAATAGGACTCATCTTCTATTGCTTCACTGCGAAAACGATCTTGAAACACATGCCCAATACGGCCGTATTTCTTATTAAAATAAGCGGCATAAGTAACACCGATCCGCTTCATAAGTGTCTCTAGTGGCTGATCAACTTCCTGGAAAACCAGATGAACATGATTATCCAGAATACAAAAGGCATATAGACGACAGGAAGAGCTTTGTTTTTTCTGTAAGATAATTTCTGTAAATCTATGTTTGTCTTCATCATCGATAAAAACCGGCCTGCGCTCATTACCACGCAGCATAACATGATAGATACCGGTAGTGCTTTTACTTCTTGCCTGTCTGGCCACTGCTATCACCCTGTTTCATTGTAGCATGGCTCAAATATTTGTGTCAAAGGAACCGTCCCCATGACATTAACCGTCCTCCTGGCAGCAAGAGAGCTTGCAGCTCTGCCACTTGCAAATTTGCCAATGCAAAACTGCAAATCCATTGGCAGCTTCACGCAATACCTCTCCGCCTGGGAGCGGTCTTTTTTTATTTGCAAAATAGTTTTCCCCTTATAGATACTGGCTTGTTGTTATTTTTTTCACAAAACTGAATTTTCGGCATGACTCTTGCAACAACAATTGACGAGTAAAAAAGGCAGCAGTTAGATCACAGCAAATCAGAGGAACCCAGGAGGGACGATTATGAAAAAGCCAATCCTTTTATCAGAGGAAGCAGTTAAGCTGGTCAAATCAGGCGATACCCTGGCGGTGCAGGCCTTTGTCGGCTTTTCCCATCCCGAGGAATTGAGCATTATGCTGGAACAACGCTTCTTGGCAACAAGCGAGCCCCGGGATATCACCCTGCTGTACGCGGCAGGCAACGGCGACGGCAAGGATAAATGTGCTAACCGCTATGCCCATGCAGGCTTGCTCAAGCGAGTTGTCGGCAGTCATTACAATCTGGCGCCAAAGCTGGGAAAGCTTATCGCGGAAAACGCCATTGAAGCTTATGCACTGCCGCAGGGAGTCATTCTNNTGTATCGAAATATGGCTGGCCAAAAGCCCGGCGTCATTACTCCCGTTGGACTTAAAACCTTTGCCGACCCACGGGTCGAAGGGGGCAAGCTCAATCCCCGCACCACGGAAGATCTGGTAAAGGTTATTACGATTGAAGGCAAAGAATATCTCCACTATTTGCCACAAAAAATTAATATCGCTTTCATCCGGGGCACTACTGCCGACGAATTAGGCAACATCACCATGGAAAAAGAAGCGGTACTCCTGGAAGCTTATCATCTGGCTCTGGCTACCAAACAACAGGGCGGCATCGTCATTGCTCAGGTGGAACGCATTGCAGCCAAAGGCAGCCTGCCGCCGCAGCAGGTTAAAGTGCCTGGTGTCCTGGTCGATGCCTTGGTAATCGCCAGGCCCGAGTATCACTGGCAGACCAACGCCGTCGCGTATGATCCCTCGCTGTGCGGAGAAGTACGCCGACCGATGGGCAGCATGCCGGCCATGGAAATGAGCGAACGTAAGGTCATCGCCCGCCGCTGCGCCTTCGAGCTGCGCCCCGATGTTGTGCTCAATCTGGGCGTCGGTATGCCGGACGGAGTGGCAGCCGTAGCCAATGAAGAGGGATTGATTGATGAAATCACCCTGACCGTGGAATCAGGCCCCCTGGGCGGGGTACCTGCCGGCGGACCGAATTTTGGCTCTTCCTTCAATCCCCTGGCAATTTTGGAGCATCCCAATATGTTTGATTTTTATGACGGCGGCCGCCTGGACCTCGCCTATCTCGGGCTGGCTCAGGCCGATGAGGCAGGCAATATCAATGTCAGCAAATTCGGTTCCCTCGTAGCCGGCTGCGGCGGCTTTGTCAACATTACGCAAAATGCCAAAAAGGTGGTATTCTGCGGTACGTTAACGGCCGGCGGCCTGGATGTCGCCGTGGAAGACGGCAAATTGCGCATCATCAAGGAAGGTAAAAGCAAAAAATTCATTAAGAAAGTAGAACAAATCACCTTCAGCGGCGCTTATGCTCAGGAAGCCGGTCAAGCCGTACTGTACATCACCGAACGGGCCGTATTCGAGCTGACCAAAGACGGTCTCGTACTCACCGAGATTGCACCTGGCGTGGACCTGGAAAAAGATGTATTGGCGCAAGTCGAGTNNCCCCGTTAAAGTCTCTCCTAAGCTAAAACTGATGGATAGCCGCATCTTTGCGGTTGAGCTCATGAATATTAAGTCGGAAATACTGGCCAAAGCCTAAAACAAACAATGTAAAGGAGTCGATACAAATGGCACTACTCACGGACGAACAGCAAGATCTGCAAAAAATGGTACAGGAATTCGTGAAAAAGGAAATCGCCCCCAAAGCAGCCTACTACGATCATACGGAAGAATTTCCTTGGGACAGCATTCAAAAGATGGCCGCCCTGGGACTGATGGGCATCCCCGTTCCCGATGCCTATGAGGGCACCGAACTAGACACCCTCAGTTATATGCTGACTATTGAGGAAGTCTCCAAAGCCTGTGCCGCAACCGGTGCTATCCTGGCCGTTCATACCTCGGCTGGCACTATGCCCATCCTGCTGTTCGGCACGGAAGAGCAAAAACAAAAATACATTCCCGCTCTGGCGAAGGGCAAAAAGTTGGGAGCCTTCGCGCTGACCGAGCCGGGTGCCGGTTCGGATGCCTCCCGTGTAACCACCACAGCTGTACTAGACGGCGACAGCTATGTCTTAAACGGTACAAAATGCTTCATCACCAACGGCGGCGCTGCCGAAACCTATGTGGTCTTCGCTTCAACCGACCGCACGAAGGGCGTGAAAGGCATTACTGGCTTTATCGTGGAAAAAGGCACTCCTGGCTTTGTCATCGGTAAAAAAGAAGAAAAAATGGGCATTCGCGCCTCTTCGACTACGGAACTTATTTTTGAAAACTGCCGTATTCCCAAAGAAAACCTCCTCGGTAAAATCGGCGAAGGCTTCAAGATTGCCATGGTCGTCCTGGACGGCGCCCGCATCGGCATTGGCGCTCAGGCGGTAGGTATTGCCCAGGGCGCTTACGAAGAAGCACTTCAATATGCCAAAGTGCGCGAACAATTCGGTAAGCCCATTGCTGCACAACAGGCCGTATCGTTCATGCTGGCTGACATGGCCATCGAAATTGAAGCGGCCCGCCAGTTGGTTTATCACGCAGCTGCACTGAAAGATGCTGGCCGGCCTTATGGCAAGGAAGCAGCTATGGCCAAAACTTTTGCCTCCGATGTGGCGATAAAAGTAGCGCTTGATGCCGTGCAGATCATGGGGGGCTATGGCTATTCCCGCGAATATCCTGCCGAACGGATGCTCAGAGACGCCAAAATTACCCAGATTTATGAAGGGACCAATCAAATTCAGCGGGTAGTTATTGCCGGACATATCCTGAGATAACAGTAAAGGAGGATTATCATGCCTATACACAATTCCCTGGTTATTGAACGTCCTTACGGAGAAATTGAAGTTGGCGAAACAGCTTCTGTCACCAAGACGATTACCGAAGCCGATATTATCAATTTTGCCGGCACCATCGGCGATTTCAACCCGATCCACCTCAACAGCGAATATGCCAAAACTACCATGTTCGGCGAACGCATTGCCCACGGCATGCTGACAGCTTCTTTCATTTCTACCTTGGTCGGCACTTGCCTGCCCGGCATTAACGCCCTATATCTGTCGCAGGAAGTGAAATTTGTGCGGCCGGTGCGGATTGGCGACACCATCACCGCCTATGGCGAAGTCCTGGAAAAGCAAGATGCCAAACAAAGACTGACGCTGAAAACCATCATCACCAACCAGCGCAATGAAGTAGTCATTGACGGAAAAGCAGTAGTTATGGTCATGAAAAAACCGCCCGCAGCCGCACCGCGGGAACTATCGCATGAGGAAGAACGAAAATGACTTATCGCAATTTGCTGTTTGAAAAAGAAGGCTCCATTGGCCTCCTTACTATCAATCGTCCCAAAGTGCTGAATGCCTTAAATAGAGAAACTATGACAGAAATCAGCCAGGTGGTGGGGAAAATCGCCACTGATCCGGAAGTAGCGGTGCTCATCATCACCGGCGCCGGTGAAAAATCCTTTGTCGCCGGGGCGGACATCAGTGAAATGCGGACCTTATCGGCGCTGGAAGGGCGCTCCTGGAGCAAATTCAGCCAGGCTACCTTCAATGCCATTGAGAATTTGCCGCAGCCGGTCATTGCCGCTGTAAATGGCTATGCGCTGGGCGGTGGCTGCGAGCTGGCCATGAGCTGTGATATTCGCATTGCCTCGGAAAAAGCCAAGTTCGGCCAGCCGGAGGTACTGCTGGGAGTGGTAGCTGCCTTTGCCGGCACGCAGCGTCTGCCCCGTCTGGTAGGAAAGGGACGCGCCAAAGAGCTACTGTTCACAGGCGACCAAATTGATGCTGCTGAAGCCTATCGAATCGGCTTAGTCAACAAAGTAGTGCCGGACAGCGAATTACTAACGGCAGCCAAAGCACTGGCAGCAAAGATTATCTCCCGCAGTCCGGTAGCTGTTCAGCTTTGCAAAGCGGCTGTGAATGAAGGGCTGGACATGGACCTTGAATCCGGTCAAGCCTACGAGGCCGAAGTCTTCGGACTTTGCTTTGCAACAGCCGACCAAAAAGAAGGGATGAACGCCTTTGTAGAAAAACGGCCGGCCAAATTCACCGGCAAATAAGTGCACCCGGCTAAGGCCGGACCACAAGAGCTGCGGCGGGGCTGCCCTCCCGCCGCAATAAAAAATGCAGGTTAATCTGAATTTTAAATAAGTGGGGGAATTGCATTTATGGAAGTATTGGCCATATTTTTAAGTCTGGGCTTACTGATGTTCTTTGCTTATCGCGGTTTCTCAGTCATCTTATTTGCGCCGGTATTCGCCTTGCTGGCCGGTGTTCTGTCCGGTCTGCCGCTCCTGCCAACTTATACCGAAGTTTTTATGCCCAAGACGGTCGCCTTTGTTAAGAACTTTTTCCCCTTATTCATGCTCGGTGCCGTTTTGGGTAAAGTAATGGAAGACTCCGGTTCGGCCAGAAAAATTGCAATCATGATCGTTAGGACACTTGGCAAGGAACGGGCTGTCATGTCCATCATCACCTCCGGCATTGTACTCTGTTATGGCGGTGTCAGCACTCATGTCATTTCCTTTGCCCTCTATCCACTGGCAGCAGCGCTGTTCCGGGAAGCCAATTATCCGAAACGCCTTATTCCCGCCTGTATTGCCTTTGGTGCCTTTGGCCTGGCCATGGATGCCCTGCCCGGCACACCTCAGATCCAAAACCTCATTCCCACCATGTATTTCGGCACAACCGGCTATGCTGCCCCTATGACCGGAATGATTGCCGCCGTTCTGCTCTATGCCGGCGGCGTCAGCTACATGGAATGGCGGCGCAAAAAACTGGTTGCCGCCGGTGAAGGGTATGGCGAAGGCCATACCAATGAACCTGACCCGCGTAACGCACTTAGGGACGACGAGCTGCCCAGCGGCTTGATCGCCGTTCTGCCGCTGCTCATCGTGCTAGTCGGCAACTTCGTCTTTACCAAATGGATTGCGACCTGGGACCCTGCAATTATGAAGGGCGTAGCCACCGGTGCAACCCTCAAAAGCGTAACAAGCATCTGGGCCTTAATCGTTGCCCTCACACTTGCCATTACTGCCTGCGTACTCATGAACTACGGAAAATTTCAACGGGTAGGCGGCTTTGGCAAAACTTCGCAGGTCGCTATCCTGGGTTCCCTGCTGGCTGTTATGAATACTGCCTCGGAAGTAGGTTATGGCAACGTTATTGCCATGCTGGACGGCTTCAAGAGCGTTTCCGCCTTCCTCATGACCATTCATATCGGCGACAGTCCGCTGCTGTCGGAAGCCATCATGGTTAATGTCATCGCCGGTGTCACCGGCTCGGCCTCGGGAGGTCTCGGCATCGCTATGGAACTGATGGGCAAGACCTACCTCGAATGGGGCGTAAGAGCCGGTGTCAACCCGGAAGTACTGCACCGCATCGCCTCTCTGGCTGCCGGCGGTATGGATACCCTGCCTCATAACGGCGCAGTCATCACCGTTCTGGCTATCTGCGGCTTAACCCATAGACAATCCTATGCCGACATTTTTGCACTCACTATATTAAAAACGACAGTAGCCTTACTGATGGTTATCCTGGTCACCCTGTTCCCCTTCATCGTATAAAAGATACACGGGACGAATTCTTCCGTATCCTAAAAAAGCCTGAACAGCAAATACTGCTTTGCTGTTCAGGCTTTTTTTCGTTTCGCTTATTTCCGTTTGCGCTTGCGAATAATGGTCGTCACATCAACACCCAGATTCTGCGCTGCTTCTTTCAAAGAATTGCAGTTGCCGATCGCTTCCTCAATAATTTGACCCTCCAGCTTTTCCACCAATTGCTTCAAGTGGGTATGAGGCTTCCACAGGCTGCCCACAAGCGCAGCGTCCTGCTGAATAGATCCGCCGCACGGCCTGGTTAAACCGCTTGCGGTAGGGTCCTTATTGACTGATTCCATAAATTTTCCAGGCAAATGCCTGAGTTCAATGCTTGGTTCATCAACAACAACGATCAAGCCTTCAATTAAATTCATCAATTCCCGAATATTACCGGGCCAGCAATACGCGCACAACGTCTCCATTACTTCCGGTGACATCGTCTTGGTCCGCCTGTGCCGGGTATTGCATACGGTAAGATAATGAGCTACCAGTGGCCGGATATCTTCTCTTCGCTCCCGCAACGCCGGAATACGCACAGGAATAACATTCAACCGGTAATATAAGTCTTGCCGGAACAGACCTCTTTCAATCAATTGTCCCAGGTCCATGTTGGTAGCGGCAATGACCCGCACATCGACAAAAATTTCCCGGCTGCCTCCGACGCGATAAAACTTGCCTTCCTGCAGTACATTTAAAATCTTTGCTTGCAGCGGCAATGGCATATCACCTATTTCATCCAAAAAGATCGTCCCTTTATTGGCCAGTTCAAAAAGGCCCACTCTGGTTTTTTTTGCTCCCGTGAAAGCTCCTTCTTCATGGCCGAACAACTCTGATTCCAATAATGTATCCGGAATGGCGCTGCAGTTAACATGAATAAAATTGCCTGTGGCGCTGCGTTCGCTGATCGTATGGACAAATTTGGCCAAAGCAGTCTTACCGACTCCTGATTCTCCGGTAATCAACAGCTGCAAGTCGGTGCCAGCCACCTTAATGACTAATTCATACAGATTTTCCATAATCCGGCTGCGCGCCAGTCGCATATTGACATCCAGCTTGGCCGTCTGCATAGCTTTTAGTTCGCGCTGAAATCCGTGAGCTAATGCTTCCGCACTTTTCAACTTCTCATGAAGCATATTGAGTTCTGAGATATCCCGGACATTAGATAGAACCCTGACAATTCTCCCCAGACCGTCACATAGGGGGGTAGCAGTGACTACTGCCTCTGTACCATAGGGATACTTAACTACGGCGCTGCTGACTTCCTGCTGCGCTAGTGCCTGCAGGGTACAAGACTGAGGAATTAGGCCCTCTTCGACCAGTTCTTTGAAATGCTTTCCAATGATAACATTCCTTCCTAAACCACAAATGTGAAGAAAGGCCTGATTGACTGCCAGCACTCTCCCCTCGCCGTCTGCAACCACCATGCCGTCATAGGATGTATCAATAAACTTCTGTACTCCAATAATCGAATCAGCAACTTCGCACCAAAGATGATGAGGGTTATCATATTCATCAAGCTTCCGGAAGAATACATCAAACCATCCAGTCGGCTCAACGCAGGGAATAATATCCAACAGGTACTTATCCACTAAGGAGGCTTTACCGACTTTATGAATAGCCTTGTCAACAAACCAATCAAGGCGCAACCACGGAAGTATCGTCTTCACATTTTTGCCGTCCACAGCCTGGTTCGCTAACAACCCTGCCGCCCTGTCGTTGGCAAACCGGATAATATGAGCCTCATCAACGACAACATGGGCCCAGTAATCTGCCAAAGAATGGTTGTTAAGCATTTGACCGCCTCCACTTGTTAAATTATACCTAACCTTTACGATTAGTAAGAATATTCGACCCAATCCACCCTTCTCCCTGCGCTCTAAGTAAATATCAGAACCTGTCAGGCATTCTCCCTTTCCTCCCGGCAAAGAAAAAACAGGCCTTCTGCTAAATCAGAAATAGGCCTGTTATCTGTCACGAGGACGGTTATTGAGTTGCTCCATCTGTTAAAAGCTCGATGGATTGCAAAATATCGCCATTAAAGTTGAGTTTCTTATTGTCATAGATCCAAGCTGCACCATCTTCTATTTTGTGTACTGGTTTACCCCAGCTAAGAAGCACTTGCGCTTTGGTCATTCCTTCTTCTACGTTGCCATTCTCAATTTGGTACCACAGAGTGTGAGACCAGCCTAGACTTGGTCGTGGATCTTCTGTAAACAGGGCTTCTTGCCACGGAGCCGTTTCTGTCCAGGAAGAAGCAGGAATATTAGTCCAGCTATAGGCAATTGGCAAGATGGCCTTTTCACCATTAACGGAAACAACTAGCCAGATCGGCTCATCTGATTGATTGCCTGCATAGACGTCAACAACAGTAGCTGCTCCACCAATAGAAGTAGTAACCGATTTAGGAATTTCTTCTGAACCTGGTGTATACAAGCCTGCCAGTTCTCTATACTTAGGGTATATTGTCTTACCTAAAAATTGCTGTCTTGCATTTGTTAAGTCAGCTGTTAGTACCAGACCTTCCAATTGGCCTCGCATCGTACGGCCAACCAGCTTTTCACCCGTTTCATCAACTTTCATATAAACCATAAATTCTTGCAGATTAGGTCCTGCAGGATAAGGGATTACTTCGGTAACGGTTACTTTTTTTCCGGCATGCTGAGCATACGGAATACGTACAGAGCGATCTCCTGTGAAGCCTTTATTGGCTTTATCTACAGGAAAAATCTCGTATCCGGCAGCTTGCCTGTCAGCAGGCAAAGCAAGAAATGTGAAACTATGCCCTGTCCATTGTTCTGTTGTCAAATTGACTGCAGGTGTTTCACTAGCAGGCTCTGCCCAAACAGCTCCTACTGATCCGAATGCCACTAGAAAACTTAATACCAGCAAAATGCGCAAGTTAAATAGCTTCATGATTTCCTCCTTATTTAATCCTCGTCTCACAAAAGGCGTAATCGCAGCATGAGATCAGCGTACAACTCCACCCTGCTTTCATTTTAGCATAGGCCTGACATTGTGTCAAAGGAACCGTCCCCGTGACACAAAATGACAAAAAAGAAGCTGCAAAGCGTGTGCTTCGCAGCCTGCGTAAATGAGATTAGAATGAATATTTTACACCTACCCGATAATTACGGCTAGGCATTGGGAATCCACCCGGTCCACCACTGCTTGCCAAAGAGCCATTAATTTCATAATCTTCATTGGTAATATTGTTTACATTAAAATACGCTCGAGTATTTTTATCCAGTTTATAGTTTATTGCTGTATCCCATACCCAATAACCAGACGAAGTATATGCAGTTAAGCTACGACCAGAAGCACCACGACCTGTTAGATTAAAATCCAATTTTCCATCTGAATAGTCAGCTGCAATTCTATATCCATTCGGCTTGCTATAAGGATCTAAAATGTAGGTACTGTTCACGCCTAATTTGTTTTCTACTTTTAAGTAAGAGTAGGCACCGCTAACACTCCAGCGAGAAGAAAGTACCGTTCTAAGCTCAATCTCTCCACCTTCTTTTCGCTGTTTGTCAATGTTTGACGCTACATAATTATTAGCACCGTCATCCCAGCGAATAGCATCTTTCAGCTGACTCTGGAAGTAACTAACAGTTAACTGCGTTTTCTCATCCACCTTTTTATTGATACCGATAGTTATGGTATCACCTGTTTCAGGCTTCAGGTTGGGATTTCCGCCGAAGCTTATTCCACCCCAACTAGATGCTGGAGTAAATAAATCATCAGCATTTGGTGCATTGAATACCTTCCCCCAGGAAACATACGTATTTGTGGTATTATCTATTTTATAGTTTACAGATGCCCTAGGTGTAGTTTTATTGCCAAACATATTGTGCCTATCATATCGAATACCTGGTGTAAAAGTCCATTTTTCGCTTAAAACCATTCTATCTTCAAGATAAAGCGCCTTATTATTTACACTACGATTCACATAAGTCCCTGGATTATCTACAGTAGCATCACGCCATTCAACACCGGCAACTAACAAATTATTCTCATCCAGCCTCCAGGCATTTTGCCAATCAATCCCCTGCGTTTTATTACTGTAAGAGCCACCACTACTCAACGAATGAAAGGTTGAAGTATAATAGTTTTCATATATCCTTAAATAACCTGAATTTTCTAATTGTGTATTGAAATTATAAGTCATTGCCCAATTATTAGTAAGATTAGTTTTTCTATCAGTTGGAAAATGCTGTGGATTTCCATACGAACTTTGAAATCCAGGTGGCATACCAGGTTGTCCGCTATTATCAGCAGAATGTTCAACGTTTAGTGTCAATGATCGATCAGCATCAATTTCTTTATCTAGCCGAAAAGTAAAATTGTCTTTTTGATAATTACTGTTGGGCATATCTTTTGTATAACCATTTTGAAATTCCTGGTAGGAAAAATGATCTTGTTTTTGTCGGCCAGCAGACAAAAACCACCTCCAGTCTTTCTCTTTCCCCTGTTGGGTTAACTCGTAATTACGTGCCCCCCACGAACCAGCGCTAAAATCTAAAGTAGTTAGATCTTCTCCTCCCGCACGAGTAATAATGTTAATAACGCCGCCAACAGCATCTGATCCATATAACGCAGAAGCTGCACCCTTGACAATTTCAATTCGTTCTATATTTGATAAGGTAGGAAAATTGTTTAAGTCATAACCAGCGCGACCGGATCCCGCTCCCTTTTCTATATTCATGCGACGGCCATCAATCATAATTACTACACGATCGTCACCGTTTAAACGAACAAAGTTTTGCGCACCTGAATAGCCATATGATGCAACCTCTACACCATTTGTTTGCCTCAACAATTGTCCCAAACTTTGATAATTTCCTTTTTCAATCTGTGATCTGGTAATGACACTCACATTTGCCGCCGACTCTGCTACTTTAGTGGGTACCCGGTTCGCCGTCACTACTACCTAGTCAAGCGCAAACTCTTCCGGTTCTTCAGCAGCAAAGGCTGTTCCTGGATTCTGTAACAGCACTGCACCTGTTACCAACATGGCACACAGCCACGCATTCCGATTAGTTGTTCGGTTCATCTTTCTCACTTCCACTACCTGCCTTTCAAAATAAAAAACTCTTCTGAACGAACTTCAGAAGAGTAAGATAGGCATAAAATAACACCTATCATCTAATCCCCTCCCCATCGCTCGCGGGTCAAACGGTGATTGACATATAGGCAGTTCTCCTGGCTCCGGATCATCATTCGCCCAAGCCTTCCCAAGATAAAAATCCCAGTGGCATCAAGTGGGTCTACTCCCCATTACAGTGGCGGGACCGCGCNNCCGGACTTCCCTATTAAGCCCTACGGCACCTATACCAACTTTTTCAATTATATGTAAATTATCCATTGTGCTTACTCATTTGTCAATACAGCTGTAATAATTTGTCCCTTCTAGCTCCAATATCCCATAAAAAAAGCCGCAAGGTCCGATTCATCTCAGACCTTGCGGCTTTTATTTCTATTAGCTGCAGCTTTTTATTGAAATTCCATAGACTCGAAAAATTGTTTCACTCGGAATACCGTTATCCAGCAAATAGACTAAATCTCCGTTCGTTAGCTCGGCAGGCTTCATAAACCGGGCCTTATCCACATCAATCCCATATTGAACGCACTCGACCGGTGTTGCCTTTCGTACAACACAAGCACTTGGTTCCTGCATCGGTAACGCCTCCACTTTTGGAATTGCGCGGGCGCTTGTTGCGCATGCTAAACGGATACCCATATGCTCTCCTCCTTGATTTACTCATCGTGTCCGATTCATAAAGTTAAAATATAATTGCTGTAAATTCTTTCTTATAAGATAATATTCGACAATACCTGCCAAATTTCATTTTGACAAAAGTCCGGTTATTCTAGGTCATTTGTCTTAATTTTTATGCAAATAATCTAGAGATTACTGCGAAGAAAAACAAGAACATACCAAAGCTTGTCTCACTGCAGCACAAGCTTTAGTCGATAAGTTGAGCAGTAATACGCTTCATCAGCTAATAGTATACTTTTGCAGTCAATGTCAACAACTGCAAAAATATGCAGCCGTTTATAACTGCCAAAACCAGGAGTTAATGCTTTACTTTCCTAGCAGGATTAGATCAGCGTAAGGCGAAGGTATTAGCACGATAATATTCAGCGGGAGGCTTTTTTTATGAATGGCCTAACAGGTAAGTTACACACCTATCATGCTGTTATCGCATTATTATTGGCACTCACAGGTCTGGTATTACACAGCCAATTGTTCCGGGAGGAGTTTGCCTTCTTGCGAACTTACCTAAATAGTTTACATGTTGTCATAGGCTTGTTCTTTATGCTTACAGTAGTCGTGTATGTCCGGGCTATAGCTAACGCGCGCGAAAGCCTCGCCGGTAACATACGCTTGCAAGGCATTACGGTTGGGTGGCTAGTAATAAGTGTCGCATTATCTTTTACAGGCCTTTTATTGTTTTTTGCCATCGATCTATATATCCTTGCCGGTGTTGGCACACTCACCTTACATCGGTGGGCTGCTGTCTTTGGCATATCGTCCGGTCTTTACCATATAGCAACTAGTTTGTACAGTCAGCAGCACTGTAGCACAGCCGACAAGACTGCCGTCACAAACGGCCATAGCCTTCAGACTAGTAGGCGGTCTTTTATCCGCTGGTCCGCCGCGGTTGGCGCATTGGTTGGCGGTGGCGGACTAACTAAGTGGCTGTTTGGCCTGTCAACTAGCACTGACTGGTCTGAAACAAACAAAAAATATAAGGATTGTAACAAGATGGTGCCTCAGCCGTCTCCCTCTCTGGGGTCTCTGCCCCCAGTCGGGGGCGGCTACAAGGGAAACTTCGAAGTCTTCACCGTAACACCCATTCCCTGCGCCGACTCTGAGACTTGGAAATTTACATTATCCGGTTTAGTGGATAACCCAATGAGTACAACCTGGAAAGGCTTTCTTGATCTGCCCCGAGTGGTCCAAGTCAGCAACTTCCATTGCATTACTGGCTGGTCAGTATATAACGTTACCTATGAGGGTATCGCGCTTGCCCAGCTACTGAACCTCGCTGGAGTGCAGGCAGCAGCAAAATATGTTAAATTTTATTCTGGCGACGGCGTATATACTAGTGCCTTAAGTCTGGATCAAGCACAGTCATCAGACGTTATGATTGCGGTTTTAATGGATGGCCAGCCTATTCCCTCCGACCTCGGCGGCCCAGCCCGGCTGCTTGTGCCGCAAATGTACGCCTATAAAGGTGTCAAGTGGCTTAATGCAATTGAATTAATCAGTGAACCGCATATTGGCTTTTGGGAAAGCAGAGGTTATGAAAATGATGCGTGGGTTAGAGGCCTGAAAAAATAGTCTCACTGCAGCAATAGAAATGCCCTCCTTTTGCACACTCTATTGCAAAAGGAGGGCATTATGGACTTATTTACTAAGTGTTAACGCAGTAATTTTAAAGCAGCTTCTTCCTGAGGTATACGCACTGCTATCAGCAATACTCCATTCGCAAGAGTCGCTACAGCAGCCGTTATCCAACAGCCGAATAACAAGGGAACTGCAGCTAATTCCAGAGCCACTGCTACGTAATTAGGATGGGGCAGATACCGGTAAGGTCCTTTCCGTATGGCAGTCGCGCCAGGTACAACCAAAATGCGGGTATTCCAATAGTATCCCAGGCTATAGATGCACCAATACCGTAAAGACTGAGCGACACCAAAGAGAACTAGCCATACAGACCACCAACCGCTAAGCTCCGGCACGCCGGCTAGTGCTTCTGTTATCCACCCTGCCATCCAGGCTCCATGAAGCAAAAAAAACAGCGGATAATGTCTGGCCCCATACTCTTTTGCCCCCAATGCAACAACCCACTGCCTGTTCCGCCTGGCCAGCGCCAGCTCAACAAGGCGCTGCACAACGAGAATTGCTGCAACACTGCCTATCAGCGCTTCTACCATTGAAATAATACCTGCTCGGCGCTAAAACCCGGGCCTAAAGCTAGCATTACACCATATTCACCAGTCGGCAAAGTTTCAGACATAAATTTGTCTAGCACAAACAATACGGATGCGCTGGACATGTTGCCATAGTCACGCAGTACCTGATAAGCACCCGACAATTTCTCAGCCGCCAGTCCCAGACTGTCGCTGTAGGCAGCTAATACCTTGGCGCCTCCCGGATGTGCAACAAAATGGCTCAGCTGACTTTGATCGATCCCCCATTGCGTGCAAGCTTGTTTGAGCAGATCGGGTAAATGCTCCCTGACAATAGCTGGTATATCCCGTGAGAAACGAACCTTTAGCCCCGTATCAGACATGTCCCAGCCCATAATATCTTCCGTATCGGGAAAGAGGGTGCTGTAGCTGCCTAGCACTGCCGGTCCTTGCTGCTTAGGAACTAAAACAACCGCTGCTGCTCCATCACCAAAGATACTGGAACCAACAAGATTAGATTTAGAAAAATCATTCCTTTGAAAAGTAAGACTGCATAATTCAACTGCAACAAGTAATACCGGTTTTTGTGTGGTAGTCACCAACTCGGCTGCTCTAGCGAGGCCGGTTACCCCACCTGCGCAGCCTAACCCCCATAAGGGCAGCCGCTTTGTATGAGCAGACAGGCCTAATCTTTGGATCAGCTTGCTATCCAAAGTCGGGGTAGCAATACCAGTCGAAGAAACGAACAGCACCGCGCCAATGTCTCCTGGATTAATGTCAGCCTTGCTAAGTGCAGCAAGCGCAGCCTTTTCAGACAAATCAAACGCAATCTGCTCATATAAAGTATTGGCTTCAGAAAAAGTATGCTGCATTCGATACCATTCAAGGGGCTGCGCCAGATACCTCTTCTCAATGGAAGCATTCTCAAAAACAGGCATTAATCGCTCCAGGTGAGGCAGGCCTTCGCGAAATAAGGCTGCCGCAAAATTGCGTATGTCATCCTGGCCTACCGGGTTTCCCGGCACAGCAGTTCCAACAGCAGCAATAGTAGGAATTGTCATGGATTGTCACCGCCACAATAAATTTGATATATAAACCTACCTTACCATATGAAAAATATGGAAGAAAAATTCCATCAAAAACGAATGTGAATTATCGAACTAAATAGACAACTAAGCACTTAGAGGTATATAATTTAGGAGAATAGATCCGGTAAGACCACCATACCACTTACATAGGGAGGGTATTAGCTTGGCAAAGTACAACCCGGTAACAGACGTGATTATCAAAGAATTGCAGACCATCATCGGTGAAAAGTACGTACTGACAGATGCTGACAAAATGGATAAGTATTCCCATGATGAAGTGACCGATCCTAAGTATGTAAAGATGCCGGAAGTCGTTTTGCTTCCTGCCTCGGCACAAGAAATTTCCCAAGTTATTAAACTGGCGAATCGCGAACACATTCCCATCGTTCCCCGTGGAGCCGGCACTGGTCTGGCAAGTGGTGCAGTACCTTTTAAAGGCGGTATCGTCCTTTCGTTAGAGAGAATGGATAAAATTCTTGAAATCGATACGGAAAACATGTTCATGACAGTAGAACCCGGCGCTACTACAGAAGCAGTACAGCAGGCAGCACGGGAAAAAGGCTTCCTCTATGCAGGCGATCCCTGCAGCGGCGACAGTTCTTTCATCGGCGGCAATGTTGCTACTAATGCCGGCGGCAATAAAGCAATCAAATATGGCACCACCCGCCAGCAAGTTAACGGAGTTGAACTGGTTACTGCTGAAGGTGATATTGTAGATTTGGGCGGAAAAACCAAAAAAGATTCTTCCGGCTATAACCTTACCCAGCTGGTGATTGGCTCTGAGGGGACACTGGGTGTTGTTACGAAAGCCATCCTAAAGCTTGTTCCACTGCCTAAAGGCGTAATTGATTTACTCGCTATTTTCCCGGATTTAACCACTGCTATCGGTATTGTTCCCAAGCTGATGGCTGCAGGCATTACTCCTACTTCTGTTGAGTTTATGGATAATGCAGCAATTAAATCGTGTGAGAAATTCCTCAACGAAAAACTGCCCCATAGCGACAATGGCTATTATATTATTATTCAGGTCGAAGGCGATAACGAAGATCTTCTTGATGATCAGGCTGTGATTATTGATGAGATGTGTACCGAAAACGGTGCTCTGAGTGTATTGGTAGCAGACCCGGCAAAAATCTGGAAAGCACGGAAGGTTTTTGCAGAGGCAGACCGAGCCCTTAGCCTCATCTTCTCAATGGAAGACTTAGTTGTACCGATGGACAAAATCCCCAGCGCTATTGAACAAATTAATTCGCTGGGACAAAAATATGGTGTATCTATTCACTGTGCAGGCCACGCTGCCGATGGTAATATTCACGCCAATCTGCTGAAAGAGCAGTTAAGTGATGAAAAATGGAATGAAATATTACCGGCTCTGCAGCAAGAGCTGTACACAATGGTCTATGAAATGGGCGGCAAACTCTCCGGTGAACACGGAATAGGCTATAAGCGGGTAAATCTGCTAGAGCAATTTGCCAGCCCTATCGAGCTGAAGATGATGCGAGCTATTAAAAAAGCTCTTGATCCTAACCTGATTATGAATCCCGGTAAAGTTTTTAATATGGAATAGAAAAAAGGCCTGTTTGGTGCAACCAAACGGGCCTTTTTCTTTAGGAAACATGAAACAAATCTTCTGCCGCAGTTCCCATCAAAAAAACTGCAATTTCTTCTTTTAATTGCTGCAGCCGCTGTGCATCTCTATCAGTAAGCAGTCCTGTATGAGATTGATACGCCAGTTCAATAAACTCAGCAGGCAGTAAGCCGTGCTTTAGCGTCAGAATTATTTTTCGCTCACCGTGAGTAACTTCAAAATAATATTTTCCACCTTTGCCGTCTGCTGCATCAGGTGCATCTTTATCCTGCACTGCCTGTTGGTCAACACGCAGTCGTCCCTGCGATTTTACACGGGTAGCCATTTCAAGGCCATCAATAATTCCCGGCCCATTCACTCCCAGGAGAATGCTGAACTTATCCCGGGAGGCAATATTTGATTCAGCAAAACTGTTTAAGCAACGCTGCAGAAGCTTAAATGCCATTGCAACACCAGCAATATAGGAGCGCCCATGATAGTTAACCATATTCTGATAGGTAATATCTAAAACAGTACCATTATCTTCAATAGGCAAAATCTGTTGCATTCGTACCACCTCATTTATTTTGCTCGAATCAATCTCAGCAGAAATAAAATCCAGCAAATTTAGTTTGCGGTCAAACCTCCGAAACAAAATTTGAGCAGCTGCATTTCTAGCTATCTCGTCTGACCTTTTTGCAATAACTGCCGGCAGTTCACCAGTCAGGATACGGTTATTCCCATCAGGGATTACGCCTGTACCCGTTCCTGTATTGCAGCCGTTAGCACAATTATATATTTCAATTAAAGTTGGCAGCTTGCCACCCTTCTTAACCTGCTCTGCATAAGCGGCTAAATAGGGATACGCTTGGTCCGTACCGGCTATCTTGATAAAGTGTCCATGAGGAATATGAGGCCTAATGCATTCGCTTACCCCACCGTAGCTCTCCAATGTTTTACCACGTCCTATACCGGCATCAGCGTAATTCACCGGAGCATAGGAGGCAAAGGAAATGTTGTGGTCTGCCAAATAGTTCTTTAGCTTAGCAATTGTAATATTATAGCTGACCATTGGCTCGGCAGTTGCCCGCATTTCGCCCCGTTTCGCAACGCAAGGTGACAAAAAGGCCAGCCTTTCCTTCAGTCCTTTGTATTTTTTCAAATAAATTGCTGTACATAATAGCGGACTGTATACTGGCATGAGTTGTGTTCTGAGCAGCGGCATATGCTGGTGGATATAACGGGAAACTGCCGCACAAGGTGAGGCAATAAAGCCACTGTGTGGATTTTTACGCAGCACTTCTACATAAGCCCATAACGTAATATCGGCTCTCAGCCCTACTCGGTGAAAAGAACGCACTCCTAACTGCCTGAGAAGTCCAAAAAGCTGTAGGTATTCAGGAAAATGTTGAGGAACTGCCGGTGCTGTCAGCAATGAAATCGGTACACCTTTTTGTAGATCCTGAAAAAACTGCTCCGTATCATCCTGGTAGTCTATTGCTTGTGCAGGACAAGCGGATAAGCAGGCACCACAGCTAATGCAAGCTCTACTACCGGCAATAGCTTGTATGGAACGTCCGCCTTTCTTCGCTACAGGACATCCCGCAAGACAAGCATTACAGCCGGAGCACTGGTCATCAACGATGATATCTCCCGCTAATTGTGCAGTTGTTAGCTTTTCCATACACTAAGCCTCTTCAGTACAATAAAACACAAAATTCCGCCGCCCAGTCCGGTAATTAACTGTGGCCAGCCCAGCATCATTGATAATGCGGTTGCCAGCTTGGCAGGTAATTGAACCCAATTAATTACCCAGGTTACCATCGCAAACATTGCAGCTGCTTTTGCCACTGCGGCCACTCCGATTGCAGGCCAGTATCCAGTAAAGCGATTACCAAGATAATAACCTAACACATAAGCACTATTAGCGGCAGCTACAGGCAGGATGAATATTGGCAAAGGGAGGACTTGCTGAAGATAAGCAATTACCGGAGCAATTACGGCCAAGGCGAGTGCCAATCTCCAGCTTGCCTGCTCCACGGCCAGCAGCAGACAGGCATTAACGGCACTGCCAATAACAAACATAGAAACAAATGGCGGTACCGGCACAAATAATCGAATGGACTGAAAGATCAGCATAATTGCCAGCAGCAGTGCCGCTCTCGTCAGATGTTGATGCTTACGCACGATATCCCTCCTTGCAAACAGGCTATCACCCCGAGCCCGTCGGCCTGAGGTGATAGCTATTTTTTATAATGTAAATTGAATGCCGCCATGGATATAGGTGCCTAGCAAAGCAGCGTCCTCATCTTTTTTATTGAAGACATTGTCAACGCCCAGCATTATCTTACTGGTTGGAGCAATTTGTTTTGACAAGGCAACATTCCATAGCACAAAAGACTTGCTACTGCCTGTATCAAAGAAATATCCGCTGTAGCCATCTGCCCACAGATTGGCACTAAAGCCTTCTTTGTCATTGTAGGAAAGACGGGAGGTTGCTTTATGGCGAGGACGGTTCTTGAGTCTTTCGTTAGTACTATCATTAACTGCTTCCATATATGTATAGCTGTTTGACCAGAAAAGCTTATCCGCTATAGGACGGGTAACCTCAGCTTCAATCCCTTGCAGAGTGACTTTACTGATATTTTGATATTTTTTAGGGCCATTCTGAGTCGGAATCGCTTCGGTAGAGACTAAATCAATCATATTGGTAACTTTGTTTGTGAATATAGTAAGTTTTGTTGCTGTAGTACCATAATCCCGTTCCATTGATAAATCAAAAGAATTGGATGTTTCTGATTTTAAATCAGGATTTCCCTGGCTAGTAGGTGCATTCTGATATAACTGGTTCGGAGTAGGGCTCCGGAACCCTTTGGCCGCATTAAACTTAAAGCGCAGATCCGCTGCAGCCTTATAGGTTATTCCCATTTTGGGACTTAGGTTACTTTCAAATTTATTGCTATCATCATAACGCAATGATGTAACTAACAATACCTTAGGAGACATTATCCATTCATCCTGAGCATAGGCTGCCAGATAATCAAGCGTTGCTGTTGAGCCGGTCTTCGTCATGGTTCCACGGGTGGTAGTAAAAGTTCCTTTCCCGGTATTAACAGCTGTACCGCGAAATTTCTCCGGCCGGTATTCTCCTCCAAAGGTTAGAATATGCTTACTACCATAAGCTTGCGTATATCGTCCTTCATAAGACTCTACAGTCCGCTTTGCTTCAACAAAATTCTTTAGCGCATTTGTTGCCGGATTAAACATATCTAGATTTTTATTCATTTCAGATTGGTAATAACGGAAAAACAATTCGCCATCTGCACTTTTTCGATTATAACTGATAGCCTGCTCATCCCTGTCATTGTAGTCGTGATATTTTGTAAGGCTATTTTGCAAAAATGCATACTCTTCGGTATCTTCCTTACTGTGGGCTGCTGTTAATGAAAGAGTTTCTTCTTCTGACATTTGATAATCAAAGCGGACGTTTAAGTTCTTTCGGTTTCCATAAGGACTATACGACGTGCCATTAGACTTATACACGGCATTATTATCAATCGATGATCCGGAAATGATAACCGAGGCTTTCCCTTGCTGACCTGAGTCATATATAAAATTATAACGCCCTGCTTCGCCATGTCCGCCAGTTAAAAAGCCATTATCGCTGTTCACGGTAAAAGATTGCTTGGTCGACCTCTTTGTAATAATATTGACGACTCCGCCTAGTGCCTCTGTACCATAGAGCGAACTCACCGGACCCCGGACGATTTCAATGCGTTCAATGTTTTCCATGGATATGCGGTCAAGCTCATAATTCTGATCAATCTCAGAAGCAATTCGTTTGCCATCAACTAGAATCATGGAAAATCGCGAGTCAAAACCACGAATGGACACTGATTCTCTCGTGCCAGAGCGAGTAATATTAACACCAGTGGCAAAGCGCAAAACATCCTTGAGGGTCCGCGCTCCCCGGGCCTCAATATCTTCTTTGGTGATTACCTGTACTGCCGAAGGGACATCCTTAACATTCATTTCCGTTTTAGTAGCGGTAACTACCACTTCCGGCAAGTCAAATTCTTCTGTACCTGCCTGGGCCTGTACCGCTGGCATGGTTAGCAGCAGCGCCAATACTGTAAAATAAGTGCTTTTCTTTGTTCCCATCTTCTGCCCCCTAATAATCATCACTTAACTGCCTGTACTATCTACCCGTTTATATGATAATGATTATCATTTCCATTAATTATTAGTTTAGAAAACATTCACCATTTTGTCAATATATTCCTATAATAGTAAGATGAATTCGCAAAAATAGGCAAGCCCCTGTGAGGACCTGCCTACTGAGACTTACCGATTCAATTCACTCGAAAGATTTTCCCTGGATTCATAATATGCTTAGGGTCAAGAGCTGTTTTCACCGCTCTCATTAACTTGAGCTCTGCCGGGTTCGTGAATTTCTCCATTAACTCTAGCCGCTTGTAGCCGATACCGTGTTCACCCGATAGCTTGCCGCCAATGGAATAGACAAACTCATAAATTTCTTCCTGTAATAAAGGCAGCTTTCGCTCCCACTCTTCCATTGGTACATCTTCCTTCAGGATATCGGCATGAACATTGCCATCTGCTGCATGAGCCACACAATGAATGGTCAGCTGATAGCGTTCACCTAACTCGGCAAGTTTCTTCACCACATCGGCAATTGCCGCTACAGGCACCACTATATCTTCGGCTGAGAAAATGAGGCTCCGAGCCCGGTTAGCTTCACCAAACGATTTTCTGGCTTTCCAGATCTTCACAGGATCAGCTACCAGCACAAAACTCGCTCCATTAGCCGAGCATAACTCATCAATCTCAACACATTGATCTTCCAATGCGTCTTCACTATCACCTTCAATAGAGACAATGATATAGTTACCCGTATCGCTATGAGGCAATTTCTCATTTAAGTAGCTTTCACAGCACTGGATTCCCTTGTTATCCATAAATTCCACACTAACCGGTAAAATTCCCGACTGCAGGATTTTAGCAACAATAGCAATTGATGCATCAACACTGGGAAACACCGCTAATAAATCCATTACCTTTTGGGGCCGGGGCATGATTTTGATGTATACTTTCGTAATAATACCCAATGTTCCTTCAGAGCCAACGATTAGCTGAGCCAGATTGTATCCGGTCGCATCTTTTTTAACCTTGCCGCCTAAAGTAACAATGTCACCTTCAGCAGTAACAAGCTCAATGCCCAGCACTTGCTGGCGAGTTGTGCCATACTTGACGGCCTTTATACCACCGGCATTCGTGGCAACATTGCCTCCAATGAAAGAGCTATCTCCGCTGGAAGGCTCCCCAGCATACAAAAATCCCCGATTATGCGCTGCTTTTTGTACTTCACTGGTCCTGACACCAGGCTCAACGACCATTAGCAAATTCGCTTCGTCAACTTCCAGTATCTGATCAAGCCGCTCAGTGGATACCATAATACCGCCGCCAAAAGCAACTGCCGCACAGGCATAACCAGTACCGGCTCCACGGGGTATGATCGGCACTACCTCCCGATTGGCAAGCTTCACAATTGCAGCTATTTCAGTTGCAGTACCAGGCAAAACCAGCACTTCGGGATAACTCACATATTTGTCACCAGTTACGGCATCATGTGAGTAATCCTCCATTTTTTCCTTATCGGTAATGATATATTTTTCTCCCACTATCTGGCTTAACTCAGCTACAACAGCAGGTGTAACTTTACTGTATTGTATCATGCTGTTCATCCCGCTCCTTCCACACTACAAGCACAACTCTATTTAAGCATCCGCTAACCCTAAATCCAGCAAATTACCAGCTTCGTCAAATCCCAGCTCTTGTGACTCACTAAGCAAAGTGACACCAGGCAGTTTCAGGGCTTCTTCGAGTAGCGCTTCTGAAATCTGCAATTTTCCCAAATGCAGAGTATCGGCAATCCTTACGACTCTTGCCTTACTCTGATCTTTAGCATTACAAGTCTTAATTGCTGCAAGCAGGGCATCCTGATCACATTCTAAAATTGTCGGCATATGAGTTGGCCCGACAACGGTTGAGGTTAACCCATTTGCATATGTCATTGGAAAGTTAGTCTTATTGACTAAACGGCGCGTAGCAAAATCAGCCGTACCCATGCCATTGGCATTACCGTGGGTCCGCTCCGTCAAATCGAGAACAACCATTTTAGCAATTTCCGGTCCACCCGTAGCATAAGGTGTGGGATATCTGCCGGTTATGTTCGGGTCCATTCCGTCACCGGAGATGTCTTTACCGATCCGGTCAAGCACTAGCACATCGATTTGCTTAAACGGCAGGCTGGCCATATTTGCCTTAGCTTCCAGCAGTAACTGGCGATCTATTTCAATGAATTCCTCTGGCGCTGCAGCAGCAATTTTGATAATTTGATCATATGCATTCTCGACAGTTGCAATTCCAAATAAGATTTTATTTGTTGCTAGAATCTGCTCTGCCATGAGAACAATATGCTCTGCCATATACTTAAAGCTGTAGGCATGGCATGCTTCTGCCCCTTTTTGCTTGCCCAGGCCAATTGTGAGCATCTTAACAATACCGCTCTCGTTGTTACCCCGGAATGCGGTGTGAGGCTTAACCCGGTTTAGTACCACAATGCCATCGGCTTCAAAAGCGTGCTTGTCCATGTAGACGGGTAAACCATTTGCCAAGCGACCGATTTCCACAACTTCCATGGATGACACAATCGGACACCCTGCACTCTTCGGTGTAACGCCCAAATTAGCTAGCACGTCTTCCTGCCCCTCAGCAGTAGCGCCACCGTGACTGCCCATGGCAGGTATGACAAAAGGCTTTGCTCCCAGCCGCTTTAATTCGCTGACAATCCCTTGTACTAGTATTGGTAAATCCGCTAATCCTCGGCTCCCTACCGTAACGGCAATACGCATCCCCGGACGGACACGCTCGGAAATCATGCTTCTATTTAATTCCTTGCGCAATGATCCGGCAACATCGACTAAGCGATTTGACGGAAAAACTTGGCTAATGGTCGCCATTTTAGGCAAAGGAACATCTTTTAACAATTCTTTGATAACATCCACGCCTGGTACCCCCTAAAGTAAAAGAAAATTTACGTCTATACCTTACATTTTTCTTTACCTGCAGGCAAAGTCCTGCTAATTTGCAAGCGAATACCGCATAACCGGGCAAGTACTTAGCAGGACTTTTCCTATTATTTCTAGAATCGACAAAAAACTACGTTAAATTACAATATTTAAAATTATCTTTGAGGAGGGCTACTACACGTTGAAAATTGGACAGAAAATTTGGTTATCACTCATTACCATCTTATGCCTATTGCTTGTTATTGCTTGTTATTCTGTTTGGTCAGCAATTACGGTTGAATCAAGTATTACCACCATTCAGGCAACCAATACCAGAGCAATCACTTCCGCCAGAGCAGAAAATGAATACACCGGCGCAGTATTGGAAATTAGACGCTACATAGCCGAAGGCGACGAGAAGTACAGTAAGAACTTTGAGGAAAAACTTAATTCTGTAATCGCTCTTGAAAACCAGTTGCTTGCCTTAACTCCTGCTAATCAGCGCAGTCAGGTGGAAAAACTGATTAGTGATACTGAACAATATCGCAATGGTGTTGTTTCCCGCTTAATCCCTCTGCTTCGGGAGCAATTTGGTCAAAAGCTCGCCGGTAATGCGGAAAAAGCAGCTTTAGCCGGCCAGCAAAGCGCTGCAGTAACTCGCGAATTGACTCCCTTTGCCCAGTCTATTCAAAAGACGCTTAATGCCAGCGTGGATGAAAACTCAAAAATGGCAAGCAATGAAGTAACACGGGTAAACAGTGATGTAGCTGCAGGCGTCAAATTCTCGGTAATTTTAGGTCTTTGTGCTACTGTCTTGGGATTAGTAATGAGCTATTTCCTGACCAAGCAGCTCACTACCCCCATTCGAATTGTTACTGATGAAATCAATACAATGGCCTCAGGTGACTTTACCGCAGAACAAAATAAAGAACTAAGCATTCGCCGTGACGAGTTCGGCCAGGTTGCCCAGTCACTATCGCAAATGCGGATGAATTTGAAACAGCTTCTCCTGACTATTCAGGAAAAATCAGAGCTTCTGTCAGCCGCTTCAGAGCAGTTGCAGGCTAGCGCCGAACAATCTGCACTAGCGTCCACTCAGGTTGCAAACTCGATTGTTGAGGTTGCAGGCGGAGCACAAACTCAATCCCAGGCAGTCGAGCAAACCTTAGTACAAGTTGATCAAACTGCCAGTGATGTTGTGTCAGCTGCCGCCAATGCCCAGGAAGCCAACGATCTCTGCGAAACAGCTGCCAACGCAGCCGATAAAGGCGGCACGCTTGTGGACTCTGCACAAAGTCAAATGGACAATATCAACCAGACTGTTCAATCTTCTGCTCAGGTAGTCGGCAGATTGGGTGAACGTTCCGTTCAAATCAGCGAAATAGTCGATACGATTACCGAGCTTGCTGAGCAGACTAATTTGCTGGCGCTTAACGCGGCAATTGAAGCGGCACGCGCCGGTGAACAGGGACGTGGCTTTGCCGTTGTTGCCGACGAAGTAAGAAAGCTTGCTGAAAAATCAGCAGAAGCAGCAAAGCATATTGCGCAATTAATTAAAGAAATCCAATCAGAAACCAATCAAGCTGTTACAGCCATGAACAGCGGAACTGCTGAAGCTAAAAGAGGGGCTCAGGTTGTCTCTGAAGCTGGCGCAGCTTTTCATGATATTGCACAAATGATTGCCACTATTACCGCCAAAGTAACGGATATTACACAAACGACTAATCAATTGTCGATCGGCAGCCAAGCAATTGTGACAGCTGTCCAAAGCATTGATACCATTACTAAATCAACCTCTGCCGAAACACAAAGTGTATCGGCGGCAACAGAAGAACAAACTGCTTCTATGCAGGAAATTGCCGCAACCAGCCGTACATTATCGATGATGGCTGAAGAACTGCAAGGAGACATTCGCAAATTTAAGGTTTAATAGATTTTAAAAAAAGACGTAAGCTTGGCGCCTAGCCCTTCCGGCATAGGCACATGCTTACGTCTTTCTCATTCACTTTCAGCGTCTCAGCCGTTGATCAACAATGGTCCAGTCTAAATTACGGAAAAAAGCATCAATATAGTCTTTGCGGTCAAGGCCATAGTCCAGCATATAAGCATGCTCCCAAACATCCATTACCAAGAGCGCAGAGCCGCCGCTGGGATGTCCGACATCATGTTCATTAATCCAAAAATTAATTAGTCTCCCTGTCGCATTGTCTCTGTATAGCACTGCCCATCCAATACCTCGCATCATTCCAGTAGCTCTAAAATCCGCTTGCCAGAGTGCCAGACTGCCAAAGTTAGCTTCAATCCGTTCTGCTAAATGACTTTCATCATCTACTTCTCCATTACCGCCCAGATTGGCAAAGTAATATTCATGGAGTCTCATCCCGTTGTATTCCCAGCCTAACCGCCTTTTTAGCTCGGCATATTCCGGTGTAGAGCCTTTTCCTTCCACTATTAGATCTTTTAACGTTGCCAAAAGTAAGTTCGTGTTTTTTACATAGCCTTCATATAATGTAAAATGATTTTTCAGTAAGCGGTTACTGAAACCCTCCAACCCTAAGAGATGAGAATAATCTTTTACCTTATAAACCACAATAGTAACCTCCTTTCAATTACACTATTATTTTATGTGCTGCCACACTTACTGAACCCTTTATTGAAAAAAATACCAGGTGGCAGTATGATAGAGTTAGCAACTATATAAAGTGAGGTGCTCAAAACTTGAAAATCGGCAAAGACTTCATGGAGAAGACGAAGCATCGCCACCTGGAGCAATCCGATCAGTCATTAGGAAAACCTCAACCATCACTTGAGCTTGAGTATGACTCGGCTGCGCAGCTTATTAATCTGCCACTGCCGCAAGACCTGCAAATTGATTCACTTGATATTAGTACTGCTATTCAACAGCGCCGGTCCATCCGGAAATATACTGGAGGACATCTTTCTATTGCTGAACTGTCACATCTTTTATGGTGCACGCAGGGTGTGCAAAAGGCACTGCCGTCTCATTCGCTTCGCACAGTTCCTTCTGCAGGTGCCCGCCATGCCCTTGAAACATGGCTGGTCATCAATAATGTGAGCGGAGTACAGCCCGGGTTGTATCGTTTTGTGGCAAGCAAACACCAATTAGCCCTTATTACCCATTCTATTGATAATGATATTGCTGATCAAGTAACCAGCTACTGCTCTAATCAGTCCTTTATTAAGACAGCAGCCGTGCTCTTTATCTGGGTGGCAGTTCCTTATCGGATGAGCTGGCGCTACGGTGAGCGGGCCTACCGCTACCTGCATCTGGATGCCGGGCATGTCTGCCAAAATCTTTATTTGGCGGCTGAAAGTATTGACGCCGGGGTCTGCGCCATTGCCTCCTATGACGATGATCAATTGAACACCTTTCTTGGCCTTGATGGGGAAAGCGCTTTTGCAATCTATCTGGCCACCGTAGGCCATAAATAATACATATAGATGGAGAAAAAAACGATGTCTACCGAAGCAAGCAACCGCTATACAATTCCTTTTACGCCTTTAGAAGAGCGTATTTCTCAGGAGATGCCTCATCTGTCAGAAGCCTTAGACGCTTTACGTATTGCAATAGGTCCAGCCGATTTTGACAAGTATATCAATTCACTTGCCTCCCTGCGCAAAGTGGACGATCAATTATTGCTAATTACCAGAAAAGAAATGTATCGTTCCGTAATCACCAGCCGCTTTCTTCCGGCAATCAAAACTGCCTTTGCAGTAAGCTTTATCCGTATTGTAAATCAATAACCTAACATGACAAAAAAGCAGTGGCCAATGCCACTGCTTTTTCCGTTTTCCGTATTCTACTGCTTTTGAGCCTTAATTAGGTCAAGAATGCCTGTTTCGTTTACTGTTTTAGTTAGCTTTTGCCCATCAATTTGCCATTGCTCGGCCGCTTCTTTAGGGCCTAAATAATTTAATTGTAACCCCATATTATCTATACTCTTTGTAAAATCTGGATCGCTAATCATATTCCTCAGATTATCAGATAATTTATTTTTAACTCCAGCAGGAATTTCTTTAGGAGCACTTATATCAAACCAAATATTAAACACCATATCAACACCTTGCTCTTTACATGTCGGCACCGCTGCAAACAAGGGGTCTGTAAGCCGCTTTTCATCTGTAACAGCCAATACTCTAATCGTTCCGTTTCTAACATATTCTTTGATTAATGCAGGAGAAACAAATGCAACCTGAATATGTCCACCTAGCAATGCAGCGACCGTCTCTGATCCACCACGAAAAGGAACTTGTTCCATACTGCTTCCGGTAGCTTTTACAAATGTCTCACCTGCAATATGACTAAGCGAGCCAATTCCTTGATGCCCAAATTTTAATTGTCCCTGATGCTGTTTCCCATATTGGGCTAAATCATTAACATCTTTCCACGGTTGATTTGCCAGAACAACTATTAGCCATGGCGTTGTAGTAACTTGGGCTAGTGGATCAAGTGCTGTCATGTAGTTATATTTTGTTGCACCAAAGAGTGGATTTAAAATTACTTCAACACCGGAAATTCCTATTGTATAGCCATCTGGATTAGCACTTACTACTTCATTCAGACCAAGGCTGCCAGTACTGCCGGGTTTATTAATAATCACTAATGGTTGTCCCAAATGTTTAGGTGCTACCTTTTCTAATCCTCGCGCTACCAAGTCAATAGCACTACCAGCACTAAACGGAACGATCATTGTAATCGGCCTATCCGGATATTTAGGAGTTTCAGGTACCTTTACAGTTTGCATACTCGAACACCCTCCTAGTGCTATTGACATCAAAAAACTTACTAATATCCATGCAACAGTCTGGTTACGCACTTTTTTCCTCCTTCAGCAGGCTACTGCTTCTGTGATTTAATTAACTCAAGAATTCCTGTATCTTTTACCGTTTTAGTTAATTTTTGGCTATCATCTTGCCACTTTTTGGCTGCTTCTTTGGGACCTGAATAATCCACTTGATATCCCATATCTTCAATGCTCTTTTGAAAACTCGGTGTAGCCATGATATTTTTAAGGCTCTCAGCCAATTTATTTTTTATTTCAGGGGGTAATTCCTTTGGACTTGCAACACCAAACCAACTATTAAATACGATATCTAATCCTTGTTCTTTAAATGTTGGTACTTGTGCAAACACTGGATCATTTAACCGTTTAATATCTGAAACAGCTAGCGCTCGTAGGGTACCATTCTTTATATGTTCCTTTGCCATAGCAGGAGAAACAAAAGCAATTTGAATATGTCCCCCTAGTAATGCAGCAACAGTCTCCCCGCCTCCACGAAAAGGAACCTGCTCTAATTCACTTTCTGTAAACAATGAAAATGTTTCACCAACGATATGACTAAATGATCCTATGCCTTGGTGGCCAAACTTCAATTTTCCCGGATTCAGTTTCCCATACTCAATTATAGCTTTAGCGTCTTGCCATGGTTGATTTGCTTGAATTACCAAGACTGACGTTGAACTCGTTGCCTGAGCAAGCGGCTCTAAGGCTGTAAGATAATTATATTTAGATGAGCCATAAAGTGGATTTAAAATTAATTCAACACTGGAGATTCCAATTGTATAACCATCAGGGTTAGCTCCTACTAACTCATTAAATCCTAATGTTCCCGCTCCACCGGGCTTGTTTACAATTACTATTGGTTGCCCTAATTGTTGCTGTATTGATCTTTCTAATAAACGTGCAATAAGATCGGGCCCACTTCCAGCACTAAACGGAACGATCATTGTAATCGGCCTATCTGGATATTTAGGAGTTTCAGGCATTTTTACAGTTTTCATACTCGTACACCCTCCTATTGTTATGACTCCAAGAACTAAGACTGTCACTAACCACACAAGAGTTTTATCCTTCATAGTCTACCTCCCCTTTTGAATGATATTTTTTAGCAACCTCTTACTTTTTTAAACCAGCTAGCCGTATTATAGAGCATGACGATCGCACCGACGGATAAAATGGTAGCCGAAATAGGCCGACTAATCAGCGTCCATACATTTCCATTGCTGATAATCAAGCCTTGCGCCAATCCGCGTTCCAGTTCTGGCCCCAATACCAACCCAATTACCAATGGAGCCGGTTCAAATCCCGCCCGGCGCAACAGAAATCCTATTACGCCAAAAATAATCACCCAACCTAAATCAAATATACTATTATTAATTGAATACGCCCCCGTCAATGTAACAACTGCAACTAATGGCATTAAGATATACATAGGCGTCTTAAGTAATTGAACGAATACGCCGATCATCGGCAAATTGATGACTAGTAATAAGACGTTGCCAATATACATACTGGCAATCAACCCCCAGAACAAGTCCGGCTGTTGCGTGATCAGTGCCGGTCCGGGAATGATGCCATGAAGCATAAACCCACTCAGCATAATGGCGGTAGCACCACAAAAGGGCAAACCCAGTGACAACAAGGGAATCATAGTAGCTGAGATCGCTGAATTGTTAGCAGATTCAGGTCCCGCAACTCCTTCGATTGCACCCTGCCCAAATTGAGCAGGATTTTTGCTGAATCGTTTCTCTGTGGCATACGAGACAAAACTGGCAATTGTCGCTGCCGGGCCAGGAAGCAACCCTACCAGAAAACCAATAATGCCGCCACGGACCATGGGAACACCTGAGCGACGCCATTCTTCCTTGGTCGGATACAAATCCTGCATGCGAATTGTCGGTACAGCCGGGCGGTTACGGGGCTCAGTCATCACCGTAATAATTTCCCCGATGCCAAACACGCCCATAGCAAGTATAGATAAATCAAAGCCCCGGTCTAATTCATCAATACCGTACGTGAACCGGCTAATCCCCGATAAGCTGTCCATACCGACAGTACCTAATATAATTCCTACCGCAGCCATTAAAAGCGATTTCAGGATAGAGGTTCCGGTCAGTTTAGATAAAATCGCCAGTCCAACTAAGGCAATTGAAAAATATTCAGGAGGTCCAAATGCTAAAGCCGCTTGAGCCAGCGGCGGAGCAAGCAATGTTAACCCGATAATACCGATTGTTCCTGCGATAAAAGAACCAATAGCTGACACGGTCAATGCTGCACCGGCCCGTCCGCGCTGCGCCATAGGATATCCATCGAGGCAAGTAACTACGGAAGCAGCTTCGCCGGGAACATTCATCAAAATGGATGTAGTCGATCCACCATATTTAGAACCATAATAAATTCCTGCAAACATGATTAAGGCAGGTGTACTATCCAGACCATAGCTAAAAGGGAGCAAGAGCGCAATTGCACTGATAGTATCTATACCTGGCAATACTCCGACTAAAGTTCCAATCACAACACCGATGACACAAGCTAATAAATTTGCCGGAAGTATGCTAATTGCGAATCCATGTAGTAATGAAGCCAGTACCTCCAAGTTTCCAGCACCTCCTTATGGCAACGGAACGGCCAAATATCGTCCAAATACCAGGTAACATGCAACAGAGCTGATTCCAGCAATCAGCAGAGGGGTGACCCAGCCCGAAGTATCGGTAACCTTTAGCAAATAAAAGAGAAGAATAAAAGTAGAAGGCAGGTAGCCAATGCTGCTTAGAATCGTAATATAAAAAACAAGACCAATAATAATAAAAATAAATTTTGTCCAATCTGCTTTTTCACACGTTACGGTATCTCTTGACCGGACTTGCTTAGCCAATAGTAATAAGGAAAGCAGCACTGCTGCGCTTCCTGCCAAATACGGCAAAAATCCGGATTTTGGTGCGCTTAGTGTACCAAATGCAAGTTCCTGAGCAGAATACAAATATGCACTACTTCCAAGTAAAAACAACAGCGTTATTATTTTTTCGATCATTTTTGTCCACCTTTGCGTCAGAAGTTGCCAACCCTGGAACAAATGCTATCGTAAAGACTGTGCCTTTTCCCAGTTCGCTCTCTACAGCCAATGACGCTCCATGGCGCTCGACAATTCTGTAGCAAATAGCTAACCCCAGGCCAGTACCTTTTTCTTTTGTAGTGAAAAAAGGTGTGCCAAGCTTTTCTCTCACTTCCGGTGATATGCCACAGCCATAATCTTTGATTGATAAATACACGATACCATTTTCCGACTTTGTGCTAATCTCAATGCTGCCTGTCATTCCTGCCATTGCATCCAAGCCATTTCTAACCATGTTTAACACAAGCTGTCTAATACTGTTTTGATCTACGGGAACAGTGGGAATTTCCTTAAAGTCCACTTTAATCTCACAATTGTTTCGCAATGCATCTGCCCGCAGCAGGGGATATATATCTCGAATAATATCGTTAATATTGTTATCACTAAATTCCATTGCCCTATTTTTCGCTAGCGATAAGAATTCCGTAATGATACTGTTAGCACGATCAATCTCATCAATCATTAGGTCTAAATTATCTCTTTGCTTTGTGAATTCCGGTTTTTTGCTCATAAGCTGCAATAGACCGCGTACCGTAGTCATAGGGTTGCGCACTTCATGAGCAATACTTGCCGCCATTTCACCGATAATATTTAATCTGTCTAAGCGGGTCATTTTTTCCGTTTGTTCGCCTATGTATTTTAATATAGGCGTAAATTCTGTTATTTCACTGTTAAAACTAACCGTACGACCCTCTGCAATTGTTTCTGCAAACAGCTGCAAATCATTTTTCAGTTTACTAAATAATTCCCTAAATACAGCAACACAGACTAATAACATAATAAATGCACCTAAGAAAGTATTCAGCGTTCGTTTCCAAATTGCGGCATAAACCGCATCCTGGTTTATAGACGCAAAGGCATGGCCAACTATAACACCCTTATTTTCGATTGGTCGAAGATAGGTGATTACGCTTGCGCCATGCCATATCAATGAATTTTTCTTTTCAATTAGTTGCGCCTGGCCAGTCTCATACACTGAGCCAAACTGATCCGATTCCAAATTAACAAGCAAAAGAGCATCAGCCGTTGGGCCGATAGCAACAATACTATCCTTAGAACGGGAATAATAACCGAATTTAATTATGTTGATTGGGACTACTATATCATCAAGTATAGACTGCAATTCCTCATTTGTAGTTACAGGCTGACTTTCGGTACGTAACGCAGTCTTGGTGAATTCATCAGAGCTTACAATATTTCTACTATTTTGGACAAGAAAATCCGTTATCGCTACCAGCCATTTAATATTTTTCTCATTCTCTTCCTCTAAGGCTAACCAATGCTGGTAAGCAGTAATAGTGATCATTAATACTACAACAATACAAACAATCTTGAAATTCAGCTTTGTTGCCAAGTTAATTTTCTTCACCGTTTTGGCACCTCTTAGCGACTAAATCCCAAACCTGCCACAAAAATCGTTTGTCTTCGCTATTTATTTTGCAATTTTTACAAATTCTCTATTAATCCTCTAGTGTTCGCTAATTAAAAGTTAAATCCTTCCATGAAAAGCAAAAAAATTAACAATAAAGAATAATCTGCCAAATGACAAAACCACCTCTCTTATTATTTAAGAAGAGGTGGTTTTGTCATAAAAAAAACTTCGTAGTAACATAATTAATTTATGTTACCTAATTTAGGAATAGTATAGAAATACGCTATTTTTACATTTTATCCTTTTTTTCGCCAAATTTTTCTTTTTTATTGCAAAGTTATAAGTTCAAATTGATATAAATATTATCTAATTCGTCTTTTGTAATTCCAATATAAGTTAACGTAATACTTGGTGCTGAATGATTGAGCAGCTTTTGAATTTTCGTTACATCAACTCCGCTTTTATGCGCCCAATATCCAAATGTCTTTCGCAGTGTATGAGTGCCTATTGCCTCCCGGATACCGATATGCCGTGCTGCCTGGTTGATAATACGGTAAGCTTGTATACGAGTAATTGGCCCATGGCCTTTTTTACTTTTAAAAAGCCAGCCGCTCTCTTCTTTTACATCAGAAAGATATTCACGAATGGCGTCCTTGCATGTATCGGAGAGTGGAAAATCCTTGATTTTACCAGTTTTCTTTTCTCGTACGATGACTCTGTCTTTGTTTTTAACATCGTTTATTGTTAACAACAATAAATCTGAAATCCGCAGTCCGCTATTAATACCCAGGACAAACAACAGATAATTTCGCAAGCTCTGCACCTTCAAATACTTTTTCATCGCATCAATTTGCTGTTTGCTTCTGATCGGTTCCACATACTCCATACTGACCACACATCCTCAAATGCTTCTTATTACTGTTATATTATACATTATGTTACTTATAATCACAAAAATAATGTAACATAAATTAATTGTGTTACATTTGTCCAATTTTTGTTTTTACCTACCTGTAGTACAGCTTTTTACTTGTCTCACGAACTTACTCTTTCCGTAATATTAAGATGTTTATATTCAATTCTTTTGCTTGCAAATACCCCGCCCCCCCGGGGCTTGGATACACTACCAACTACTCCCTTTAAGTAAGCTACTTAGCAAAAAAACAAGGAGGCAATAGGATGAAACTAACGTTAGGAATGAAAACAATTGGGTTCTTTTTATTAGTGGTGCTGGTAAGTGCAGTGGGCTCAGGTATTACAGTGTACAAAATCAGCCAGGTAAGTGAGGAACTGCAGGTTATTCAAAAACGCAGTCTCCCCACATTAATTAAAACAAACCAAGTTGCATTTAATGCTGTCGTAGAAACGAGCAGCATCCGCGGTTTCTTACTGAATGGTAAGCAGGAAATGTATGATAGTTATAAGCAAGCATCCAATGAAAATGAAACTCTGGAAAAAGAATTACTCGCTTTGGCAGTTAACGAGGAAGGTAAGAAAATTCTTACCGAACTAAAAACATTAGACGATAATTATACTAAAATCGCTGAACAAAAAGTGGTTCCCTTAAAAAAGGCCGGTAAAGATCAGGAGGCTTTACAGGTAGCTACTGATGAGCTTACCCCAGCTGGACAGTCTCTCATAAAGAAGGCTGATGAATATGCTGGATACCGGGAAAAACAAATTCAGACAACCTTTGCTGATGTTATGGATAGCATGGCTTCCACTAGGTCCCTTGCAAATAGCGTTAGTATTTTTTCTGTTATCCTTGGCATTTTAATTGGCTTTTTTAGTTCCCGGGCAATTACCCGGCCTGTTCGCGCACTATTAGGCGTAGCTCGGCAAATCGCAGCCGGCAATCTTAATCAACAGGTAGAAGTCCAGCGCAATGATGAAATCGGTGATTTGCAAAAAGCTTTTAAAACTATGATTGCAAACTTACGGGAAGTTGTTCGCAATGTGCAGGTCAATGCTGAGCAAGTAGCTGCTTCGTCAGAGGAACTGACAGCCAGCGCAGAACAATCCGCTCAGGCAGCCGATCAGGTTGCCCAGTCTATAACCAGCGTAGCCCAAGGTACAGAAAAACAATTAATTGCGGTAAATGAGACAGTAGCCATTGTTGAACAACTTTCAGCAGGTATTCAGCAGATAGCTGCCAATACAAATATTGTGGCTGCCAATACTGATCAGACGGCCAGGGCTGCTACCAGCGGTGGCGAGGCGGTTCATTCTGCTATTACACAGATGCATGCTATTGAAACAACAGTCGCTCATTCGGCACAGGTAGTTGCAAAACTTGGTGACCGATCCAAAGAAATTGGTCAAATTGTAAATACGATATCCGGTATTGCAGGCCAAACCAACCTCTTGGCTCTAAATGCAGCGATTGAAGCTGCCCGGGCAGGTGAACAAGGACGAGGCTTTGCCGTAGTAGCCGAGGAAGTTCGCAAACTAGCCGAACAATCACAAGAAGCCGCAAAACAAATTGCTACTTTAATTAGTGAAATTCAGGAAGATACGGATAAAGCAGTAGTGGCTATGGAAGCTGGTACAAGAGAGGTTAAGGTTGGTACTGAAGTTGTCAACAGCACAGGAAAAACCTTTAAGGATATCGTTGTTCTTATCGATCAGATGTCTACTGAAATTAGAGAAATTTCGGCAGCCATTCAACAGATGGCAAGCGGCAGCCAGCAAATTGTAACAGCAGTACGGGAAATTGATACAGTTAGTAAAGATACGTCGGGGCAAACACAAAGCGTATCAGCAGCAACGGAAGAGCAATCCGCCTCCATGCAGGAAATAGCAGCTTCCAGCGAAGCACTGGCAAAAATGTCTGAAGATCTGCAAAGCGCTATCAAACGCTTTACATTATAAAAAGCTGAACGCTCTTTTCTTGACGTAACTGTCAGGGAAAGTGCGTTCTTTTATTTGCTATTATTCATTCGGCGTAATAGACTGTTATTTCGGATAAACTATCCAAGAGGTGATTAAAATTGTTAATAGCCGTATGTCATTCCTGCAAACAGCTGCTAGCCAAAAGCGGTAATGAAGAAGTTGTGATAAAAGCTGCTGAAAAACATCTGGACTCTAACGATGACCATGAAATCATTATTGGTGACGGTGATGAGATCACTGAAGAACAGCTTCTTGATCTTACTCCCGCCGAGTTAGAAGAGAATAAGTCCTTTCATTGACAAGGATTTACAAAAATGCTACTATTATAACAATTTGAATAGGATTGAATAGGTGCCTCTTGGGCGGCCCCGCCATTTCACCGCGCCCATGAAAAAGTGGGAATGGATTGGCAGCTCTTCAATTGACGGTTAGTTCTGCCCTTCCTGTATGTTCAGGGAGGGTTTTGTATTGTATTGAGGTGTGATAATGGACAAACCAAAATGGTTATACTTAATTTCCGGCTTATTACTATCGGCCATGCTGCTTGCCCCTGCCATATTCTCAAAGCAGGACAGTCTTAAGCCAAAACCGCTGACAGGTAAACCGCAGCGCATTGTATCAATGTCGCCAGGCAATACGGAAATTGTGTTTGCCCTTGGAGCAGGTGACCGGGTCGTGGGCGTGACTAGCTACTCCGATTATCCCGAAGAGGCTAAAAGCAAACCTACAATCGGTGGTTATCATGCGCCGGATGTTGAAAAAATTGTAGCATTGTCGCCAGATATTGTTTTTGCAATGACTGACATACAAGCCAAATATATTCAGATTTTAAAACAGGCGGGCATTCGTGTGATAGCCGTTGAGCCAAAGTCGCTTCCTGAAATTTTAACTGCAATCGACATCATTAGCGAAGCTATTGGCGAGCAGGAGCGCGGCAATAAGCTTCACCGGGAATTGGCGGACCAGCTTGCCGAAGTCCGCAGGCTGGTGGGGTCAGCCCCCTTAAAACGCACCTTCCTGGAGGTTTGGGATACACCGCTCCTGACGGTAGGGCGTCAGTCTTTTATTCATGATCTCATTAGTCAGGCTGGCGGCATTAATGTTTCGGCTGACAAAAATGTTGATTATACCCCTTGTGACACTGAGCAGTTGTATGCCTATAATCCTGAGGTCTATGTTGTACTCAGTCACAGTCGCGATGATGTACGCTCCTTAATAACAAATCCCAACCTGGGTGATATTCAGGCTGTAAAAAACAATCAGGTATTTTCTATAACTGATGATCTTTTACAGCGCCCTGGACCGCGCAGTTTTACCGGTTTAGTTAAATTAGCAGAAATTCTGCATCCGCAGGAAATGAAAGATTGGGAGAACAAATGAAACAATTATTAGTACGACCGCTGCTGTTGCTCATTATTTCGCTGCTGTTTCTGGCAGTAGTTGCATTATGTATGCTGACAGTGGGCACGGCTGAAGTAGCTGTACCTACTGTGTTTTCCATTATTTTACACCAGTTGTTTGGCCTTGGCAGTTCAGGTACGTCTTCTACCGAGCAGATCATTGTCTGGAACATCCGCTGGCAGCGAGTGGCACTGGCAATGATTGTAGGCAGCGGTTTAGCTGTTTCAGGCGCTTGCTTTCAGACAATGTTTAAAAATCCGCTAGCCGACCCCTTTGTGCTCGGTGTATCTTCCGGTGCTGCCCTGGGAGCAGCCGTCTCCATTGTCACCCGTCATACCGAATTAATGATTTTTCTTGCTTTTGCCGGTGCAATTCTCAGCCTGATGTTAGTGTATTTTTTCGGACAGCGCAGTAGCCATATCCGTGCTGACCAGCAGCTGCTGCTGGCCGGCATTGCCTGCGGGGCTATGCTTAATGCCATATTAAGCGCCTTGATGGCCTTACACTCTGGTCAAATGCAAATGATTCTTTTCTGGCTCATGGGCAGCCTGACCAATTACATGGACAGCCTGCTGCCGGTCCTTTTTATCGTGCTCTTAGGTCTTACTATAGCCCTCTTATACGCCCGTGACCTGGATATAATGGCTTTGGGTGATGAAGAAGCCCGCTTCTTAGGGGTAGATGTTGCTAAAGTTAAATTATTCCTGCTTGTATCAACGACCTTAATGACCGGAGCCTGTGTATCCGTCAGCGGCATTATTGGGTTTATTGGTTTAATTGTACCTCACCTGGTCCGCAAAATAATTGGCCCCGAACATTTGATACTGTTACCGCTAAGTGCTGTCTTCGGTGCAGTCTTTCTATTACTTGCCGACGGATTAACCCGTCTTGTGCCACTTATGTCCGGTATTCCGGTAGGAGTGGTAACGGCTTTATTCGGCAGTCCCTTCTTTCTCTACGTTTTATATACAGCCGGTAGGAGAGTACAGCAATGAATATTCTTGAAATCCAGGAGCTAGAGGTCGGTTATCCTGCCAAAACAGTGCTGAGTAATATTAATTTGACAGTTTCGGCAGGGCAATTTGTTAGCGTTATTGCCCCTAACGGCACCGGTAAATCAACATTATTGAAAGCAATTGCCGGGATACTCAAGCCCCATAACGGCACAATTTTTCTTCATGGCAAGGCCTTGACGGACTACAGCCGCCGCGAACTTGCTCAGCAAATTGCCGTTGTAGGCTCAGAAGTTACCATGCAGGAATACACGGCCCTAAAAATGGTATTAATGGGCCGCTTTCCTCATATTCCGCGTTTCTCCGGTCCTTCGCCGGCTGATCATGAAATTGTAGAAACCGCGATGCAAGAATCCGGTGTCTGGGATAAGCGATTCCGCTCCTGCAGCGAACTAAGTCAAGGTGAACGGCAGAAGATCATTATTGCCCGCGCTTTGGCTCAGCAGCCAAGGCTGCTATTGCTGGATGAGCCAACCGCTCATCTGGATATTTCCAACCAATTCAGCATTCTTCATTTAATCAAGAAACTAGCTTTAACCAAAAACATGGCAGTTATTGCCGTCATGCACGATATTAATTTAGCGATGCAATTTAGTACTGATCTATTATTTCTAAAAAAAGGCCAGGTACTAGCGTACGGGAGCTGCCGCGAGGTAGCAACTGCTGAGAACCTGCACCAACTATATGATATGGATTTCATACTGCATCGTGATGCGGCAGCAACATACGTGCGGCCTAATATGACCGAATAATGACCTGTGCTAAGAAGGGAGAATGGCCCTATGGAAAGCCAGCTGCTAAAAACAGGAGGAACACTTTTTGCAGATGATCAATCCATCATCTGCAGGTTTTCTGCGCCCCGCCTTGCCTTAAGCACATCCTTGTATAACGGCGGTTATTTGAGGACCGAAGCGGTATTTAATCACCGGTTAAGTCTATTTGTCAACAGTGAGGCTGATCTACCGGGCGGCAATTTGGAAAATTACCTGGCATTAGTGGCTGATGAACGCGGTCTCAATCGCGACCACACTACAGGTCTTTTAACCAGTGCCGGCATGCACTGCCGGGGGTATCATGCATTAACCTACAAAAACCTAACTGTTGAAACAGTAGCAACTGCCGGAGTCGACGAAAATGCCGCCCGTGTTGGTGATTGTGCCTGTTATTATGAAGATAACGGCCGGTATCATCCGATAGGCGGTACGATCAATATCCTTACATTTACAAATGCAAAGCTTGCTTATGGTACACTGGCAAAAGCATTAGTGACCATTACCGAAGCAAAAACGTCAATACTCCAGGAGCTGGCAGTTAAAAGCTCCTGCACACAGGGAAGCGCTACCGGCACTGGTACAGATGGCGTAATTATGACCTCCGATCCTGCTTCTCCGCTGCTATGCACGGATGCCGGCACTCAGTCGAAGTTGGGTGAGCTCATAGGTCTGACTGTAAGAGCCGCCGTCAAGCAAGCTCTGGCACTGCAATGTAGAATTGATCCTCGCAGGCAAGGTTCAGTACAGGAACGCCTCAAACGGCTCGAACTCACCATGGGCTGCTATCCTGATTCACTTCCCGAATCGGGACAAGCGCGGTTGTTGCTGGCAATGAGTCAGTCTATCTGGCAGGAATATTGCTGGGGGATGCTTGGCCTATCCGAACTCTATCAATTTCTTCACTTCCTGGAGGCACCCTCTCTACAGCCTCTTGGCATATCCCTGGCCAGTGCCCTTAGGGCAAAAACCAGTGCCTTGCGGCAAGATCTCCATCTGCAGGGTGGAACTAACGGAGACTTCTTTCCTCTTTATTAAAAAATGCTGTTTTCCCGGCTGATCAGCGGCAGGAAAACAGCATTTTTCTTTTATTTTACTAGTTGTTCACGTACATCTATTGCAATAACCTCGCTTGTACTGAAAACATACAAATATGTTTCTTTGACCGGTTTTTGCAGAATTGCTTCTACTGCCTGGGCATATAAGCGCAGCTGAGTGGCATATTTGCCAGCCAGTTCCCGTCCCTCTTTTACCCGGTCCGTTTTATAATCAATCAGTACCAGCCCGTCGCCATCAGCAAACAGACAGTCCACTACCCCTTGAATAAATATCTTTTCCTCTGTCCCACTCATTTCTTCATAAAACCGTTCTGCCGGCAGCAGCAGGCTAAATGTCATTTCCCGTTTAGACCAGGGAGACTGCATCAGCCGCTGCCCCAGATCGGAGACAAAAAACGAACTTATCGCCTGAACATCAACTGCGGGTGCCTCTTCGGGCAGTAAAATTTCCCGGGTCACCAATTCCTTTACTTGACTGGCAATGCCATTTGCACTGATATCCCCTTGCCAGTTGACCTGCTGCATAACAGTATGCATGATTGTACCAATTTCAGCACCAGTTAATTTTGTACTTTTATTTTGAATAAACCGGGGCCGGGCAATAACTGCAGGTTGCTGCCATACCGGTTCCGCTTCCTCTTCCGGCACTTCAAACCGGCGTTTTATTTCTGTTACAGACAGCTTAGCCGGTATGGCAACTGCAGCTTGATAGTTATACTGCCAGCTCAGCGCAGCCTCTACCCAGTCAACGCTCTCTTCAATGGGTACTGGTTCTAGTTGCTCAACCTGCTCCAGCCAGGGATGGCGTTCCTTTGCTGTAGCCTGCTGTCCGCCAAGATCACCAGGTCGGTAAATATGGACCTCCCACTGACTGCTGTCAGCCGCCACCAATCCTGCCAGAGGCCCCTCGTAAGCACCGTATTGACGCAGTGCCTCTCCCTGAGGATGGCGGGTAATCGCCGGAACCAGCCAATCCAGATACGTTTTTGCAGTAGCAATCTGCGCATCAGGCAATGCTACCTCCAGCCTGCCGGCATATCGGCTCCACTGCGCACATTTTTCAGCCATAGTCGCCGCCGAACCAACCAGGATCAACTTTTCTCTTGCCCTTGTTAACGCTACATAGAGAATACGCAGTTCTTCCGCCTTCGTTTCCATGACCAGCCGGTGACTAATGCCGTGCCAGGCTAGTGTTGGATGCTGAAAGCGCTTCTCCGGGTGATAGCGATAAGGACCAATGCCAAGATTTTTGTGCAGTAAGATTGCTTCCCGCGTATCTCTTAAGTTAAATTCCTTTCCAAGATCAGCTACAAATACGACGGGAAACTCCAACCCTTTGCTCTTATGAATACTCATAATCCGCACCACATCTTCGCCTTCTCCCAAAGCCCGGGCAACAGCCATATCGGACCCGTCATCCAGCAGCCGGTCAAGAAACCGGAGGAAGCGGAACAAACCGCGAAAATTAGTTGTCTCATACTGGCGGGCACGGTCATAAAGAGCTCGCAAATTGGCCTGACGGACAGTTCCTCCCGCCATTCCTCCTGCATAGTCGTAATAACCGGTATCACGACAAAGCCGCCAGATCAGTTCAGCTACACCACGCCTTCTGGCAAAGCTGCGCCACTCGCGCAGACGGTGCAGGAACACGGTAACCCGCTTTCCTTCCTCAGCGCTTTGCTCACATTGACAATAAGTAGTTACGGCATTCCAGAGGTCACCGTCTGCAGCCAGGCGTACCTGTGCCAATTCAGCAGCCGAAAGGCCTACCAGCGGCGAACGCAGTACAGCTGCCAAATGAATATCCTGGCGAGGATTATCAATAATGTTAAGCAGCGACAGCATTACCTGCACTTCTGTCGCCTGAAAATACCCTGAGTCCTGTTCGGCATAAGCTGGAATACCGAAATAACGCAGTGTATCCAGCAATATCGACGCTTTACCGGAAACAGCCCGGAGTAAAACTACCATATCGCGCCAGGCCAGAGGACGCCACCCCACCCCCTTATCATAAACCTGATAGCCTTGCTGCTTTAATTCCAGCATACGTCTGGCAATCAGCCAGGCTTCCTGCTCAAACCGGCTCAATTCTTTTTTGTTATCTGCCGGCTTGTCACTTTTTAGCTCAGCCACTGTACTTTCCGACTGATCCCCTTGCTCCTCAGCTGGTTCATCAGTGCCATCCCTGTCGATAAGATGAACCTCTACCGCGTCAGTCAGCACTAAATCCTCTGTTTCAGGAAAAATCAAGCCGGCATTTAAGTATTCCTTCTCACCATAATCCATTTCGGCGGCATTCTTAGTCATGACTTGTTTGAAGAGAAAATTGACCGCATGAAGAACTCCGGCCTGGCTGCGAAAATTCTGGGCCAGATCAATTCGCCGCTCCTGTCCTTGCCCTGCCAGCGAATAACAATTGTATTTATTCATAAATAAGCCTGGCTCCGCCAATCGGAAGCGGTAAATGCTTTGCTTCACATCGCCAACCATAAAACGGTTGTCCGAGCGGGACACCAGCTGGAGAATCGTTTCCTGCACTCCGTTGGTATCCTGATATTCATCTACCATGACCTCGACATACTTATTTCGCAATTCTGTAGCCACCGTTGATGGCAGGAGCTGCTCGGGAGTAGCAGCCGGGTCCAGCAAAATACGCAGGCAAAAATGTTCTAAATCACCAAAGTCAAGCAGTCCTTTACTCCCCTTGGCCTGTTGAAAGCCTTCATGATAAGCCAGCGTTAAATCAATTAAATCCTGTACTATCGGACCGGCAGCAGCCATATCGGCAAGCAATTCCTCTCCGGTGGCCGAAAAATATAATTCACTCGTCTTTTTTATAAAGGCCTTCGCCCGTTTGCGACCATTCTGATGAAATTCTTTCGCCTCATCACTTACACCAGGCATTTTTTTGCGAGGCAATTCTTCAAATTTACAGTGACTGAGAGCTGCAGCCAGTGATAGCCAGCCTTCTGTGGCGGNNTGTGGCGGCTGCCAGTACTTGCGAGAGCTGCAGCACATCACTTTCCAATACAGGCTGATACGCCTCCGGATGACCTGGTTTCACCACCTCTGCCAGCATTACTTCATAATTTGCCAACACTTGTTCAAGTTCAAACCGAATCTTTTCCCGGATTAGAGCGGACCAGACAGTATCATCAATCGCAACCGGATTGCCTGTGGTAAAAGCCATTGGCAATTGACCCAGCCAGTGCTCCGGCCAGGGATGGCTGCGGGCAAAACTATGCAGTTTCAGAATCAATCCGGCCAGAGCAGCATCATCACGCTCACCACCATAATGCTCAATCAGCCGGTAAAAGGCTTCATCACCCATCTCATAGCGTTCTCCAAACAGTCTGTCCAGCACATCGAACTCAAGCAGCTCGATTTCTGCTGCGCCGGCCAGTCGAAAAGCCGGATCGAGATCAAGCTGATAAAAATATTGCCTGACGACTGACTGGCAAAAAGAATGGAGCGTTGATATGGATGATGCATTAATAAGCAGCAACTGCCGTTCAATGTGCTGGCGATTGCCACCGTTGTCGAGTGCAGCAGTTAACGCATTGCCTATCCGTGCCCGCATTTCTGCAGCAGCGGCCTTGGTGAAAGTAACAACAAGCAGCTGAGTAATATCAACAGGATTCAGCGGGTCTAATACCCGCTGAATAATCCGTTCTACCAGGACAGACGTTTTACCTGAACCGGCAGCTGCAGCTACCAGCAAATTTTGATTGCGGCTGTAAATAGCCTGATGTTGTTCCGGTGACCAGCTCATAGCGTCTCGCCTCCTTCTATTCCGGCTAAACGCGCCAATGCTTCTTCGTCTTCCATATCAGCAAGTACGCGAAATACATTATCCGGCAGCAAAGCATCAAATTGGCATACCGGTTTATAATCACAATAACCGCAGGGCGTGCGTTCTTTCAATGTATAAGGCTCAATAGCAACATGACCGCTGATGATTTGCGCTGCAGTGTCCGCTAAAAGCTGATGTACATGTCCTAATAGCACGGAAAACTGCTCACCGGTTTTTAGTGTACTCCAGTTGTCAGTACGAAATTTTTCATTTTTAAGCCAGACCTTAATATACTGCGACCAACCGTCAATGCTGGTGTCCAGCAGTTTTACCACGGCCGGCTCAGCAAGTACCCAGCCCGGCATTTTAAGCTGACTGCCAATCGCCTTGGCAATCTCCTCCTCGCTCATCGGACGTTTCCCTGACACCTTTGGGTTTTTCAGGAAATAGTATAAGGCTCCTGCCGGTATCAAATCCCCTCCGCCTAACAGCGGACCTGCCGTCTGGCAAGCTACCAGCAGATAGGTTAACAACTGCAGCTTTAAGCCGTAATAAACATCAGCCATTTTGATCCAGGCACCGCCTGATTTGTAATCAATAACCAGGATATACGTCTGCCCGTCATGCTGCGCCTGATCGAGCCGGTCAATCTGACCAGCTAGTTCTACAGTCGTGCCATCATCCAGTTTAAAAGTAAGTGGCGGCCAATCAGTGCCTGTACGGCCGAAAGACTGCTCAAACACCGCCGGTTTAAATGCACTGGCACCATCGAAGTTGATAAGCTGTCCCACTGAACGTTCTACCGTCCGGTCAAGGCGGGATTTGATATGCTGGTATTGGCGCGAGCTAAGTAAAATTTCATTTTGCAGTTTTGGTGCCAATTGTTCCGTAATTTCCCTGCACCGCTTTGCCGCTTCGCCGGGAGATATATCCTGCCAGCGGCGGCCATCGGCAGCCAGGCTGTCGCCAAAAGCTTTTAAAACGGCATGTAAGAACTGTCCAAAATCCGGTGCCGCCAATTTAAAAACAGCTCGTGGTTTGAGGGCTAGACCATACTGGGAAAAGTATTGAAAAGGACAGGCGCGATAGCCTTCGAAGCGGGTAACACTGCCTCTAAGCTTACCCTGCTTGCAGTATAACCGGCGGGCCACATCCCCAGGCAAGGCCGACGTCTGGTTACGGTGGAATAGTCCGTCAATTGCCTGTCGCATAGCCTCATGAACTGCCGGATTACCCTGCGCCCAATTATACACCTGCCACCATACAGGACTTGGCTGTCCTCCGGTTAATGCAGCCTTCAGACCTCCAGCCAGAGCTGACAAACTGCGTCGGGGATGAACGATGTATTCCCTTTCTGCACCCTCTGCCAGCTCTACCGGCAGAGTACGCCAGCTGCCAATAGCCTTCAGCCTCTTCAATCTGCCAATAATCGGGGAGGGAGAGAGAGCTTTGCCATCCTCATCTGCTAACGGATAACTCAGCCACAAAAACTGTTTGGCTCTTGTCAGTGCCAAATAAACAATAAATTGTTCATGAAAAGCATCCGGCATAGAGCCGGGTGCCAGTTCAACACCACAATTAGCCAGAAATTCACGTTCACCATCACTCAGCAAGCCCTCTTCTCTGCCTCGCTGGGGCAATGCACCATCATTGACACCAGGAACAAAAACCGCCTTCGCCTCCAAAGTCCGGCTTCTTTCCAATGTTGATATTGTCACATAATCAAGGCCTGGCGGGATTAAATTAAGTGCAAGACCCTCAAGACCTTCACCGGCAATCTGGGCATACTCCAGAAGCGTAATAGTCTCTTCACCACAGGTTTCAACCAGTTGATCCAGGAGATTGACCACACTTTCCCACAACTGCCGGTGCTCGCGGCCTTGGTCCAGATCCTTAGCTTCCTCAGCTTTCACTGCCCATCGTTCCAGTTTTTCCGGCACACCCAGTGTCACTAGCAATTGGTAAACAGCAGTAGTATAGTCCGCTACTGTCACCGCTGCTTTTAACTGCTCCTGAAATTGCAGTAACGGTGTAGTAACCGCGGCGCGAACGGAATTTACATCATCCAAATGCTGTTGCTGAACGTCGCTCACATCGCTGTCTTCATCCAATGATAAGCGCCGGACAAACGTCCACGGCTTATCATCCGTCCAGCGGCTGCCTTTGAGGCCAAACTCCAGGCAATAGTTCTCCAGAATATCAATATCGCCTCGTTTTAGCGGAAATAAATCAGTTTTCAAGCAGCGAAATAACGGATCATACTGCCAGTTATCTACAATCACTTCTAAGGCTGAACGAATCAGCTCTGCCAGTGGGTGATGCACGGCAGGACGACGGCGGTCACTAAAGTACGGAATATCGTAATCAGTCAGCACCATTTCAAGAATTTCGCTGTAGCTTGCGCTGTCGCGTACCAAGACAGCAATATCACGCCAGCGGTATTGTTCATCCCGGCAGAGGCGAATTATTTCCCTGGCAATCCCTTCCGCTTCTACACGCCGGTTAGCCGCTTCAGCAACAAGCAGAGCGGTTGTATCGCCCTGCCATTCGGCAGCTTTGGGTGCAGCAAACTGCTCTTCCAGAAAACCTAAAACTGGAGCAGCAGCAAACCGCTTCCCCGGTTTTAATTGCTGTTCCGTCCTCGTTAAACCATGACTGGCACCAAGCTTCACTAACTCTTTATAAGTATGATATTGCCGGTGAAACAAAGCAGTATCACTTTGATGTTCTGCCGAATGGGGATCAGCGAGACATAAACTGATCGTAATATCACCAGCTGTGCTCATTAAAGCGGACAATACCTGATATTCTTGCGGCGTAAACCAGTGGAATCCGTCAATCCAGATACGGCTTCCCCGAATTAACTCGGCCGTGGGAATAGTGTCTGCTAATAATGTCAGCGTATCTTCCGGGTCTGTATACCGCCCCTCCAAAAAATCTTCAAATCGTTGATATAATAATGCTAAATCATGAACCTTAGCAGCAAGCGGAGATTCTCCCAGCGTATTCTCCATTTCAACCAGGCGCTGGGGTGCAATACAAAACGTTTTAAATTCCCAAATAGCACTGGCCAGCGTTTCAGCAAACGTACGCTGCTTCGCTGCCCGGCCCAATATCTTAAGGTCCTCCTGGTGTTTGACGAGCAGCCGCCTGAGCACCAGGCGCTTGCCTAAGTCAGTAATCCGCGGTCTGGCACCCCCACCGTTCTCCAACAATACTTTATGAGCCAAACGGCGAAAACCAAGGACATGCGCACGGGAAAAACCACCATTTTTTGATCGCGCTGCCAGCAGCCTCTCTGCCTGAAAAGTTGCCTGCTCAGGCACCAGTAAGATCATTGGTGCCCCCTCAGGTGCAGCATTAAGTTCATCTATAATACTATCAAAGCAAAGGCTGGTTTTGCCTGATCCTACTCTGCCCAAAATAAGATTAAGAGCCACAAGGAAACCCTCCTGACAATAAACGTGTTCCCTGTTATATTTGACCCCGAACATACATTTTCCTCTCCCATCGCGAAAAAGGGACGTTCTTGCCACACACCGTGTACTGGCAAAAACGTCCCTTTTATTAAATCACTTGTATTATATTGTTGTTAACGGATGATTACCAAACCGGCTGTCAGTGCCGCCATTCCCACAAGCAAAGCATAATCCCGGCTGCCCAGCGCTACATTAGCAGTAAAGCTGCGGCCAGTACCACCAAAGCCCCTAAGCGCAAGACTCATTGCCATTGTTTCCGAACGGCTGACCGCTCTGAGTACCAGCGGCTCAACAATAGCCAGATACGAAGTAATCCGGCGGAAAATGCCGCCTTTTGCGGAATAACCTCGGCAAGCTTGAGCTTCCTGTACAGCACGGCTTTCGGCAATAAAATCCGGAACGAAACGCAGTGCCGCAGTAAACATGAAGGCATATTCATAAGGAACCCGGCATTGGCTGACAAGGGCTGCCGTCAAGTCCTGCATGCGGGTCGTCGCCAGCAGCAGCAGAAAAACTTCCGTCATTGAAATCATACGCAGCCCGGTAACCAGGGATAGCTCCAGTCCGCTGCCCAAAAGATACTGCAGACCTGCCAGCAACACTGCAAATACGGTTAATGCAGTCAGAGCCTTCGCAGTCTTGCTAAAAGCTCCAGCCATAACAATCAGCGCCAGCTGCCCAAATACTAGCACGAGCAAGCCGGGAACGGTGTAAAGCAGCAATGACCAAACAGAAACCGCCAGCGTTAGAATCAATTTTGTTAATGGAGCAGTCTTGTTCATTAACGGTCACCTCCCAGCTTGGCTTCAAGCATTTGGCATAACTCATCAATCGACATTACCGCTTCTTCATTGGGAAAGACGTCCTGCCCAATTGCAACTGCTGCGGGATAACTTAAACTCCATTCAGCAATCGGGTACTTACCGTTAAATAACTGCCGTGGAGTACCATCAAAGACCTTCTCCCCTTCAGCCATTACAATTACCCGCTGAGGATAGCGGGCGATAATCTCCATATCATGTGTAACCAGAATAATAGCCACACCTTGTGCATTTAGCTGCATCAACAATTCCAGAAGCTTCTGCCGTTCACAGCTGTCCTGACCGCTGGTAGGTTCATCAAGAATCAGCAGTTTAGGCTGCATGGCCAGTGCTGAGGCAATCGTCAGCCGCTGTTTTTGCCCTTTAGATAAAGTAGGCGGATAAGCGTTAGCAAGTTCTGTCAGGCCGGTTAGCTCCAGCGCCTGGTCTACTGCCTTTTTGATCTCAGCAGGAGAAAAGCCTAATTGCTCCGGTCCAAAAGCAGCCTCATGGGCCACTGAATCCCGGAAAATCTGTCTGTCCGGATTCTGAAAAACATAACCGATATGTCGCGCCATATCAGCCGGAGAGTTAGCTCCAGCGTCTTGACCGTTAAGCAGTACATTGCCGGAGCTCGGCTTTTTTAGTGCTGTCAGCAGACGGGTAACCGTAGTTTTGCCGCTGCCGTTCCTGCCGGCAATAGCAATGAATTCACCGGCTTCAATATTGATACTGACATCTTTAAGCACAGGCTGATTTTTGTTATAGCCAAAGGTGATATTTTGCAGTTCAAGCACTTCTGGCCACTCCCTTCTTTTCAGAAGCCAATAATGTATTAATTTCAGCAGCAGCCTCAACCGGAGAAGTCCATTCGCCTAAGTTAATTTTTGCAGCTTTTTCTAAGGAAAACTTTAATCTCCATAATGCCGGTACAGCCTCGGCATATAGCTGACAGTCAACCATAGCAGTCAAAGTCTGAGCAACTGTTCCAGCCAAGGCAATTTTTCCATTCTCCATTACTATAAGCTGCGTGGCATAGGGCAGAATATTGGTTAGCTGATGTTCAACAACAACGATTGTCTTTCCATGATTTTTGTTCAGGTCCCCTAACAGCCGGTATAATTCCAGGGTTCCCTCCGGGTCAAGGGCTGAAGCCGGTTCATCCAGAACAAGAATGTCCGGTTCAGTTACTAATATGCTGGCAACAGCCAGACGCTGCCGCTGCCCGCCCGAAAGTCCCGCTACTTCCTGCTCTTCCTTGCCAGATAGACCTACCAGCGCCAGGGCCTGCCTCACCCGTTCAGTAATTTCATGGCGAAGTACTCCGCGATTCTCCAATCCAAAAGCCACTTCCTCCGCTACTGTCAAGGCTACCAGCTGACTCTCATAATCGGCCAGCACCGTTCCAACCTTGCGAGCTAAGTCCGCCATATTGATTTCTGTGGTCTTTAAACCGCCCACCATAACACTTCCGGCCATGCGTCCGCCAAAAAACTGCGGTACGGCTCCGGCAGCCGCCAGACAAAGAGTAGTCTTCCCAGCACCCTCAGGGCCGGTGACAACCGTAAACGATCCATAGGGGATCTCCAGCTCAATACTATTTAATACCGGTTCACCAGTAGAATAAGCATAAGAAAAATGTTCAAATACTATTGCTGTCATTCCTTATTACCTCGAGAATGAAATAATTTTTGTGCGGGAAAATAAAGAAGCTGGGTAAGGACCATATTCACTACCGCTACGACAAAAACCACCGGCAGCATTGCGTAAAGAAAAACTGACATAGGGAGAGACAATACCAGTTTCATAACAGTAATAAAGGTAAGTCCACTGGCTACGGTGCTGATGAGCGTGGCAACTGCCGGACGCAGGTTATAGCCGCCTAATGTCATATTAACAGCCGCATGAGTAACGAGAGCGCATACAAGAGCTCCTACCGGTTCGCTTAACAAATTACCATAAGGAAAAGCCGATTTGGATAGTGGAATTTGTACTGCCCCGGCAACCAAGCCAATGCCTGCTGCCTGCCCAAATGTGGGTCTTGTCAAATTAATGGCAATGCAGTACATGGCAATCATCCAATTGGGTGTTATCCCGCCAACGCTAGGTGTCACTAATTTCAAAATCGCCCCAATGGCCAGCAGCAGAGTGGTAACAGTTACCCAGCGGTAATTACCTCCCTGAGCTTGCGTATATGTTACTAGTTGTTCTTGCTGTTTGTTTTCCATGATCGTACTCCTCCTTATCGTTTTTTAAAAACAAAAAACCCTCGTTCCTACACTAGTAATAAACTAGTAGTAGGGACGAGGGGTTAACCCGCGGTGCCACCCTGCTTGGCTGCTAACGTATAGCAACCCTGCTCAGTCAAAGTACGGGAAATAACATTCCGATACCCGCTTCGATGATAACGGCAGAAGAATGCCGGCGGAGCCTACCCCGTAAAACGGATCGGACCGCATCTCCCAGGCCCATTCGACATGCCGAGTCTGTGCCAAACTTCCACTGTCATTGGCTCGCTGAAACGCTCCTGCTATGTGTACTCTTCCTGGTCATTGATAGTACTGTTATGCATTTATCTATTGCTCTGACTATAGCAGAAAAGACAAAGATCTGTCAATAAGAAAATAAAAATGATAGAATATGCTCTCCTGGCCAAACTATTATACGGAGGTGTTTACCATGGACGGATTCGTGTGTTCATCATGCTACACTTGGCTAGTCCCCCAGCATACTGACTGCCCAAGCTGCGGCATACCCGTCATTCTTGAAGGAGATGATAAAAATGTGATTGATCATCTTCAGCCCAATTGCCTGATACACCGTTATGACGGTTCCGATATGCTGGAGCCGGCAGTAATCGTCAAGGCAGGAAAAACCAATATGAAAGTAGCGACTAAACTAAGAGAATATGCAAAACCAGTTACGATTTCCAAGCAAAAAGTATATCAGTTTGACCCAAATGTACTAAGTGCCATTCAGGCACTGCGTAATGAACGGACTGCCACCATTAACCGCTATGACATTATGATTCAGACTCACTGGAAAAAGCTCGAAACCTATCAGTAAGACTGCCAGGTTTCCCAGGCAGCCCCTACGGCTGCTCCGGGCGATACCGCAAAGCCATTGGAACTAAGCGCCCGTTCAACAGCGGACAGGGTTATCACAATTTCATTAATACATATATTGCCCATATGGCCGATGCGGAAGCCTTTTCCTTTAAGCTCACCTATACCGCCGGCGACAAAAACATCATATTGTTCCATTTTTGCCCGGAAGGCGGTATCCTCTACGCCTTCCGGGTATTTAACTACACTGAGTGTTGGCGCAAGATCATCGCGGGAAGTCGCCAGTTCCAGTCCGATTGCACTAAGGCCTGCACGCATGCTCGCTGCAATCCGGTTATGCCTCTGGTACCGCTCTTCTAATCCTTCGGCAAGCACGATACGGACAGCCTCTCTCAGCGCAGCAATAAGATTAACCGGCGGGGTAGAAAAATACAAAGCCGGGTTTTCCATAATGGGCAGCCAATTTTTCCAATCTGAATAATAAGCCCGTACACTTCCTAATTCATCACGGCAAGCCAGCGCACGATTACTGAAAGCTACCATTGCCAAGCCAGGTGGTGTGCCAAATGCCTTCTGGCAGGTTGTAACAACAACATCAATACCAAAATCATTCATTGTTTCAGGAACAGCCGCACTGGCACATACTCCGTCGACAATATATAACGTATTATATCTGCTGGCCAGTCGGCCTATCTCCTTTACTTGAGCCATGGTCCCTGTTGATGTGTCAACATGGGTTACCGTTATGGCTTTATATTTTTTTAATTGCAGCTTTTCCTCTATAACTGCCAGCGGCACAGCTTGCCCGGCCGGGCAGCTTAAAACATCTGCTTTTATCCCCAATGCGTTGGCAATTAAGGCAAAGCGATCACCGAAAACGCCATGGGACACTACAAGAATGTCTTCACCGGCAGGAACAGTATTAATGGGTCCCATTTCCATTGCCAGTGTTCCCGCTCCACCAATTACAATGATATGATCAGCTTGAAAAATTTGCTTTAAGCCCGCCAAGCATTCCTTGTAAATAGCAACAAATCCACCGTATGTGTGTCCGTAGGTTTGTATTGCTATTGCCTGGCGGATCGACTCTGCAACCGGTGTCGGCCCGGGTATCATTACCAAAGGGGCTTGTTTAATCATGTCCATACCTCCGTTCAGTGTTGATTTATCAAAACAATACGGTATGATAGCAAAAAAACCTTCTATAATTGTAAATAATTTTCAGACTAATGTCGCACCTCGTAATACTGCAGTAATTCACTTACCGTCACAAATTGATACCCCTGCGCCCGGAACTGGTCAATCAGCAGACTCACAGCCTGAGGTGTCGGCATTTTATCTTGACCGTCATGAAATAAAAAAATATTGCCTGGTTTTAAATTAGCTGATGCAACCTTAACAACCTGACTAACTGAGGGACGGCTCCAGTCACGGGTATCTACCGTCCACATGATTGTGGTATAGCCTCTTTCCTGCAATTTACTTACCAGCAAGTCATTATACCCTCCGCCGGGAGGGCGGAAGAAAACCGGTTTTACACCTACTTGAGCCAATATCTTTTCATTGCGCTCAACCTCCGCCAAATACTCTTCCATCGATATTTGGTGTAAAAACTGATGACTATAGCCATGATTTGCTAGTTCATGGCCTTCAGCAACAACCTGCCGCAGCAAGTCACCGTAGACTTCCGCATTACGGCCTAAAATAAAAAAGGTTGCTTTAACGCCCTTCTCCCTCAGTACCTTTAATAATTCTGGCGTTGTTCCAGGATGAGGACCATCGTCGAATGTAAAGGCGACCACCTGATGAGTAGTGGGCACGTTTCGGATAATTTTATTTTGTTTTTCCAAGCTTCCAAGTGTTCCCCCTGCTGCCAGCAATGATAATACAGCAATCATGCTCCACAGCCGCAAGCCTTTATATTTCATGATTCTTCCCCCTTACATAGCTACAATTACTATTACGCTGAAAATCGACTGCATATGACCACCTTGTAGTCAATATAATGTGTTAGTATCGTGGCATATCACGCGATACTGCGTAAAAAGGGGGATGACAAATGGGTTCTATGATAAAACGGCTTATTTTGTATATATTGATTTTCTTACTGACAACAATGGCGGTTGTAACTGCAGCCCCCAAGCCGCCCACAATACATGCAAATGCAGCAATTCTCATGGATGCTAAAACAGGAGAAGTATTGTTCGCACAAAATATACATAAGCGTTACGCTCCGGCCAGTACAACAAAAGTCCTAACTGCGATTCTTGCAATTGAAAGCGGCCGCCTTGACGAGGAGGTGGAAGTAAGTCTTCGTGCTGCTGGAACCGGTGGTTCTTCAATGCACCTTTACGCAGGCCAAAAACTATCCCTCCGCGAATTAGTAACCGGTCTTCTATTGCGTTCAGGCAATGATGCTGCAGTAGCAATTGCCGAGCATCTTGCCGGATCAGTTGACGCGTTTGTGCTCACCATGAACGCTAAGGCTCAGTCACTGGGAGCAGTGAACAGCAGCTTCCGCAACCCTCATGGCCTCACTGCTGTCAGCCATTACTCTACAGCCTTTGACCTAGCCTGGATATCGCGCTATGCACTTACTAATCCAATTTTTGCTTCAATCGTAAATACCAGGGAAACAACCATCGACTGGCTGGACCGGCGGGGCAAAGAAAAAGATGTTAACTTGCGCAACACAAATAAGCTGCTATGGATGCTGGAGGATGCTGATGGCGTAAAAACAGGCACTACCGGTGAAGCAGGTCCATGCTTAGTATCCAGTGCCACTCGCGGCAATCAGCGGTTAATTGCAGTGGTGCTGCATGACCATTCCCGCTGGCAGGATTCTATGCAGTTGTTAAAGTACGGCTTTGACAACTTTGACATATATGAATATGCCGAGGCCGGTGATATTGTCGGTCCTATTCCCGTCGAAGATGGTATGACCGATGCGGTAGACGTCTATATTAATCAAGTAGCGGCCGTAATTGTAAGGCCAGAAGATTATCCTCATGTTACGGTTGAGCTTGATTTGCCGGAAAAAATAAAAGCCCCTGTTTATCAGGGGCAAAAAATTGGTGAAGTTATTTTTTTCGTGCGGGAAAAAGCAGTAAAAACAGTCGATATTATTTCCACCAAAGATGTTACCGAGCAAACTCCCACCTCAGTATTCTTCGACCATCTGCTATATCTGTTTCGAATCGTATCAGGCTGGGGCATATTATGAAGCTGGATAGCTACGGTTTGCGGTAAAAAAACGGCATATAACTTTGAAATCCAATATCCCGGAAGTTCAAAATGGCTTCCGTACCTCCAACAAACAAAACACCGCCTGATTTCAGCGAGGCAAAGAAGCGACGGTACAAGGCATCTTTTGCTTCTTCCGTAAAATAAATAACCACATTCCTGCAAAGAATAAGATCAAATCCACTTTCAAATTTATCAAGCAGCAGGTTATGGCGGCCAAACTCAATGCGGGATTTAATATCTTCATTGAGTTGAAATGTCCCATCAACCTGCTTAAAATATTTGCTTAATCGGGGTGTTGGCATATTTTTCAACTCATTCATGGTATAAACACCTTTTTTGGCTTTCCCAAGAATTTCTGTATCCAAATCAGTCGCCAAAATGCGGTGTTTAACCCCTGGTGTCAACTCATTCAAAATCATCGCAATAGAATAGGGTTCCGCTCCGATTGAACAGCCAGCACTCCAGATACTTAATTTCTTATTTTTGATAAGCAGATCAGGAATAACTTTTTTCTCCAGCTCATCGAATTTTTCGGGAGTACGGAAAAACTCGGTAACGTTAATCGTTAGAAAATCGATAAACTCCTTATACAACTGAGAATTTCGCTCCATCATATCGAAAAATGCTAAATACGTTGTTGCCCCATGGCGGGTCATCAAATTTGTAATCCGCCGCTGCATTTGTGTCGGTTTATAATCATTCAGGTTTATACTCGATTTAGTAAAAAGTCTTTGTTTAAACGTTTCCCAGTCTTTTTCATTACTCACGTTAAAGCCCTCCGAATTATAGCATATATCTTATGGTATATGCCTGCTACTTCGACAAAGCTATATCATTTTCCTACTAAAAAGACAGGGCCACAAGCCCTGTCTTTTTACGTAGAAGATTTTTATTTTTTTGCCTTACTGATAAACGTTCCATCGATGAATTTAGTCAGATCAGGGGCCTGTGTCAATATTTTTTGATTTACATAGAAGGAGCTGGCCCGCTTACCAACTTCATAAATTGTACCTGGTTTTTCCTTAGTTCCGTAGAATTCCAGATTACCTTGCAGATCATAAAACTTAACTGTCTGAATATCAGCAGCCACATCTTCGGGCTTCATCTTAAAAGCAGCCGCCAGAATTTTGTTAGTATCTTCGGGGTTTTTATTCAAATAATCTGTTGCTTCAGCCAGAGCCTCAACAAGAGCCTGCACTGTTTGTGGGTCCTTCTGTGCCAGTTCTTCCCTCACTGCCAAAACATCAGCAATCAAGCCAGGTGTATCCTTCGTCGTAGAAAGCACGCTGTCACCGGCAGCCACAGCCTTAGTTAAATGTGGTTCCCAGGTTACAGCAGCGTCAACCTTACCTGCCATAAATGCAGATGCCGCTTCACTTGCCTTCATATCAACCGCTTTAATATCCGCATCAGACAAACCTGCTTTTTCCAATATAGTAGAAAGAAAGAAATGTGATGCTGAACCGCGATGAAAGGCTATCTCTTTTCCCTTCAAATCAGCTACTTTTTCAATCCCCCGTCCTTGCTTAACAATAAGTCCGTCTGCACCGTTAGAAGCATCAAAAGCCCAGACGAATTTCATTGGTACGCCTTCACCGGCAGCAGATACAGAAACATCAAGGGAAGCCGCCATGGCTTGAATACGATTGGCAACAAGCGATTGCTTCCTGTCTCCCACGCCTTCTATTGCTTGCAGTTCAACATCCAGGCCTCTGCTTTTAAAGAAGCCTTTCTCCTTAGCAATAAATAAGGCACCATATCCCGTCCAGGGTGTATACCCGATTATAACTTTTTTCTCAGTCTTTTCTGTCTTAGGCTGAGCAGCTTGATTGGAAGCACATCCCGCGACGGCAAGAACTGCAACAGCTGCCACTACTAATAATGCCAGTATCTTTTTTCTCACAGACATCTCCTCCACACAACAATAATTTCTAATCTGTATATAATGATTCGCTAACTCTTCATCATTTCCTTCCTTTAACTTGATAAAATGTTAGAGTGTTAATAATGCATTTTAAAAAAATAAAATCCCGGCCTAATAAGGGATTTTATTTTTTCAAAACGCATTATTCCAGCGGCAGCCATATACAAAAAGTTGTACCTATATTGAGTTCACTTCTTACGTCAATCTTGCCACGGTGATTATCTTCGATTACGCGATATACCACTGCCAATCCCAAGCCGGAACCATCCTCTTTTGTGGTGAAAAACCGCTCACCTAAGCGTGGTATGTGCTCAGGACGTATGCCTTCACCTGTATCCTGAATAAGTACAAAAGCCTGCCCTGCTTCCCGTTTAACAGAAATAGTCAGTTTTCCCCCATTTGGCATTGCCTGAATGGAATTCGTACACAAATTAAGAAATGCTTGCTTCAATTGCGCACCATCTGCCATCATACCAATACTTTCTGTTTCAATAAACTCAATATCAACGCCATTATAAATGCCTCTACCGCTTGCCAGCAAATATACACTGCGCAAAATACCGGTCAAGCTGCATTTCGTCCTGCGCATAGAATGAGGTTTCGCTAAACTTAAGAACTCACTAATAATTACTTCTACACGATCTACTTCTTCGACAATTAATTTGCCATATTCATGGGCCTTTGGATCTTTTGTTCTACTTGATAACAACTGCATAAAGCCACGAATCCCCGTTAACGGATTACGTACCTCGTGGGCTACACTGGCAGCTATTTCTGCCACTGCGTTTGCTTTTTCAGCCTGCAGTGCCATCAAGTCCACTTCCTGCTGGCTGATCCGCAGCACTTTACGATAGATCAGCACACCAATGAGAATGATCCAAAGCAGAACGGCCGGAATTTCATACTGCAGCAATGCAGTCACTGGGGAATATACCGCTCTGGTCGGCTGGGAAAGAACTACTGCTCCCTGGTTATCTGCCAACGGGCGGGCTACAACAAGACGCCAGTCTTTTCCCAGCGCACTCGTCTCTGCTATTGCTGCATGCTGCCCTTGTAACGCTAATTGTATGGATTCCAGCCTCGTCAAACTTGTCCCAATATATTGAGGGTGAGAAAAGGCAATAATCACGCCATTGGTATCGGTAATTCCTAAAAAGGTATGTTCCCTGCCAATAATTAAATCGGAAAGCAGATTATTCAACTTATATGGATCGACGATTGCCTGTATAAGGCCAACAACTTCTCCCTCCTTCATAAGAGGAACATATACAGCCACTGCCCGATTACCAAGCTTTGTATACAGGNNGCTTTCTGAAAGTATTTTTCGCTGCTTAGTGGATAATTCATTTGCTGGTGATACGATGAATATACAACATTACCCTGTTTATCGACAATACTGATTGAACTAATTTCCGGATAATCGATTCCCAGTTTTTGAATACGTTCAAGCGTACCTGATTCAACACCCGTGGGCTGAACCGGATCGGCTGCAGCTAATAAAACACCTTGTATTCTTGAAAAGTAGCTGTTAACCCGGTCAGAACCATGATGCAATATCGCTACATTCTTGTCCACACACTGTTGCTGCACACCCTCAAGCGTCATTGATATTAACCCTATTGTACACAGTAAAAAAAGCAACAGAATACTTCCCAAACCCCATTGCCTTTCTCCATCTTTACTTTTTAATATCACACTTGCACCCGCCTCAATTTACCTATATTTTCCAATATACGAGTATTTGTATAATATTTCAAGTTAATTTTTTAAATATTTTAACCTTTTCACTAATTTAAGACAAAAAAAAGAATCTGCCCATGTTTTATGCGCAGATTCGACATTATTTGATTATACTAGCTGATCTAAAGGCGTATAAGCTATTTTAAGAGCATCTGCCACTGCCTTATATGTAAGTTTACCCTCAAGGACATTAACGCCTTTTGCCAGACCATCATTATCCTGAACAGCTTTCTTCCATCCCTTATTGGCAATTTGTAAAGCATATTCCAAAGTAGCATTAGTCAGAGCAAAAGTAGAAGTACGGGCAACTGCACCAGGCATATTCGCCACGGCATAGTGTACCACTCCATATTTTGTGTAGGTAGGATCGCTATGCGTAGTTACCCGGTCAATTGTTTCTACCGATCCCCCCTGATCGATAGCAACGTCGACAATTACTGAGCCCGGCTCCATCGTTTTGACCATATCCTCAGTAACCAGTTTAGGTGCACGCGCACCTGGCAGAAGCACTGCTCCAACAAGCAAATCTGCTTTTTTAACCCATTGGGCAATATTATAACTATTTGACATTACAGTCGTCACATGACCACTGAACAAATCATCCAATTGACGCAGCCTGTCAGCAGACAGATCAAGCATTGTGACTCTGGCTCCCAGTCCCAATGCCATTTTAGCTGCATTTGTACCAACAATCCCACCACCAACAATTACGACCTGTGCTGGCTCCACTCCAGGTACGCCACCCAGCAGTACACCTTTTCCGCCAAATGGTTTTTCTAAAAATTGCGCACCAACCTGTACAGACATGCGGCCTGCTACTTCACTCATGGGAGTCAAGAGTGGCAGAGAACGGTGTGCTCCTTCGATTGTCTCGTAGGCTATGCCAATTACTTTCTTCTCTAGCAAGGCCTTTGTCAGCTCCGGCTCAGGCGCCAGATGAAGATAGGTAAAAAGAATTTGCCCTTCATGGAAAAGCTCATATTCCGGAGCCAGTGGTTCCTTCACTTTCATGATCATTTCAGACGAATCAAAAAGCTGTTTTTTGTCACTAATAATTTGCGCACCAGCTTTGAGATAGCTTTCATCAGAAAACCCACTGCCCAAGCCTGCATTCTGTTCCACCAAAACAGTGTGTCCTGCCTGACGAAGCATTTCAGCACCGGCTGGTGTCAGAGCAACGCGATTCTCATTATTTTTGATTTCCTTTGCAACGCCGATAATCATATAAAACCCCTCCTACCTATCATTGTATTTGTACTTTTAATTGCCACTAAGCATTATTGCAAGATATATGCCAAAATAAAAACACAGCAACGTCGGCTTATACCAACCTTGCTGTGTTAACTATTGTTTCCATAGCTGGAATTTTTTTATTCCAAACGGAAACTTAACATACCATTATCACTATTTTAAGCTAAAACTCTCTTTATTTTTTTGGCATTCCACAATCAGCTTATCTAAGCGGGCACTTAAAAACATGACTGCAGGATGATTCAGATTGCCTTGCTTCTCTATCACTAAAGCATTTAACTGATTGCGCAGTAACTCAATTTCTTGCTCTTGTCTTGTTATATCACTCATTGACTCTTAACTCCTTGCCTGCTTATTGTGCACTTGTTCACGCAGCCAGTCAAACCAGGGTTGCAGTCCTTCACCTGTTCGGCAGGAGGCCTGGATAAGAGTCATGCGTGGGTTGATGCTGATTATATCGTCAATAGCTGCCTCCATATCAAAGGAGGTATAGGGTAATAAATCAACTTTATTTAAAACAGTTACACTCGCTTGTTTAAACATTAACGGGTATTTAAGCGGTTTATCTTCACCTTCAGTAATACTGAGAACAGTTGCTTTTGCATCTTCACCAATATTAAACTCCGCTGGGCAAACGAGGTTACCAACATTCTCAATAATAATCATGTCTAATTCATCTAAGTGCAGGCGATCCAGTACATTTTGTACCATAATGGCGTCCAGATGACAACCGCCGCCTGTATTGATTTGGATAACGGGTATCCCGTGACTATTAATCCGTTCGGCATCTTTTGAAGTAAACAAGTCACCTTCAATGACTGCCAAGCGCAACTCACTCTTTAGTACGTCGATGGTTTTCTCCAATAAGGAGGTTTTACCCGAGCCCGGTGATCCCAGTAAATTAAGTACAAAAATACCCTTTTTGCTTAATCGGCAGTTTATGTCAGCTGCAATCCGGTCATTTTTATCAAGGATGTTAGCCATCACTTTGATTTCCATTACTCAACCTCCAGATGTTCCACTTGCAATTCCCGTCCTGATAAAGTTTTTACCGATCCCGATGAACAGGATGGGCAACAAAATCGATATCTTTCAACACCAAATTGCTGACCACAGGACTGACACTCGGCTGTTAACGGCACAAGTTCAATTTCTAATATCGCCGCTTCTGCCGGTGTCTCAGCTGCTAATGCTTCAAAGCAAAAAGTTAGAGCTTCCGGTTGCACTCCGGTCATTTCGCCTATCCGAAGTTTAATTCGAGTAATCGTTTCAGCACCATTCAGAGTTGCTTCTTGTACTGCGATGTCCAGAATCCCCTGGGCAATTGCCATCTCATGCATGGCCTTCCCCCCGTAAATAATCAGCTGCTCTCACTGCCTGTTTAGCTGCTTCAGCCACCGGCTCTGACAAACCAATCCCCATAGCTGTGCAGCCTAACTTTTACTTATATCCCTGCAGCACTGCTTCCAACACCATCGTGGTAGTAACGGACCCTACACCCCCCGGCACAGGGGTAATGAAGCCGGCTATAGGCGCTACACTTTCAAATTCAACGTCGCCCACCATTTTTCCGTTAACTTCATTGATACCTACATCAATAACGACAGCTCCGGGTTTAATCATGTTCGCCTTCACTAAATTTGCTTTACCAACTGCAGCAATAACAATATCCCCTTGTGAGACTATTGCGGCCAAATCCTGCGTTTTAGAATGACAGACCATAACTGTCGCATTCCGTGATAACAGCAGTTGAATAAGCGGCTTGCCCACAACGTTGCTGCGGCCGATAATGACGGCCCTGCGACCACTAAGTTCAATATGATAATGATCTAAAATAGCCATCACAGCACGCGGCGTACAAGGCGCAGCCAGGCTTTTTCCGGCTGTAACCAGACCAATGGTCAGCGGATTCAAGCCGTCAATATCCTTGTCTGGCTGAATATGTGCGGCAATTTGATCAGCATCTAGGTGAGCAGGCAGCGGCATCATCGGCAGGATACCCTGCACAGACGGATCAGCACTCAGCTCACTAACCACGTGTATCAACTCTGCTTGAGTGACCTCAGCAGGCAGTTCCTTCACAACAACAGTAATTCCCATTGTTTCCGCTAATTTAGTCATCCGGTCAGTATAGATCCGGGAAGCGGCATCTCCTTCAACTAGTACAATTGCTAAGCAGGGCGTAATATTCTGTGCAGCTAATGCAGCAATTTTTGTTTGAATCCGCCCTTTTCGCTCCGCGGCCACCAGTTTGCCGTCTAATAGAACTGTCATGAAACTCCTCCTAAAACAGGCCGGTAATACGCCCATTTTTATCTACATCGATCTTCTCAGCTGCAGGAAACTTAGGCAGCCCAGGCATCGTCATAATATCACCAGTCAGCATGACAATAAATCCCGCACCTGCCGCAACCCGGGCCTGGCGTACGGTGACAACAAAATCACGCGGCCTGCCGAGCAGATTTGCATCATCAGAAAAAGAATACTGCGTCTTGGCCATACACACCGGCAAGTGGCTATAGCCCATTTTGTCGATTTCATTTATCGTTTTCTCTGCTTCTTTCGTAAAGGCAACCCCTGCTGCACCATAGATTTCTCTGGCAATAATACGCACTTTATCTGCCAAGGAGGCATCTAATGGGTAAATAGGCGCAAACTGCGCACTACCGCCATCTGCCAATTCGAGCACCACCCGGGCTAAGTCAAGTCCCCCTTGACCACCTTGGGCCCACACATTGGAAATCGACACCGGTACACCTGCCTTTTGGCAAATAGCTTCAACCGCTGCCAATTCTTCTGCCGTATCAGTAGGAAAAACATTTACTGCTACTACTGCCGGCACACCAAACTTAGTAATATTTTCAATATGCTTTTCCAGATTGGCTGCACCTTCAATTACAGCCTGCACATCGGGAATTGTGAGCGCTGTTTTCGGTACACCGCCGTGCATTTTTAACGCCCGTACAGTAGCAACAATTACTGCCGCCTGGGGTTTAAGATTTGCATAACGGCACTTAATGTCAAAGAATTTTTCGGCTCCCAGATCAGCGCCAAAACCGGCTTCTGTCACAACATAATCACTCAGTTTTAGAGCTAGCTTTGTTGCCATAACACTATTACAGCCATGAGCAATATTGGCAAAAGGACCACCATGAATAAAAGCCGGCACATGTTCCAGCGTCTGAACCAGATTGGGTTTGATTGCCTCTTTCAATAAGGCCGCCATTGCACCCTGTGCTTTAAGCATGCTGACAGTGACTGGTTCATTATCATAGGTATAGGCAACGACAATACGGCCCAGACGATTTTTCAAATCCTCCAGATCCCCGGCCAGACATAAAATGGCCATCACTTCAGAAGCAACCGTAATGTCATATCCATCCTCACGCGGTACACCGTGGGCTTTCCCGCCTAAGCCAATAATAATATTTCTCAGCGCCCGGTCATTCATATCCACGACCCGCCGCCACACAATCCGGCGCGGATCGATGCGTAAAGCATTGGATTGCTGAATATGATTATCCAGCATGGCAGCCAGCAAATTATGAGCGCTGGATACGGCATGCATATCGCCGGTAAAATGCAAATTAATATCTTCCATAGGCACTACCTGAGCATAGCCGCCGCCTGCAGCTCCCCCTTTAACACCCATGCAAGGCCCCAGGGATGGTTCCCGTAATGCTACTGCCACCTTTTTGCCCAGTTTGGCAATCCCCTGAGCTAACCCTACTGTTGTGGTCGACTTTCCTTCACCAGCCGGAGTAGGAGTAATCGCCGTCACTAAAATGAGCTTTCCATCCTGATGATTTTCGAGTTTTTCATATAAATCAAGACTAATTTTTGCTTTGTATTTACCATATTGTTCAATATACTCAGATTCAATTCCCAGTTTTTCCGCTACCTGTTCTATCGGCAGCATTTTGGCTGCCTGGGCAATTTCAATATCACTAAGCATTATNNAGATCTAATCCAGTGAATACTGGCGGTCTGTTTTGTGCACCCCTTCGTTGTCGTCGGTTAGCATACATCCGGTATGCCTCCCTCCTCCGCCTTGGTTTGCATACAAACAGCCTCGCCATTATCCTACCGTTTTGACTTGACAAGGTACTAGTCGATTTTTGGAACGATTTAACATAACATAACGCGAATAAACATTATTTTTTCGACCAATACTAGTATCAGAAAATCAAGGAGGTGATTTCTTCATGGCACGTAGCAGAAAACCTGTCAATCCCGCTTCTGAAAACGCTCTCGATCGTATGAAATTCGAAGTTGCTTCCGAATTGGGTATTGCTGAACACGTTCGCTCCAATGGATGGGCTACTATGACTTCAGCCGACTGCGGTCGCGTTGGCGGTCAAATGGTCCGCAAAATGATTGAGCAATATGAATCTAACTTATCCTAAACTGCCGGCTCCACAGTGACTGGCGGTATGCAAAAAGGGTGGCCTAAGCCGCCCTTTTTGTTTTTATCGTTTTCGGGCAAGAATGTTAAAGAGGCTGGCTCCCTGATAAGTATTGACAATATCGCCAGCAGTCAATCCCCCTTTACGAGCCATCGCCACTCCATACATCATATTATCAATTTCATCAATACCATGAGCATCCGGATTGATAGAAAATAAAACACCCTGGCTTTTAGCCTGCTGGTAAAACCGCCAATCAAGATCAAGGCGGTAAGGATTAGCATTAATCTCGATAATAGTACCGGTTTCGCCTGCAGCGCGGATAACAGCTGCCAAATCGACATCATAACCTTGACGCGCCAATAAAATACGCCCAGTAGGATGCCCAAGCATAGTAACGAATTTATTTTCCATAGCCCGTTGAATGCGACGGGTCATATCAGCCTCACTCTGACGGAATGCCGAATGTACCGATGCAATAACGAAATCAAATTCAGCTAAAATTTCATCGGGATAATCCAGTGACCCATCAGGAAGAATGTCACTCTCAATTCCGGACAACACACAAAAATCACTGTTCTCTTCATTAAATCGAGCTATTTCCAACCGTTGTTCCCGTACTGTATCCACCCGTAATCCTCTGGCATATACGGCTGTCTGACTATGATCGGTAATGCCAAGATAGTGCCAGCCTTTTCGTTTACAAGCTCCAGCCATATCTGCAACACTTGCGTTTCCATCAGAATAAATGGTATGGGCATGGAACATTCCCTTAACATCATTCAAACAAACAAGCTCCGGCAAACGTTTCTGACGGGCAAGCTCAATTTCGTCGCGTCCTTCACGCAGCTCAGGTGCTATATAAGGCAGTCCAAACCTGAGGTATAACTCTTCTTCTGAAGCAATTGGTAACAGCTTGCCAACCGAGTCGGTTAATCCATATTCATTTATTTTCAAGTCCCGCTCTTTTGCCAGCCGGCGTAATTGTACATGATGTTCTTTACTGCCGGTGAAATGATGCAAGCAGCCAATAAATTGCTCAGAGGGCACTATACGAATATCCAGATTCATACCGGTAATCAGCTTAAGACTTATTTTGGTGGGCCCTTGACTCAAGAGCTGCTGTACTCCCGGCATCACAGCTGCGACTTCGCTCACCCTTTCAGGCTGAGAACTTGCAACAACAATGTCAATATCTTTGACTGTTTCCGCACAGCGCCGGATACTGCCTGCCACCAGTGCTTGTTCAATAAAGGAATGAGCACGTAAAAATTCAGCCAGCTTTTCGGCGATCGGCAAAGCGTCACACAATAAAAACTGTCCCTGGAACTTCTTAACATATTCAATGCCTTCAAGCAGCTTGCTTTGCGTTTTTTCGCCAAAGCCCGCTAAATCCTTTAACCGGTTCTCCCGGCAGGCATACTCCAGTTCACCTACAGAATTAATTCCCAGTTTCTCGTGGAGAATCAACGCCTTTTTCGGACCTAAGCCGGGGACCTTTACCAAGTCAAAAAGCACCGGCGGAACAGCTATTTTTAATTCTTCATGATAGGCCAGCCGCCCCGTAGCAGCAAACTCTTCCACCTGCTGACCAATCGTTTTACCGATTCCTTTAACCGTATCCCACTTTAAAGCGAGCTCAGCCATATCCATATCCACTTTGTCAATTGTCCGGGACGCTGTATGATAGGCCTTAATCTTAAAAGGGTTTTCTCCCTTTAATTCTAGGAAAACGGCGATTTCTTCCAACACCCTGGCTAGTTGGTGTTTATCGGACATAGTAAAGCCTCCTTTACTTTGTTTTCGCGCGAGGCCGTCTCTCGCTATTGTTCGAATGTTACTGTTATTTCTGCGCCGCTGCTGACGATGCTGTTTGCCTCCGACTTTTGGCTGACAGCCAATCCAGTTCCGACCGGAACGAAGGCTAAACCGGCTTTAGTCAGGATCTCTGCAGCTTCCCGTATGGTCTTACCTTTTACATTAGGGACAACTACTTTGCCTTGAGGGACATCTTTTATAACAGGGCTAGCCGGAGGAGCAATCTCCACCTTTTTTGCACTCACCGGAGGTGCAACCTGCGAAACAAGCTCAGGATGCACATTCAGATAACGCATAACTTGCAGCATAATTTCACTGAAAATAGGAGCAACTATCTCTGCACCATAGTATGTACCGACAGGATCATCAATAACAATAAGCGCCACTACCTGTGGATCTTCAACTGGCCCAAAGCCTGTAAAAGACGATATATAGTGATTGTCTTCGTATCCCCCGCCTGATTCCTTCAGCTTCTCGGCCGTACCCGTTTTGCCGGCAAACCGGTAGCCTTTAACGGCTGCTTTTATACCCCCGCCCTCAGAAACTTCCTTTTCCATCATTGTTGTCATTATCTTGGCCATTTCTGGCGCAATTACTTGCCGAACCGGTGTAGTAACACTTACACTGGCAATAGAGTCATCGGCATTATGAATTTCCTTAATGATATGCGGTTTTAGCAATAATCCGTCATTTGCAATAGCAGCAAGCGCAGTTAACAGCTGCAGCGGGGTAACCGCAATCCCCTGACCGATAGACATGGTTGCTACATCGACATCACGCATATCACCGGGATTAAACAAAATACCTTCTTCTTCTCCAGGCAGTTCAATACCGGTAGCGTGGCCAAAACCAAAGTTGCGGGCATATTCCGTTATTTTCGTACTGCCCAGTCTGAGTCCGAGCTGAACCATACCCGTGTTAATTGAATTCTTTATAATATCAACGAGTCCAATATTGCCATAACTGTCGCCACTCCAGTTTTGAATGCGGCGGCCTGACACTTCTACATACCCATTATCAACAAATCGCTCGTCTGCCCGTACTTTTCCTTCTTCAAGGGCAGCTGCCGCTACAAGCGGCTTAAAAGTAGAGCCTGGCTCATAAACAATCGAAACCGCCCGGTTCTTGCGTTCTACTTCAGAGTAGCGGCTAAATGCATTCGGGTTATAGCCGGGGCGGCTGACCATTGCCAATATTTCGCCTGTCCGGGGATTCATTATAATTGCAGTTGCTGCTTTGGCTTTTGTTTTAGCCATTGCCTTGTCCAGGCTTTGTTCTACTATAAATTGAATAGTGTTGTCGATAGTCAAATACACACTTTTTCCCTGCAGACTAGGTGAAAAAGTAAGAATGGATTTAAAAATAGGAACACCGTACCCATCTGTCTCCAATTGCTGTTTCCGGCGGTCTCCCTTAATTGTCTTGTCCAAGACGGATTCAATACCATCAAGACCGATATCATCGGTACCGACAAAGCCTAGTATATGAGCGGCCAGGCTGTCATTGGGATAATAGCGTTTACTTTCTTCTACAAACTCTAGCCCTCTAAGATGATGCTGTTTAATAAGGTCGTCCACTAACTTGGCCTTATCCGGCTCCAAGGTGCGTTTCAGCCACATAAAGCTGCTGTCAACAGTCAGTCTTTCCTTTATGCCGCTCTCACTCATTTCCAATATAGGAGCCAGCCAGACAGCAACCTCACCAGCATCTTTATTGAGAAGTTTCGGATTAACATAGAGGGATTTTGTTACACCGCTGATAGCCAGTTCCCGGCCCATACGGTCATAAATCGTTCCTCGCGGTGATTGAAGTGCTCTGCTCTCCTGCAATTGCTGCCGGGTTTTCTCAGCTAATTTAGGACCTTGCACCAATTGCAGATAGCCCATACGGCCGCCGATAACCAATAAGCAGAGTAGTAAAATGAAAAAAAATACAGCAACCCGCTTTTGTGGGGTATCTGCCAGTTTTGCCATTGTCAAACAAGCCTCCAACAGTGGGGTTAAATAGAATTATAAAGCATATTCCCCGGGTTATAGTATTCGGTAGCAAGCCAGAGTTTTCCTCTTGCTGCAGTCTGTTCTTTTGCCTAATTAAAGAAAGCAAAGCTTTCGAAAACCCGTAAGAATACCGGTTCATATTCTTCCCGTCGCTCAAGTGGAGCAGTCGCAGTTAATACATACACATCGGGATAACGGATGATCAGCATTTGTTGTACAAAATATTGCTGCTCCCAGGACAGGCTCCAGGTAAATGTCAACCGGTAGTACGGCCCAAAAGCATGTTCTACCAACTGCTTATTTTGCAGCCGGTACTGCCACAACAGCTTAGCTTGATTAACCACCGTATTATTAACATAATCCGTCAGTGTATAACTCTCTGGTATTTGTTGATGAAACAGTGTAAGAATATTAATCTCATTCTGAAGCTCGGGCGCAACAATATAAACAAGAAACTCATTGTTAGTTTGGTCCAGGCTTTGCCAGTTATCAGGCATGGCAAATTCAAGCTTATGGTTATATTGCCGATAAAACTTGGCATCAACGGCAACAGGTATCAGCAGCAGTATCACAAGAAGTAGTATTGCAACCCGGGTCATAATATCCCCCTTTACCCACACTAGCCGGCATATTCGTATCATTAGATATTACATAAGATCAATAACTTTTCCTGCGAAAAAACAAAAAAGACTTGGAATTAATTCCCAAGCCTCTAGCAAACACTGTTTATAAACTATTTTATTGCACCGATTGACTAATTTTGGACTGACCCCTCTCGGCTCTCTTAACTTTACGGTAATGAGTGGTCCACACGCCAATTCCAAGAACAGCAGCTGTAATAGCAGCTGGTATCAGCCAACCCGGCAAAACATGTTCCAGTGAAGGACCGATTTTTGCGTCACTGATCATCATTTCCCCGGCAGTCCAGGCAATAAGTCCCGCGCCTGCATAAATGACAACCGGATACTTATCCATCACTTTCATTAGTAAGTTACTGCCAAAAACAATAAGCGGAATACTAAGTGCTAAACCAGCACTCAGCAATAGATAGTTGCCATCAGCAATTGCAGCGATAGCCAGCGTATTGTCCAAACTCATAACCAAATCAGCTATAATAATCGTTTTAATCGCCGCCCAGTAAGAAGCGGATGCCTCTACATTCTCCTGATGCTTTTCCTCAACCAGAAGCTTGGCAGCAATCCAAACCAGCAGTAATCCGCCGGTAAACTGAAGGTAAGGGATCTGTAACAGCATTACTGCTACGAGTGTTAATATGACCCGCAGCCCTATTGCCCCGGCACTACCCCACAGAATGGCCATCTTTTGTTGCTTTGGCGGGAGACAGCGACTGGCCATTGCAATAACCACCGCATTATCACCACTTAGCACGATGTTCACCATCATGATACCAAATAGTGCGATTAAGAACTCCATTTTCCTGCACTTCCTTTTCTACTAGCAAATTTATAAGGATAGATCCTTTTGCTTCGCCCGATACGGCACCGCCCTTTCAATCTTAGTACCACGTACTAAATATTAGTTTAGCAGACTAACCCTCAAAATGCAAGGTTTCTTGTATCGCCAATTCATGTATACAATTTCAAAAACGTATACTTATTCTTTATATTTACATTAATATGCTGTTTTTTCAGTATAATATGTCATTCAGCAGAAACAAAAATACCACGATGCAGTACTACCTCCTTGCAGCAACTATGTAAGGCCTGCCCCAATCGCTTACAGCAGCGATCAGAGCCAAGCCTGTCTTAACAGTCAAATTGAGTAAGATCATTCGCATGGATAGTAGCCAGGACCTTATCTTCATAGTCAGGATCAGTAGCATAAATCGGTGCCAGGGCTTGAATAAATTGCTCTGCATGATCCCGATAAGCCAGGCAGCCCTCATAGACCGGTTCCTGTGTAAGGAGAATGCACCAATCTTCCACTGCTTCTTCCAGGCTGGCATAGTCCTGAAATTTAGCAGTTATTGTCAACCACTCGCCATCGATATACTCGTCTGTCACTTTTTCAATATAGGCACCGCTGCCATTGTATTTACGGCCAAACAAATTGTATTTGCCAATGCAATATTTTCCCCAGCCGCTCTCTATTGCCGCCTGAGCAACACAAACGCTAACCGGCAGCTGATAGGAGCGGCAGGCAGGCTGCGCAGCAGGTACCAGCCAGTCTATAAATTGCTCCGGGTCCATCCTTAAGCCTCCTTGCAATAGATTCCAATACAGTACATTTCTTGAATGCTTTACTTCAACTATTGAAGCTACTGTATAATATGAATCTTCTTCCAAGATAGTCAAACAGGCAGACAAAAAAACATAAGACCACCGCAGCTGCAGTAGTCTCAGCATGTAGAAAAATGTACCTAAAGGAGATTGCCGCGTCCGTTTACTCCTCGCAAAGACAATAAAGCCTAGTGTCATCGCGAGCGTAGCGTGGCGATCTCCTTTGCTGGATACTTTTGTCGACAGTTCAGACCACTATAGTGCAGTAGTCTTATATTCTAAGGAGTCTATTTCCCAGGAAGCCAGCCTTCTTGCAGCATCCGCGCCGCAATTAGGGCTGTATTCTCGGCATCATCCAATGCAAGGTGGTAAAAGCCCTTGCGCTCTATTTGACGTTCTTCAACAGCGTGCTTTAATGAAAGCCTCCGTTCATGCAGATAAAAAGCTTTGTATTCCTCTGCTAAATCAATATAATCCGACCAGTCAAAGGGACAAGACAGTTTATATTTAGCACAGCAATTTTCCACCACTTCCCGGTCTGAGTTTCCCCAGGCAACCAATCCGGTTTCACCGGCTTTATACGGCACGGATAGTTTGGTGAGCATTTCACCTAGTGCTATACCCCCATCAACATCCTCCTGATTAATCATTGTCAAGTTCTTGCAGGCTGGTGACAAGCGGGGAAAGAAAACCGGTTTTACGAATGTCTGATACTGCCATTCATTTTTGTATTCAGGCAGAGTAAATAAGACCGCCCCTACTTCAATGACCTCCTGAAAAAATCCTCTAGGTCGTCCACACATACTATCATGAGTAGTAAATTCAAAATCAAAGACCAGATAATTCTTATAATCTGCCGGCACTATGAGACCTCCACTTTCTAACCCCTTTTTAAAGGATATATTAGCCATTTAAGAACTATCTTCCTGCTGTGCTAGTTACGGATGAGATGAGCTAAACTTGAAAAAACTAAGATACAGTCACAGGAGGTGAAAGAAATGGAGCAATCAGACAAAAATCCGGTTCCCGCCATGTCTGAACAACCAGAAGGACCCTCAAGCAAACGCCTGATTGCAGGCACTTTTTCAAGCATTTCCGATGCCGAACTGATGCTGGCAACGATGGGGACAGAAGCCGCCGATTATGAAGAAAATCAATAATAGGGTACAACGATAAAGGGAAGCCTTGATGGCTTCCCTTTATTATTAAAATTTGTAGATAAACTGCGTCTTCCAGAACGAGTAGCTGTTTTTATTATCCGTTTTGTCAGTTATGGTAGCATGCTGCAGCTTAGCAGTCATATTCTTACTAAAGGCATAACGGTAGCTGAAGTCCAGCGTTTTAACAGCATCAGAAACTCCTTCATCTACGGTATCAATTGAGGTATAGGCCGTGTAGAGCGCATTTTTCTGGTTTTCCCAGTATTGGACAGTAAAGTTCTGATTGCCTTTTTTGCTAAGTGATTGTGCGCCATAAACAGCCTTCACAGTACCAAATGCGCCGCCCTCAGTGGCCTCTTGGTTCTTGCCGTATTCGGCGGCCATTGAGAATTTATCATTAAACTGCCAGCCAGCGTACGTATAATAGTATTTTGTAAGATTTTGATTCATTTTCCAGTTTCTAAAGGAAGCAGCACCCACATTCCAGTTAAGTTTGCCTGATTTGGAGGCAATAGTAATAGAATCAACATCAACATTAGAGAATGCAGATGAGTAGGTTGCAGGAGTTTCTAATGTTCCATCATCTTTAAATTTCAACGCAGTATCCCCACTCATATTGTCAAACGCATAGCCCCGTACATCGCGAGCAAAACGGCCATGCTTGACATCAAAGCTAAGACCATTCCAGTCCCAGGCTAACTTTGCACCATCGTAACTGAAGAAAGCGCTGTCTACCAGAATGTCTTCTTTATCTAGTGCTAATGCCTGACGGCCAAGCGTAGCTTTTACAGCACCAAGCTTTGTAGTTGCAAAGAAACGGTCAACTTCCGCACCGTACGTATTTGAGCTGGAATTTCCCTGCGTACCGGCGGCGATGGCATTGGCGGCTCTAAAGTTGTCCTTTGTCGGCGCAATGTTAACAAGCCGCATACCGATAGAAGTATTTTCATCGACTTTGGCGGTACCGTTCATGCGGAACCAGGATTGTTCCGTATTGGAGCCTTTTTTAGTTTGAACATTGTCCATGGACTTCCATTTTTGCTGTACCAGTAAGGAACCAGAGAACTTAATTCCGGACTGGTTCTGCTCCACTTTAGTAAGGCGAGTATCGAGCTTATCAATTTTGTTCATTTCCAGAGCATATTCCGCACCCAGTTTATCAATCAGAGCCTTCTGTGCAATATTCGCTTTTGACTGGTTCTGCATAGCCTTATACACAATCTCAGCCATTTCGTAACGGGTTATTGTTTTATCGCCCCGAAAAGTATTATCTCCATAACCATCAATAATTCCAGCTTGGACCAAATAAGAAACCGCATCATACGACCAGTGTTTTGCAGGAACATCAACAAAATTTGCCGGTGCCGCAAAGGTTGTACTGCCAACACCAAATGCCAATGCAGCGGCAAAGGCTAAGAAAAAAGGTTTTTTCATAAAGTATAATTCCTCCTCAAAATAAATAAAAATGAATAAAAATAAATTTTTCTAATTCATTGTACAATGGCAATATTATGAAAATAAATATTTTGGTCATTGCGATCTTTCTGTTCATTTTGGTCTGCAAAAGCATAGGAAGCAAAGAGCTCTCCCCCTTGCTTCCTATGCTTTAAATATAATATTCGGATTTAAGCCAGTTACTCTTGCTATCTGCCGTTGCGTTACACCCTTCAGCTTTTTTAACTGCTGCAAGAAGCTATTCCTTTCCTGCTTGTTCATGGTTGCCAAGCGTAAAACAGGCTGTCCGTCCAGCAAGTACTCCACATGTGCCTCAAGCTCAGCATCGCTTTTTCTTTCCCGCTTTTCAATATCTAATATTTGGTCAAAGTCCTGCAGCTTCATAAAATCCTGCAGCAGCGTTCGACCAGTCTCTTTATCGGCAGAAAAAGCTCCTAAAATGTATGCCGTATCCGTTACTTCATCAATAGGCAAGGCATCTTCATAATACTCTTTACAACTGCTCCATCGATATTTCTCCGGATTTGTGACCAAATATTCCTTTACAGGGTTATTATGTATGTACCGCAGAACAGTCAGCAAATATTGGTGATCTTCAACCGGCTCACTCTTAAATCGGTCTTGAAAAACATGTCCGGTTCTTTCATATTGACTATTGTACCAGCCTGCATAGCTGACTGCGATGCGCTTCATCGTTTTTGCTATATCCTCGTTTTGCTCATGGATGAGTAAATGAATATGATTTCGCATTAAGCAATAGGCATATAGCTGAAACTGCTGAGCTGCTTTCACCCGCTTGACAATACCCAGGAAATTCAGAAAATCCTCTTCCGTATGAAAAATATCCTGCCGGTTTATTCCTCTGAGCACAATGTGATAGATACCGCTTCGTGATTTTTCTCTAGAGACTCTCGGCATCATCATCCTTCTTTCTTCACTAATATCCTTTCTTAATTTATTTTAACCAACTTTGTTGTTATTTAAAAAAGTGACAGTTACATTAGATTCTGCTAATACGTTTTTCGGTGACAAACAAAAACCTTGTCTGCGCGTACATGTTTTGTTATGCTTTATCTGTAGATTATGATTATAGGTAAGCGAGGTGACCATGATGGAATTTGTCAAAAGCCTCCAATGCGTTCACTGCGGGCAGGAGTACGATCCAGCTGTTATTGAGTTA
>DDHB01000053.1:80327-83632 GCA_002337925.1 Sporomusaceae bacterium UBA1887
GCATCCACCGGCAATGCGGCTTCCTCTTTAGCAGGCTTTGCAGCTGCTGCCCAGCTGCCTGCAACAATTTTTGTGCCTAAAACAGCACCGGAGGCGAAAATTGCTCAGCTTTTGATTTACGGCGCCCAGGTATTTGCCGTTGACGGTACATATGATCAGGCGTGGGAGCTGTGCATGGAGGCCAGCGCCGAGTTCGGCTGGTACAATCGCAACTGCGCCGTCAACCCTAACCTTATAGAGGGAAAGAAAACAGTATCACTTGAACTGGTAGAACAGATTCTGGCTTTAGGCGAAGCGATGCCGGACTGGGTAGCTGTATCAGTAGGTGATGGCTGCACGGTAGGCGGTGTTTACAAAGGTCTGTGGGAAATGGTTCGACTGGGCTTTATTGCAAAAGTTCCCAAAATATTAGGTGTGCAGGCTGAAGGCTGCCAGCCTTTCGTTACGTCCTGGCAGAATGATGCTCCACTTATTCCCTGCGAAGCACTGACACTGGCTGATTCAATTGCTGTTGGTCATCCTCGTAACTTTGCAAAAGGGCTGCAGGCTATCACTCAATCAGAAGGTGCCTACATAGCGGTAACAGATGCAGAAATACTAGCTGCGATGAAGCTGCTTGCCCGCAAGGCCGCCGTCTTTGGCGAACCCGCTGGAGTTGCCGCCGCTGCCGGAGTACAGCGTGCTGTTAGTGCCGGCATCATTGACAAATCAGCCACTGTCGCTATTTTAGTGACTGGAAACGGCCTTAAAGACATTAAGAGCGCCGTCAAGGCAGCGGGATCACCGATTATTATCCCTCCGTCCTTAGCTGCCGTTAAAGCTGCTGTCAAGTAACTTTCATACAAAACTTACTTAACGATTTGCCATCCGGCAGGATTACTAAATGGATCTCGCCAATATACTTTAGAAATTGTTAGCTTGCTTTAAGCAAGACATAAGGGGGAAGACGAATGCCGAAAATTCCGTTTGGACCAACATATGATGAAATGCTGTCACCTGAATTAATCGCTCCCGAAGTGCGCTCCAAAGCCCTTACTGCACTACAGGATAATGAATTGGACCCTATTAATTTGTTTAACATTACCTGGAAGGACCGTACCAATAAAGTACGAAAAGTCGTACTTCCTCCTGCACTTACCGGTATAGATGCCAACGTCGTGGTTATGCTGGGAACAGGCTTTCCTTCGGGCTCCCATAAAGTCGGTCCTGCCTACGCCACTTTGATTGAAGGTATCGTAGATGGTGAAATAACTGCTGAACATACTATCCTTGGCCCATCAACAGGCAATTTTGGAATTGGTACTGCCTATATTTCTAAACTGCTGGGCCTGAAGGCCGTCATAATCATGCCTGACAATATGAGCAAAGAGCGCTATGAGCGTATAAAAAAATACGGCGGAGAACTTGATCTGACTCCTGGCTCAGAATCAGATGTTATTCTAACGCTGGAGCGCACTCATAATTTGATGAAAAACCCTCAGAACAAAGCCCTTGCTCAATTTGAGCTGATGTCCAACTACCGTTTCCACCGCCACGTGACCGGCGGCAGCGCGATTGCTGCTGTAGAAGGGGTCGGCAATGGCCGTATCGCAGGCTTTGTATCAGCACCTGGCTCGGCAGGCACGATGGCTGCCGGTGATCAAATCAAGTATGCCTTCCCTGAGGCCAAAATTGCCGCTTTGGAACCTTATGAATGCTCTACCCTGGCTAATGGCGGCCGCGGTCAGCACCGTATTGAAGGAATCGGCGACAAAATGTGTACGCTTATTCATAATCTCCTTACTACCGATTTCGTTATTTTGGTCAAGGACGAAGAAACAATTCAAGGCTTGAAAATATTCCATGACGGTCTGGAAACACTTGTCGGCCTGGGAGTCGACCGCGAATTGGCGCAAACTCTCCAGACTGCTTTCGGTCCTTCAGGTCTGTGCAACGTCATTGGTGCTATTAAAATGGCGAAACACCTCAATCTGGGACCTGGGGATAATGTCGTCACTGTTGCTACTGATGGGTTTGACCGCTACAATTCCGTCTTAGCTGAAATGGAACACCGTTATCTGGAGATGGCTCCCTTTGTTCTGGATCGCTGGGCTAAAGATATTTTTCTCGGCGCCCAGCCTGATCAGGTTTTTGATTTCCGCCGCAGCGACAAGAAAGAACAGCTTTTTGCACAAAAAGAACAAGACTGGATCAAGTTTGGCTATTCCAAGGAGTACTTGGACAGCATGCGCGACCAAAACTTCTGGGATAATGAATACGCAAAAATCAAAGGCTATAACGAAAAAATTGCCGCACTCCGCTAACGCAAAAATGCCGCCACTACTAAGTAGTGGCGGCATTTTTGCAGTTTTTTCGAGAAATCCCGTTCCCAAGCCGTTCAGAAAGTCCCAGATGCACGATCTCCATCTCAAGTGTTTACTTTATGCAACAAAGAGCTGTGGGCGCGGGGAATTCCGAGGAAGCGAGCGAAGACAGTACAGCGGTGGTACGACAAGCGAGCTCCCGCAGGCCTGAATGCGAAGGTCTTGGTGCTTTAGCACCTAGTACTTCGGCTTACCCTTTACGGGTACAACGCAGATGGGGCTTTATCAACGGCATTTTACTTTATCTGTTATTTTTAAAGAACTCAAGGGCTACCTCAGGAAAGAGTGCATAAGACAGCACATCTTCCATTGAAGCATTCGGATAACCCTGCTCTGCCAGAGCCTTGCGCAGATTTTCCAGCTGAGGTGCAATATCATCTGCAGGACGATGAGTAATAACCGGCTCGTCCCCCACGATAAGCTTACGGAACTCAGGATCAATCGGAGCCGGCGTACGGCCATATTTACCGCGAACAATATCTTTAATTTCACGGGGCACTACTTTATAACGGCCCAGCATGACATTAAAGGCTGCCATCGATCCGGTGATCTGACTTGTTGGGGTAACCAGAGGCGGATATCCGAGATCTGCTCTTACCCTAGGCATTTCTTCCAGAAGTTCAGGATAACGATCAGCCATCCCCTGCTCTTTCATTTGATTAAGCAGGTTAGAGAGCATCCCACCCGGGATTTGGAAGGTAAGAACTTTTGTATCAATATCAATTGCCGTATTGAGCTTGAAGGTTTCAGCCAACTCCTTCTTTACACCCCGAAAATGATCGGCAATGGGGTAAAGCAGCTCTTTCTTGATTCCAGTATCCCATCCGGTTCCTTCCAAAGCTGCAACAATAGCTTCAGTAGCAGGCTGAGCTGTTCCCATGGCAAACGGAGAAAGTGCACAATCACCAATATCAACACCAGCTTCAATGCCATTCAAATATC
>DDHB01000030.1 GCA_002337925.1 Sporomusaceae bacterium UBA1887
GATGACAAAAGTAGGAACTCGGGATTTCCCCATGCTACGAGGGGTCTGTCTCAAATAGGTTTTATATCTATTGGAGACAGACCTGCTTATTTCTTCACTTTAAACGCAACTGCATACATGGTAGGCAGCACAAGCAATGTCAAAATCGTTGCTCCTAATAAGCCGCCTGCAATAGCAACAGCCATAGGTCCCCAGAACGTGCTGGGAATCAACGGAATCATTCCAAGTATTGCTGCTGCTGCAGTCAGCATGATGGGACGAAAACGCAGTACGGCAGAATTGATGATTGCTTCCCAGGGAGCTTCACCTGCCTTAATATGCTGCTCAATCTGATCAATCAGAATAACCGAATTGCGGATAATCATGCCGCTCAGTGCAAGAATACCAAGTTCCGCTACAAATCCCATCGGCCGCAGAGTCAGCAGCATGGAAATACTGACACCAATAATCCCCAAAGGTGCCGTAAGCAAGGTCAGCACCATAAGCGACATTTTTTGCAATTGAAACATGAGCAGGATAACAATCAATACAATCATCGCCGGAACAGGCTGCAAAAGAAACTCCATCGAGCTTTTGCTTTTTTCTAAGGAACCGCCGATATCAACGCTATAACCGGCCGGAAGACTCGCCCGCAAAGTCTTGAGTTCTTCATATACTTGCTTGGTGGCATCATTGCCGGTTACACCCGGCAGCACCTCAGCCTGCACCGTAATAGTCGGCTTTAAGTCTCGCCGCCAGATTAATCCTTCCTCTGCTTCATAGCTTATCACAGCAATTTGCTCTAGCGGCACAAATTTTCCGCTGCCGATATGAACAGGCAGGTTCTTAACAGCCGATAAATCCTTCCGGTTGTGGCTATCGAGCTGGTAAACGATATTAACCGTTTTATCCCCTTCATAAAATTCAGCAACCTTAGATCCGGAAATCTGCATCTGCAGGCTGAGAGCCAAGTTCTGACTGTCAACGCCAAGTGCTCGTGCCTTATCCTGATCTATATTCAAATGCATGACTTTATTCTTTTCATTCCAATCCCAGTTGACATGAGCCAGTTTCGGATTGTTCACCATTACATCGCTTACTTGCTGAGCTATTGATCGTACCATCTCATGATCATAGCCGGAAATGCGCAGCATAACAGGATAAGGCGACGGCGGTCCGGTCTGAATCAGCTTGACATGACCACGTACATTTTCAAATTGCTCGGCAAAAAGCTTATTAATTCTAATTTCCAAAGCTTCACGGGCTTTTAAATCTTTGGCAACAATAACAAATTGAGCATAGTTGCTTGCCGGCAGCTTCGGATCACTTGTCAGTACAAAGCGCGGCGCTCCCTGCCCGACATAATAACTATAGCTGGCAATATCACCGTCTCCGGTAATACTTTGAGCAAATTTCTGGGCCTCCTGCTCAGCAGCAATCATAGAAGACCCTTCAGGCAAGGTAAGCTCAACGATAAGCTCAGTACGGACAGAAGGCGGAAAAAACTCCTGTTTAACAAAGGACAAGAGACCGATTGATCCAATAAAACAACCTGCCGTAATGCTCAAAACCAGTTTGCGATGTTCCAGGCACCAGGTCAGTGTCCGCCTGAATAAGCGATAAAACTTGGAATCATACATATCCTGGTTTTCTGCTGCCACATGCTTCGGTCTGATCAGCTTGTAACCTAACAAGGGCGTCACGAGAACAGATACAAACCACGACAGCAGCAGGGCTATCGTAACAACGGTAAAAATACTGCTGGTAAACTCGGAGGCCGACCCTTTGGAAAATCCAATAGGAATAAACCCTGCGCAAGTGATCAGCGTTCCTGTCAGCATGGGAAATGCCGTTGCCGTGTAGGCATAGCAAGCCGCATCAAACCTGCTCCAGCCCTGTTCCAGCTTTACCGTCATCATTTCAACGGCAATAATGGCATCATCGACCAGCAGTCCAAGTGCGATAATTAAAGCGCCTAAGGAAACTTTATGCAAATCGATTCCCATGATTTGCATACCGACAAAAATACCGGCGATAACCAGCGGAATACATAAGGCAACTACAATACCCGACCGGACTCCGAGACTCAGGAAACTGACAATCAGAACAATGGCAATTGCCTCCCACAGAGATTTAACAAATTCTCCAATCGAGGCTTTTACGATTTCCGGCTGATACAGCACCTGATGCAGCTCCAGACCGAGAGGCAATTCTTTTTGCAAGCCTTGCATCGTTTTATCCAGATTGTCTCCCAGGGTAAGAATATTGCCGCCTTTTTCCATAGAAATTGCAAGGCCGATGGATTGCTGCCCGTTGAAAACCATTTTGGGCTCCATCGGTTCTACGTAACTGCGGTCTACCTTGGCAATATCGCCTAAACGGAATGTGCGCTCATTTACCCTAAGCGGTAAATTTCGCAAGGCGGCAACATCGTCTACAATACCGCTAACTCTCAGGTATACATTATCTGAAGAGGTTTCAACCATACCGGAAGCGTTCATCGTATTTTGGGTTTTAACGGCATTGATGATAACATTTGGGTCAATTCCCAACTGAGCTAGTTTACTGCTCTCCATCTCAATGTAGATTCGTTCCGGCTGCACACCAATTAGATCTACTTTTTTAACATTTTTAACTCCTAATAAGGTTCTGCGGATTTGTTCCGCTCTTTCACGCATTTCTTCATAGCTGTAACCATCGGAAGTAAGGGCATAAATACAGCCAAACACGTCATCAAACCGGTCATTAAAGCTGGGACCAACAACACCCTGCGGCAGGGTGCTTTTAATATCGTTCACCATATTGCGCACTTCCAGCCAGGTAGGGCGGACGTCCTTTTCATTCACCGAATCTTTCAGCGTAACATAAATGACCGCTTTACCAGGCTGGGAATAACTTTTCAAATAATCGATTCCCGGTGTATCCTGTAATTTTTTTTCGATTTTGTCAGTTACCTGTTCCTCCACCTGCCGTGCAGTGGCGCCCGGCCAGGCAACAGAAATAAGCATCTGACGAATAACAAAGTCAGGGTCTTCCATTCGTCCTAACTGCCGGTACGAAAAAATGCCCATTACAAAGGTGAGGATGACAAAGAAATACACTATTTCTTTATGCTTTAATGCCCATTCAGTCAGATTTAGTCTGCTCATAAGCGTACCTTCTGTCCTTCCCGCAGCTTCTGCACGCCTGCAGTAACAATCACATCTCCATCCTGCAGGCCTTCGAGGACCTGAATTTGACCGTCACCAAACGCGCCTACCTTGACTGGCCGGAGTGAAACGGTTTCATTAGCAACAACCCATACTCCCGGTGTATCGCCTGTTTGATAAATAGCTGCAAGTGGAATATACACAGCCTGGCGGCTGCCGGCAGAAGCAATCGCCACATTGGCTGTCATTCCCAAGTTTACGCCTGCCGGTGGATTTTGCAAGCTGATGCGGGCCTTATAGGTTCGGGTGATTTTATCTGCCACCGGTGATATTTCCCGAACCTTACCTTCAACGATTACATCCGGTAACGCCCAAAATGTTACGCGGATCTGCTGGGCATTATGCAAGTCTTCTATACGGTTTTCTGGTATACTGATTTCAATTTCGCGCTCACCGTCTTTTACAAGCGTAAGCACGACCTGTCCAGCACTCACTACCTGTCCGGCTTCGGCATTAACAGCCGCAATTACGCCGGTGCTGTCGGCAACAAGTGCACTATATCCCAGCTGATTCGCTCCCTGCGTATATTGGGCTGCTGTTTGGCGGACGGCAGCTGCGGCAACCTCATAGGCATTCTCATATTGATCAAGCTGAGCCCGGCTGACAGCACCCTGCTCAAATAGCTTGCGGTACCGTTCCAGGTTGCTTTGGGCCAAATTCAGCTGAGACTCTGCCGAGGCCATTTGCGCTGATGTAATATTGACCGTCTGCTGAATATCCTTGGCATCAATCTCCATCAACACGTCCCCGGCATTGACCACACTGCCTAATTCAACATTACGCTTGCTGATTTTACCGCTAACCTGGAAAGCCAGCTGGGTCTCATATCTCCCGCGCACCTCTCCGGGATATCCCGAACTCTGTCCGTTCCCGTTAAGCTGCATTTTTTGTGTACGCACAAGCGGCGCCTCTTCTTTTACCGGCTCTGTTCTTGCGCAGCCTGCCAGTAATATTGCCAGTATTAACATCGAAACACCGGCATATCGCGTTAACGCTTTGCTCATCATGTTCTCCCCCTTTTCCCTTATCCTCTATTCATAAACTACTTTGTGATTTTAGTTTCCTATGCTTATGCGCTGCCGCTCTACATATCAGCAAAACGGCCGCGTCTTACTTCTTAACAATGGCATTGATGACAAAATCAATTAATACATTCGTATAATACTCTTGCCTGTCTTTTTCTTCATCAAACTCTCCGGTCCGCATGTAACTAAATGCCTGAAATAATTTAAAACCGGCATAAGCAACCACTCGTTCATCGACATCCCGGAATTTGCCCTGCTCTTTTCCTTCCCTAATGATTGCTGCAATAATAGAAATAATCTCCTGATCAATTAAAGCATGATACTTTCTGCTTAAGAAGGCAGAATACAGTGCCTCATCATTTTTCAGCAGTCTTGTGATAAAAATATCTTCCCTGAAATACCATACAGAAGTGCGGATTAATTGAATTAATTTTTCAAGAGGATCCTCTATCTCCCCCATATGGGAAAATATAATTTCCATTGCTTTATGGCATTCCCGCACAAACAAGCAGGTAACCATATCTTCTTTATCTTTAAAGTGTTCATAAATTGTCTTTTTAGAAATTTTACAATCTTTACTGATTTCATCCATGGTTGTCTTTTTAAAGCCAAATCGGTCCAATCGCTCTTTCACATTGTCGAGAATCCGATTTCTTACATCATCCACTCATTACACCTACTTACTCTTTATTCAGACCCTTGTAAACTATTATAGTGTTTTAGTTCCCTGAATTCAAGATTTAATATTATTTTGACAATCTGTCTCTAGGAAGATATTTACAAGCAAGTCAGTCTATAGTAGAATTAGTTCGTTAACCTTTATTTTTATATTAGTTAACCAAACTTATCTGCAAAAACGGATAAGTCTGTTTTTCAACATCATGGTAAACCAAATTTCTAAAATCAGTTAACCAACAAAGAGGTGCTTGGCAATGCAATTATCTGAACTCGTTTTTTTAGGCGAACGCATTCTGGCAGGACATGTTATTACATATACGGAGGCGGAGCAGCTGACCAAAGTTGCAGATGCCGATATTGTACTGTTAATGGCTTATGCTAATAAAATACGTCAGCACTATTGCGGCAGAAAAGTTGATTTGTGTGGTATTCTTAATGCCCGTTCCGGCATGTGCTCGGAAGATTGCAAATTCTGCTCTCAATCTGTTTATCATCAAACCGCATCTCCCGTTTATCCACTTCAATCAGCCGCTGCTTTAGTCAGCATGGCCAAACAGGCACAAGCTGGCGGTGCAAGGCGAATCAGCATCGTAACCAGCGGCAAAGGGATGGAAAATGATCCTGACTTTGCCGATATCCTTGTCATCCTGAAGGCAATTATCATCGAAACCGGTCTGCAGGTCTGTGCCAACCTGGGTACGCTTTCCTTCAGCCAGGCAAAGCAGCTGGCTGCTATCGGCATTAAGCGGTATGCTCATAATATTGAAACAAGTGAACGTTTTTATCCCGAGGTTTGCTCGACTCACCCTTATTCGGAGCGGATGAATACCATTGCAGCAGCCCGTGCTGCCGGGCTTGAACTGTGTACGGGAGGCATCATTGGTTTGGGTGAAGGCTGGCAGGACAGACTTGCTATGGCCTTTGCTTTAAGAGAGCTATGTGCAGAATCTGTACCGGTCAATATCTTAAACCCACTGCCCGGCACAGCCTTAGAGCATCTTTGTCCGCCACCGCCTCTGGAAATCTTAAAAACCTTTGCTTTATTCCGCTTTATTCTGCCTTCTGCAGTAATCCGGCCAGCCGGTGGACGGGAGCTGAATCTGCGCGATTTTCAGGGATCAGTAATGCTGTCAGGTGCCAATGGTCTGATTGTGGGCAATTATCTTACTCTTTCCGGCAGAGATACTGCTGCCGATCTTAGAATGGTCACTGATGCCGGGTTAATACCGGGGTAAATAAGGGAGGAATTATTCATGACAAGTTATGACTTATTATTTTCTTTAGGGAAAAAAGTGCTAGACGGTGGACAGCTTACTTTTGATGAAGCACTTTCGTTAACCACCATTGATACCTGTGATATTCCTATTCTGTTAGGTATCGCCAATAAAGTCCGTGAGAAGTTTACGGGCAATAGGGTAGACACCTGCCAAATCGTCAATGCCCGTTCCGGGAATTGCTCGGAAAACTGTAAATTCTGTGCTCAGTCTGCTCACCATGAAACGCAGATTGAAACGTATCCGCTCTTAAGTGAAGAAGCAATTCTAGGTGCTGCCCGCAAAGCCGAATCTGATCACGCTTATCGGTTTTGTGTTGTAACCGCCGGCTGTGGCATGCATGGCGATGCAGATTTCGAGCAAATTTTATCGTTCATCCGGCGGATTGGCGATGAAACCGAGTTGGAGAGATGCTGCTCTCTCGGAACATTGAATGAAGACCATGTTAATTCGTTGAAAGCCGCCGGAATTACCCGGTATCATCACAACCTGGAAACAAGTGAAAGCTATTTTCCTAATATCTGCACCACCCACACGTTCCAGGAGCGCGTTGACACAATCAGGCGGATAAAAGAGGCTGGACTGGAGGTTTGCTCAGGCGGCATTATCGGCATGGGAGAAGAATGGCGCCACCGTATTGAAATGGCTTTTACCCTGCGTGAATTAAATGTTGATTCGGTTCCCATTAATGTGTTAAATCCGGTTAAAGGTACTGCCCTGGAAAATCAGGAACGCCTGGACCCCATGGAAGTTTTGCAGGCCTTTGCTATTTTCCGTATGATTCTTCCCCAAAAAATTATTCGCTATGCCGGAGGGCGGGAGCAAGCCCTGGGCGAATTAGTTCCACTTGGCTTTTTATCAGGTGTTAACGGCATGCTGATTGGCAACTACTTAACAACTTCCGGACGGGGAGCGGCAAATGATCTGGCCACCGTTACTGCTCTTGGACTCCAACCCATTCACAATGTAGAAAACGCCTAAGTAAAAAGGCTGCTAAAAAGAAGAACTGCTGCGCTCGCCGTGACAGAATAAAGAGGGTATCGCATCACGCTTTCAAAAGCGTTTTGCGACACCCTCTTCTATCATTTAAAAAATAGTTGCTCCTTCATCAGAGGAACTGGTAAGGCGTTTATAGAGGTTCAACCACCCGCTGGATGGTTTTTCTACCGGTTTCCAATTCGCTTTGCGTTTGGCCAGTTCTTCTTCAGAAACTTTTACATCCATTTTCCGGGCAGGAATATCAATTTCAATAATGTCGCCATTTTCAATCAGTGCCAGCGCTCCGCCCTCATAGGCTTCGGGAGACACATAACCGATACCGAGTCCCCGGTTGGCTCCCGAGAATCTCCCATCTGTAATTAAGGCAACATCTTCATCAAGGTTTTTGCCGCAAACTGCTGCCAGAAAAGTTTCAAGATGAGGCATCCCCGGCGATCCTTTCGGTCCTTCATAACGGATAACAACAACATCTCCGGCCTTTATTTCATCGTTCAGTAGTGCCTGCCAGCCTTCATCCTCCGAATTATAGACCTTGGCTGGACCGACAAATTTATGAGCCTTTTCCTTTACTGCCGAGTATTTTACAACTGCTCCCCGGGAAGCCATATTACCTTTAAGTACGGCAATACCACCTTCAGGACTGATGGGGTTTGTCACGGGACGGATAACGTCGGTATCCCGATTTTCGCCGCTGTCAACGCGCTCCTTCAGCGGACCAGTTATTGTATTGGCAGTAAGGTCAAGCTTACCAGCCTTGGCCAATTCTTGTAAGACTGCCCGGACGCCTCCGGCACGATCAAAGTCTGCCATCGTATAGGTATCGTGACTCGGATAGATTGTACTGAGCACCGGAATTTCCTTGCTTATTTTATCAAAATCCTCATAGCCGATCGTGAATCCGGCCTGTTTGGCAACTGCCGGTAAGTGAAGAACAGTATTAGTAGACCCGCCAGTAGCCATCACATAGCGAATTACATTCATATAAGCCTCAAAGGGAATATTATCTTTTGGCCGCCAGTCTTTTTCAATCAATTCAACAATTACTTTTCCCGATTCTCTGGCAAGCTGCTTCCATTCTTCGCTGTTGGCTGCAACGCTGGCGTTGCCCGGTAAGGACAGCCCCAGTACTTCAGCCATGGCACACATGGTATTGGCTGTTCCCATAAAGGGACAGGCACCAGTCGTCGGACAGGCGTTGCGGACGATCCCCTTATAATCTTCGCGGGAGAGTAAGCCTGCCCGGTAGCCGGCATACCCTTGCTTGGTATGAGTTAATGTGATCATTTTTCCTTTATAACTGCCTGGCTGCATATAGCCGCCGGTAAACACAACACTGGGAAGGTTAAGCCTGTTGATTGCCATAACCATGCCGGGAACAACCTTATCACAGCTGGCAAGCAAAATCATACCGTCAAGCTGATTGCCTTCTACCATGGATTCTACTTCTGCTGAAACAAGATCACGGCTGGGCAGTGTATAGCGGTCACCGGGCGTATTGGAGCATATGCCGTCACAAATCCCGGTTACCGGGATTTCCAGCGGAAGACCCCCGGCCTGACGTATGGCTTCTTTAATATCTTCCACAACGGTTTTAAAGTGATAGTGTCCGGGATTGAGTTCATTCCAGGCATTAATAATACCTACATAGGGCTTCTTGGTATCCTCTTCTTTGACTCCCATTGCGAACAACAGGGCATTGCGATGATCAATTGCCTCTTCAGAAAATTTTTGCGTTCTCATAATCCATCCACCTCTTTATTTGTTGTAGCTTTACGATACTTAAGGCTTAAGTATAACCTTGATTGCTTTCTCATTCGGCGACAGGGCTACTTTCATTGCCTGATCTATTTCTGCAAGCGGGAAAACATGAGAAACCATTTTGGCCAAATCTATCGTATTTGTTAACCCTATTGCTGTTTCAAAATCCCAGCAATACCCCTGGGAACCTTGAACCGTAATTTCCTGCGCTACAAATAGGGACGCAGGAATTTGAATCGTGCTCTGCTCAAAAATCCCCAGCATCGTAGCCACACCGCCTTTGCACAGGCTGGACATAGCTTGGACGAACGTCTCTTCCCGGCCTACGCACTCAAAGGATTTGGCAATTCCCCGTCCGCCGGTGACCCGGTTGACAACCTCAAGTACGGACTCCTGCTGAGAATTGACAACCATTGTCGCGCCCATTGCTGCTGCAAGGTCAAGGCGGGCATCGGAAATATCGGCAACAATAATTTCCTGGGCTCCTGCCGCTTTGCAGACTGCTGCAACTAAAATACCAATAGGCCCGGCCCCAATAATCAGAACCTTGTCTCCCAGAGCAATTTTTGCCCGTTTTACAGCATGGAAAGCTACTGCCAGCGGTTCAATAAGCGCTCCGGCTTCATATGGCATATCATCAGGCAGCTTATACACATAGCGCTCGTCAGCAACGAAGTAATCGGCCAAAGCCCCCTGTCCTTTGCGATAATGGTAGCTTAAATGATCGCAATAGCCATACGATCCAGTCTGACAGGGCAGACATTTTCCACAGGCGACAACCGGTTCTACCGTCACACGCTGACCAACTTGGACCGAAGTAACCTCAGAACCGACACTGATCACTTCTCCAGCCAGTTCATGTCCAATGGTGACGGGAAGAGCTGCCGAAGGATGCTTTCCCTTATAAATGTGCAGGTCACTGCCGCAGATACAGCTCGCTTTAATTGCAATAACCACCTGGGTTTCTCCGTGGCTTGGCACATCGGTTTCTACCAATTCAGCCAATCCGGGAACTTTAACCATCGCCATTCTTGTTTTCATTGCTATCCTCCTCCTTTTAGTGAACCCGTAACTCTATCTTAAACGTGTTCATCCACATGATCACTTTCGTAGGGTGGCTTACCCTCACGCCCCTGGCGATAAATCGGCGCATACACCTGTGCATCTCGAGGTACGCAGCCCGAGCGTCCGCCATCACGCATAATAGCAGTACATTTGCTGCAGGCAAGGCAAAGCTTACTCGTATCCAAATTGCCTGTTTTCAAAATATCCTGGGCAAAATCAGGATAGGCAAAAGCTTGACGTCCAAAGCCAGCCAGCTTCATCCATTTTGCCTCAATACAGCCTGCTGCAACATAGGGCGCATATTGACGCAGCCAAGTTAAACCACTGCCCATAACAATGGCATCAGGAACTGCTGCCTGCAGTTCTCTTGCTGCATTCAATAATAGACTCACCTGTTCCAGAGGATGGGTGGGAGGCAAATAACTGCCTGCGTCATAAGGCCTGGTCACATGGGGATTATAATAGGGATTTCCGGCGCTGATATTGAATAATGCAACGCCCTTACGATTAAGAATTTTAATTAATTTAACCGGTTCTGTAAGATCCGGCTTGCGATAGTCGTTCTCATCTGTACCCCAGCCGCCCGGAACAGAATCATATGCACCTAAGCGAACAGCCAATACCAGCTTATCGCCTACTTTGCTTTTTATTTTTTCTACTATATTGCACAGCAGACGGGTACGGTTTTCAAAGCTGCCGCCATATATTCCTTCCCGGGTATGAGCCATCAGCAGCTCAGCCAGTAAATAGCCATGAGAGCTTTTAATATCTACCGCATCAAAACCAGCCTCTGCAGCCATTTCCGCAGCATGAACATAGGTATCTTCCAGTTCTTTTAGTTCCTGGTCGGTTATCATATGGTAGCCTTCTACCAGTTTGTCTTCCAAATGAGCGGCACGAGCAGCAATAACCTGCCGGGGTGAGCCATCAGGCCGGCTGTTGCGCCCTGAGTGGGTAAGCTGCAGGATAGTAAACGGCCGCTCATGTCCGGCAGTTCTTGCAGCCTGTAAAGACTCTTCAAGCATTGCCTTCAGCGAGTCCTTGGTCAATTCATTAATTTGCAGCTGCCATGGATTGGCCCTGCCTTCATGAACAACTGCCGTGGCCTCAAACCATAACAGACCAGCTCCGCCTTGAGCAAAACGGTTGTAGCGACGTACGGTTAATTCATCAGGCTTTCCGTCGGCGGTACCGTCACAGCCTTCCATCGGCAAAATGGACAGCCGGTTAGGAATCGTTTTGCTGCCAATCGTGATGGGCTGCCTTACTATATCAACTGTAGCAGCTATGGGAATGGCCAGCCCCCTCTTTTCAATATCCTGCTGCAATTCCGCTAAGCTCTGATAATTAAACTTGGCATGCGACATGATAATCCTCTCCTTGTTTGAAAACGTTTTCATTTACATCAAAAAAATAATTTATGGTTCTAGTACAACCTTCAAACCATCCCTGCCTGCCATTGCATGAATAGCCTCTGATGCTTCTTCCAGCTTAAAGCGGTGTGTCACTATTTTTTGAAAAAGTTCGAGATTATTCAGAGTCAGCTCCAGAGCACGGGCAGTATGCTGCGCTCCGCTTACCCAAACTCCCTGGATCTTCAAATTGCGATTCACAACCTGCCGGTAAAAGTCTACTTCACATACACCTGCTGGCTGTGAAAATCCTACTGAAAGATAGGTACCTTCAACCCTCGCCAAATCAAGTCCTTCATGAACTGCCGAGCAATCACCGACTGCTTCAATAATCATATCGGCACCGCGGCCGTCTGTAACTCCAAAGACTTGTTCACGCCGCTCTTCTATTGTTGTTAAGCGCCGGTTTAGCAGCATTGTAGCACCAAACTGTCTGCACAACTCCAGCCGGTTCTCGGAACCGCCAATGACAATAATGTTTGTTACTCCTACGGCTTTGGCAAAAGCGACTGCATAAAGACCAATCGGTCCGGGACCCTGAATGAGAACAGTATCTCCATACTCCGGTGGATTGAGGCTGAAAGCATGTGCTGCCATCGAGCCTGAGCAGCTTGCTGCTACCAAGGCAGCCGGATCTACTTCTTTTGCAACTTTGATTACGTGCGTACCCGCCACCAGTATCATGTGTTGGGCATAACAGCCATTTAAAAACGGCGGTTGACTTGCCGATATGTTTATGCCAAATACCTTCCGCTGCCGGCAAAGCCACGGTTTGTTACGGGTAGTACAGAAATAACAGGTACCGCAGCTTAGTCCCCGGTGAATGACGATACGGTCACCAGGTTTTAGACTTTTGCCATTTATATCGGTTTTTGCCCCTTTCATTTCCTCAATTGTCCCAACACCCTCATGCCCTAAAATCATAGGCAGTCTGGTCCGGGCATCTTCGCCCTTCCACATGTGCACATCCGAACCGCAGACACCGGCTGCATCAATCCGGACAAGCACCTGCCCTTCTTCCAGAACGGGAATATCAAGTTCTCGTAAGACTAAGGGCTCATTAAATTGTTCAAGGCGCATGGCCTGTGTTTTCATAGGCATTCATCTCAACTTTCTATTTTGTTATTTGACGGAATTACGTATGACCACTTCTGCAGGAAAACGCTGTATTTGTGGAGTTACCGGCTGCTTAGCTTCAATCATTTCAATTAGCTGCTGGCAAGCGGCAGCACCCATTTCATAGAGGGGCTGCGCCACAGTTGTTAAAGGTGGGTCCAAAAGCAGTGCAATATCGGCATTATCAAAGCCAATTACCGAGATATCCCCGGGAATGGAGAGCCCCAGGTCCTTTATCGCCCGCATTACGCCCAGTGCTTTATCATCGCTTGTTGCAAAAAAAGCATCAATGTCGACCCGGTTTAGCAGGATACGGGTTGCAGCCCGGTATGCCTCTATCCCGCCGTCTATTCCGTGGACAACTGCCTCATCAGGCACTTTCAAACCGGCTTCTTTTAATGCACTTCTGTAACCGGCATATCGCTCATCATATAACTTTATATCAAGTGAACCGTTTACCAGTCCAATCTTCTTCAAGCCCCTTGATAAGAGATAATTGGTAGCCTGATAAGCACCGTTATAATGATCAAGCACGACGGCATGCGATTGCTCATCTAGCTCCCGGAGCAGTAGCATCACAGGAAAACCCTCGGCCTGGAGGTCCTTAATATTATGTGAATTGATTTTGGCTGTTGTAAAAAGGAAGCCATCTATCAGCCTGCTTTTTAGTGTTTTTATATAGAATTGTTCTTTTTCGCTATCTTCATCGGTATTACATAGTACGACTGCGTAACCATGATTTCTCGCAACATCCTCTACACCTCTGATAGCTGCAGGCAAGACCAGGTTGCGCACATTAGGGATTACCAGTCCAATCGTTCGGGTTCGAATCCCCTTTAAGCTCTGGGCACTAACATTGGGACGATAGTCCAGCTCATCAATAGCTGCTAAAACTCTGGCCCGTTTTTCCTCGACAACCCGCGTTGTTCCCCCGAGAACGCGGGAAACGGTACTGGGGGAAACATTTGCTCTTTTTGCAACTTCTCTAATATCTGCCATAGTGCAGCCTCCATCGGCAAAACCTTTTGAAAACGTTTTCAATTATTTTCTATATTCGAACAGGATATTAAATCTCCTGCAAGCTTGCTTACTATTTTTTGAATTTTGCTAAAATAGCAGCATGGCTTTTATTGCCAGCGACGAAATGCATGTAGATCAATATCAATTTGATCACAGATTCGCCCTACCATCATATCCACCAGTTCTTCAAGATCTTTAGGCTGATGATAAAAACCGGGGCTTGCCGGTACTATTTTAACTCCCATTTGCGCTAATTTCAGCATATTGGCAAGATGAATAGCATTTAGCGGTGTTTCTCTTGGCACAATTACTAATTTTCGTCCTTCTTTGAGCATGACGTCAGCTGCCCGGAGCAGCAAATTATGACTAATGCCGTTTGCAATAGCGCCAATTGAATGCATCGTGCAAGGGACGATAATCATAGCATCTGTTTTAAAGGAACCGCTCGCAATTGCAGCAGCAAGGTTGTCGTTGTCATATAAGGTATGGCAAGCATTGCGGATATCTTCAACCGTTACATCGCACTCATGCTTAAGGACCTTCCAGCCCGAATCAGATACTACACAATGAATTTCCACGCTGTGTTTCCCTAACAGCTGCAGCATTCTCCATGCATAGACCGCGCCACTGGCACCGGTAATTCCAACTGTCACTCGCAAGTAAAATCCTCCCTTCATAAGACAGTCTTCAGCAGCACTTATTAGTGCTGCTGAAAAGACGGCTAGTTGCCAAATATCTTATTCAGATCTATTTCGTCTAACCCCTGAGAATAGTCAATTTTTCTTGTTTTACTATTTAATGGCCTTGTTGCATCAATTGCAATCTTAGATACAATGCCATCCCGGTTCGTGGGATCAATCGGGCTGCCTTTGGCATTTTTAATGATAAAGCAATTATCCGGGCGCATATACAAATTGATGGCCCTCAACACTTCACTCTCATTAAATATATTAACATCACTGTCAACAATAACAACATGCCGGACGAAAGGATCAGTGCCAAATACGGCTGCTGCCACGTTGGCCCCCTCACCCTCTACTGTTTTTTTGATAGAGAGATAGCAGGAGTTGCGCCCAAAGCCCGATGGAGGCATATATACATCTTTAACTCCCGGCGCAGCCAGCTTGGCCTGGCTGTAGATTTGTCCCAAACGCGGCAAGGCACCGAGCTCCTGGTGTTCTGTTGTGCCCGAGCATATGTCCATATAAATCGGATTCCTGCGCATTGTCATTGCCGTCAGTTTCACAACAGGATTTAAGACCGGTCCGCCATAAAGAGATGCAAATTCACCGAAAGGTCCCTCCTGATTCCGTTCCGCTTTGTCAACATACCCTTCAAGACATATTTCCCCAAATGCAGGAACTTCCAAATCAACAGTCTGACATTTAACCAGTTCCAGTGGTTTGCCCATCAGCCCGCCCATTACATCGTACTCATCTATATCAATCCCCTGGAAGCAAAGACTGCCAANNCCGGATGCATGCCGATCGTAATTGCCACCGGCATATGCTCATTGCGTTCACAGTATTTCCGGTATATATAGTAGGCATGACTGGTTTCAGAAAGATGAATTCCCATTTGACTTTTACCATCTAGCATTAACCGGTAAATACCGGCATTACGAATACCCGTTTCAGGATCGCGAACAGTCATTATGCCTGCTGTAATATACGGACCACTGTCAGCTGTATTATGAGTAACTACGGGGAGAGCTTGCAAATCAACCTCTTCACCTTTATATATCACCTCCTGTACAGGACCGGATGCAATCAATTCCGGTTTTATATGCTTTTTTTCTTTGGTGCGGTAGACTTCATTGAGGTCATTTTCAGTACAGTTCAGGGCAAGGGCCATTCTTTTACGAGTAGCAAGCAGATTCGTGAGTACAGGCATCTGTTGTTCGTCTACTTTCGTAAATAAAACGGCAGGCTTGCGGTTTTCTTGTTCTAATTTGTAAATCACCCGTGTTACTTCTAAATTTGCACTCACTTCACTGGTTGCTGTAAGAAGTTCACCAGGGAATTCAGATAGTTTTTGAATATAGCCGCGCAAATCTTTCATAATTAGCCTCCAATTTATACATCAGCCTAAGCGGAGCTTAGGCAAGCAAAGCAGTTACAATCACACCGGCAAACAGGCCGAGAATAACAGGCAAGAAATTTTTTCGTGAAAGATCCTGAGGATCTACATTGCATACCGATGCGGTTACCGCAAGAAATCCCCAGGGAACCAGTGTCGCTCCAACCCAGATAGCAGACATCTGAGCCATAGAAGCTAAGTAAGCAACATTGGCTCCGATCGGTTTCCCCAGAGCCATTGCAATACTGGCTCCAAGCGGAATTGCGGCAAAGCCGGCTCCATCAAAGGCCGCAAAAGCACTGCCAAGTGTAGCGAGCAAAGCCACAGTAAACTTATTGATCGGCATATGCTCCGCAATAAAGTAACCCCAGTCATAAGCCAGTCCTTGCGTTTTGTGATCTCCCAGAATTTCTTTAAGCGAATCTCCACCGAGCCAAAAAAAACCGCCGATTACCACTACCGGACCAAAGACCTTTACGGCAAAAATCCAGCCGGTTCTTACATTATCGAGCAGTTTATCAAATGCTTTTTCTCTATAATGTCCCAAAGAACAGATTAATGCTAATACGTAGAAAGTCCCGCCCATAAGCGCCATTGCATCATTGCCTGACAGCTTCCAGGTAATCATGGCATACACATCTACAATAAATGTCAATGGTATCATAACTGCCATTGCTTTGGCAAAAGGTGATGCCTCGACACTATACGTTGCTACTGCTTCCCGGTAAGCCTGAACGTGCCCGTCATTGCCGGACTGCCTTTTTTCCAACTCAACCTTTTGCATCTTACGGGTCATAAAAAAAACACACAGCATTGTTACTCCAGAAACAGTAAGCCATATCGGCAGACTTGCTGCAAAGAGCTCGGCTGCCGGAATCTTGGTAACTTTTGCGGTAAACGATACCGTTCCCTGGCTTAGGTAGTCACTTGATAAACCCATGCCTTTGCCGACAATGGATAGGATCATGGCAGCAACCATCGGTGACATGCCTGCCACCACTGCTGCCGGTACCAGTAAGGCTCCCAGCAGGGCCGCTGTAGGCGTCGCCCGGATTACCCAGCTAAGCAGTAGCGTCACAACAGCCAGTGTCCAAAACGCCATTGTGGGATTGCGAAGAAAGCGCCGCGCAGGAGCCACAATAATGCGGTCTGTCCCCATGTCGGCCATGGTTTTTGTTAATGCCGTGATCGATGCGACAATGACAATAATATTCAGCAAATCTATCCCGGCAGCCAATATTGCTTTATAAACAACTAAAACTCCTCCCAGAAGATTCCCCTTAAGGGCGATCCCTGTCAACAACAGCCCAACAAGCGTAGGAAGCAATGCATCCCGTCTGGTTGCCAGACAGGCAAAAGTAATGATAATAAAGGCAAGATAAACCCAGTCGGCCACTGATAGTACAACATGCTGCATCTTTATTCTCTCCTTATCATTGTTACTTACTATTGCTAAGCCGCCTACTAACCTTGCCCCAATCCGGAAATATACGGAGCTGTGGAGAGGCGCTTCACAATGGGTGTTTTAAAAATCAAGCTGGCATTGTGATCGGGCTTGGAACCATCCATAATTACATCAACAGCTCTTAGTGCCATATCATAAAGAGGAACCTGAGCAGTCGTTAAAGGAGGATCGATATGCGTAGACAACGGTAAATCGCCTATACTGATAACGGAAACCTGCCCGGGAACCTGAATATTTTGTTCCTTAAGTGCTTGCAACACCCCATAGGCAATATCATCGTTCGCGCAGCAAATTCCACTGAATTCCCTATTTTCCAGTAATAAGCGCCTTGCTGCTTCATATCCGCTCTCCCAGGAGAATTGCCCATGATGCAGCAGTGTCGGATCAAAAGTCAGACCATGCTTTGTAAGCGATAGTTTATAGCCCTTTACCCGTTCTGAAGCCGTATAAATCTGCTCCGGACCTCCCAGAAAAGCAATTTTGCGATGTCCCAAGTCAACCAGATAGTCGGTTATCATTTCACCTGTTGCCCGGTTGTCTATCGTAACATATGGCATTTCCAGTCCCTGTGGAGCCAAAGATACGATTCTATTACCGTGGTCATTATAGCGCTTGATTTGTTCCTGCAGCTTATCGCGATAGTCATCGGCATCCAGCCCTCCGCCGCTCAAAATGATTCCGCGCACTTTATGCTGCCACAATAAATCATGATATTGTAATTCATTAACAGGATTTCTGCCTGTATTGCAGACTATTGATAAAACACCGTAATAACTTGCTCTTTCTGTTACAGCCCTGGCAATGATTCCAAAATAGGGGTCTGAAATCTCCCGTGTTATTAAGCCAATCGTATTGCTAAAATTATTACGAAGATTTTGAGCTGTAAAATCGGGAAAATAATTCAATTCCTTTACCGCCTTCAAAACCTTCTTTTTTGTTTTCTCGGCTACAGGATAGTCTTTATTATTGATTACTCTGGAAACGGTCGTTATGGATACACCTGCTAAATTTGCAACATCTTCAATCGATACTCGTGCCATGGGCCCTCACTTTCAGAAAACGATACCTATTGCCAGTATGTATATAGATGAATTTTTAATAAAGATAATACAGAAAACGTTTTCTGTTTTTCATTATAAAATCTCTCTCTGTTTGCGTCAAGGCCATTTTTTGATTATTTCTCAAATTCGCAAAATACAATCTAAAAAGACTGCTAGCTTCTTTTGGCAAAGAAGCTAAGCAGTCTTTTCTAAAAGCGATTTTTTATTTTTTTAGTGTTACCTGTAATTCACAATACGGTTTATTCTCTGCGATTGTTCCATTAAAGGCAAGCTCCAGCTCAGGGAAACAGCTCACTACACCATAATCACCACAGGAGGCTAAGTTGCACAGGTGTGTGATCTGCTCCTGACTACAGCCAAGCTTCTTCCAGGCTTCACACAGAGCACAGTGGTGAAAACGGTAAATGCCTTTTTCTGCCTGCACATCAATTTCTTCCATAGCGAAAGCCAATCTGGCATTAGGGGTGGCAATTCCATCAAAAAATTCACGGGGATTGGCTGCAGTGCCAATCTTTTGGCCTTTCATCTGACCAAACTTGAAAATTGCTTTTTCCGCTATTTGATCGGGATTACCGCCACTGGCTTTGATCTCTTCCAGCAGCAAGTAAAACCAGGTAGCCCTGTCCTGAATCGCCAAACGTATTGCTTCTGTTAATTCATCTTGATTAGAATGGATATTACACATTGTTTTTACCCCTCTCACTCATTTGATTTATTCTCCCAGATACGCTTTTCTAACAGCATCTGATTGGAGCAATTCATTGGCCTTGTCAGCATGCACAATTTTGCCGGTCTCCATAATATAGCCTCGTGCGGCAATCAGCAGCGCCATCCTGGCATTTTGTTCAATTAACAACACCGGTATTCCCTGGCGATTAATTTCAACAATTAAGCCAAAGATGGTATCTACCAATATGGGGGACAGCCCTAAAGAAGGTTCGTCAAGCAGCAGCAGCTTTGGCTTTGCCATCAGTGCCCGGCCAATCGCCAGCATCTGCTGCTCACCGCCGCTAAGCGTTCCCGCTTGTTGACCGCGCCGCTCCCAGAGCTTGGGAAACAACGTTAAAACCTGTTCCAGGGACTGCTTAATTTCCAGCTTATCGTTCCGGGTATAAGCTCCCATGTCCAGATTCTCCAGCACCGTCATATAAGGAAAGACCTGGCGGCCTTCGGGCACAAGGGAAATGCCTGACCGGACAATCTTATCAGGCGCCAGTTCGGTTATATCCTGATTATCAAATACCACCGTACCCTCAGCAGCGGGCAAAAGACCGGCTATTGTTTTTACAGCAGTAGTTTTTCCGGCACCATTGCTGCCAATAAGTGTTACGATTTCTCCTGCTTTTACTTCAAAGCTGATGCCTTTTAAAGCGTGAATATTGCCATAGTATGTATGGAGGTTGTTCACTTTTAACAAGCTGATGATGCCCCCTTACCTAAATAGGCCTCAATTACCTGCTGATTTTGCTGAATGTCACGCGGCAGGCCCTCAGCAATTTTCACGCCATGATCAAGTACGACTATTTTGTCTGATATATTCATGACCAGCTTCATATCGTGTTCTATCAGCAGGATCGTCAGACCCTTGCTGTTAAGCTGATCTATGAGTTCCATCAGTTGCTTTGTTTCCTGGGGATTCATGCCTGCTGCAGGTTCATCCAGCAGCAGCANNGCGCTGTAGCGGGTTGTCGGGTGTTCGTAAATCTCTTCCGGCTCGCCAATCTGCACGAACTTGCCGCGATTCATGATGGCGATACGCCCGGCCATGGTCATCGCCTCTTCCTGGTCGTGGGTCACCATAACGCAGGTGGCCCCCACGCGTTCGAGGATATCCACCACCTCCAGCTGCATGCGATCGCGCAGTTTTTTATCCAGCGCGCCCATGGGTTCATCCAGCAGCAGCAGCTTAGGCTCAGTCGCCAGTGCCCTGGCAATTTCCAGCCGACGCTGCTCACCATACGATAAATTGCCTGCCAGTTCACTACATTTTGCGCTAAGTCCCACTAATTCCAGCAGCTCAGCCGCTTTTTCACGAATGGCCTGCTCTTCCGCACCAGCCCGATTAAACAATGCCGCCAGAAGCCCTGCTTTTGTCCGGCATTGTCTGCCGATACGGACATTATCCAGCACACTGATTTGCGTAAACAGACGAATATTTTGAAAGGTACGGGTTATTCCCATATCAGTTACCTGATGTGTCTGGCAGTTGCTTACTGTCTTGCCATCAAGCAAAATGCCGCCTGCCGTAAGCGGATAAATGCCGGTAATAACATTAAACACGGTTGTCTTACCGGCGCCATTAGGGCCAATAAGCCCTACAATCTGGCCAGCCTCAACGGTAATCTGCAAATTGTCTATAGCAGTTAAACCGCCAAAACGCTTCGTTACATTCGCTAACTCAAGCAGAGCCAACACGAACACCTCCCCGTCCTTTAGCTCGCCCTCTTCCAGAGCCGTTTTCTCTTGCTTTACCGAATAATCCCTGCGGACGAAGCAGCATAACGGCCATCATTATGAGTCCGAAAACAATGAGCCGGTACTCTGCTATATCGCGTAACAATTCGGGAATGACAGTAAGGATAACCGCCCCCAAAATCGATCCGTTAATACTCCCTAACCCGCCTAATACCGCCATGGCCAGTATGGCTATTGATTCTGTAAACGAGAAGGTATGAGGATCAATGAAGGACGTGTAATGAGCGTAAAAGCTGCCCGCTAATCCGGCAAAAAAAGCCCCCACTGCAAAGGCCAGCATTTTATAGGCGGTAACATCAATTCCCATACTTTTCGCTGCCAGCTCATCTTCCCTTATCGCGATAAGAGCTCTTCCTGTACGTGAATCAATCAGCCTTCTTATTGCGATTATCGTCACTAGCACCAAAGCCAAGATGAGATAATAATAAGCTTGATTGCTGCTTATTTCATAGGACAGTATAGTCGGTGCAGGAATACCGGGCAGTCCCATAGAGCCACGGGTGAGATCCGTCCAGTTGAGCATAATCAGGCGAATAATTTCGCCGAAGCCTAAGGTGGTAATTGCCAGATAAATCTCTTTCAGCCGCATTGTGGGAAGCCCCAGCAATAGGCCGAACAGAGCTGCCACAAAACCGCCTAACGGCATTGCCAGCCAAAAAGATACCCCCGCCTTCATCGTCAGCAAGGCAGAAGTATAAGCTCCAATCCCGTAAAAAGCTGCCCAGCCAAGGCAAAACTGGCCGGTAAAGCCGGTAACAAGATTTAAGCTTAAGGTTAATATGACAAATATGCCCGACATAATAAGAATCCGCAACACGTAATCATCTGTGATAACCAGTGGCAATAGTGCAGTCACCAGTAGTAAACCGGCAGTAATAACTTTAGGGGTTTTACTCTTTTGCATATCCATACGCTACCTACACTTTTCCCTGTGTGTCCCGGCCAAACAGCCCTGACGGCTTGATCAGCAGAACCAGAATTAAGATAATAAAGGCAATCATATCCCGGTAGCCTGATGAAATATAAGCAGCGCCCAAATTCTCCACGACTCCCAGAATAAGTCCGCCAAGGACAGCTCCGGGAACACTGGTCATTCCGCCAAGCACAGTTGCTGTGAATGCTTTCATTCCGGCCATAAAGCCCATCATCGGATAGAATGCATTGTAGTACACGCCGATTAAAACACCGGCTGCACCACCCAGAGCCGACCCCAAGGCAAATGTTGCCGCAATAACCCGGTTGATGTTGATACCCATTAGGCTGGCAGCATCCTTATTCTGTGCAGTAGCCCGTATTGCCTTGCCAATACGGGATTTATACAGTACAAGCTGCAAACCCGCCATCAGGGCTACCGCTACTCCAAATATCAGCAATTGAATATTAGAAACCTGGGCATTAAAAATTGGGAAAAACGCAAAAGTAAAGCTATCTTCCGGCATACTCTGCGTTCCCGCGCCCCAGCCAAGCATCGCTGCATTTTGCAGAACTACGGACAACCCCAGTGTACAGACCATCGGCGCAACGTCCGGCGCTCGCCGCAAGGTCCGAAAAGCAATTACTTCGATGATGACGCCGAGGAGCGCTGCCCCCAGCATGGCCAGGAGCAGCGAAACTACGATAGGGAAATGATAAACAGTAACAAAGACAAAGCCCAGAAAGGCTCCGACCATATATACTTCTCCATGCGCAAAATTGACCAGGCCAAGTACCCCGAAGATGAGGGCAAAACCGATAGCAATAAGGGCATAAATGCTGCCCTGCGTCAGCCCGTTAATAATTTGTTGTAATAGCATAATTACACTCCTACCTATCAGGGTACCAATTGGCTATTGTTGATAGGGAACAAACTTGCCGTCTTTAACCACTAGTTTTGTTAATGCTTTATCAACGTCACGGTTTTCATCAAAAGATGTTTTCCCTGTTACACCGGGGAAGTTTTTAATAGCCGCCAATTTATCACGCAAGGTTTTGCGGTCAGTTGCTCCACTTTTAATTGCTTCAACAATCAAGTTAGCTGCATCATAGGCCTGAGCGGCAAACATGGTTGGCGGTTTGCCATATTTGTCTTGGTAACTTTTCACGAATTCCTGTACTTCCGGACGAGGATCTGCCGGGAAGAACGAGCAGGTAAGCGCCAGTCCTTCTACGGCACTACCGCCGAGTTTCAACAATTCATCGGAAAAGAGTGAGCCTGTTCCAATCAAGGATACCTGGAAATTCGCTTTTTTCACTTGCTGTGCGATCAGCGCCGCATCGGTATACATTGTACCAAGATAAAGTATATCGGGATTCTTATCTTTAATTTTTGTAATAATAGCGCTGAAATCTTTTCCCTGCTCCGGCAGATAAGGTTCAACAGCAACAATATCGCCGCCAAGCTCCTGCGCTTTTTTCATATAATTTTCGTACGCAACTATGCCCCAGTCATTTTTAATAAAAACAATTGCAATCTTTTTCTTCTTCAATCCATTAATCGTATAGTCTGCCAGCAAAGGTCCTTCTGCTGCCTGAGTAGCGATGTTGCGAAACATATATGTACCCTGCTTCGTGAAGTCCGGATGAGAGGAAGTGGGCGAAAGCTGCACCAGTCCGCCTTTTTGATAAATAGGTGCCCCCGCTAATGCGGCAGTACTGGTAAAATCTCCGATAACCGCAAGAATATTAGCGTCGGAGACAAATTTTTGGGCAATATTGGCAGCCTCTTTCGGATCAGCTTTACTGTCACCTGCTACCAGCTTAATTTTGGCCCCGTTTATTCCGCCCTGGGAATTTACTTTGTCTAAAGCCAATTCGATTGCATTTTTAAATACGTTGCCATATTCGGCATTATCACCGGTAAGCGGAGCTGTTAAGCCAATAGTCAATTCCTTGGATGCACTTTTTGAGCTGCTGCTTGTGCTGCCACAGCCAGCTGCCACCACCAACAGCAGCAATGCAAGAATAACTGCGAAACTCTTTTTTACTACCAATTTTCTCAAGATACTCTTCCCCCTTAAAAATATTAGCAAACAGAAAAAAGGCCAAAGAACGTCCTTGTTCGGACATCTTTGGCCTTCAGTGTTTCTGATCAGCTCTACCCGGTTATTTTTTATAGAGTAACATACTGCTCATTTGCTGTCAATGAACTATTTTTTACTCTTCCACAACCGTAACCTTATTCATTTTGTCGCCTTGTTTGATCTTATCGACAACATCAAGTCCTTCAATGACCTTACCAAAAACGGTATGTACGCCATCAAGGTGAGGCTGCGGCTCATACACAATAAAGAATTGGCTGCCACCTGTGTTCGGACCACGGTGAGCCATCGATAAAGAACCCCGTTCATGTTTGTGAGGATTGCCTTTTGTTTCGCAGGGAATGGTATAGCCAGGACCACCTGCACCGGTGCCGTTCGGGCAGCCACCCTGTGCCACAAATCCTTTAATTACGCGGTGAAAGGAAAGTCCGTCATAAAACTGCTCTCCAATTAATTTTTCGAAATTAGCTACCGTTTTAGGGGCCTCATTCTCAAAAAGTTCGATTACAATTTTACCGTTATCTGTTTCCATAATTGCTTTTTTCAAGTGTATCGCTCCTTATAGGTTAATCTTAACTATTATACCATAAAATAGCATTTATTACTATTTCCGGTTATAAATAATGTCCTTTACGACCTCACCGGCAATAATCAAGCCAAGCACCGAAGGAACAAACGCAATGCTGCCAGGTATTTGATTGCGGGTCGCACATTTGCGGGTTGTGCCGGAAGGACATATGCAGCCGGTGGCACAGCTGGAGTCCTCTGATTCAATCGGTTTTATCGGCTCTTCCTTGGAATAGACCACTTTTAATTTTTTTACACCGCGCAGGCGCAATTCCTTGCGCATAACTTTTGCTAAAGGACAGACCGATGTCTTGAAAATATCCGCCACCTCAAAACGGGTAGCATCCAGTTTATTGCCTGCACCCATTGCACAAATAACGGGAATGTTTTTTTCTTGTGCCCGCATAACCAAATCGATTTTGGCAGTAACGGTATCGATCGCATCAACAATATAATCATAGTCATCCGCAATAAGCTCATCAGCCATATCAGGCAAATAAAACTTTTGCAACGCAGTTACTTCTGCTTTGGGGTTAATCTCTAAAATCCGGTCACGCATGACTTCCACTTTTGGCTTGCCAATCGTCTTGCGCGTCGCATGGAGCTGGCGGTTAATATTTGTCAAGCATATACAATCATCATCAATTAATACAAACTTGCCTACTCCAGAGCGGGCAAGCCCTTCAACAACAAATGTACCTACTCCGCCAATACCAAAAACAGCCACTTTGGACTCGGATAATTTTTTTAAAGCTTCAGCGCCAATTAATAGTTCGGTTCGGGAAAATTCATGTAACATGACAGACATCCTTTATTAGTTATACTAGGACAACAAATCCTCATACAAATTTACCAAATTCGCATTCGCACGTCAACAACTACCCGTGAGGCTATCAATGAGTGTTGATATATTTTCCCGAGCCTGCGCCTCATAACGGCTTAGAAAGAATTGAGTTTGATAGATTTGCGGTCGCATGAGAAACCCTTGAAGAACCTGTATACGGCCTTTTCGATAAACGTCATCGGGGACACAGGCGTACTCCTTGCGAATTGCAGTTTCATAACAGGCAAAGCTGAATGAGTCAGCTCCTAAGATACTTAAATCAATATCCTGTACCACTGCCTTATCTCCGGCTGACTTGCAGTCACCACTTCCGTGAGCAGTTGCTTGGATAAGCTGACGTACTTCGATGGCAAACGGATAACTGCCGGAAAGCTCCAGCCCATAGCAAAACCCGATGGCGCTGCTTAATTCTTCATTGCAGCTTGATTCCGGTATATAAATAATATCATGCAGCCACAGAGCCATTTCTACAGCTTCCCGGTTATTGACTTCCCCGGATGCCTCATCAAGCTGTGCAAGACACCGCTGCACATGCCCCATTGTATGGTAATACCGGTTAGCCGAGCCATAACTACTCTCAATAACAGCAAACATTGCCCTTACGGTTTCCGGCTTTGCCGAAAAACCCGAAGCAAAACAGTTCCAACGCTCAGTCAGCATAATGCCTCCACCTTCTTTAGGAAACAACCCCGAAACGGAAATCCGTATTCGGGGTTGTTTTTTATCTCCGGTTAGGAATTACCTCTAACCAATATCCGTCAGGATCGGCAATAAAATAAATTCCCATTGCCTTATTTTCATAACATATGCAGCCCATTTTGCTATGCAAGGCATGGGCACTGGCAAAGTCATCGGTAATAAAAGCCAGATGAAATTCATTTTCGCCTAAATTATAAGGCTCTTTACGGTCCCTCAGCCAGGTAAGCTCTAATTTGTGAGGTGTCTGCTCATCCCCCAGAAACACAAGGATAAAACTTCCGTCAGCAGCCTCCTTGCGCCTTGTTTCCACAAGCTTAAGCGCCTCTTTATAAAAGGCAAGGCTCTTTTCCAGATCGAGAACATTAATATTATTGTGGTCCATGGTGAATTTCATACATAACCCTCCTAATTGTATTTATTTTAATATAAATAGTATTGCCGGGATTTTACCTGAAAATCGCGAGCCTCCTGGTCCCATCTTGTGAGCAGTTGGTCAAGTGGTTCTGTTTCCAAGCGCAACGTATCCTCACCAAGCGGTAAGTCAAACATGCGCTCCGACTGATAAGCAAACTGACCACCGCTCAAGCCCTTCATTACCTCAAGTATGGTAATTGCCGTCAGCACCGGACGGTATGCGGCTTTATCCGTTACATGAATTTGTACACCCCCTTGATTGATTCCGTTATGGCGTCCAAAACGGGGAGTAAAATAGGTAGGCCGAAAATAAGCGCCAGGCAGCTTTCTTTCATTCAGCCTGTCGGCAGCGGCAGCGGCATTCAGCCAGGCTGCACCAACCAGCTCAAACGGGCGGGTCGTGCCCACTCCCTCCGATATAGTAGTAGCTCCAAGTAAGCCGGTACCGGGATATACCAAGGCTGTCTCCGGTGTGGGAATGTTAGGGGAAGTCATCACCCAGGGAAGGCCTGTATCCTGCCAAAACATATTGCGCTGCCAGCCGCTGAGCTTCACCACTTGCAGATTGCATTCTATACCGAATTGCTTATTAAATAACAGCGCCAGCTCCCCTATTGTCAGTCCGTGACGAATCGGGATAGGATACATACCAATGAAGCTTTCAAACCCCGGCTTAAGTACCGGACCTTCCACCGCCAAACCACCAATTGGATTAGGGCGATCAAAGACAATAAACAGCTTATTCTGTTCTTTTGCGCTTTCCATCGCCAGTGCCATAGTCGACATATAGGTATAAAACCGGGTTCCTACATCTTGGATATCAAAGCATAGTACATCAATATTCTCCAGCATTTGAGCTGTCGGCTTTTTTGTGTCTCCATAAAGGCTGTAGACAGGCAGACCAGTCCGCATGTCAGTGGCAGCGGAGATATCCGCTCCTGCTTCAGCATTGCCCCGCAAACCGTGCTCAGGTGAAAATAACGCTACCAAATCTGTCTTTTCATATAATACATCAATTGTGCTCTGCAACTGAGAGTTAACCCCGGTTTGATTGGTAATTAACCCTACCCGCTTTCCTGCAAATAAATGTTGATATTGATCAATATTATCAATCCCCAGGCGGACAGGTTCAGTCTTAGCTGCTGCAAAGGTAACAGCTGGAATTAAAACTGTAAATACTGTAATGACAATAATAACGATATGTACAATTTTTCTCACTTCAATACTCCATGTTTTTAGTTGTAATTACGCGATTGCGCCCGTTCTGCTTTGCCTGATAGAGGGCTTTGTCAGCCTCTTCAATTAACTCAGTAAGTGCATCCTGCTGCAGTGGCATCATTGTCATGACACCAACGCTGATGGTAACATGACCGGCAATACAAGAAGCGCTATGCGGAATTTGCTGACTGCTGACAGCCTGCCTGATATTTTCGGCAACCAAGGCAGCCCCTTTACTAGTAGTATTAGGCAATATTACGGCAAATTCCTCCCCGCCATACCGTGCTAAGAGATCCGCCGGACGGCGTATCAAAGCATCAGCAGCATATGATACCTGTTTTAGGCAGTCATCTCCAGCCTGATGTCCATAGCTGTCATTATAGGCTTTAAAAAAATCGATATCAAACAGAATCAACGATAACAAGCTGCCTTGCCGTACTGCAAGATTCCATTCTTTATTGAGCGTTTGATCAAAACTGCGGCGGTTAGCAATTCCTGTGAGTCCATCCAAAGAGGAAAGTTTTTGCAGTGTTTCATTCGCTTCTTCTAATTGCTTTAGGGCCTGTAGCAGTTCCTGCTCCCTCACCTTGCGGCAGTCAGTCTCTTCTTTCAGCTTTAATGCCGCCCTGACTCGTGCCAATAATTCGACCTTACCGAGGGGTTTAGTAATATAGTCGGTTGCTCCCACTGCAAAAGCCTGCTGTAAATTGCTTTCATCTGTACTGGCTGTCACCATAATAACGGGAACATCCTTGTAACGTTCATCACTTTTAATGCGGCGGCAAGTCTCAATCCCGTCTACATCAGGCATGACAATATCCAGCAAAATGAGGTCGACCTCAGAAGCAGGGTACTCAGGTTCAGCCAGCTTTAGTTCATTGAATGCACAATCGGCTGATGAGCAGCACAAAAAGTTACTATATCCTTGAATTTTTAAAAATTTCTTAATTAATTCCTGACTATCCACAGAGTCATCAATGACGAGAATTGTCAACGTTTCCTGCTCCTTCATTTAAACGTAAATAATATCTACTAACTCCAAATAGGTCTCCAAGTCATTGATAGCCTTGTTAATGGTTATACAGTCACTTACCTTGGCCGCATGCTCCAGCACCAGCCCTACATCGCTGATTAAGTCAAAACCATATCCGCCGCCAATTCCTTTCAGGGTATGACCAACAATACGGATATGCTCAAACTCACCTGCCGCAACAGCTGTTTTAAGACCTGCAATATCGTTAACTCTGTTTTGCAAAAAGTTCGGGATGATTTCTTCCAAATCACGGTCAATCTCAACTGGAATTCTTGTTTTAATCAGTGTCACCTCCAGCATATTCAGCTAATGTCTGCAATAAAACTGCCTTTTTTATCGGCTTGGTTAGATGATCGGTACAACCTGCAACAAGACTCTTAGCCCGTTCTTCCTGCAAAGCATATGCGGTCAAGGCAATAATCGGCGTAGCTTTAAGCCCTTGGGCTTGTTCCCAGTTGCGAATGGTGCGAGTAGCCGTATAACCGTCCATGACAGGCATCTGCATATCCATAAAAACTAAGTCATAACGGCCTTTACTAAACTGTTCAACTGCAATCTGGCCGTTTTCAGCCATATCCATTGTGTGCGGTGTTTTTTTAAGATACGCTTCAATCAGCATCCGGTTGTCCGGTGAATCTTCAACCAAAAGAATGTGCAGTGACCGGCCGCTGTGCTCCTTAACTGCTATTGGTTCTGCTTTGTTACAGTGCTGATTGTTGCAAAGAGCCTGCCTAATAGCAGAAACAAGTTCACTCCTTTTGACCGGCTTTGTTAACTGGCAGTCAATATCCAGAATCTTGCACCGGTTCAGTTCATCACTGCGCATGCTGGAAGTAAGCAGCATGAAGACTGTTTGATTAAAGCGACTGTCAGCACGGAGACGGCTGGCAAATTCGAAGCCATCCATCTCAGGCATGCAATAATCGGATAAGATTAAATGGAAAGGGGCCTCCTCCTTAACTGCCTGTGCAAGCAGCTGCAGCCCTTCTTCGCCACCGGTTGCATCAACTACCAGAGCACCGCACTGCTGCAGGATTTCCCGTAAGATAAGCCGGTTAGTCGTATTATCGTCTACAACCAATACTTTTTTACCCTTTAGTTTAACCGGGAAGTCAAAAGCCAGCGCTGATCCCGGCGCAATTTGTGCAGGTAGAGCAAAGAAAAAGCTGCTGCCCGCTCCGATCTTGCTTTTTAGCCAGATCGCTCCCTTCATCAATTCTACCAGACGCTTGCTGATTGCCAGCCCTAAGCCAGTTCCCCCATATTTTCTGGTTGTTGAAGCATCCACCTGCGTAAAGCTGTCGAAGATAACCTCCTGCTGCTTTTCAGGAATACCAATACCAGTATCACTGACTTCGAGATACACCTTGCCATGCTGGTAACTGACCTGAACAACAATTTCCCCGCATTCAGTAAATTTAACAGCATTGCTCAATAAATTAGACAAAATTTGCCGGAACCGCACCGGATCGCCAACTATATGGGCAGGTGTTGCCGGATCAAAACGGGCCGCTAGCTCCAACTCTTTGTTATGAGCATGAAGCGCAAATATTTCACAGGTCTTTTCTACAAGCTCAATAAGATTAAATTGGACGTTATCAATCTGCAGCAAGCCAGCCTCTACTTTAGAATAATCAAGTATATCGTTAATTATGTTTAACAAATTATCACCGGCATTGCGAAATATGGCTACATAATTACGTTGTTGATCATTGAGCGGCGTCTCCCACAATAAATCAGCCATACCAATAATTGCATTCATTGGCGTACGAATCTCGTGGCTCATGGTGGCAAGAAACTGCGATTTCGCTACAGAGGCATCTAAAGCAGCATCACGAGCCTCACCCAAAGCCTGCATATGCTTGCTGAGGTTCTCAGCCATAAAAGCAAAAGCCTGCTCCAGCTCGCGTATTTCATAAGGCCCCTGTTGGCGGGAAGAAAAATGAGCCATCGTGTAATTTCCCTGGTGAATCACATGAGCCCGTTGTGTTAATTCCTCTAGAGGGCGGGTAACTCTGCGGGCAAGTTTATATATGGCAGGCAGACTGAACAACACTACGACAAGAAATCCACCTAGCACGTAGCCAATTTTAGAATAAAAGGGTAAAAAGACCTGATATTCATCAATCTCACCGACCAGTATCCAGCCAGGCGTAGCTATCTGCTTATAGCTGCCGTACACTTCCCGTCCTGCTGAGTTTCGATAACGGCCTACGCCGCCAGCCTCGGCAATATATTCTTCCCATTGTTCTAATTCTTCGACAGAACTAAAAGAAGCACCACCCCGGGGAGCGCTGGTTTCATCCGTGCTGCCACGGGTTAGCAGCTTCCCATTGCTGTCAAACAAATACAGTTCGCCTGTATCGCGGAAGTTAAATTGCTTTGTCAGCCATTCAAGCCGCTGCAAGCTCACGCTGCCAAATATAGCTCCCTGAAATTCATGATTGCTATCAAAAACAGGAGCAGAGATGATAATAATCGGTTTACCGGAAGACCGGCCGATGATGGTTCCTGTGACAAAAGAGCGACCTTCCTGTGCCGCCTTAAAATATTCCCGGTCTTTTAGATCCAGCCCGGTAGGGCCGCTAGTATCAATTGCAGTCAGGCCTTCTTTATTAATGTATACAAAAGCCTGGTAATCTTGCTGCCCTTTCAGAAAAACCTGCAGCAGACTCTCCAGATTTGCCAGATTAACATCTTTAGCCGCCGGTGAATTAGTCAGACGGTAAAGATCCAGATTGCGCTCCTGGACCCATTCTTCAACAGCTTGCTGCTGAACAGTCACTGTTGTATTCAACTGATAAAAGTTTTCACTTCTCGTTTGCTGATATTCATCGCCGATATAAAATGCCATGATGATCATACTAGGCACAAGTACAAAAGCAATAGAGGCCATCATCCACTGTGCCGATAAAGACTGTCGATTAAATAAAACGCGCAAGCATTGCAGCCACCTTTTCATAAAAAACTTCCTAATCAGAAAGTTACATTCTCTGATTAGATAAAAAAAGACATTCCTTTAAGAATGTCTCTTCACTAAGTTGCTAGATAATTCCTTTAGCATTAAAAAACTCACTATACTTCTTGTCAGTCGCCAAGATATGCTTTTCAATCCAATCAACAGCAAACATAATCACGTCCATTAAAACCTTCCGCTGATTCAAATCCAAATCAGAATCTTGGATCTTTTGAATCTTGGCAACGAACGCGGCATGTTCCCATTTGTGAGCACGGCAGTCAGTCTGGTCATATCCATATTTTTCCATCAATTGTTCTTCATAACTAAAATGATATATGGTGTATTCGCTTAGTTCTTTGAAGATACGGCAAATATCATCATAATAATCCACATTGTCTTTTGAGGTAGCAATAGCATACAACTCACCGGCAAGTTCAAAGAGCTTTTTATGCTGCGCGTCAATTTCTGCAATATTGCAGCTATAATCATTTTTCCAGACAAACATGCACTTACCACCTGCTCACTTTCATTTAGTTTATAAATGAAGATACGGCATCAGCGCTTAAATTCCTGCTCTTGTCCCTTGGGTTAGATGATTCTGAAGTATTTATTTCGCCCTGCAGAGTATTTGCTCTGCAGGGCAGTCACAACTAGGAGGATACCGGAATCAACTCCGTCTCCTTATTACCGGCAGCAGTATCAGCTTGCTTATCCTGCTTGTTTTTGTTCGGATCGCGGATAAAGAGCGCTGGAATAATTCCAATAGCACACAAGACTGCCGTAATTAGGAATACATCACCAAAAGCGGCAACGGCAGCCTGTTTGGTGACCAGCCCCTGTACAACAGTAAGTGCGGCAGCCTTGGCTTCGGCAGCAGCAAAGCCCTGCTGTGCAAAGCCTCCCTGCAGCGCAGCTATCAACTGGGAGACAGGCTCTGAAGCTCCATGAATATAATTTGTGCTGACTGCAGTGTGAAAAATCTGCCTGTTATTAAGCAGTGTCCCCATAATAGCCACACCCACACTGCCCCCCACATTTTTGAAAAGATTAAAAACACCTGAACCTACGCCGATCTTATCTTTCGGCAACGTTCCCATAACGCCATTAGACAGCGGTGACATAGTAAAGGCCAAACCAGCCCCCATAACAATAAGACCGATTGCGATATGAGAGTAAGGCGTCTTATCGTCTAAGAGGCGGAAAGAGTATAAAGCCACTGTCATGACTGCCATGCCAATGGAGGCTGGAATTCTAGAACCGAAATGATCTGCCAGACGTCCACCGAACGGAGCAAGCACTACCATTGATCCCATCAGTGGCAATAAGGCCATACCGGCTTTAATTGCTGAGTACCCCTGGATATTGCGCAGATAGAAGGGCAATAGAAATAATCCGCCAAACATAGCCAGAAAAGATAAGAAACCAACAATATTGGATACAGTAAAGGTAACATTGGTAAATAACTTCAAATCGACAAGCGGATTCTCAATATGACTCTCGACATATAAAAAAGCCCCCATTGACGCAACAGTGGAAATAATTAGCCCCACAATATAAGCTGATGTCCAGCCCTCTTTCGATCCCTGATTGAGAGCCAGCAGCAGGCAGCTTAGACTGAAAACCAGCAGAAATCCCCCAATATAATCGATCTTAGCAGCTGTTTCATCGTTTTTGGACTCCTCCAGAACTCTGCTGCCTAACAGCAAGCCTAGCAAGGAGATTGGCAATATGGAGTAAAATAACAGCCGCCATTCCAGATATTCCACGATATAGCCGCCGATGGTCGGCCCTAGAGTACTGCCGGCGGCTGCAAAAGCACCCCACATGCCCAAAGCCTGACCTCGTTCACTGGGAGGAAAAGCATCCGCTACCAGTGCCATAGAATTTGGAAAAAGCAGACCGGCTCCCAGCCCCTGCAGAATACGGAACAAAATGAGAATGGTACTGTTCCAGGCCAGCCCTACTAAGAGAGTGGCAACTGTAAAGATTGCCAGACCCGTCAAGAACATCTTCTTTCTGCCAAACTGATCTCCCAGCTTTCCCATAATGGGCAATGTTGCACCATACGGCAGCATATAAGCCAATGACACCCATACAACCGAATCCATTGTAAAGCCGAAGGTTTGTATAATGTTAGGCAAAGCAATATTTATTGAACTGCTGACATACCCACTCAGCATGGTGCCAAGTGTAACGGTAAACAGCACCATATATTTATTGGCATACGCAGTTTTATCCATAACTACCTCTCTTATTTCACGTGAATAGTGATCACTGCCGACATTCCCGGTTTTAGAATATAACTCTGACTTTCTGGCACTTTTATTTTTACCGGTAATTTTTGTGTTACTTTCGTGTAATTACCTGACGTATTTTCCGTTGGCAGCAAGGCAAATTGAGAGCCGGTGGCTGCACCAACTTCACTTACCTCTCCCTTTATGGTTTTACCCGGATACGCATCAATGGTAACATCCACCGTCTGCCCGATTGTTATTTTACCGACATCACCTTCATCAATATTAGCTGCTACCCAAATATCATGAAGATTAACAATATTAAACAGCGACTGGCCGACAGTCACACCTTCACCAGCATCGACAGAACGGACAGCGACGACCCCATCTCCGGGGGCTTTAATGACAGCATTATCAAGTGCCAGTTGGGCATTTTTAAGCGCAGCGGCAGCTTGCTCCGCCTGCGCTTCTGCAACCTGCACATCTTCAATGCGAGAGCCTTCCTGTGTCATGTTCAAGGATTGATCTGCAGCCTCGTACTGGGCCTGAGCTACCTGCAGTGTTGTTTGCGCAGCATCTAACTGCTGAGCGGAAATTGCGCCTTTCTCGTACAGCATAGCCATTCTTTCATAGCCTTTACGGGCATTGTCCAAATTAGCTTCCGCTTGCGCAGAACCTGCCCCGGCTTGTGCAATCTGCTGTGGCCTGCTGCCTGCTTTTAAACCGGCAAGCTTAGCCTCTGCGGCGGCCAAATTAGCTTTAGCCTGCAAATATTGGGCTTCCAGTTCCTTGCTTTCCAGTTTAGCAATCACTTGTCCCGCCTGTACCTGGTCGCCTTCATTAACCAAAAGCTCTTCAACTCTGGCCGAAACACGTGAGCTTACAGTAACAATTGCCCCTTTCACTCTGGCATCATCAGTGGAAACCATTCCGGCTGCCCGTATCCACCACCACAGACCACCGCCAATTAACATCACGCCAAGAATTGCGCTTATCAGGATGATCTTTTTATTGTTTTTTATCTGAACTGCACTCATTGTTTCTCCTCCTGTACTCTATCAAGCAAATTGCAGCGGATCATTTTTAGTTTTTGCTCTGCTACATTCAACTTCTGATTAACTTTTTGCTGCAGCGCCGGAATACATGATTTCCCGTTAGCGGTTATGGTATATACTCTTTTATTACGCGTACTGGCATTATCCCAGTTACCGGCGATAAATCCCTTCTCTTCCATGGCACGAAGCAGCGGATATAGCACATTAGGATTGGAAGTAATCATATTGTCTGTGCGGCACCGTATTTCTTCATTAATTTTATTGCCATGAGCAGCACCTTCTTCTAATATGACCAGAATGAAAAGCGCAGTAATAACCTTTACCCATGTCTTATAATCTTCCGTCCTGTGCGGCATAGTAACGCCTCCTCATTCTTTTAAAAAGTTATTATTTTTAATAACATTACAATTAATAATAGCACTTTCATTAGGTGAATACAAATAGAAAGGATTGCCGTATTTGGCAATCCTTTTCAGGCCGTTGATAAAGCCCCATCTGCGTTGTCAGGCCTGCGGGAGCTCGCTCGCCGTACCGGCACTGTACTGTCTTCGCTCGCTTCCTCGTCCTTCCTAGCATCTGGGACTTTCTAAACGACCTGGGAACGAGGTTTCTCTCATTTGTGCCTGGGCGGCGGTTCCTGCTGATCATCGATCAGATCCGGAATCAGCTCGGCGGCAATCTCCGTCTCCGTGGCAAAGCCTTCGGCAAACAGGGTAACTCCCGCGCGCTCGATTGTGGGCGGCTTATTCTTTTTCTCTATTCCGGCACTCCCCATCAGAAAGCTGATTGCAACCCCCACTATCGTAACAGCCATTGCCACAAAAAATACTGTCTGCAAGGAGTCAGCCAAGGTTACTTTGAGAGGAGGCAGCAAAATTTGCTGTACTTCAAGAGGTATTTGCTGAATCGTATCATGACTTAACAAGATATTAAACAAGCTCTGCGGATTAGAGTGCGCCTCAGCCAGCATGCTGCCTAATGGTCCGCTCTGCAAATCGGGCCGGCTTGCAACAAGCGGAAAAAACTCTTGTTCCATTAATGCAATTGAGCGATAGTTAAACACCACTCCTAGCAAAGTAATGCCAAGTGTACCACCAATACTGCGGAAAAACTGAGTAGCAGAAGTGGCGACTCCACGCTGACGGGGGCCAAATGCACTTTGTACGGCAATCGTTACCGTAGGCATAATAAGACCCATGCCTAACCCAATTAAAATAATGTAAACAATGGCAAGTAATTGACTGGTAGCAACCGTCATCGTGCTTAACAGATAAAACCCGATTGCCATTAAGCTCATACCGGAAACAAACAGACTGCGAAAACTTACTTTCGTAACCAGCCAGCCTCCCAGCGTGCTTGCACCAATCATAGCAAACATCATCGGCAGCATCGTATTGCCTGAACTAGTGGCACTCACACCAATTACACCTTGTAAAAACAGCGGTAAAAACATCAGCGAACCGAACATGCCGAGCCCCATTAAGAAGCCCACAATATTAGTTACAGTAAATGTTCTGTTTTTAAATAAATCGAGACTCAAGATCGGTTCATCCGCCCGCTTTTCTGCCACAATAAACAGTATTCCTGTTATTACCGCAAGCAGCAGCAGCCCGATAATCTGCCAAGACAACCATGGATAATCCGTTCCTCCCAGGTTCAATCCCAGCAGTAAGCTTACCGTACTGATAATTAACGCAGCGGCACCTGCGTAATCGATTACGACTTTTTCAACTAAGGCTTTCTCTCCTTTGAGACCGGCAAAGATAGCTACAGCTGCTAAAAATCCTACAGGGAGATTAATATAAAACACCCATTGCCAGGAGCTGTTATCGACGATGTAACCGCCAATCGTCGGTCCAACCACTGAAGAAAGTCCAAAGATTCCTCCCATGAGCCCTTGCCATTTGCCTCGTTCTTCCGGAGGAAAAATATCGCCTACAATAGTCATCGACATCGGCATCATAATGCCGCCGCCAATTCCTTGCAACGCCCTATAGACAATAAGTTCCGTCATATTCGAACTTGTCCCGCACAACGCAGAACCAATCATAAAAACAGTGATACCAATTACATAAATAATCCGGCGTCCAAATAAGTCAGCCAATTTTCCTGCGATGGGGACAACGGTTGTTGACGTAAGCATATAGGCAGTAGTTACCCATGCCATAATGCTTAATCCTCCCAGGTCGCCAATAATTCTAGGCATGGCAGTTCCCACTACCGTTTGATCAAGGGAGGCAAAAAACAAGCCTAGAAATAATCCGGTCAACAATATGTTGCGTCTTGCTTCCAACTGCATACAGGCGCCACCTTTCGTATGACCACTTGTTAAACTTTTTGAGCAAGCATACACTTCTATTTTGCCTGAGCCACTGGATATTATGCTGAGTAAATAAAACCAAGCTGCCCATAAGAGCAGCTTGGTTTCTTGTAAAATCTAACGGTTTTCCGCCTAAATAAGCCCCTCTGCCAGCAGCCATTCCTTAGCTACCACCTTAGGATCCTTTTTTTCCAGATCAACCTTCGCATTTAACTCTGACATGGCCTTATCCGTTAGTTTTCCACTCAGTAAGTTTAATGCATCCGCTATTTCCGGATGCTTCTGCAGTGTCGCTTCACGGATAACCGGAGCTGCATAATAGGGAGGAAAGAAGCGCTTATCGTCAATCAGCACTTTTAAATTAAATGCCGGGATACGCCCGTCCGTAGCAAAGGCATCAATTACATCCACTTTTCCATCTCGGCAGGCGCCATAAGTAAGACCGGGATCCATAGCACTTACGCCGACAAAATTCAAATCATATACACTTGCTATGCCTTTGTAGCCATCAGGTCGTTCCAAAAACTCATGTGTAGCGCCTAATAATAATTGAGGTGTAAATTTTGACAGATCACTGATTGACTCAATTCCCAGCTGTGCGGCCTGATCAGCCCGCATGGTGAGTGTATACGTATTATTAAAGCCAAAAGGCTTGAGCCATACTGCGTGTTTCTTTTCCTGATAAGCAGCTTTTACCTTGCTATAAGCCTCATCGGGATCTGTCACCATCGGCTGGCCTAGGATATTCATTAAAGCCGTGCCTGTATATTCGGCATAAAGATCCAAATCGCCCCTTTCAAGAGCCTGAGCCACAACATTTGTTCCACCCAGAAATGGTTTTACCTCAACTTTTAGATCTGTCTTTGCCTCAATAAGTTCTTTCATCATATAAACCAATATATCTTGCTCAGAAAAATTCTTGCCGCCAATTATAATCGTGTTGCTCTTATTGCCATTAAATACCGAACACCCCACCAAGGTTACACTCAATACCAGTATCGTAACGATCGTTATTAATTTTTTCAATTCAATCATCGCTCCTTTTTCACTGTAATCCTTTAGGCTGCATGCGTCTTTCAACATTCTTAAGCACAATATCAAAGACAATTGCCAGCAGCGCCGCCGGGAATGCTCCAGCCAAAATCAGCTCCTGATTTGCTGTAGAAATCCCCCTGAAAATCAAATCTCCCAGTCCTCCGGCTCCAATTAAGGAAGCCAGCGTGGCAATGCCTACAAGGAGAACGGTAGCCGTTCGAATTCCGGCCATGATGATGGGTCTTGCAAGAGGAAGCTCAATCCAAAAAAGAATTTGTTTCGAGGTCATTCCCATTCCCACACCGGCTTCAATAGCTGCGCTATTTACTCCCAGTATACCTGTATAGGTATTACGCAGGATGGGTAAAAGACCATAGATAGTTAATGCAACCACGGCAGGCATAACACCAATTCCCAGAAGCGGAATCATCAAACCTAACAATGCCAAACTAGGGATTGTCTGAAATACGGCAGCTATCCCAATAATAGGTTCGGCCCACTTTTGGTACCGTGTTAAGAGTACGCCCAGCGGAATAGCAAGTAAGTTGGCCAGCAGTAACGCAATAATTGTCAACATAAGGTGCTCGGCAGTAGCAATAGCAATATCTGTTGAGCGGCTATTCCAGATGTCCAGCAACATGGTCAGCATACTGCGCACCTCCCGCCGTTACTATTTTCCTCAATCCGCACCTGTCTGGCCATAATATCGACCAGGCTGGCCCGGTTGACAATTCCCAGCAGCTCTTGCCGGTCATTAATTACCGGCAAATAGGCTACCTGATGCTTACTAATTAAATGAATAGCCTCACTTAGGGATTGGGTGGCCAAAAGCACAGGTATATCTTTTCGCATCACATCTTCCAGTGTCATTTTTTCCTGCTGAAAGTGTTGTTGAATTTCCCATGCCCCTGCAACACCCAAGAATACATTATTTTTATCAACAATAATCAAGGTATCAACTTTTTGCCTGCGCATCGTATTAATTGCCTCCGCAAGCCCACGGTTAGGTTTGGCCGTCACCGGACGAATGATCACTTCCTCAATAGAGGGAAGTGATTCTAATTGACTCATTCGCTTCGTTCCAATAAATGAACTCACAAATTCATTTGCAGGATGCCGTAGGACACGCTCGGGAGTATCAAATTGAACAATTTCCCCTTGATTCATTATGCAAATTTTATCACCCATTTTGATCGCTTCATCAATATCATGTGTGACAAAAACAATTGTCTTATGTAATGCCTGCTGCAGACGCAATACTTCATCCTGCAACTGTTCCCGACTGATCGGATCAAGAGCACTAAAGGGCTCATCCATTAAAATAATTGCCGGGTCAGCAGCTAATGCCCGTATTACACCAATTCGCTGTTGCTGTCCTCCACTTAATTCGGCAGGATATCGCTGACGATACTCCTCAGGATTAAGACCAACTAATGCCAATAATTCATCTACCCTTGCCGCATAACGCATTTTGTCCCATTTGAGCATTTTGGGAACAATCGCGATGTTTTCAGCAATGGTCATGTGTGGCAATAAGCCAATATGCTGAATCACGTAACCAATATTTCTTCTTAGTTCAACTACATTATGTTCGAGCACTGCTTTCCCGTTAATAAGAATACTTCCTTCTGAGGGATCAATAAGTCGATTAATCATTTTCATAGTAGTTGTTTTTCCGGAGCCACTTGGCCCGATAAGAGCTACGAGTTCTCCTTCTCGGATGTGTAAATCCAGATTATTAACTGCCTGAAAACTGCCATACTTTTTTGAAACACCACTAAAACGTATCATTGCATACCTCCTTTTCATTACTAACAACTCATATTATATCACAGAGTTGTTAGTAATGGTAATTTTAAAAACAAAAAAGATGTCCAGCATGCAGCTGAACACCTTAAATTCACTTCTTTACTTACTATTACAGGCGAATTGCCGCCTCTGCCGCCAGCGGTGACCGTTCACATTCATCATGATGAAGTGTCACCTGATAGCACAACTTAGAGCCGCGCATTTTTTCGCTGGCATATACTAGACCATTGGAGCGGCTATCCAGATATGGATGATCGATTTGTGCCGGATCACCAATTAAAATAATTTTTGTACCTAAACCGGGGCGGGTAATTACCCCTTTAGCCTGGCGGGGAGTTGAATTTTGCATTTCATCCAGCATCATCCAGTATTTTTGCAGCGAGCGGCCACGCTGATACGCTAACGCTTCTGTTTGAATAATATGTTTGTCGAACAGCATTTGGACCGTATCTTCGATTTGTGCCAGCTCTTTTGCTTCCTGAACACTGCTGCCATTCATCAGCGTAAACAAATTGTCACGAATGCCGCGCATATATGGACTGACTTTGTCAACCTCAGAGCCTGGCAGGAAGCCAATATCTTCATCCATAGGAATGTTGGGACGGCAAATCAACAGATGATTATATTCCCGTGGGCGGCAGTCCATGGTTCGATGTAGGCCAACTGCCAGCGAGTAGAAGGTTTTCGCCGTTCCAGCCGGCCCTTTGATAATGACTAAAGGAGCTTCATCTGCGCTCATCATTAGACATTCCTGCATAAAAACCTGTCCGATATTGCGTGGAGTAATCCCAAAGGGATTGCGGCTGCGATAGCGCAGCTGCACTACTTTCTCGCCATCAAAACGGCCTACGGCGGTATGGCGCTCATTATCGGTAGAACGAATCAGCAAGAACTGATTGATCTCCAGCTTTGCCGGCATAAGTATACTGCTTGTTTCATCAAAAATCTGTAGTTTCTCCGCATCAAGGTAATTACCATCATCACCGTAAAACTGATCAATTACCTTAGAAGAAGTATATACAATGGCCCTGCCTGTATATTGCTCTTCTACATTTGCCACATTGTCACCGCGGAAATCTTCAGCCTGAATTCCCAGTATTGTGGCTTTCACCCTAAGATTGGTGTCGCGGCTGACTAATACCACATTTTTCTTGCAATCCTGAAACCCCTTACATATCTGGAGTATGCGGTTATCCGGTTTTGAGCGGTCCCAATGATTGGGTATTTGGGTATCAAGATGATTTGTTTCGATTTTAACAATTCCACCTGACTCATTTAGGCTGACACCTTCCAGCAAATTGCCTTCCATAACCAAAGAATCAATAATCCGAATGGTGTGGCGGCTATTTGCCCCTCGGTCAGATGCTTCCGACTTAAACTTATCAAGTTCTTCCAGGACAACTTCCGGTACAATAACGGTATGTTCATTAAAAGCATATAGGGCATTGGGGCTATGCAGTAAAACGTTAGTGTCTAACACATAATATTTTATCACTCTTTACCACCCTTCCCAGCTTGAATTGCGCATGAGCAGCTTTTTTACTTAGTGTGCGCCAACTACTTGCAAAACAAAGATATCAATAACTGCCAATCTAGCGGGTACAGGATTCTTACTTTATTATATGCACTGATAAACTGTGGGTTCGTGATTAATTATGAAGACAAAACCAACGTCTTTTTTATTTTTTGTCAAATAAATCCTCCCACTTTAGTTATTCTTTGTGTATAACTTCTTATTATAAGAAGTTAATTCTAATAGTAATGCAAAATGAAGGGCGCTTGGTTAATTTTATGTAAAATCATCTTAAAAATTCCTAAAAAAAAGCAACTCTTTTAAAGAGCTGCCTTTTCAATAACAAATCGATAATTCTCCTTATGCCATTCTCCAGCCTTAACATCCAGCGACTTTTCTGCAAAAGTCACTTGTCCGGCATAATCAACAAGCACTACCGTTGATGCTCTTGTACCGTAGCCGGGGCTTTCAATAAAAATTGGCGATAATATTCTTTCCAGTTCCAGTGATACTCCTGTCTGGGGCAGACTGTCGTCAACAGGTCTTTCGCGATCAGTCAATATTTGCCATAGAAGCTCCTGTTCAACCTNNGCCCCCGTACTACCTTAGGCCAGGGTGTATTGAGCAAATGATTACTCAAACCGGAAACTCCTCTTCCAACCTGGCTCATGCGCCTGCTTTGATTGGAGTAATACCATAAAGAATCTGTCTGTCCGACCATACCCACCAACAGATTAAAACCGTTATAGTTTTCCGCCTGTTCATCCACAGTTTTAAGATAATCTTCCGGCTTTTGACTTCCCGACAGAAATTGACTAACCAGTTGTCCTCTTGTAACTGCATCTTTGCGGGTACTAGCCGGATCTCGATAGTTGGTTAAGGCAGCAAAACGCCCCTCTTTGGTAATGCCCAGCCAGGTACCGCCCTGCTCTTCATCACGTCCGGCCAATAGCTTCGGTTGGTCCTGCCAAAAATGGGCAGAAGAACTCGGGCGACTGTAAAATTCGTCCCGGTTAGCGGCTACAATAAGCTTATATTTGGGATGGTTATGATATGCAAATAGTATGATACACATAATTACCCTACCTTAAATTCTGCCCGGCTGCCCCGCCCGGTGAGACTGATTTCCAACCGCGCATCAATGCGTTCTTTGAGTTCCGGCACATGAGAAATAATACCGACCAGCCGTCCACCCTGCTGTAGTTCAAGCAAAGCCTTAATTGCAAAATCCAGCGTCTCCGGATCAAGCGTACCGAAGCCTTCATCAACAAAAATCGTGTCCAGGTGAATTCCTCCGGCATATGCCTGAACTACATCAGCCAGACCAAGAGCCAGCGACAGCGAGGCAAGGAATGTTTCACCGCCTGACAAGGTATTAGCCTGCCGGGCAAAGCCTGTATAGTTATCGTATACCTCCAGATCCAGTCCGGACAAGGTCCGCTTATCATCCCTGCTCATTTTGCGCTGCAGCATATACCGGTTGCGGCTCATGCTTTTTAGTCTGGCATTTGCGGCCAATGCCACTTCATCCAGCAGGGCACCTAACACAAACCGTTCAAAAGTAACCCCCGTATCTTTGCCTGAAGCAATTTCAAAGAGACTGGCCATAATCTGGTATTTGCCATGCACGCTTGCCTGTTCCTGTTCTAAATGCTGCAAATCAGCCAGCCATTTTTCCTGCTGTTTTACCAGTTCAGCCAGTTGATTACTACGCCTGATAACCACGCCGTATTGATCGTTGCTGGCTGCTAACTGTGCTTCCAGAAGTGGTACATTAGCTGCCGTTATTGCTGCGGCATTGGCCTCGGCTCTTAGGCAGCGCTCTCTGGCTGCAGCCAGACGCTGATCAAAGTCAGCAATACGCTTTTCCAGCTCCCCTATGGTGGCGGGAGTTTTGCGAGCTGCAAGATAATCTTCCAGCACAGCAAAACCAGCCTGTATCATGCGCTCACCAAACTGCTGCCTGAGCAAGGCAGCTTTTTCACTTTGACTCTTACACTGTTCTGACAGGCTATTCAGTGTTGCATTAACAGATGCTATGTTATTGCCTGCACTCTCGGCAGCCTGCTGAGCATCTGCCAGCCGCTTCTCTAACTCCTGTAATTCTTTTGCTGCAGACTGTCTTGCTTGAAGCAGATTGTGCTCACTTCTGTATTCCAGCGGCAGTGCGTTCTGCCGTTCGTTTACTATTGCTTTATCAGCCTGTTCTTTGCTAAAGGCCTGACGATATTGCTCTTCTGCTTTGCTGACCTGCACAGTCAACTGCTTTAGCTGCGCTGTTAGCTTTTCTATTTGCGCTTTCATGAGCAAGGCTTGATTAGCAGAGAGCTCGGACTTTGTATAGGCGTTTTGGGCTTCTGCAACTGCCTGTGCAAAGCGTTCAGGTGACTTAGCTGCTAATTCTTGCAATTCTTGCTCTGCAGCGGCAATGAGTTGCAGCAGCGCATCAACTTCAGACTTACAGGCATGCACAGCTTGGAAAGCACTGTCTTTTTCCTGCCCCACCTTATCGCACCGCTCTTGCTGAGCCTTAATATCCGACTCATTTGGCAGATCACCTGCCGGACGGGCTTTTTCGGGATGGCTCGTCGCTCCGCATACCGGGCAGGGATGACCGTTACAAAGATCTGCCGCCAAAATTGCCGCTTGTCCTTGATGCCAAGCTTGCTGTAAATTTGTCAGCATCGTTCTGGCACCAATATATTGTTCCTGTTTCTGTTCGTATATTACGGTAAGCTTGTCCAGCCGTTCACGGCATTGCTTTTCTTTCAGGCGATTATTTTCCAGCTTATTGCGTTCATCACGTTCGCGGAGGCGTTTTTCCAGTTCTGCTTTTCGCATACCAGCCTGAGCTGCTTCTGCTTTTAACTGTTCATACTGAAGTCCCGCCTCAGCAAGGCTGCTCTCTATGCCGGACAGCTCTTTAGCAGCCTCCAGGTGCTGTTTCTTGCAACTTACAGCTGCCTGTTCACTGCTAGCGGCCTGCTTAATTGCAGCAGTGAGCGCCTCAGCCTTGTCAGCAAGACTGTCCAGATATATTTTCTTTGCAGCAGCCTCTTTGCGCTGCTGTTCCTGCTGCTCTTCCTTCTTCAGCAAGGCTAGTGCATTATCATAGGCAACTCTGGCAGAAGAGGCTTTTAAACGGTAATCTGCTGCTTTTTGTTCAACTTCCTTATATTCCGTTTCCACTAGCCTAAGATTAGTTTCCAGATCCAACAAACCGGCAGCTAATTTCGCTTTGCCTAATTCATGCCGCTTTTGTTCCACAACAGGAATCAATTGTTCCTCTTGTTTTAATTTATCCTGAGCCGCCTGCCGCTCAGTCAACCGCTCCTGATCCAGCCTGCCCTGCGTAAGTGCTGCCTGTGCCTGATCAATTTGACGTTTTGCAGCAGCGGTCTCACCTTCGGCAAGCTGATGTGCCTGGCGGTTGATTTCAACATACTGCACCAGTTCTTCCCGGTTAGCTGCCTGAGCAGAAGATAATACATATTGTATCTGACTCAGCATTTGCTGGCCTTGTTCCTTCAGTGCTCCATACTTGTCCCGCAGTTTATCTTCTATTGAGCGGTATAGTTCGGTACGAAACAGCATTTGCATAATATCCTGCCGCTCTTTTGAACCAGCCAACAGTAATTTGCGAAAATCTCCCTGTGGTAAAAGCACAACCTGCCGGAACTGATCTCCCTTAAACCCCAGCAGTTTTTCTACTTCTTCCGTTACATGCCGGTCGGCAAGCAGGGCGGTTTCTTGTCTGTTATCATCCAGCCGGTACAGGGCTGCTGAGCCATTATCTACTTTTGTCCCTTTACCGCGATCTTTCAGAACTTCTTGTCTGGGACGGCGAAGCACACGATATTGCCTTTCTCCAATGGCAAAATCAAAGATGACTTCAGTAGGCAGATCCGGCCCGGCATAATCACTGCGCATCGTCTCACCGGTGCGCTGATTGCCGCTGGTCGCCCCATACAAGGCATAGCACATGGCATCTAAAATGGTGGTTTTTCCAGCACCGGTAGGTCCGTGAATGAGAAAGAAATTACGTCCTTTCAGCTTGGCAAAGTCCACTTCCTGCCTGGCCGCATAAGGTCCAAAGGCAGTCATGGTTATCATTAAAGGCCTCATATCATTCGTCCCGTCCTTCCCGGATAAGTTCTTCCAGTACGGTTTCTAATGCCGCCGCCTGGTCTGCCGACAAAGCATTCCCGGTCATTTGTTCGGCAAAGGCAGCAAACAAATCCTTTTCCGTAAGCTTGCGGTGATCAACAGCAGCACCATTTATTTCGCCGCCACTGGCACGGTAACGGGGATCAATACTAAGTACATTAGGATAAATTGCCCGCAATTGACCTAATGCATCCAATACAGGCAGGGTATCGTGCAATTCGGCCAGTATGTAATCCTCTTTATTTTCATTTCCCTTCGGTCCTTGCAGCAAGTCCTGAAACATGCCCTTAATACACCGTACATCACGGCGGGGCTTGAGCTCTACCGTTTCTATTTGCACCGCTCCTGCCTTGTCCATTTCCACTACATAGACACCCTTCTTATGCCCAGCTTCAGCAAAAGAATACTTCATGAGTGATCCCGAATAGCGGATATTGGGTGCTCCAACTGCCTGGGGGCGATGCAAATGACCTAGCGCAGTATAATGGAAAGGCGAAAATAATGCCGAGCTCACCATGCTGCTGCCGCCCACCGACAAAGGCCGTTCTGATTCCGACGGTTCACCGCCTGTAATAAAAGCATGGGCTACTGCGACCGTACGGGCACCGTCCGGAATACTCGCTGTGGCATGTCGAATGTGACAGGCCATGGCTGCAGTATGATCATTGGCTTCTTCGGCTGCCAAATTAAGCCGCACCGTAGACGGTTCAGCATAAGTCAGCGGCACAAAATACACCGGTCCATGTTCATCAGTTAGTGTGACAGGCTGGTATGTCCCGGTCAGTGGCCCAACTACGTGCAGCCCCTGACGGGCTAATAATTTATTTCCAAAGCCGATTCGTTCCGGACTGTCATGATTTCCGGCAATTGCAATAACCGGTGTCTGACAGTCAAGCAAAATACGGCTGAGAATCTCATCAAGCAGCTCTACCGCCGCTGTTGGCGGCACCCCCCTGTCATAAATATCACCGGCAATAACAACGGCATCCGGTTTGACATCACGCACCAGATCAACAAATTGATACAGGATATGCGCCTGTTCGTCCGTTAAGTATTCACCATAAAACAACCGTCCTAAATGCCAATCAGAGGTATGAATAAAACGCAAGGTTGGGCCTCCTTTTCTAGCCTTATGCCTTTAATATGATATTTTATTATTTCGCGCTATTCCCGGCAAACCCCTGCAGGGCTTATTCAAAAGCCCCTCTGTTCCATTGATGCACTGCAGTAAGCGTGTCTCAAGATATTTCTGTATAGGTCCTGACTTTTTAGTGCTTTTTCGTCAAACTTTTGGCCTTTCTGGAAATAGACGGTCCGAAGGATGGAAACTTACCGACTTACGTTAAGAAATTCGTACNNTAGGCCTAGCCTTTTTGGTCCGTTTGTGGCAATGACAAAAGGACAAACCGGGCTTTCCCCGCTTGCTACGAACGGGCGGTTTTCGTGCCACCATAATCCCTTGATTCTCTTTGCTTGCCCACCTTTTAAAACTTATAAATTCTGATATAAATAAAAAGGCTGGTACAACAAATGTACCAGCCTTACAACTTGTCATTATCCATTTTTCTCATCAAGGAAAGAGCGCCACTGGGTATGGAAACGTTTAAGTCCGATTTCAAAATTGCCATGCGCTGAAAAAACACGCCGCAATACATCATTGGACTGCCGCACCTTGCCGCCATGCTCCATTTGAGCCAGTACCTGCAATATTTGAAAAGACATCTCACTAAGACCAATGACATCCTTGGATTTGTGAATGACCTCTCCCAGATTGACCTGGCAAGTAGACCATAGTCCGCCAAGCTGCACAGCCTGAATCAGCATTGCAATTTCTACGCCATAGTTAACAGGAATGCTCATTTGCCGGAAAAGATCTTTGTGAATGGCGACCGTACCCGCCAGTGGCTGGATATAGCCGGAAAGTTCCGGCCTATACGTATTGATCCAAGGACGAGCCAAAATTTCCGTAACCCGGCCCCCACCCAGCTCCAAGCCCGATGCTTCTACTCGTACAGGGCGGGAAAAGTATCCTTTGCTAAACTTAATTTGCGGATAAGCGAGCATCGGACCTAATAAGCCATAGAAGAAACGGGGACGGATGCTTTCAATATCTGTATCTACCCAGGCCAGGATATCGGCATCCGATATAAAAGCACTCTTAAACATTGCCTCGCCTTTACCACGATAAGTCCCCAAATGACTGGCTACTTCCGGATGCTTATAAACCGGGATTCCGTAAGAATGTGCTATTTCGCGGGTTTTATCGACCGAATCAGAATCAATGAGCAGAACCTCATCAATAACACCGGCATCTTTGACTTCCAGGGCAGTTTCGATCACATTTCCTACTGTTCTTTCTTCATTTAAGCTTGGTAAAACTACAGCAATCTTTAGGCCCAGCTTCTTTTTGCAATTGCGAAGCACAGCAGAAAGCGCAAAATCATTCGCCTCATAGGTCCGCTCGCGAACCCAGCGGAAAATCTCATCGCCTTCATCAAATTCGATATCCTGCATTGGGCCCCGGACCATCGTGATGCTGCCTTGATAGACTTCCTTAATTTTGTTATAAAAAGGTAATATCTCAGAGTGAGCCAAAGGAGCACCGACATAGAGCATACTATATTCTTCACCAATCTGGCGAATTAGTTCATATACCGAAGACTCGCGGCGCCATACAATATTCACATTTTCAAACATCGTATGAGCCGGATTCACTACTGTCGAGATAAAGACATCTTCTAAATGCGGTATTTTCTCTTCAATATGAAAAATCTTCAAATCACGAATTCCCGATTGAGCCATGACTTCAAGCGCAGTCTGGGCGTTGATGCCCCCACGCAAAATTGCGGCTGCCGCTCCCGGTCTCCAGCCGTCCGTCAAAGCAAGAATGCCATCTTTACTAGTATCAATACTGCCTATCTCACTAAAATCTTTCAATATAATCGGCGTTGGGGAATGATTGATTAACGGCCAGTTAAGTACTTTTTCTTCCACATTACCACCTCATTGTTTCTTATTCTCTGTTTATAGGACGCTCTCCTTTAATGAAACATTTTCCCTGTCACGGGGACGGTTCCACTGACACAAAAAACTCCTGTTTTTAGCGAAAAAAAACCTGTTCCAGCGCGGAACAGGCATATTTTGTGCGAAAAAACTAAACTTCAGACTTCTCCTCTAAGATAAGCTAATTCAGCTTGATTCTCCGAGTAGTACCATTTAACTGACCTACCGATTTCACAACGGATTGCATTTATTCTCCCCTGCTCAGCCATCTTTTTCAATTTGCTGACATCAAATCCATTAAGAGAAAAGTAACTGGCTGAGACAAATCCTCGTTCTTTCATCCAATCGCGATAATGAAAAAAGTCTTCCCGGTCCACTTCCAGTCGTTTTATTGCCATCGTTGTGCTCCTCTGCTTAGGCTGTATTCAGTTGTATTTTCATTATACCATAAAAAGTTGAATAATGCTCGTTATTTTTCTGTTAAGAACAATTCCATCTCTAATAGACACACAAAATTCCCTTCCAAAAGAATTAAAGCTACATATTCTTAATATAAACGATTGTTTTTCTCCATATTTGTTGCATATCATACTGATCCCGACTAGTATGTATTCCAAATATTACCATAAAATACATTGACAACATTTCTTTTTTCCGCATATAATAAATATTCCGGACGCACCCCCGTCCAGTATTGTAATGTTTTTTATACTGAAATTTCAGGAGGTCCTATGGAACAGCATCCCGATTTTGCGGCAGAAAAGCTCCACCTTGCTACTACCATTACTGATATGAAAGCCGTCATTTCTCAACTGCAGCAGGATATCAACAACAGAGGACGGCAAATTGGTGATTCGCTTAAAGTTAGAGATGAAATTAGCGCCTATGTTCATTCGCTCATGCGCAATGACAACAGCAGTAAAATATATGATATCGAAGGGGCACTCGCCAGTCCTTACTTTGGGCGTGTCGATTTTAAGGATGACGATGCCGCTGATTTTGAAAAATTTCATATTGGCCGTGTCAAAGTAGCCCGTCTCGAAATCAACGGTACTGAAGATATTCTCGTCTTCGACTGGCGCGATCCCGTATCTACGATTTTTTATGAGTGTCACGGTGGACGAGCCAGTTATGAGGTATTAGGCCGTTATCATTACAGCGGCGACGTGAGATTAAAACGGCAATATAAAATTGAGCAGGGTGAACTAAAACAAATTGTTGATGACTATATTCTCGACCAGGTACTGAACCGGCAGGAACAAGCCCTTCTTGCAGATCCGTTGCTGAGGGAACGCCTGCTGGCCGGAGCCGGGGATAAGTTAAAAGACATCGTTGTTTCCATTCAGTCTGAGCAAAATAAGATTATCCGCGAAACCCTTCATCAAGTAATGATCATTCAGGGTGTTGCCGGTTCCGGAAAGAGTACTGTCGGGCTGCATCGCCTCTCCTATCTGTTATATAATGAAAAACTTGATCCTCAAAAATTAATTATTATTGCGCCTAACCGGATTTTTCTTGATTACATTTCCGAACTGCTGCCTGAAATTGATGCTGCTGACGTACGTCAAATGGTTTGGGATGATTTAGCTGCCGAAATTACGCAGCAAGAATGGTCCGTCCATACGGAAAACCGCTTAGAAATGCTTTTGTCCAACCAGGCTGCTAATGCACCTCACCGCACTCGATTGCTGCTTTGTACAAAATTAAAAGGCAGCCAGGCTTTCGTCACTGTGTTGGAAGCCTATTGGGAGAGAAAAATTGAACAGTTTTGCCTAAAGCTTACTCCCATCAGTCTCTTTGACGGTCAGTTGAATATTGACCGCCAACAGCAAATTGACAAGTTCATGGAAGATAACCGCGCACCTTATAACACGCGCCTCCGTGGCCTCATGCAGTACATACGGTTTAGGATACGCAACTTTCTGGAAGTGCTAGAGGCAAAACAATCTCGCTCGTCAAAAACTGATTCTGCTTTTGAACGCTTTTCCCGAGAGGGCGAAGCATTCTTAGAACGTCATTTTAAGAAATGGGAGCTTCTTGACCTCTTTACAGCTTATCAAGAGGTTTATAAAAACAAACAGTATTTCAAGGCTATGGGGTTCAAAAAAGAAGAACTGCCTATCATTACAGAATATACGCTTGCCCTGCTGCAAACAGGCCAGGTGGAACGGGAAGACCTGGCTCCCTTGTGCTACCTTAAAGGTTTGCTTGATGGCTGGCAGCATGTGACGAAATTTAATCACATTGTAGTCGATGAGGCACAGGATATGAATGCTCTTGAGTTCACGATTTTAAAAATGCTTTCTGCGAATAAATCCTTCACCATTATGGGCGATTTGTCCCAGGGCATCCATACCTACCGCAGTATTGACAGCTGGCAAACCTTATTAAAGGATGTCTTTAGCGATACACGGACGGTGTACCGTGAGATTCTATACAGCTACCGGTCTGCAAAAGAAATTGTTGACTTATTCAATAAGGTCATGCCTGCAGGCAGTTCTCGCGCACTGCCTGTTTACGAAGTAGGCCGCCCTCCCCTTATTGAAAAAGTTTCCTCTACCAATGCGACCGCTCACAGAATCATAGAAGTGTTAAACTCATACAGCGCTCTTAACTTTCGCTCTGTTGGTATCATTACCAAACTTGAGGCAGAATGCAATGCTTTATACGAGCTGCTCCAATCCCAGCCAGACGCGGCTGCACATGACATCCATCTGGTAACCGGACAGGCAGCTACTTATCGTGGTGGAATTTCTCTCTTGCCTGTTACCTTGGCTAAGGGACTGGAATTTGATGCCGTCATCATCGTAAATGCCTCAGCTGATCAATATACATCTGATACCTTTGATGCCCGCCTGTTATATGTCGCTCTGTCCAGAGCTATGCACTCACTTCATCTATTCTATCAGGGTAACCTGACGCCACTATTGCGCTAGAAACTATAAAGAGGGAGCTTACCCGTCAAAGGGCAAGCTTCCTCTTTTATTGTTACAGCAGAAGGCCAACTACACCAAGCACCATAATAACCGTCCCTGATAACCGGTTGATCCAGACGAGGCTGTTTTCATCAAAGCGGGTACGCAGGCGATTTACAGCATGGCTTAGCACCGACCACCACAGCAGTGAACCACTGAAAACACCGCATACAACAACGGCTGCCTGCCGGTAATCACGGGCTGCGCCTATTCCCATTCCTGCGAAGACAGCGGCAAAAGCCATCATTGTCATTGGATTAGTTAACGTAAGGAAAAAAGTTGATAAGCAGGCGTTCCTGCCAAAACCGTCGCCTCTTATCGTATTGCCTGGTTCATTCGGCCGGGAGCGAAATGTAAAAAAACCAAACCCTAAGAGAAACATACTCCCTAGGACCTGCAGCACGGTACGATGTTCCAAAAGAAATCCCGAGACAACCGTCACTCCGAAGGCAGCGATAAAGCTAAATATGCCATCTGCCAGAGCTGCGCCCACACCCGATAAAAAGCCAACTTTCAACCCGTAAACCAGCGTTCGCCGAATGCATAACAAACCAATAGGGCCAACAGGGGCCGCAATTGAAAAACCCAGTACAATTCCCTGGAAAAAATCAGATATAACCATCTTCTTTCCCCCTACCTGTACCTTTACTCGCACTGATACCTCGAGTAACACGGGTACGAAAAGTTAATCAAAATCAAAACCTCTGTCCATTGCAACAATACTCAAGTGTACAAAATAAAGAAACATGTTTACAATTAAACTATTTCATAATAATTTTTACATTAAACATGTATACGCGTATACGAGTATACATGTTCTCTTTCTGTTGTTTGACCTTCCATTTTATGATAATTTAGCAATTGACTGCTCTTTTTATTCTACCAGAAAGAGTTCCTTCCAGGTGTCGAATTAAGGGCAACTAAGGTCTTTTGGAGGAAAAACAATGAAAAATATTGGAACTATTTTGGTTGCTAACCGCGGGGAAATTGCTATCCGGGTTTTTCGGGCCTGCCATGAGCTGGGCATCCGCACGGTAGCCATTTATTCGAAAGAAGATAAACTCTCCCTTCACCGCTACAAGGCAGACGAGGCTTATCTAATCGGGGCAGACAAAGGTCCTATTGAAGCGTATCTTGACATTGAAGGCATTTTGGCAATTGCCCGTAAGCATGGTGTTGATGCTATTCATCCCGGCTATGGTTTCTTATCCGAAAATAGCAATTTAGCCAAACGCTGTGCCGAAGAAGGCTTTCGCTTTATCGGACCTGAGCTTGAGCACCTGATTATGTTCGGCGATAAAATCAATGCCCGCAAGCAGGCAGCACTTGCCGGTATCCCTATGATTCCCGGCAGCGACGGACCGGTGTTCAGCCTGGATGATGTTCGTGCTTTTGCTGGCGTCTACGGCTATCCTATTATTATTAAGGCTACCCTTGGGGGCGGCGGCAGAGGTATGCGTATTGTACGCAATGCTGCTTCATTAGAGGAATCATACTATCGCGCAAAATCAGAAGCAAAAGCAGCTTTCGGCAACGATGAAATTTATTTGGAAAAACTGCTGGAGAACCCCAAGCATATTGAAGTTCAGATACTCGGTGATACTTATGGCAACATTGTCCATCTTTATGAACGGGACTGTTCCGTACAACGGCGCCATCAAAAGCTGGTAGAGGTAGCCCCTAGCATTTCCCTGCCCGCTGAGCTCAGAAGTGCTATTTGCAATTCGGCTGTACAGTTAATGAAAAGTGTCGGTTATGTCAGCGCCGGGACCGTCGAATTTCTCGTCGCACCTGATAATCAATTCTATTTTATCGAAGTCAATCCCCGTATTCAGGTTGAACATACCATTACAGAAATGATCACCGGTATCGACATTGTCCAATCGCAAATCCTGATAGCCGACGGCTGTCAGTTGCACGACGAGGAAGTGGGCATTCCCAGCCAGGAAAACATACAGTGCAATGGGCATGCCATTCAATGCCGCGTTACCACAGAAGATCCAGCCAATCATTTCATGCCTGATACTGGAAAGCTGATGGCCTATCGCAGCGGCGGCGGCTTCGGCGTCCGCCTGGATGCAGGTAATGCTTTTACCGGTTCGGTCATTACCCCGTTCTACGATTCGCTGTTGGTCAAAGTCTCAACCTGGGGACTCACCCATAAAAGCGCCATTGCAAAAATGCTGCGCTGCCTGGTTGAATTCCGGATCAGAGGAATCAAAACAAACCTGCCCTTTCTGGAAAACGTAGTTAAACATGAACAATTCTTAAGCGGCACCTATGATACCTGCTTTGTTGACACCTCGCCGGAGCTATTTGTTTTCCCTGAACGGCAGGACCGGGGAACGAAATTATTAACCTATTTAGGCGATGTTACCATCAATGGCTATGAAGGGGCGGGTGCCCGGACTAAGCCGGAGTTTAAGAAGCCTCTGGTCCCCAAAACGGTACGTGGAGAGCTGCCGGCAGGTACGAAGCAGATTCTTGATGCTTCCGGGCCAGAAGGGCTAATGCGCTGGATAAAAGACCAGCCCCAAGTACTGATTACTGATACAACCTGGCGTGATGCCCATCAGTCATTGCTAGCCACTCGCGTTCGCACTCATGATATGCTGCAAATAGCCGATGCCAGCACCCGTTTGCTGCCGAATCTCTTTTCGCTGGAAATGTGGGGAGGCGCTACTTACGATGTAGCCTACCGCTTTCTGAAAGAAGATCCCTGGGAACGGCTTTCTGCCCTAAGAGAAAAATGTCCTACGGTTTTATTTCAAATGCTGCTCAGGGCCTCTAATGCGGTTGGCTATACCAATTACCCCGACAATGTGGTAAAAGAATTTGTCACTCTTTCTGCAAAGGCCGGAATTGATGTCTTCCGTATCTTCGACAGTCTGAACTGGTTGGATAACATGACAGTTGCAATAGACGCTGTCCGCGATGCAGGCAAAGTTGCCGAAGCAGCCATTTGTTATACCGGCGATATCCTGAATCCTTCCCGTACGAAATACAATCTGGACTACTACGTAAACCTGGCGAAAGAACTGGAGCAAGCGGGTGCACATATCCTGGCAATTAAGGATATGGCTGGCTTGCTCAAGCCGGAAGCGGCTTACAGGCTGGTGTCATCCTTAAAATCATCTGTATCAATTCCCATTCATCTTCATACACACGATACCAGTGGCAACGGCATCTATACGTATGCCCGGGCAATTGATGCCGGCGTGGATATTGTCGATGTCGCTCTTGCTGCCCTGGCAGGCGCTACCTCTCAGCCAAGCGGCAATTCCCTCTACTACGCCTTAGGCGGCCATTCACGCCAGCCCGACCTTGACATTCAGGGCATGAATCAGCTATCCGGTTACTGGGAGGATGTCCGTACCTACTATCAGGATGTAGACTCTGCCAACTGGTTCCCTAATCCCGAAGTATATTTGCATGAAATGCCCGGCGGTCAGTACAGCAACCTTCTTCAGCAGGCTAAAGCGCTTGGTCTGGAGCATCGCTGGGAAGAAGTAAAAGTGATGTACAGCCGCGTTAATGAGCTTTTCGGTGACATCGTAAAAGTGACTCCGTCCTCCAAGGTCGTCGGCGATATGGCCCTCTTCATGGTAGATAACCAGCTAACCGAGGATGAAGTATACGAACGGGGAGAAAGCCTCGCTTTTCCCAACTCAGTTATTGAATTCTTCCAGGGTCAGCTTGGCCAGCCTTACAAAGGCTTCCCCAAAGAATTGCAACGCATTATTCTTCGCGGCAAAAAACCACTGCGCGACCGGCCCGGCAAATTTATGGCACCTGTAAAATTCGATGAAATCCGGGAGACCTTAAACGACAGCCTCATACGCCCCATAACCGACCAAGATGTCATTTCCTACGCCTTATATCCTAAAGTTTTTTCTGACTGGACGCACTTTGTCAGAAATTATGGCGATGTATCTGTTTTGGATACGCCTAGTTTCTTCTACGGTCTCAAAACAGGCGAAGAAGTAAAGGTCGAAATCGAAACAGGCAAAACCCTCGTCATCCGGTTATTGCAAATTGGCGATGCCGGAGCAGATGGAACAAGAGTATTGAGCTTTGAACTAAACGGACTTCCCCGGGAAGTATTAATTAAAGACAACACCGTTCAGTCAACGGTAGTGGAGCGAAAAAAAGCAGATAAGGCCCATCCCGGCCACGTGGCGGCAACCCTTGCTGGTACAGTCGTGAAACTATTAGTTGCTAAAGGTGCCCGTGTAACAGCAGGCGCACCGCTTGTCGTTACGGATGCAATGAAAATGGAAACGACAATTCAAGCACCTATGGACGGCATTGTCAAAGAAATCTATGTCAAACAAGGCGATCGCATTGAGACAGGTGATTTGTTATTGGAGATAGGTAAATAAGAAAAAGACCGAGTTCCTACTTTTGTCATCGAAACAAAAGTAGAAAAATTCTAGGCCTATCTTCCAAAAGACTTTTTTCCATCCTCCGGACCATCTTTTTCCAGAAGGGCCGAAAACAACGAAAAATACGATACGAAAAAAACCTACATATTCCTTCCGATCCTTCTTTTCGTATCCCCCGACCATTACAAAAATTGCCGTCCCGGAGGGTGGAAGCGGGCCTCTCTTGCGTAAAGAAATTCCGACTGTTTGAGCGCAGCGAGTTTCGGAATTTTAGCAAGAGTGGTTTGCTTCCAAGGCCATTTTTGTACAGGTCTTGATTTTTTGGTACTTNNAAATACATCCATAATTCCGCCGCACACCATACCTTCTTCGGCAGCAGTATCGTTCAGCATCGATACCCGGTAAAGAGCTGACTGCGTATCGTCCAAAGCCTGCAAAGCCTTTATTCGCACTTCCGATTCGGAACAGCCGCCGCCAATAGTGCCGGTTATCCGCCCATCAGGATAAACCAGCATCTTACTTCCTGCTTTGCGCGGAGTAGAGCCGCGGGTATCAATAATGGTCACTAGCGCGGCCTTGCCTTTCACACGTTGAACCTCACAAATTGCTTCAAGCAAATTTATATCCATACTGAGTCACCTCCGTTTACTGCTAAGCGGCATGCAGCTGCCCTTGCGGACTACTGCAACGATTTCAGCAACAATGCTCAATGCAATTTCCTGTGGCGTCTGGGCACCAATATCCAGGCCAATCGGCGCCTTCAATTGATCCAATATTTTAGAGGGTACCCCTTCTTCCGTCATCATTTCCTTAATGCCGCTAACTCTGCGCTGGCTGCCGATCATGCCGGTATAAGGAGCAGGACATTTTAGAACCGTTCTAAGACAGTCGAGGTCATAGCGATGCCCCCGGGTAACAATGATAATCGCTTCATAATCGGCAAGGTCCAAACCGGCAAGTGCGGCCGCAAAGTTATTGCAAATCACCTGTTCTGCTTCGGGAAACCGCCTTTGATTTGCAAATTCGGGCCGGTCATCTGCTACCGTTACCGCATAGCCGACCATCGCCAGCAAACCCACCAGCGGCTGGCTGATGTGACCGGCTCCCAATACCAGTGCACGGGGCTGAGTGACCAGCCGGTCCCATAATAACCGGTAGTGTCCCTCATAATCAATTGGTATGACTACAGCCTGCTGCCAAACCGTGTTGTGAATCAATTCCATGACAAGTCTGGTAAAATTGGCATCAATCAGTTCTTCCGCAGGCTGCTCACCTGCAGGGATAATCAGCATTCGCCCCAAAAGGCTTGGATCTTTGTCTGCCGGTGCTTCCACAATAGTCAGTATATCTGCCTGCCCCATTTGTTTTGCAAGTTCCAGCAATTGTTCAAATCCGGTCATGCAACCTCTCCCCCTTTAGGCAAAGCAGTGCCTCCAGCACTCCTCCGCCGATCGCTCTGGCCTTATCGGAAATAGTAAAACAATGCTCCTGACGGCAGCGGGGATCAATGTCACCAATTTTCATGCCCTGATAAACCGGCAAGCCATCGTGAAGCAATCCGCGCAATACGCCGTCAATAGCTGCCGAAACAACCATTTCATTTACTTCGGCAACTGGTTCTCCCGCTTTTACAGTATCACCAATAGTCTTCAATCCCTTAAATATGCCATCAACCGGAGCTTTTATCAGTCTCTCAATCGTATAACCGCCTATATTACCGGGAATACCCGTATCCGCCTGTGCCGCACCTTCATAATACACGCGACCCAAATCATGCCCTCGCGCGGTTTCGACCACAGCATGCACGTCCAGACCGGCAGTAAAACCCGGACCGACACCAATAACAACCGGTGCATCCGCCTCAGCTGTGCCTGTATTGGTTTTGGCAATGATGGCATCAACTACTCCCCAGGGCCTCAGCCTGTCAATGCATTTTCCCTCTGGGTCAATTACTACCGGGATAATGCCCTGAGCCAAAGTCTGCCAGATTTCATCAGCCTTTACGAGGCGCCCGGTAATGCCTTCTACCGCTGCTTCGCCGGTAAATACAGCCTGCGCAAAGGCGATGGAGCGGCGAATCACCGTTGGCTGCGCCAATTCTGTAATCACTACATATATACCGCTCTTGCGGAGACGGTGGGCAATACCGGTAGCTAAATCGCCACCGCCTTTGATAACTACTAAATTATTCATAAACACCTCAGTCAACCGGTATCAAATTGAGATAAATATTTCTACATTGAGACAGCGTAACGTTTCAGTTCCCTTTGACCAAAGTTTGTACAAGCTGATTTGCCTGCTGCACTGTTCGGGATTCATCTATGGTACACAGTTCCCCGTCTTTCACTACAATCCTGCCGTTCACGATGGTATAATCAACTGGCCTGTTCACTCCGACCGTGCAAAGCAGCGACTTTGCATCAAACTGCGTTCCCACAAACTCCAGGCGATTCGTTCGAATCATAAATAAATCAGCCGCTTTGCCCACTTCAATAGAGCCGATATCTTCCCGTCCCAGCAAAGCAGCACCGCCCCTGGTGGCAAGCCTGAGCAGCTCATAACCGCTGGGTGCTTTGGCACTGCCGGCAAGTCTATGCATCAAATAACAGGCGCGCAACTCACCAAGCAGATTGGAGCAATCATTGCTGGCACTGCCATCCACCGCCAGCCCAACCGGTACACCTAGCTCAAGCATACGAGGCAGTTGAGCAATTCCCGAGGAAAGCTTTTGATTGGATACCGGACAGTGGGCTACCCCAGTACGCATATCAGCCAGCGTACGCAGTTCCTGTTCAGTGAAATGAATACCATGAGCATACCACACGTCAGAACCAAGCCAGCCAAGGCTCTCCATATAGGCTAACGGCCTAAGCCCCCTGGTTTGCAGGCAGTACGCCTCTTCATCATTCGTCTCAGCCAAATGCGTATGGAGCCGAACCCGCCTGGCTCGCGCCAATTTGGCCGTCTCTGTCATCAGATCGGCAGTAACACTAAATGGTGAGCATGGCGCAAGCACTACCTGCCGCATCGAGTATGGACTTGTATCATGATAGGTATCAATCAACCGCTCACTGTCAGACAGAATATCAGCCACACTTTGCACTAGTTCGTCTGGCGGCAAGCCGCCGTCGCTCTTCCCCCGGGACATACTGCCCCGCGATGCATGAAACCGGATGCCCAGTGCGGCAGCTGCTTCAAACTGCCTGTCAATAAACCGGTCTGACCTATCTTTAGGAAAAACATAATGATGATCGAAACAGGTCGTACAGCCGTATTTTAACAATTCTCCCATGCCGGTGAGCGAACTGAAATAGATCATATCCTCCGTCAACCCCCGCCAGACAGCATACAGCGTCCGCAGCCAGTCAAACAACTCCAGCTTCTGTACCTGCGGCAAATTGCGGGTAAATGTCTGATATAAATGATGATGGGTATTCACTAAACCGGGATAAACAAGCATGTGCGTGGCATCGATAATAGTATCGGCATCCCGCTCCTCGTTATCGATTGCTGCAATGCGGTTATCCTTGATAAAAATATTCTGCCGTTCAAGGACTTGATCCTGGTTATTGACGGTGATAATGGCCTGTGCATTCTTAATCAGTATACTTGCCAAGCAATTAACCTCCTTCCACACAATACTTGCTAATACTTATGCAAGTATTGTACCAATTCAAGATAATCATCCCATGTATCTGCATCACGGAAAGAAGCTTCTTCAAACCATTCAACGGCAGCTATTACTTCCGGATGATTGCGGATTATCTCCCTCCCGCCTTTGTCACCGGAAAGGGCAGCTAACTCTTTCAGCCACGCAGCACCAAACAATACGGGACTGCGATACTGCCCCTTGTGAAAGGGTACCACAATCCGCCGGTTATTTGCATTCTCACCGAAACAGCTAAGCAGTGCCTGCACCAGATCAGCCGTAATCAGCGGCTGATCTCCCGGCAGAAACAGTACTCCGTCAACTTCACCGTCTAAATGGGAAATTGCTTTTGCAATAGAAGTGGCCTGTCCACTGATCCGGTCAGGATTATAAACAGAACGAATGCCATATTGACTGCCAAGCGCAGCCAACTCCTGCTGCGGCTCGCCGATAATCATAAGCCTGTCTGCGAATGGTATTTGACTGACAACAGCCAAAACATGGGCTAATACCGGCTTGTCCCCCAGCGGCAGCAGCAGTTTCTGCCGTCCCATACGGCTGGCTGTGCCTGCTGCCAGAATGACAGCTCCTATGCGTGGCATCATAAGTCATATACCTCCAGCGGCCGCATATTTTCACCATAGCCTTCGGTAAGAATACAGCGGTAGATATCTGCCGGTTTTCGCCGCAAACCTTGTATAATAGCCGCTATTTGATCAGGACTGGCAGCATCTGCACCAGTCAGCAGGAATACTTTCCTGCCCCGGCTGGTCTTAAAAATCCCCTGCTCATGTAATGCAATAGCAGCAAAATCAAGAGCCTCCAGTTTCTCTCCCAATGACTTATTCAAAAGCGAACTAATCAGCTCCGGACGGTGAGCGACCCTCTCATCCAAAGGCTGCCCCAGAGCCTGCAGATTTAAGACTCCTGCTGTGATAGTCGTTGAGAAAGGTATAACCGGTTCATAAGCAGCGGGAGCCTTTATCAGCCTGCTGCGGGCTCCGTCAGCTTCTACCAGCAGCTGACTAGAGGGGTTAGCTGCTGCCAGCCTGTCAAGCCATAAAGCGGGTACGCCCAAACATTTATCCCCTTCGCGGGAGTTTACCCATGCAGCGCTTGTTCCAGTTGCCAGCTGCGCAGCAATACGGCTTGCCCCTATCTCATAATCATTGGAAACAATCGGCATAAACTTCTCTATCTGATGAAAAAACATCTTAGTTGTCGTACTTAGTATTACCGGGAAATAACACGAACTCCCCTCTTTCGCCAAAGTCTGCAGCAAAGAAGTTTTTCCGCCTGCACCGGTACAGGCAAGAATCCCCGGCTGCTCGATTGATATAGCCTCCCATAGATTCACGGTATCACCTCACTCATGTCAATTTCAGTAATGTCCGCAGGATGCTAAATCTAGTTGCAAACTGTAAGAGGCCCCCGTCCCTCGTTCTTTCCGGCCTTTCTGGAAAAAGACGGTCCGCAGGATGGCAACGATCCGGCTTACGTTAAGAAATCCGTTCTGTCTGAGCGCAGCGAGTTTTACGGATTTTAGTAAGCCGGATCGTTGCCAAGTCTTTTGGAAGACCAGGCCTAGAATTTTTGCTACTTTTGTTTCGATGACAAAGTAGAACCCGTTCTCTTTCTCAACGTAAGCCATTTGCCTACATGCTGAAACGACAACCGCTTTCTATACGGTTGTCGTTTTGTTTCTCTTCTTCTATTATTCCCTATCCAACACTAAGTGTAAAGAAATTACCCTCAATTATAGATAATGATTTTGATCTACTTTGATCTCAGCAGTCTTTTCTGTACCATTCAAAACAACATTAAGGACAATTGCCGCCACACTGCCTGCAGTTATGCCGCTGTGCAGAATAACCTGGGCCCAGCTAGGGAAATTGTGATAGAAATTCGGTACTGCCAGTGTGATCATCCCAATTCCCATACTCACTGCAACTACCATAATATTATTAGTACCGTCAAACTGGACACGGGACAACGTCTTGATTCCGCTTGCCGCTACCATGCCGAACATAGCAATACCGGCACCGCCAAGAACTGCTACAGGAATAGCTGCAATCACTGCCGCAAGCTTGGGGAAAAGACCAAGAACAACCAGAATTACACCGGCTGCAGCCACGACAAACCGGCTTTTCACACGGGTCAGGCCAACTAAACCAACATTTTGAGCAAAAGCAGTATAAGGGAAACTATTTAAAATACCACCCAAAATAGTGGAGAATCCATCTGCCCGCAAACAGCGGGTCAAGTCCTGTTGGGTAATGGGTTTATCAATAATTTCACCAACCGCGATACAGTCACCGGTTGTCTCGGTCATAACGACCAGCATAACCAGCACCATCGCTGCAATAGAGGCCAAATCGAAAGTAGGCAGACCAAAAGCAAATGGAGTCGTTACGCCAATCCAGCCGGCAGTAGCTACCTGAGAAAAATTAACCATTCCAAACACGCCGGCAATAACAGTACCTGCAATCAACCCTAGTAATACGGCGATATTGCTTAAGAAGCCGGTAAAAAAACGATAAAAGAATAATACCAGGATGAGGGTAATAAAGGCAAGCAGGATATAAGGAGCACTGGCGAAATCCTTGGCAGCAGGGTTGCCGCCGCCTGCCCAGCGTACCGCTACCGGCATCAGGGTAACACCGATAATCGTAATGATTGTTCCCGTTACCACTGGTGGGAAAAAGCGAATTAAGCGGCTGAAATAAGGACTGACCAGATACGTAACCAATCCGGCTACGATAATAGATCCGTAAATCCCCGTTAGTCCATGCGTTTTGCCGATAATAATCATCGGAGTAACCGCAGCAAATGTTACACCTTGAATAATTGGAATTTTAACACCCATATTCCAAAAACCGATCGTCTGAATAATTGTTGCAATACCGCAGGTAAATAAATCGGCATTAATGAGATAAATTAATTGCTCTTTTGATAATCCCAGCGCATTGGCAATAATAAGCGGTACAGCCACAGCTCCGGCGTACATCGCCAGAACGTGTTGTAATCCATAGGTGAACAGCTTTCCTAAGGGCAGCATTTCATCAACAGGGTGTAATTTTTGCATTGCTGATTTCTCCTTTAATGTTTTATTGCCTGCATTGCAGTCAGTATTTTCTCGGACGTAATCGGAAGACTGGTAATTCTAACGCCTACAGCATTATAAACAGCATGGGCAATAGCTGGCTGAGGCGTATTAATGACTACTTCGCCTACTGATTTTGCACCGAACGGTCCCGTTGGTTCATAGCTTTCTTCAAAAGCAACCCGGACTCTGCCGATATCCTTACGGCAGGGAATCTTATATTGCATAAAGTTACTTGTTTCCATCCGCCCTTTGGCACTATAACGAACATCTTCATACAGTGCCATGCCGATCCCCTGAACAATACCGCCTTCAACCTGAATGCGGGCCAGATTGGGATTAATGACCGTACCGCAATCGACAACCGCTACATAGTCAATAAGCTCAACCTTACCGGTTTCCTTATCAAGCTCGATTTCCACAAAACCAGCAATAAACGGAGGCGGCGATACCGGGCTGCCATAAGTGGCTTGACCTGTTAACTGCCGCCCCGAACCCAGCACCAGTGTCTCGGCCAGTTTNNCGTCTATTGTTGTAAGCACTTCTCCGTCAAATTGCATCTGCTCCCGGTCAATTTCCAGAAATGCCGCAGCTTGCTCGAGTATCTTATTTTTCAGATCCTCCGCTGCCCGGACAACAGCCATGCCGGTTACATAGGTGGTGCTAGAGGCATATGAGCCGGGATCATAGGGGGATATATCCGTATCAGCAGCATGTACAATGATAGTATCCAGTGAAGTCTTTAACACTTCTGCCGCCATTTGCGCGAGAATGGTATCACTGCCTGTTCCCATATCGGTTGAACCAACAAGCAGCGTATAGTTTCCGTCATCATTCAGCCGTACTTCAGCTGACGCCGTATCGATCCCGGCAATTCCCGAGCCCTGCATCGTAACAGACATGCCAACTGCCCGTACTTTATTACTGCCTAGCTCTTTGGCAGGATATTTCTCATCCCAGCCAATCATTTTTTTGCCAGTCTCAATACACTGGTGCAGTGCGGAGCTTGCTAGTATTTTCCCCTGATTGAATAGACTGGTTTCGCCTTCTTTGGTCAGATTTTTGAGTCTAAATTCTGCCGGGTCCACATTTAGCTTGCGAGCCATTAGATTAACGGCTGACTCAACTGCGAAAATCCCCTGCGTAGCACCATAGCCGCGCAAAGCCCCGCCAGGCATCTTATTGGTATAAACCACGTGGCCCGTAAACCGGACAGCAGTAGTTTTATTATATAAAGGCAGGGTCTTCAGCCCGACTAACGAAAAAGTAGTTGACGCATGCTCGCCATATGCCCCTGTATCTGATAAGCCCTGTATATCAATAACACGGATAAAGCCCTCTTTATCGGCACCTAAGCGTACAGTGAGACGCATGGCATGACGGCTGGTCGTACAGCTGAAGGTCTCCGTGCGGTCATACACAATGAGGGCTGGTTTCCCTGTTTTCATTGTCACAATAGCAGAGAATATTTCAACTGCTCCCGTCTGCTTGCCCCCGAAGCCGCCGCCGATCCGCGGTTTAATAACCCGGATTCTGCTGGCAGGCATTTGCAGCGCTCTGGCCAGCTGCCGTCTGACATGAAAGGGAATCTGGGTAGAAGTGATAACAACCAGTCTTCCCATATGGTCAAGATAGCTGAACGAACGATACGTTTCCATCATGGCATGAGCCTGGGCCTGGGTATAATACGTTTCTTCCACCACAGCATCACACTTGGCCAGTTCAGCTTCAATATCTCCGAACTCGACATGATGGGTACAGGTAATATTTTTGTCTTTATCCATGCCAATAGGAAAATTGCAATGCAAATCATCTTCCGGATGGACAACAGATGTATGTCCGGTTGCTGTTTCGAAATCCAGCACAGGCTCAAAAATTTCGTAGCTCACTTTGATTAATTTCATTGCTTTAAGTGCTGTTTTTTCATCAACAGCGGCAATGATCGCCACTTCATCTCCGACATAACGGACAATGGGGTCCAGTATCATCCGGTCATAAGGAGAAGGCTCCGGATAAGACTGTCCAGCCAACGTAAACCGCACATTGGGTACATCTTTATGAGTGAGAATGCACTCGACCCCAGGCAGTTTGAGAGCATGAGTAGTATCAATTGCCGTAATGCGGGCGAAAGCATGGGGACTGCGCAATATTTTAATAATCAAGGCATCTTTGGTAATCAAATCTTCTGTATAAACAGGCTTGCCCGTGGCAATGGGCAATGCATCCAGCTTTGGGACGCTCTTACCTATCATATTCATATCAGGCTACCCCCAGATACTTTTTAATTGCCCTAAGCTGCCCCATATAACCAGTACACCGGCACAAATTGCCCGTAAGGTAGTGAATAATCTCATCTTCCGTCGGATTTGTTAATTCGCGCTTCATTGCCAGCACCGTCATAATGAAGCCGGGACTGCAGAAGCCGCACTGTTCTGCGCCTTCCTTTGCAAGAATTTGGGCAAACTCTTCTGCCTCCTGCTGAACGCCTTCGATTGTAACAAGCGTTTTGCCATCGACCCGAAAAGCAGGCACAGTACAGGATAATGCCGGTTTTCCATCAATCCATACCGTACACAGACCACAGCATGACGTATCACAGCCTTTGCGAATACTCATATAGCCTTGTGACCGCAGTGTATCAGCTAATATATCATCAGCGGCAATATTATAGGTACCCTTTTTCTCATTAATTGTCACCGTTATTTGCATGCTTCTACCTCCAAGACTGCCCGCCGTACCAATGCCTGACAAACAGCTTTGCGGTATTGGGCAGTAGCCCGTGTATTCGTCTCAAAACGCAACTCTTCTGCAGCAACATTGGCAGCAAAATCGATATTTTCCGGCGTAAGCCCACCGGCAGTTAGTACTTCGGCAGCCCTGCGGGCAAATTTTGCCCGTCCCGGCCTTGCGCCGACAACAATCCGCCAATTGCCGTTCAGCTCTGAAACAGCTGCATTCAGCAGAGGAAAGTCACTGCTTGAATTGCGCAATTGCTGATAGGCTGCTTTACGGTTGTTCTTTTTAATAATGACTTTTGTTAAGATATCCTTTTTATACGGATTTTTTAAAAAAGCTGCCAACGGCAGACGCCCGCCCATGCACAATTGGACATCCGAATCTAATGCCAACAAAGGGGGCAGTAAATCAGAGAAACCATATTTAGAAAAAACGGATGCGCCAACGGTTACAATATTGCGGAATTGGACACCGATTACATGACTGACCGCTTTTGCTACTACACCGTTAAAATGATTCTGCAATATAGGGCTGGTTTCTACATCTCTGAAAGTAGCCATTGCCCCTATTTCAATTTCTTCTGCATTTTCCCGTATATAAGCTAAATCTAATTTTGACAAATCAACTGCTGTGGAAATACGCCGCGATCCCAGCCGCAAAAAAGCACAGCCTCCCAGTACGGCATTATTCCGCTGAGCACTTAAAATCTGATAAGCTTCATCTAATGAAGTTGGTTGTGCTAGGTTAAGCAGTGTAAACATCTTACTCCTCCTTGAGGCTCTCTGTTATGTCACGTTTGGATTGTAGCATAACTACTATTAATAAGTAAAATTAATATTACTAATCATTTTTATAAGCAGTATTAATTTACATATTAACGAGGATAGAAACATGGAATTATTAAACAATCGCCCTGTTTTTTAAGTAATTTGCTTAGCCGCCGCTAAAGCCTTATTATAGAAGTAAGAAACACACAACCGGAGTATTTCATGAAACAATTAATAAAACAATACTGCCTATCCCTTGGCTTGGATTGTGTCGGCATTGCCCCACCCGGACCTTATCCCGAGCTCGCCGATAGACTGCAAAAGAGAATAGACCAGGGACACTCCATCGAGTTCGATGAAACAGACATACTAAAACGTACAACACCCCAGCTGATTATGGCGGACGTGCAGTCGATAATTGTATGCCTTTTTCCTTATTATATCGGCCAGCAAAAAGCGGCTAATGTATCCAAGTACACCTATTCCCGGGACTACCATTTGATAATTAAAGAGAAATTAGCCCAGATTCAGACTTACCTTCAGTCACTTCTGCCTGATTTTCAAAGCCAGGCCTTTGCCGATACCGGTCCGTTAGCCGACCGTTATCTTGCTTACCTTGCAGGACTTGGCTTTTATGGCATAAACAGCTGCCTAATTACGGATAAGTATGGCTCTTATTTCTTTATCGGTTATTTGCTGACGAATGTTCCGTTTACACCGGACATGCCTCTTAACCGCGTCTGCCTGCAATGCGGACGCTGCCAGGCTGCCTGCCCCGGTCAAATTATTCTGGGTGATTTTACGATTGATCCCCGGGGCTGCAAATCCTATTTGACACAAAAAAAAGCAGCCTTATCGCCTGCTGAAGTAGCCATCATCGGCAAAACCCCCTTGGTTTTTGGCTGCGATATCTGTCAGGATGTCTGTCCCCATAACCGGAATATTGCCGTGACTCCTCTAATAGAATTTCAAAATGACCTTCTGCCTGCAGTCCGCGATGACGAGCTTATACCATTATCAAATAAAGAGTTTCGCCGCTTGTTTGGTGATCGTGCCTTTAGCTGGCGGGGCAAGCAGATACTGCTGCGCAATTTGAACATTACCGCTGGTCAACGTTCGCTGCTCTTGTCGTCGAAACAAAAATAGTAAAACAGGGACAAGTAACATACATTACCTGCCCCTGTTTTTTATTTTTCCAGCACAGCTTCAATATAATCCAGCGCTTTTTGTACTTCTGCCACAATCTCAGGACAAAGCTCATAGGGTGTCTTGCCTTGAAAATCAGCCTGAACAGCGGATGGGGCATAGCCAATAGCAGCAATTAGCGGCATTGGCAGCAGTTCTTCTTTCAGAGCTGCTACATGGTCAGGTGCCACTTTATTGGCAACAGCGTATACCCGCTCAATACCCAAATCTGCTGCCAGCCTGGCAACTGTCCGGGCTGTTGCCATACTGCGCTGCCCCGGCTCTACGACAACAATAAAAGCATCCACAGCCTGCGCCGTACCACGTCCCAAATGCTCAACACCAGCTTCCATATCCACAATAATCGCTTCATCCCGCTCTACCATCAGGTGATTAAGCAAGGTTTTAAGCAGCGTGTTTTCAGCGCAGGCACAGCCTGAGCCGCCTTTGCTCATATTGCCCATTTGCAGCAGCCGTACTCCGTGATGGCTGACGATATACTGCTCTGGTATATCGCTAACCCGGGGATTGAGGGTAAACCATTGGCCTGGCTCTCCTGGCTCAGCCCCCGTTCGCGCCTTGATCAGCGCTTTATCATGGGCAATTGTTCGTCCCTGGGCCAATTCAGCTGCAGTATAGCCTAGCGCCATCCCGAGATTTGCATCAGGATCGGCATCCACGGCAAGCACCTGAACACCCTTTTCCGCAAGCAGACGGCATAAGATACTTGCTATTGTGGTTTTGCCTACACCACCTTTACCGCTGACTGCAATTTTTAATCCTTTAACCGGCATAATGAATCCCCTCTCTTTGTGGAACAGGCAAGCCCAGCTCCGATCTTTTTTGATCGATGCGGTCCAGTAGTTCTTGTGCAGCTTTAACCGGATCAGGCTGATAAATCAATTTGCCGCCAAATACTTCATCTGTAGTTACACTACCGGCTGAGCGGTCATTGCACAACACAGCGGAGACAAAATTCGATCCACCTATCTGCGGATTTACGCCGACATGCACATCGACTCCACAAGCGATAAAGTAAGTACCGATAGACATCGCTTTCGGACTATGCGTTTCCGGACAGCTTCCTACTACGGGCAGCTGACGGATTGCTACGCCCAGGTAGTCTGCCACTGCCTTCAGCAGGTTGGCAGGGCGGGAATTATCTACACAGCTTCCCATGTGCAGAGCAGGCGGCAATGCAGGCAGCCCCGCTGCTTTACCAAGAGCGATCAACACATTGCGCAGTTCCTCTCCGCAGTAATCCAGGCCGCTTATGTTCATTAAGCCGTGTTTTCCCAGCGAGTGAGCAGCACAGCCGGTAGTGACCACCAGAACATTATTGCGCATCAATTCTTTTGCCACCGTGACATTGCCGAAGTCTTGCTTTTCCCGGGGATTGGTACAGCCCACAAGCGCAGCTACTCCCCGGACAGCCCCGCTTGCAATGGCATCGACCAATGGCTTTAAAGGCTGCTCGCTGTCGAGCTTCGCCAATACTTCCAGGATTTGTTCTACAGAAAAACCGGCATAGGCTTCAACTGTTTCTTCTGGAATCGCCACCCGGCTTGCATCACGACGAGTATAATTTTGAACAGCAAGGCGGACAATTTGCTCGGCAGCATGATCGGCCGTCTCTGGATGAAACTCCACATGAGTAGCGCCGGGAATTTTCACATCTCCCATGGTCGTAATAATCTTCGTATGATAGCATTCGGCTACCTTTTGAATCCCTGGCATAATACACTGAATATCAACAACCATCGCTTCTACAGCGCCAGTGACGATAACCAATTCCTGCGAAGAAAAGCTGGAGGCTACCGGCACGCCCAGGCGCATAAGCAGCTCGTTGCCTGTACAGCAGACATCAACAACATTAATTCCTTCGGCTCCCACTTTTTCGGCTTCCCCGTTTAACTTGCCTGCCCATTCGACGATCTTCTCCGATAACATTGGCACATGACCATGGACGGCAATATTCACCATTTGCGACTGCAGGACACCCATACAATAGTTAGATTTAACAGCCCTTGGCGTACCAAAAAGAATATCCTGCAAGTCAGAAGATAAATGAAGACCGGCAAAACCGTCAACTAACCCCATTGTAATAGCACCAAGCAGGAGATTGAGTGGATCGGCATCGCAGCCCATAGCTCCTCTCGTTACGGCCCGGGAGATTTCCAAATGCGCATTAACGGGTGTTAACCCCAGCTTATCCCACGTTTCTCGCGTCTTTCCCTGCGCTCTGATGTTCACCCAGTTCATTGCACCTTGCTGCTTCTGAAAATCTTCCAAGGCCTTAAGAGCTACTTCCCTTGCTATCTCAGAGGTCTCTCTATTTTCGGTGGCAATTCCTAGTTCACCGGCTATTACCAGCAGCTTATCGATTCCTTTAATCGTAAAGGGAGTTTTCCCTTCGGCTGTTGCCAGCAGTGCAAGAGCAACCTCCCGCCCGTGCTCGGCATGTGGAGCAGTACCGCTGACCAGGGCAGCTAAAAAATTGCGGGCCACAATGGTGTGAACATCCGCTCCGCAGACCCCACGCTGGGGCTCTCGCCCATTGGGCAGAATCCGGCAAGGCCCCTCCAGGCAAAGGCGGCAGCATACTCCCGAAGAACCAAAACTACATACGGGCGTCATCTTCTGTGCACGGTCAAAAGCTGTTTCCACAGACTCCTGCCGGGCTTTCTCTACCAGTTGTTGTACACCGCTATCAATACTAATGTCCTGAGCTTCCCGCAGTGCCATATAATCCCCTCCTCAAATAAAAAAGTAATAGTAATGACTTACTATTACTTTATCACCGGCTTAACAGGAATACTGTCGGCAAGCAGACATTTTTCAAATTTTCCGTCATTTAAATATTTCGTTTTACTCCTGCCAAATCTTTAAGTATAACAATCTTTTTGTCTATTTGGATAATCCCCTGCTTTTGTAATCCATTAAAAAAAGCACTGACCGTTTGGCGGGAGCAGCCCACTAGTGTGGCTATTTCCTGATAATTAAAACCCAAATCCACACTTACTCCTTCAGCAATTTGATTGCCGCGCTGTTCAGCTGTTTCAATCAGAAACTGACGCAGTCTTTCACTCACATCTTTAAAGGCCAGCTTTTCGATAATATTAAAGGTGTTCTTCAGCGAATCACCTAACACTCCTGCCAAGCGAAAGCTTAGGGCCGGTACTTCCAGCACCAGGGAGCGAAAGGACTGAATCGGTACAAAGATTACTTCACACTCTTCCAGGGCTTTGCCAAATGTTCGTGTATGCCCACTGAAAACATCTCCCTGCTCCAGTACAGTAACAGTAAACTCCTGTCCGTCAGGATGAATAACATAAACCCTCATCCTGCCGCGGGCAAGAAAATAAATGAATTGGTTATGCTCACCCGGATGAAATACCGTCTCCCTTTTCCGGAACGTCTTCCGGGAACAATTAATCAGATGGCTTTCTAGTTTATTACCGTCAATCTCGGCAAATAGTGGACTATCCTGAAATTCTGCTATCCTACGCATAGGCCCTCCTGCTACTCTGCTTCCCTTCTATTATACAAGCCCGTGGCGCAATACGTAAGATAAAAGAATTATTCCGTCATATACGGTCCAGATTTTCACACAGGGTCAGGCCAAGTATCTCCTCCGGGCTTTGATGTTCCCGATTTTGGATCAGTGCTGTCTCAGCATGGGCTAATACGCCCTTGTAGGTAACCAGACTGCGCCGCAAATAGGCATCTCTTCTGCAGGCCTCTTTTACGCCGCTGTTTGCAATGGCAAGCAGGTGGGGCAGAACGACTGCGGCATAGGCACAGGACGTAGTATGAGGAACCGCACCGGGAATATTATCAACCCCATAATGAACAACTCCATCAACAATATACGTAGGCTCATCATGGCTAGTAGGCCGGTATGTCTCGACAGCACCGCCGACATCGGCACTAATGTCCACGATCACTGAACCCTTTTGCATCAATTTGAGCATATTCCGGGTTATCAAATGATCCTTCCTGTGCTTGGGCCATTTGACACAATTAATAATCAAATCAGTAGTTGGCAGCAAGTCGGCTATGTTTTGGGAATTAGAAAAAGCGGTGTGTACGTTTTTCGGGAAAATATCACCACATTGGCGCAATACCCCGATATTAATATCCATGAGCGTGACTTTGGCACCAAGCGATGCCAGAATATCAACAGCGCCTTTGCCAACAACTCCCGCTCCCAGCACGATAGCATTAATGCCGGGCGCACCACCGATACCGCCTATGAGTTTTCCACTGCCTCCATACAACGTCGTTAAACAGACTGCGCCCATAATAGCTCCCAGTTTCCCGGCAACCTCACAGTTAGGAGAACCGTACCGGTGGCTGTCCTCCGCTGCAAAGCCGATCATTTTTCCAGCCAGCATGGCGTCTACTTCCTCCCGGTTGGCGGCAGGATGAAAGCAGGCAAGCATGATTTGGTTTTCCCGAATCAGCGAATATTCTTCCGGAAATAGCTCTTTCACTTTTGCTACGATTTCACTTTCTCCATATATTTCTTCCATGGTTTCCCGTATCTGGGCACCGGCACTAACGTATTCTTCATTGGAGAAACCAGCTAATGTGCCGGCATCTTTTTGAACCAATACCGTATGCCCATTGCGGCAGAATTCGGACACGCCTGCAGGAGTCATGATAACGCGCGCCTCACCATGCTTGTTTTCCTTTAACACACCCAGTATCATTGTTCCTCCCCCTCTTTTTGTTATTCGCCCTGCTGGTTTACGGCACTATTGGCCTACTCCTTTACGAATCAAGGGCTGATTGGCATACCACCATTTCATTACCCTGGCAAGAATCAGAAAGAACAACAAGTACGCAAAAGCAAAACCTAAGAATGTTCCGATCTGCCCGGTGGATAATAGAATCGGAGCAAACGTGATTACCATAATATCTATAGGCGAAGTCAACGGTGCACAGATAGCAGTATCCTCAAAGGTTTTCGACTTTCTGTCAGGATCAACAATTCTGGACAGGATAAAGCTGTTTGCATACACTCCGGTCAAATAACCAAATACAAACATCCCCCGCTCGAACCAGTCTTTATTGTTCATTCGGGGAGCAAGGAATAAAAAAGAGCCAATAATCAATACCATGCCAAATAACAGTAAAGTAGCCAATGGCCATGCATATTTAATAATGATGGATAGCTTGATTGCCGTAACACCAAAAAAGATCAAATAATCCGAAGCACAACCTGCAATGCTTGATGTTACCTTATAATCAATGTACTTTTTAGCCCCCACTTTCTCCAGAAGTATAGAAAATAGCAGAGCGACTAAAAAAGCACAGGAAAACGACGGAATTCCCAGATCATACAGCTTTGAAATATAACCGGCCAGCATGTATCCCAGCCCGGCAGGGAGCAGTAAAAAGGACATATGCCAGGCCAAGGAATCCAGACTAATTTCTGAAATGGTTTCCTGGCCCATGCTCTCTCTTTTCTCTGCGGGAATCAAGCCAGTCTGCAGTTCTTTTGGGAGATCGCCAAAATCGGTGATGTAGTTGGTAATTCCCTTTTTCGTCGCCCACTTAATTAGCAGCATACCGCCGAAAATACCAGTTAATATCCCCACCGTAGCGGAAGTGATGCCTAAGTCGGTTGCATCTGCCCAGCCGTATTTGGCAAAAGTAGAGCCTATCGCAGCAGCAGTACCAGGTCCACCTGCCCAACCGGCCCCGAGCAGAAAACCAAAGCCGGGATGCAAGTCTGAAAAAACCTGACTCAACACATACAGCGAAAATAGAATTGGCAGCGTATATTGCAGCATGTAAGAGGATTCACGAAAACACAGGTAGCTTCCGATACGCTCTACATCTTCCTTCCAGCCTTTAGTTGACATATTTAGGCCGCGAATTCCCATCGAAACAAATACAATAATAATTAATAAACCCGAATAAGAGCCTACCTGATTAGAAAAAGGAACCAGATTCAAAACGCTAGGTCCACAAATAAAACCCAGCAGTCCGGCAATTAGACTTGCCGGCATAAAAAATTCCTGAAAAATTCTAACCTTAGCCCGCAGCAACTGACCAACTAAAATAAAGCCGCTGGCAAAAGCCAGATCCATCAGCAGGCTGTATACGTTGTATGACATACTTTTCGCCTCCTCCTTTTATGGACTGCCCCTCCATTCAACGATTCCATTTCTATTTCTCAGACTGTTCATCTCCCCCTCTGCACTGAAATTGTATAGCGCTTTACAAAGTATATGAATGTTGTCATTTATACATTAATACTATTTTTGTAGTTATAACTACATTCAATGTTCTAACTGGAGAATGGGGCTCTTATAATGAAGCAGGAGAAAGTTTCAACGAAAGCGCAGGTGCCCAAAAAGAATGAAACAAGCTGTAACAGTGACAGACAAAGATGCATTTATCCAGCTTATCCAGTCTAAGCAGGAAGGCTTCACCAGCGTATATAGAAAACTAGCAAACTTTGTTCTTACTAATTTTGTTGATGTAGCCTTTATGAAAGCCCAGCAATGGGCCATGGAGGTTGATACCTCAGAAGTCTCTGTTATTCGCTTTGTACGTTACCTGGGCTATAAAGGTTTTACGGATTTCTCAGAGAACATGAAACAAATTATCCGCAATGAAATGACCATGACCAAATATGCGGAAATAGTAGTTAAAGAAGGCCGCAGAGGCCCCGACATACTCATGGATATTATCAAGGCGGAAGAGCGAAATTTTAATGAGCTGATTGCAAAATTCTCACCGGAGGTTATGTCCAGTGTGATTGATTTGCTGGGCAGGACCGAACGGGTAATTGTCCTGGGGCTGCGCTCCTCCGCAGCATTAAGTGATTACTGCAGCTACATGCTGGTTCGGGCCTTGGCTAAGGAAGTAATTACCATCAATACCGGAGGAGTGCATACTTTCGACGCCATCCTGCCCTGGCTGGACAAAGAGGCTGCTGTTATTGTATTTGGCTATCCCCGCTATCCGGCAAGGACAATNNGAAATCGTCGAACATTTGAAAGCTCTTAACTGGCCTGTTATTGCGATAACAAATGATGAATTGTCACCCCTTGTCCCTTTTGCGGATTATGTAATCTATGCTCCCGCTCACTCGGTAGCCTTTACCGATTCAATGGGAGCAGCTGCCGTTGTCATCAACACCATGATCGTTGAATATATAAACAAATTTCATGATCAATCGCTGGATAGGATCAAACGCTTTGAAGCACTCGCAAAAGAAAAACAATATTATTGGAAATAAATAAAGGCACTTCACATTTACGTGAAGTGCCTTGCGCTGTATTCCCTCTGTATGATAAAGGCTTCCTTACAGAATCCCAAACTTGGCAAAAGCCTCGGTAGCACTCATGCCTGCCTCGATTGCCTTGCGTACAAGTTTTTCCCCGGCAGCCTTTGCCAGCGAACGTTCTATTACCTCATCGGCTGCGGCCTGAGGAATAACTACCACCCCATCAATATCACCAAAAATGATATCGCCATTCTGGATGGTCACTTGACCGATTTCAATGGGACAACGAAAATCTACTACATTGGTGCGGATACTGGAATCCTGCGCCCAGCAGCCTTGACTGAATACCGGCCAGTTCTGAGCGAGCACCTGCGGAGTATCCCGGTGCCAGCCGTCAAGAACAGCTCCTGCTGCGCCGCGCATTCTGGCCGTAGCAGTTAACAGTTCTCCCCAAAGGGCACTGTTGTGCGCACCTGTAGCTACAAAGATTTCATTTTTCTGCAATTGATCCAGTGCCTCAGTCAACAGGCCAAAAGGCTTTTTCTGCGGGCCGAATACATCATGCTCCAGCACGGTGCAAGCCTTGCCCGCCAGCTTCATATCGTTTTGCAGTGGACGAATATAAGGAGGCATAAACTGATGGGTAAATCCCATCACATCCAAAATATCGCCAACTACCGGCGTATAGAGCTTTTCTTTCATAAGAGCAAACATTTCGTTCTCATTTTTCCACATGGGTCCCATGCTCCTTAACCTCTATTTCTTGCCTTTACGGTAAAAAGTATTCTCAAGCGGCAGCTTTGTACGAAATACTCCATCTAATTTGTAATACGCTCCCTGGCAGGCCGGAGCAGTGGGAACAGTAGCCAGTTCCCCTACCCCTTTGGCGCCGTTGGCAAATCTTCCATATTGCCCTGTTGTCAGCATAATAACATCGATCTGCGGAGCTTCCGTTGCGCGGAATAAGCCGAGCGTCCCATATTTTGCCTGAGGGTAGCCGCCGACTAAGGGATAATCCTCTGTCAGGCCATATCCCAGACCCATCACTACCCCGCCTTCAATCTGCCCTTCCGCCGACTTCGGATTGACAACCTTCCCCAGATCCTGGGCAACAGTAACTCTTATCACTTTTCCCTGCTCATCCAGTTCGACAACCTGCGCAGCATAACCGTAGGCGACATGGCTTACAGGAAATTCTTTATCGCTTCTCATTGGGTCTGTATCTGTCATATACTCCGCATAAAACTCTCGCCCATCCAACTCCTCAAGAGTTTTCCCCTGCGACAGCTCTGCTTTTATCAGTCGTGCAACTCTTGTCACCGCTTCGCCTGTTACCAGCGTTTGGCGGGAGGCAGTAGTTGTTCCCGCATTTGGTGTGCGAAACGTATCAGGAGGCTCTACAAGCACCTTTTCCGGTGTTATTCCCGAGGTCTCACAAAACATTTGCAAAATAATAGTAGCCATTCCCTGGCCAATGCAGGCTGCACTGGAGCGAACATGGGCAATTCCTTTTTCAATTGAAACCTTGCACCGGCTGGTATCAGGAATGCCTACTCCAAGACCGGCATTTTTAAAGCAGGAGGCAATACCGGCATAGGGTGCTTTTTCATACACTTCTTTTACCGCTTCAAGGCAGTTGGCAATACCGGTAGTCTCATCGGCAATCTGACCGTTAGGCAGTATTTGACCGGTGCGGACAGCATTGCGATAGCGAATTTCCCAGGGAGAGATTCCAACCTTGTCAGCCAGCAAATTCAGACTACTTTCCATCGCAAAGGCAGACTGGGTAACGCCAAAGCCCCGAAAGGCTCCTCCTGGTGGATTATTGGTGTATACCGTTCGGCCAACAACATGAAAGTCTTGAAAATTATATGGCCCGCCTGCATGAGTACACGCTCTCTGCAGTACAGGACCGGCAAGAGAAGCATAGGCACCGCAATCAGACAGTATATTAAATTTGGCTCCCAGAATCTTACCGTTTTCATCGCAGCCTACTGTACAGTCTATTTCCATGGCATGACGCTTAGGATGGATAAGAATACTTTCTTGGCGGGAGAATTTAATTTTAACCGGTTTCTTGATCAGCCAGGCAGCTAATGCAGCATGATGCTGCACGCTCATATCCTCTTTTCCGCCAAAACCGCCGCCTACCAGACAAGAATGCACGTGCACCTTTTCGTCGCGCAGGCCTAAAAGCCTGGAGATTTCATGCTGTTCATCATACACACTCTGTCCGCCGGAATACACAAGAACACCATCATCCCCTTCCGGCATCGCCAGAGCACATTCAGGCTCCATAAAAGCATGCTCCGTAAAAGGCATGGAATAATGCTCGCTAACAACGTGCTTTGCTTTGCTGATCGCTGCATCGGCATTGCCGCGGTTTAAGATTTCTTCCCTAAGCAAATTGCCCTGGGCATGAATCAGCGGAGCATCCGCAGCAAGCCCCTGCTCCGGCGATGTAACCGGAGGCAGTTCTTCATAGTCTACCTCAATCAGGCTTAGCACTTCATCAAGTGTTTCTTGAGTGCGGGTGACCGCAATAGCCACCGAATCTCCTACATACCGGGTTTCCAGTCCAACTGCAATCAGCGTATCCCAATCCTGTACAAGATGACCGCACTTTACCTGACCAGGAATATCTTCCGCCGTAATAATCCTCACTGCATCGGGATGTGCTTGGGCCTGTTCAGTGCGAATCGCTTTCACCAGCGCTCTTGGATATTTTGTGCGCAGTGCTTTCCCATACAACATCCCTTCCACAACCATATCATCTACATATATACCGGTTCCCAACGTTTTTTCTACCGCGTCGACGCGAAAAACATTTTCACCCAGCTTTCCTGTAAACACCGGAGCAGGAATTTCTTTATTTTCCCGAAAAAATTCTGCTGCCGACAAAACAGCATCTTCAATCTTCACATAGCCAGTACAGCGGCAGATATTGCCACGCAGCGCCTTTTTAATTTCTTCCCTGGTCGGAGTAAGATTGGTACTTAAGAGGCCTTTTGCACTCATTACCATACCCGGTATACAGAAGCCGCACTGTACCGCACCGGCGTCAGCAAAGCAATACGCATAGACCTCTTTCTCCCTTACAGACAACCCTTCTGCAGTAATAATCTTCTTGCCCTCAAGCTTCCCCAACGTGAAGAGGCAAGCCCGAGTTGCTTTTCCATCTATTAGCACTGTACAAGTACCGCAGGCTCCTGCACTGCAACCGTCCTTAGCAGAGGTCAGCCGCAGATCGTCGCGCAGAAAGTCCAGCAATTTCTTGGTATCTTTTGTTGTACGAATCTCTTGTGTATTTACAAAAAAAGTAGCTATAGGAATCACCCCCTTATTTGCTTTACAATATTCCTGTTCGAAATGGGCTGCGCTGCAGATATTGGCCGTCAGCCTGAGAAGCGATCAATTGGCCTTCGCAAGCTGCTAAATGCCCCCGTAAATAAACATATTTCGCCCGCCCTTTTTGAACAAAGCCTTCAAACGGCGAATAGTCTACACGCTGTGCTTGAGTTTGAGCCGAAATAATGCCTTCATAGCAGGGATCCCATACAGTAATGTCAGCATCACTTCCTACAGCAATTGTTCCTTTCCGGGGATAGAGGCCAAAAACCTTGGCCGCATTTGTGGCGGTAAGCGCCACAAACTGATTCAGATTTATTCGTCCACCGGCAACTCCATAGGTGTATAGCAGGCTCAGCCTGGTTTCCACTCCCGCCATGCCGTTGGGAATTTTGCTAAAGTCATGTAGGCCCAATTCTTTCTGGCCCGTAAAATTAAACGAACAATGATCAGTTGCCACCGTATCAAGCATATGATTTGTCAACCCTTGCCAAAGAACAGGCTGATTATCCTTGCTCCTTAGCGGCGGCGAAATTACATATTTGGCTCCTTCAAAGCCATTCTGATTATAATAACTCTCATCGAGCAGTAAGTATTGCGGGCAAGTCTCAGCATATACTGGCTGCCCTTGACGTTTCGCTTCCTCCACTGCTGCCAATGCACCGGCGCAGGTAAGATGGACAACGTATAAGGGCGCGCCCGCCATCCTGGCAAGCAGAATCGCTCTCTTTGTTGCCTCTTCTTCTACAAGGGCAGGACGGGAAGCAGCATGATAGCGGGGCGCTGTCTGGCCCTGGCTTACAGCTTGGCGCACTAATGTATCAATAACATCTCCATTCTCGCAATGGAGGCACAGAATTGCTCCACATTTGGCAGCTTGCTGAAATGCTGCTAATAATGCACCATCATCAACTTGCAGGACATTTTTGTAGGCCATATACAATTTAAAAGAAGATATCCCCTGCTCCTCAACCAGTACTTTCATTTCCCGGGCAATTGCCTCATTCCAATCTGTAATTGCCATGTGAAAGCCAAAATCAGTATAGCAATTTCCCTGCGCTAAGCTTTGCCAATTGCTAAAGCCCTTCCCAAGGGACTCACCTTTAAACTGTGTGGCATAATCAATTATCGTAGTTGTTCCCCCGATAAGTGCCGCCTTACTGCCGCTGGTAAAGCTGTCGGCTGTACGCATGGTACCAATGGGCAGGTCAAAATGAGTGTGCGGATCAATGCCGCCAGGAAAAAGGTAACAGCCGGCAACATCGACCACTTCATCACCCGGTTGGGCAATGTGATGACCAATAGCGGTTATTTGTTCCCCTTCCAGGCGTACATCAGCGTAATACGTATCAGCGGCAGTAACAACCGTACCGCCTGTTAATAAAATGCCCATGGTTTTCACTCCTCAATAATAAAAGCAGCGTGAAACCGACCTTCCCAGCCAACCATGTGAAACTTTCATGGTTACTTTATGGGGATGGCCGGCATCATGCTGCTTTGCATACTAACTATACTATTACGGATATACGTGAGTTCCGGTTCGCCCCGCAACTGCTTCTTCCAAAGATTCCGGATTGGTAATAATGGCTTTCTTGCCGCCCTTTTCCAGGAAGCTGATGACCGCCAATATCTTCGGCAGCATGCTGCCAGGAGCAAAATGGTCTTCTTCAACGTACTGCTTTAATTCTGCAAGGGTTATTTCATTTAATGGCTTTTCATTTTCCTTACCATAGTTAAGATAAACCTTGGGAACACCAGTAGAAATAATCAGCAGGTCTGCATTAATTTCAGCCGCCAGCAAGCTGGAAGCAAAATCCTTATCAATAACGGCATCAATTCCTTTTACAGAACCGTTTGCCTGCTTGACAACGGGAATACCGCCGCCGCCTGCACCAATTACACAATAGCCTTCCCGGATAAGTAATTTAATAACGTCTTTTTCCAAGATTTCCTGCGGGAGCGGAGAGGCCACCAGACGGCGATAGCCGCGGCCTGCATCATTAACAAGCGTCCAGTCAGGATGCTGTTCTCGCAGAAGCTGGGCCTGCTCCTGGGTATAAAAGGAGCCTATTGGCTTAGTGGGCTTTTGAAAAGCAGGATCATCCGGTGCCACTGCAACTTGCGTAACAATGGTAACCGCCGACTTTTCCAGTCCCCTGTTCTTAAACTCATTATCCATTGCTTGTTGGATCTGGTACCGTATGGCACCTTGTGTATCAGCCCCGCAACTGACTAACGGAACATGATGCATACCGGCCACCTCACTGGCAATTTCAGAGCGACGCAGGATGAAACCAACCTGCGGACCGTTGCCATGTGTAATGATGACCTCGTATCCCTGCGCAATCATGCCGGCAATATGTTTTGCCGTTTCACAGACGGCATCATATTGATCTTCAACCGTCTGTCGGTCATTGTCGCGGATGAGCGAATTGCCGCCTATCGCTACAACAGCCAGCTTATTCACAGTTATCTACCACCCATTAACAGAGTCATAACACCCTTGGCAGTATGCAACCGATTCTCTGCTTCATCATATACGATGGAATGAGGGCCGTCAATAACTGAGTTTTCCACTTCGTTATTGCGGTCTGCCGGCAAGGCATGCATATACATAACATCTTTATCAGCTGTAGCCATTTTTGCTTCTGTGCATTTCCAGCCGCGCTGCGCCATCAGCTTGTCGTCAACTACCTTTGATGCGCCGGTAGTAGTCAGGCCGGTCTGATCATTCACCCAGCTTCCCCAGTTTTTCGGAATAACAATATGCGCACCTTCATAAGCTTCTTCTTCATTGTTGGTAACGGTAACCGTTCCGCCGTATTTAGCCGCATTGGCACGGGCCTTCTCGATAACCCAGTCCGGCAGCTCCCAGCCTTTGGGATGAGCAAGCACAACGTCCATGCCATAGCGTGGGAAAAGCAGCAGCTGTGTTACAGGAACGGAAATCGGTTTCTTATGACTTTCGGCATAAGCCCAGATGATGGATACTTTTACCCGTTTGAGATCACCGATTTTTTCTTTCATGGTCATTAGGTCCGCTAAGCCTTGCATCGGATGATACAGGTCGCACTGAAGATTCATAATTGGCACAGTTGCATACTTAGCCATTTCTCTTAAGTACTTATTGCCGATTCCCCAGTTGCAGTACCGGCAGGCAATACCATGGCCAAAGCGGGACAGGATAATAGCCGTGTCCTTTTCTGTTTCTCCATGAGAAACCTGCATCGTAGAGCCATCCAGGAATCCGGCGTGACCGCCTAATTGGGCGAGCCCTGCTTCCATAGAATTGCGGGTACGGGTGGATTGCTCAAAGAATATCAGGAAAGTAGTTTGGTTTTGCAGATAAGGAGTGGCCATGCCCATAGCGAATTTTTTCTTTAAATCCATGGAAACGTCAATCATTGTATCGACTTCTTCTTTTGTGAAGTCTTCCAGATCAATAAAATGTTTTCCTCTGAAAATAGTTTGCATCGTTATTTCCTCCTCTAATTCTCCTGTTATTTAGCACATAGCTTATTTAACCAGATTAGCAGTGCTTTCCGGCATTTGGGCTGCGTATTGTTTGACGTATACAGAAGGAATTACTGCATACAGTGCTGCCGCTTGAACCAATTCTTTTTTCCAGGTCCGTTCATTGGGAGCATGGGCCTGGTCTTCATGTCCAGGGCCAAAACCAATGCACGGAATACCATAGCGGCCCATAATGGACACGCCGTTAGTGGAAAACGTCCATTTATCAACTTGTGCAGGCTTGCCAAACAGGTTGTGATAAGAGTCCTCCAGCGTATGGCATACAGGATGGCCATCCTCAATCAACCAGGTAGGGAAATAGGCCTCTGTCGGATAAACCAGACCTGTATAGGAAGGTCTTTCATACGTATACATTTCCACCGTTGCACCGGCAGCTTTAACGGCAGGCAGGTTGCGAATCTGACTTAACGCCAATTCACCGTCTTCACCGGCAGTCAGGCGGCGGTCAATCGAAATCCAGCAGCTGTCGGCAACGGCACACCGCGACGGGGATGTATGGAATATTTCCGATACGGTAAGACTGCCTTTACCTAAGAAGGCATGATCTTGCAAATTCTCGTGCAAGGCACGCAGTTCAGTGAGAATCGGAGCCATCTTATAGATAGCGTTATCGCCGCGCTCCGGTGCCGACCCATGGCAGCTAATGCCTTGCGTCGTAACCTTGATTTCCATGCGGCCCCGCTGCCCGCGATAAATTTTGCCGTCCGTCGGTTCGGTAATAACGACAAACTCAGGACGCAGCTTGTATTCATTCAAAATATACTGCCAGCACAGGCCGTCGCAATCTTCTTCCTGTACGGAGCCGACTACTACCAGGGTATAATCATCTTCTAGTTTCAAATCTTTGATGATTTTTCCGGCATAGACCATTGCGGCCATACCGCCTTCCTGATCACTAGCACCTCGTCCAATAATGATTTCATCGTCTTCATACCCCTGATAGGGATCATATTTCCAGTTATCACGATTGCCAATACCAACTGTATCGATATGTGCATCCATTGCGATAACATGCTTACCATGGCCAATAAAACCAAGAATGTTGCCCATAGGATCAATTTCAATCCGGTCAAAGCCTACTTTTTCCATCTCTTCTTTAATGCGCTGAATAACCTTTTCCTCGTTGCAGCTTTCACTGGGAATTGCGATCATATCCCGTAAAAAGCGGGTCATCTCAGGTTGATATTTTTCGGCTAAATTCAGTACTTGCGTAAAAGTTTCTTTCAAAGCTTTCTCTCCTCTCCTTAGCTGCTATTTTTATCTCTAACGCCTTGGCAGACGAAAGATTCAGGGCAGTTATGAAGAACCGGAGCCACCGACTCACGGGGACGGTTCTCCTGAGTCAAACAAAAGATGAGATTGCCACGCTGTCGCTCTCTATGACAGCAGGGCTGGCGCATACATTCATGCGCCTCCGCTTTGGGTGGCATCAGTCCCTGTATGGGCAGTATCTTCTGTACCATTTAGCAGGGCATTGAGCAGAATAGCAGCAACACTACCGGCAGTAATACCGCTGTGAAGAATAACCTGCGCCCAGCTTGGGAAGTTGTGATAGAAGTTCGGAACAGCCAGCGTAATCATGCCAACACCAAGACTGATTGCGACTACCATGATATTGTGTGTGCCGTCAAACTTGACTTTAGACAGCGTTTTGATACCACTGGCAGCAACCATGCCAAACATGGCAATACCAGCTCCGCCAAGCACTGCATTTGGGATAGCGGCAATAACAGCGGCCAGCTTGGGGAACAGTCCGAGTACGACAAGAATAACACCGGCAGCAGCCACGACAAACCGGCTCTTAACGCGAGTCAGTCCGACAAGGCCTACATTTTGCGCAAAAGCGGTGTAGGGGAAACTATTTAATNNGTCATAACGACCAGCATAACCAAAACCATTGCCGCGATAGAAGCAAAGTCAAAGACCGGCATTCCAAAGGCAAAAGGAGTTGTAATGCCTAGCCAGGCCGCATTGGGGACTTGCGAGAAATTGACCATCCCAAAGAAGCCGGAAATAATGGTGCCAAATATCAAGCCTAAGAGTACAGCAATGTTACTTAGGAAGCCTTTAAAGTAACGGTAAAAGAATAAGACCAATACCAACGTTATCAGGGCAATAAGGATGTAGCTGGCGCTGGCGAAATCCTTGGCAGCTGGATTACCGCCTCCGGCCCATCTCACTGCGACCGGCATAAGTGTAATACCGATAACGGTAATAATGGTTCCTGTAACAACGGGTGGAAAAAACCGGAGCAGTCGGCTGAAATAAGGGCTGATCAGATAAGTTACAATACCAGCGACAATGATTGATCCGTAAATACCCGGCAATCCATGAGTCTTGCCAATAATAATCATTGGTGTCACTGCCGCAAAAGTTACCCCCTGAATAATGGGAATCCGAATCCCCATATTCCAGAATCCTACTGTTTGAATGATGGTGGCGATACCGCATGTAAACAAGTCTGCATTAATCAGGTATATAAGCTGTTCCCTTGACAAACCTAGCGCATTGGCAATGATCAACGGTACCGCTACCGCACCTGCGTACATGGCCAACACATGCTGTAATCCATAGGTGAATAGTTGACCTAGAGGCAACATTTCATCGACTGGGTGACGAACTTTCTCTTCCTGCACTTAGACTCACCATCCTCTTTTAATTCAACCTGCTTGAGCTTCTTTAGTACCGGCTCGCGCCACCTCCTTTTCGTTATTTCTCGCTCTATCTAACAAAAAACATATATTGCAAATTTTGTGCCAACTTTCTTAACATAATGATTATTCAGTTTAATTTACAAAACAATCTGCTTGCCTTTCCTTTTCCAACGCTGCTTTTCCCAACAAAAAAGACCGCTATTTTATTCTATGCGGTCTTATCGCTGGAGGTGCAGTCAAATTAGTTTTACCTTCTGCCTGATGACCGAAAGATACATCAACAACTCTTACTGCATTCATGCGTTTTCGTCGTTCAAAAGGCTTATATTTCAGTATCATAATGAGACTTTCATATCTTTTCGAGATTTCCCTGGAATCCCGGCGATCCCCACCTCCAGGCATACTCTTTTTAGTCTCATTATGAGATTTTCTGCTCAATGCGTCTATCGTCTTCTAAGAGAAAAACTTGCGCTCAGCAATGTGATATTCTTTTATTTTCCGGTATAAGGTTGCCCTGCTTATTCCTAAAATCTTAGCGGCATTGTCCTTATTGCCCTGAGCAACAGCCTCCTCGAGCGCCTTGGTTATCGCTTCCCGCTCTAGCACCTTAAGGTTGAGGGAACCACTGGGCACTTCGATTTTTTGCTCGATTTTTATGCGCTTAGGCAGCACTTCGGAGCTGATATATTCACCGGTAGTCATCGTGACGGCATATTCAATGACGTTGGCTAATTCCCGCACATTTCCCGGCCAGGAATAGCGGCTCAAAATGGCGGCGGCATCCGGCGTCATTCCAGCTACATGCTTACCTAACACGCCGCTGTAATAATCAAGATAATGCTGAGTCAATAAGGGAATATCCTCCTTGCGTTCCCTGAGCGACGGTATGCTCAGCGGAATGACATTCAAGCGATAATAAAGGTCTTCCCGGAACTCACCGGAAGCAACCATTTTCTCCAAATCGCGGTGAGTCGCGGTTATCACTCGCACATCTATAGGCGTAGAGCGGGTGCTGCCGATCTTCTCTACCCTCTTTTCCTGCAATACCCGCAGCAATTTCACTTGCAAATGGAGTGGCATATCGCCGATTTCGTCTAAAAAGACAGTCCCATTATGGGCGAGCTCAAACTTACCTAATTTACCACCCCGCCGGGCACCGGTAAACGAGCCTTCTTCATAGCCAAAAAGCTCGCTTTCCAGCAGGCTTTCGGGAATAGCACCGCAGTTAATTGCAATAAAGGCGTTGTTTTTACGCTTGCTGCTCTGATGAATTGCTCGGGCCAGCAGTTCCTTGCCGGTACCGCTTTCTCCCTGGATCAGCAGCGTCGAGCTGCTGGCTGCCACCCTGGTAGCCAGTTCTTTCAATTCCCGGATACGCCCGCAATTGCCGATAATCTGGGAAAACTCCGTAGCAATATCACTAACCGTAGTATCCTGTACAAGCCGTTTGATTTGATGAACATCCTTCAGAACAATGACCGCGCCTTCTACTGCCTTCCCCGTGATAATTGGCAAAGCATCGCAATACCACTGAACATTGCCATGACGGCCCTGTACCTGCCCGGAAAAGACCTCGCCTTTTTCAATGGCTTTCCAGAGTTTTTTATCATCCATAATCTGCGTCAGTTCCACAGACTGACCGGCTGCAATATCAGCAAGCTTAGCCCCGATCTGATTGTGGTGAATAACCCGTTTGTTCTCGTTCACCACTAAAATGCCATCATGCAATAGATTTAGCACTGTCACTAATTTACGTGACAGTGCTTCTCTTCTCTTATCCTGCCCGTGCTGGTCAATCTTTCCCGAAATCAGATCCGCCATCTTCTCCAAAAACCGGAGCAGCGAATCCTTTCTCTCCAGTACACGCTTAGCTTGCTCCACATCAAAGCCAATCAATCCGATAACGCCCAGTGTCTTATCTTCCAAGCGGATCGGAACGACCACCTCGGCCGTTTCCGAGCACTTCCCCCACAAGGAACAAGGGCGGCAAAGCGGATGCTGTCCAGGCTGATCAATCACTACCGGCTGACCTGTTTCTACTACATGAGAATATACAAAGCCTTCTAGCTTTTGACTGCAGCCTTCTTTATAACGACCCGTTCCGGCGACGCGGATCAAGTTCTCATCGGCTATTTCCACCTCAATTTGCAAGGCTTCGGCAATGGCCTCAGCAGTCTGTTGAACAGTCTCCTGAATTTCGCGGAGGGAATACATCAGATCACCTCTAGGACCCGTTTAGTTCTATTTACTACTTCGCTGGGAGCTGATCTTTTCCTGCTTCTATCTGTTAGGAGACCTTATCAATTCGTTAGACTGCCTTATAGATGCTCATAGGAGGAGTATTCACCATCCCACACAATTGATTGATATTTCCCCGGATCAGTATCCCCCTCTGTACTGAAGAGCAAAATAGTGGAATCTGCAGTTAGCCCAAAAGCTGCTTTCGCCTCTTCCCAGCGTCCGTCTGCCAGCAACACGCTCAAAAGGCCCATGGTAACAGCACCTGATTCACCGGAAATAATCCGGCTGTCCGAGCCTGACGGATTGCCGAGAATCCGCATCCCTCTGGCCGCAACCCAGTCGGGGCAGGCAAAGAACAGCTTGCTGTAATCGCGCAATACATCCCAGGCGATTTGATTGGGCTCACCGCAAGCCAGACCGGCCATAATCGTATCCATATGTCCGCCAACATTTTGAGGTTTTCCGTCTTCAGCCAGCGCCGATTTATACAGGCAAGCAGCCTGATCAGACTCTACGATAGCCACTGCCGGGCTTTTCTCCCCATATACCTCTTTTAAATATCCCTGTACCGCTCCGGCCAGCGATCCCACACCGGCCTGCAGCAGCACATGGCTGGGACGCTCTACACCCATTGCCTGCAGCTGTTCCACCGCCTCGGCAGCCATTGTCCCGTAGCCCTGCATAATCCAGGTCGGAATCTGTTCATAGCCCTCCCAGACCGTATCCTGTACGACTACCCAGCCGTGCTTTTTGGCCTTTTCATCGGTCATTCGCACCGCATCATCATAGTTAAAATCGGTAATGCAGGCCTCAGCCCCTTCGGCCTGAATATTCTCCAGCCGTTGAACAGACGATCCTTTAGGCATATACACGATAGCCTTTTGCTGCAGTTGTCTCGCTGTCCAAGCTACACCGCGGCCATGGTTGCCATCAGTAGTAGTAGCAAAGGTAATGTCACCAAGCTGTTTTTTTACTTGAGGCGAGATGAGGGTACTGTACCCAAGCTCGGAGATATCCGCCCCCAGCCGCTGTGCCAGATAGCGTGCAATGGCATAAGAGCCGCCCAAAACCTTGAAAGCATTTAATCCGAACCGGTAAGACTCATCCTTTACATACACACCGGCAACCCCCAGCTTCTGAGCTAAACAAGCCAGACTGCGCAGCGGCGTAGGCTGATAAACAGGAAAGCTTTGATGAAATTGCTTTGCTTTATTAATTTCTTCACAACTCAAAAACTGAGTTGCTGTTCCTGATTTGCATTTTTGCATCGTGTTCATTTTCCAGGAAATAGTGTGATTCATATTTGGATTCCCCCTTGTTAATGGTTATTGATTGGTTAAAATGCAAGTATCGCGCCAACATCTTGCTAAACCCGAATTTTTGGTATAATTCTTGCATATTTTTATAGTGACATTAACAGTCAGGGAGGAGAGCAAAACATGGGAGATCATATGAGACCAGTCCCGTTTCGGGAATTAGTTGCTCGCATTTTTGAGGAATATGCTGCCGACCGGTCAATTTTTTCTTTGCCTCAAACCAATTTTTTTCGCAAGCAGGGAAATAAACGGGTTTCACTGTTCGGTGAGTGGTGCGAAACGCCGCTTGGTCCCGCTGCCGGCCCCCATACCCAGCTGGCTCAGAATATTGTTACTTCCTATTTGGCAGGAAGCCGGTTCATTGAACTGAAAACCGTTCAGGAAAAGGAGCCCCCTGTCGACAAACCCTGTATTGACGCTGAAGATGAAGGCTTTAATACCGAATGGTCCAGTGAATACACCGTTGAAAAAGCCTATGAGGAATACATAAAAGCCTGGATACTGCTGCATTTAATAGAAGAAGTTTTTGAACTGCGCACTGGCTCTACACGGTCTTTTCTCTTTAACATGAGCGTCGGCTACAACCTGGCCGGTATTCAGACGCCTCGCATGGATGCCTATATCAACGGGTTGATGGATGCATCAACGCATTCCTTCTTCAATAATTGTCTCGACGAATTATCTCTATTGCTTAAAGACGGAATATTCCTGAAAAACTCAGGTCTCATAAATCGTCTGCCCCATTTACGGCAGCTGCCTGAGCAAATTGATCCTCATATTTGCAAATCGGTAACCCTGTCAACCATGCACGGCTGCCCTCCAGCAGAGATCGAAAAAATTTGTGCCTATATGCTAGCAGAGAAAAAACTGGAGACTTATGTCAAGCTTAACCCTACTCTGTTATCCTTCCCGGTTGTCCGCACTACTCTTGATCAATTAGGCTTTGATTATATTACACTTTCTGAAGAATCCTTCGACCACGATCTCAAATACAGCGCCGCCATTCCAATGCTTACGCGCCTGCAAAAACTGGCTGCCGATCAAGGGAGATTCTTTGGCGTTAAATTGACCAACACCCTTGGGTCCGTTAATTTCAAAAACAAGCTGCCAGGCGGCGAAATGTATATGTCCGGCCGTTCCCTTTTCCCACTTTCCATACAATTGTCCACTAAAATCTGCCAAGAGTTTAACGGTAATTTACCGATATCCTTCTCAGCAGGCATCAGCGAACATAACGTAGCAGATCTCTTTGCCACCGGTATACGTCCTATTACCCTTGCCACAGACCTCTTAAAACCGGGCGGCTACAACCGGATGTCGGCAATCGCCGCCAAACTGGAGCAAATGGACGGCTGGGAACAAACGAGCATTCATGTAGACAAAGTAGCTGACCTGGCTGAAAAAGCACTAAAAGCGGATTATGCCCAGAAATATTACCGGGGCAGTAAAAAGGTTGCTATAGACGGCAAACTGCCTCTCTATGATTGTGCCGTAGCCCCCTGTAGAACCGCCTGTCCGATCAGCCAGGATATTCCTGAATATATCCGCTTAGTTGGCGAAGAACGCTACGCCGAAGCACTGGCGCTAATTTATGAAAAAAATGCTCTCCCCTCTATTACCGGCCACATTTGCGATCATGCCTGCCAATATAACTGTACGCGCCTGGATTATGAAGGAGCCGTACTCATCCGGGAAGCCAAACGCATTGCTGTCGTGAAAGGCTATGAGGAGTATCGCCGTCAGTGGAAATTGGCCACAAAACCACGAGGACTAAAAGCAGCCGTACTGGGCGCAGGTCCGGGAGGGCTGGCCTCAGCCTATTTCCTTGCCAAAGAAGGCTTTGATGTTACCGTCTTTGAACAGCGCGAATCGGCTGGCGGCACACCACGTCACATTATTCCCCAGTTCCGCATGAGCAGTGATGCCGTGGCCAGCGATGTCAGCTTCATTCAAGACCACGGGGTGCATTTTATCTTTCATTGCGATCCCTCCCTGACAATCGACAAACTGCAAGCAGACGGCTATCAACATATTATCGTTGCAGTCGGTGCCGGAGCAGAAAAGCCCTTTCCTTTACAGCGTGAGGACGATCACCGGCCTGTTCTCTCCGCTCTCGAATTTTTAGACCGTTTCAATCATCAGCCTAAATCTCTCCAATTAGGCAAACACATCGCTGTTATCGGTGCAGGAAATACGGCAATGGATGCCGCCCGCAGCGCGCTCAGAGTACCGGGCGTAGAAACGTGTACCGTTATCTACCGCCGTACTCAGAAAGAAATGCCTGCTTACCAGGAAGAATACGAGCTGGCAATGGCTGATCAAGTCCAGTTTCACTTTCTCTTAAATCCGGAGCAGTTCAATGCTGACGGAAAACTGGTCTGCCGGGTGATGAAACTTGGTGAAGCCGACGCTTCAGGCCGCCGCAGGCCGGAACCAACTGATGAATTGCGTATGCTCCCGATAGATACCGTTATAACTGCCATCGGCGAAGATATTAACACTGCTTTGTTAAGGCAAATCGGTGTTACCGAAGCTGCACAGTCCGGTGTATACGTAGTTGGCGATGCCTTAACTGGTCCTGCCTCCATCGTTAAAGCAATTGCCGACGCCCGTAAGGCCGCCGACTCCATTTGCCAAAGCCTCGACACCTCCTGGCAGCCAGCCTCTTCGCATTGCAGTAAAGCAACCACCCAACAGGTGGAGGAAATCGCCAATAAAAAGATTGGCCTTACCTGGCAATCGGATGTTAAAATTGAAGGAGAACGTCCCGCCGAAGCAAGTGTCGGCAAACGGGAGTTCAGCCGCTGCCTTGAATGCAGCTATGTCTGCAATAAGTGCGTCGAAGTGTGCCCCAATAGGGCTAATCTGGCTATTCCTATGACTTCAGATGCATATGCTAATTTCTACCAGATTGTCCATCTTGACGCTTATTGCAACGAATGCGGCAACTGCGCGACCTTCTGTCCCTGGAATGGCAAGCCCTATACCGACAAAGTTACGCTCTTCAGCCTGCGAAAGGATTTTGAAAATAGCCGTAACCCTGGTTTTCTGGTAGAAGACAACACCGTATCGATCCGCCTCGCAGATGGGCTGTATACGATCGAACTGACTCAGGGACGCCTGCCCATTGCTGGGAATAAGGACTTAAGCAAAATGGTAGAAATTTTTAATGAGTTGTACAGTAAGCGGCCAGCCCTTTTTGGCCCTGTTGATGAATAGGAGGAATCAATCTATGCTGATTTTAAAAAATGCAACGGTTGTTGAATTTCAGCCCCCTGCCATTCATAGCGGCTGGGATATCGTAATTGACGGAACGGAAATTATTGCAGCCGGCGCAGGAGTGGCCGCCAGCTATACTGCTGATCGTGTGCTCGATGTGAGCGGTGCTGTAGTTATGCCTGGCATTGTCTGCAGCCACAACCATTTCTACTCCGGCTTAGCCCGGGGCATTATGGCCAATATTAAGCCCTCTCCCGACTTTGTTTCTGTGCTCAGCAACCTCTGGTGGCGACTGGACCGGGCCATCGATGAAGAAATACTCTATTACAGCGGGATGGTCTGCTCCTTAGAGGCCATCAAGTGCGGTACTACGGCAGTCATTGATCACCATGCATCGCCTGCCTTTATTGAAGGCTCCTTAAAGGTATTGAAGCAGGCCTTTACAGAAACAGGACTCCGGGGTATTACCTGCTACGAAACAACTGACCGTAACGGCGGGTTGGCTGAAGTGGAAGCCTGCGTGCGGGAAAATATTGAGTTTGCTCAGCTTTGCGATAAAGATAAAGCGGCAGGCGGCAGCGCCTACTTAGTAGAAGCGATGATCGGCGGCCATGCACCGGTGACCCTTCCGGATGATGCGCTCCGTCTGATGGGTGAGGCAGTGCGGCTGACCGGACGCGGTGCCCACATCCATGTTGCCGAAGACCGCTATGACGTTTCTTATTCTCACCACATCTACGGCAAAGACATTATGGAAAGACTGGCAGGCTTTGGCCTCTTAACGGATAAGGCCCTATTTGCTCACGGACTGTATCTGTCTGACCAGGATATTACCATGATCAACCAGCATAATGCCTACCTGGTGCACAATGCCCGTTCTAACATGAATAACAACGTCGGCTACAATCACAAAATTCCTCAATATACCAACTTTGCTTTAGGGACTGACGGCATGGGCAGCGATATGCTGGAAGAGTTTAAATTTGCCTACTTTAAGCACAAAGACGAAGGCGGTCCTTTATGGCCCGACAGCTTCCTCAAGTTCCTGTATAACGGCAACGATCTTCTGTCACGCAGCTTCGGCGCCCAATTCGGTAAAATCGCCGCAGGCTACAAAGCAGATTTAACCGTACTCGCCTATGATGCTCCTACTCCGTTACTGCCAGGGAATATTGGCGGCCATATCGCTTTTGGCCTCGATAGCCGGGACGTACAGTCTGTCATCATTAACGGCAAGATCGTTCTGGAAAATGGTCAATTCCCCTTTGATGTTAAACCTATTTACGAAAAAGCCCGCAAAGCTGCTGCACGCTTGTGGGAGAACATGGATAAACTTCCGTAAGAAACCAGGGGCTGCCTCAGCTAATAACTGAAGCAGCCCCTTTTAATTATTATATATTATTTAATGCCAACTTACGTACATGAAAAAACATGTTATAATACATTTGTAATAATTTAAATATTCAAATAAAACGAACATAGTATTGTATTTCCTATTACATTTAAATGCACATTTTTAAGCAAAAAACCGCATTGATAAATATTTAGCAACATATTTAGAAATGGTTAATTATTTCACCAGACCCCTTAAATTTGTTCAGCTGTAAATAAAAGGAGGTATATCTACTTTTACTAAGCTCATATTTTCAGGAATTCTACATTTATTAAAGGGAGAGAGTTACTATGATCAAAATTAAGCCTATTGTTATTCTGACATGTATTCTTTGTATTTTGTTTGTCTGTACTACTGTTTTCGCGGAAAAGCAAGAATGGATAGATAAAACTTTTGATTTTAAAAAGACTAAAAGAATATTAATCTATCCTATACAAGTACCGGATGCAATTAAGAATGGCATTATTGAAAAACAAATAGAGGAAACTTATTGGGAAAACGCAAAACTTAAGAATGTTGAACTCATTACTTTTGATAAATTAATAGAATTGATTAAAAATGATACTGGTGTTGATTTAGAAGAACTACATAAGAAAGATCAAAAATTATCTTTAGAGTTTTTAAAAACAAACTTGCCTAATTACGTCGATCTTGAACTCCATGCTAACATAGTCGCTTATGGTACCGGTTCAGAATATAAAGAGGGTTTCTCTTACTCAACTACAGAAACTCAGACTTCTTATGTATATGGTACAAATGGCTCCGCAACTGTTCAAACTCCTGTTAATCGAACCCATTATGTACCGGGAGGAAACGCGCTAGTTTTATATGCAGGAATTCGATGGGATGTATATGATTCTAAAACAAATAAGCCTGTTTTCTCACGTGTAGATAATCGATCCAAAATGCCTACCAGATTTGAAAGCTCAAATCCCAAGAACATGTATGAGCGAATCCTAACTGCATTTTTTAAAGATCTTAATTCTAAAGTAGGATCTTAAAACCTATTTAAAGAAAAAGCTCTCAAACTTCCGTAAGAAACAAGGGCTGCCTCAGTTAATAACTGAAGCAGCCCCATATATTTTTATTTTGCTCTTATTTATTGCTGCAGGATATACGATTATATAAATGGGATAATATGCTATACTTTATGATAACCAGCTCCGGTCACAGCTTCATTAAAAAAAGGATGGTGATTTTATGAATTTATCAAAGTCTGCAGTTATTTTATTTACAATGTTCCTACTTCTTTACACTGCATCCACAGCAGATGCAAAAGCAACTACACCACCCGTCAGATTTCAGGACATAATCTACGATAATGCCACGATCAGCCAGTTTGACACACAAACCTTAAAATATGAAAAAGATCCTTACCGGGACGAAATATTGCTAAATGTATGGGTTAAGACACCGATTGAACCTTCTGATCAAACCTATACGCTGTATAACTATTTAGTAAAAACCAATACCCGGGAAGTGATGACAATCAATCGAATTGATTTTGATGCTTCCGGTCGTATGCTTCAGAATATGTCTAACAAATATAATCCTGCTCTGTGGACTACAGTGCTCCCGGAAACACTTACCGAAAAGTGGTATACTGCCGTAACAGCATACGCGAAAAAAAATAACAAGAGACTACAACAAGAATATACCCGTACTACTACCAAAGAAAGAAGGTCCCAGCCTGTGCTTGGTCCTTTCAACCACATCTTCGATATGGTCAGTGGCAACGGCTAAGGGGAGAAGTAATTCATGGTAAAGAAAATCAGTTTATGTTCGCTCATCGTTTTTTTACTGCTCCTCTCACTTTCTTCCCTCACTTTTGCCAAACAAACGCAAAAAATAATTCCCGGCCTCGGTATCCTGACTATTCCGGCAGGCATCGAGCTCGTGAAGACCTCCGAAAAAGAAACAGGTTATAACCTGCTTGTTAATGACAACGGTATTTGGCGGACGGCTAAGCTATTTTTCACCTCCGCAGTACCTGACGTAAACCGGAGTGACCTCGAGGAAAACAGCGAAATATTGGATTCCGTACTTAGCGAAGCTGCTGCTAAACTGCAGAATGCGCCTAATGCCAGGTTATTGGAAAATAGCTCGCTAAACAAAGCGGCCTTTGCCAATGAACAACTTGTGATCAAATATACAAAAGTATATAATGACATGCGCGTTCTGCGGACAGACTGCTATATCCTCAACGGCGCAGACAAACGGCTGAGATTGTTCGTTGTAATCTATGATGACGGCAACAGCGAGTATTGGAAGCAGACGATTCCCCGAATGATTGCCGATATTCAGCATTGACATATAAAAGGCGGACCTAATACATTTAGGTCCGCCTTTTATGTCAATTCGAAAAAACTATTCCGTAGATTTACACTTCTGATTTCCAGAGACCATGGATATTACAGTATGCATATACAGTGCCTTTGCCCGTATAAGGGAATGTGGCCACCGGCTCCATGCCGGGTTTTAAGTAAACAAATTCATCCCGATTGTCCGTTGCTACGGCAACCCAGTAAGTATAATGCTCTGGAAGCATTTTATGTGGTGAAGCACCTACAGAAACCTTCAGAGTATTGTCTTCTTTAACGGCAACCGGGATATGCTTCTCTTCTGACGCTTCTGTTACATTGGCCTCCAATATGGCCATTTTCTTGTCACAACAAGTGAGCTTGCCACCATTATCGGTAATTAAACCAGCTATATTCCCACAGTGTTCACATTGATAGAAAACCATTTGTCTGCCTCCCCGCTATTTAATGATAACTCTGCCGGTCTGTAATAGTATTCGATAAAACAATCTTTTTAATATTTACTATTATATTATCATGATTATCATTTTCTAGACAAGCTAATGTTTGCGCAGACTCGCGGGGACGGTTCTGTTGAGTCACATTGTTTTTCTACTTATGCCCTGGCAACTACACTTTGACTTATTCCAGTTAATCTTGCTATTTGCCGTGTTGATATTCCTTGGATTGTTTTGATTTCTCTTAGTAGTGCATCTCTTTGTGATCTCTGCATTGTCTGTATTTCTACTGCTGTTTTCACGTTAGCCGATTTTTTGATAAGCGCTTTTACCTCTTCATCTCTTAATGTTATTTGTTCTTCATACTCGAGACATTTATCATTTTCTGCAGTGTCATTCATAAACTCAATATATCTTTTACGTGCTTTCTCTTTATTATTCGAAAGCATCCCTAATATATATTCAGAGTCGATCAGTCGACTCGTATTGTTATATTCACAATGACTACTGCTCCAATAATCGGCAATATCATTCACTATACCGGCCTTTACTGGATTCTGATGAATATATCGTAATACCACTAACAAATATGCCTCATCTTCAACGGCCTCACTTTGAAAACGATCTTGAAACAAGTGTCCGCATCGACTATATTTGCGATTATACCAAGCTACATAACGCACTCCTATTCTTTTCATGATAACTCCAATATCTTCTTTACTTTCTCTTATAAGTAAATGAATATGGTTATCCATAAGACAATATCCATAAAGCTCATAACTACATACAGTTTTGTAGTGACACAGGCATTCTAAAAATTTTAATTTATCTTCGTTATCCTCAAATATTATCTGCCTATTGATACCGCGTAATAGTATATGATAAATTCCACTTTCGCTTTTTTCCCGCGCTTGTCTCGCCATAACTATCACCTCAGGTATATTTTAGCATTTAATATTATTTGACTCAAGAGAACCGTCCCCGTGAGTCTAAAAAGAGCAGACTGCTAATTCGCAATCTGCTCTTAATAAGCCAAGGATGATATTGAGATTCTGAATATGTAATTACCAATTCATAACCTCTACCGCAGTGAGCCAAACGTAATTTCGCCTGCCTGGACATACAGAGAAACAAATTGCAAGGTATCCTTAAGCGTCTTTACAGCTGAACCAATCGCCATTTTTGTGCCTGGATAAATAGTACCGGAAGCGCGTATCCTGCCAGGCTTTAAGGAGCAAAGAATCATTTCAATATTGGCAATGCGCTGACGCATTCCTTCCATACTTTCTATTACAGCCTTGAATTGTGCCTCCGTTTTTTTATGCATTTCCTGTTTCGCACCAGAAAGCTGCTGGCTGTCGAGGCTGCAAAGATATGCCAGCGACAATTTTAATTCTTCATAAAGCAGCTGATCTTTGCGTATTTTTTCGCGCAAGTTCAGCAATTCTTCTTTCAGGAACGGGTTTACGGCCACTTCCAGCTCAGTAACAATACCGGATTTGTTACCGACAGTGGCAGCCAGGATGACTTCTCCGGCTGATATCCTTCCGCCCCGGATGAGTCCCCGCTTGCCTTCGACAATAACCCTGCTGCCGGCGGATAGCGTGCTGTTCATTACGGCATCGCTGACAACAATCTCTTCATCTGCGTATACAGCAGCATTTTCGATAAAATTGGCTACGATACGTTCGCGAGCCTTGATAACACCGCGATTCATTCCCTGGATGCCTTTGTGGACAACAATACTGGCTGCTTCTACCGTACCGCCGCAAATGCTGTCACAGACCTCGACGTTTCCACCTGCCTTTATACTAAATCCCGGCTGAATGCACCCCCGTACCAGTACACTGCCTTTAAACTCAATATTACCAGTATTGTAGTCAACATCGCCATCAATTACGATGACCGGCAGTACATTGATCCTTTTATCAAGAAAGATGTGCAGGTGACCGTTAATAGCGGCATAAAGCCGCCAATCATCAACAACAATCACATTTTTGCCAATTGGCATGGGCTTATCTTTTCCCCGCTTCGCCGGGAGAGGCTTACCATATACGTCTATGCCCTCCGTCCCTGCCGTAGCAGGAATTTTTTCTACTAGCAGCTGCCCTTCTTCTACACAGAGAAAACTGTTGATTTCTTTAAAATCAACCCGTCCATCCTCCAGTTCCTCCGGGCGGCCTTGCAGGTCAGGATCAACATAGAATTTGAGATAAGCACTGTCTCCCTCACGCGCTGGAATACCACGGGCAATGACAATATTTGCTGCATTACGGGTCTCTGTCAGTGCTTCAAGAGCCCCTTCGTCAATGCCGAAGACAACCCCCGCAGCTTCAAGCTTATCCAGAATTTGATCCTTCGTAACACTGGGAGAATCAGGAGGAACAACTATAGTAACTCTTGCCTCCAGACGATTTAGTCCTACCTTTACACGAATATGAGGGGTCAACTGAATTGCCGGTACCGAATTCATAATCAGTACCGGTGTGCCAGTCGCCTCTCTAATGATCCTGGATAGGAAATCACTGTCAAAATCCTGGAAATTTTGCTCAGCTAAATCTTTCATAATTGCAGTTTTAGACACTGGTGATCCAGCATTAACCGGCAGCCAAACACTGAGAAATACTCCTAAATCTGTTGCCGTGATCTGATACCGGCCATCCTCAGACGGCAAAGAGTTAATAATTTGCACCGGAGTCCCAGCAGCCTCTTTAATTACAATAGACAGGAAGTCTTTATCGAAATCCAGTAGATTCCGACTGGTCAAGTCCTGGATGATTGCCGCTCTAGTCACAGGTAAACCACCATTCACCTGCGGCCAGACACTGAGAAAAACAGCGGAATCGGTTGCCGTAATTTGATACCGCCCATCCTGGGATGGCAGAGAATTGACAAGCAGTACCGGGACTCCGAGAGCCTCCTTAATTACTTTAGCTACAAAATCACTATCAAAATTCAAAAGCTGCCGTTTCGTCATATCTTGAATAACTGCAGCCGTTGCTACCGGTAATCCACTGTTAACCGGCGGCCAAACACTAAGAAACACACCAGCATCCGTTACCGTAATCTGATACCGGCCATCTTGCGTCTTTTCATCCGCTGCGGTGATTGGATACCGGTTGTCCTGTCTCGTTGATAAAACTGTTCTATTCATGAAAACACCGCCTGGCTAATTCATGCCAATTACTATTTCAAAAGGCAGCTCATCGACTGCCATTTCAATGCCGATAAAATTATTATTGCAAACTTTAACCTTAGCCGTGGATTGCGACAACCTGGGAGGTTCACATCTAATGGCGACACCTTCCTGGCTGAGTGCATTTGCTGCATTTGAGGTAACCATATTCACCATCTCACAGATTGCACTTTGCGCAATATCATCTAACTGCGATACGGGCGTCCCCATCATAATAACTGACGATAAACCCTTCGCCGAATTTTCAGTCATATTAAAAACTACATTGCCGGAAACCTGATTAGCAAGTCCTACATTCACTGCAACACCCAGGCAGTCAATAAACTGGTTTTTCATTAGGACTTTTCCCCTAACCACATTTTTAAATCCCAATTGTGGTAGTATGTTTGACAACGCCGCAATAAAGGGGTTGACAATGCGAGCATCCATATACTACCTCCTTATATGTTTATCTCTGCGACTGAGAACCAGTCCCACACTAATTATTCGAAATAAATTTAGCCTTTTTTAATAGGACTTTTGTAGCTTTTCCATGAGTCAATAGTAGCTTCTTTATTTGAAATAAAAAAAGCTGGACCTAAAATTTGCTTTAGGCCCAGCTTTTACATTAGAACTTACATACCAGTCCGGCACCAATGCCTTTCAGCGTTGCCGTATCTCCATCATAGTATCGGTAGTTCACATTGAAATCTACGTTTTCAGTCATATTCCGGTTAACACCAACCTGCCAGTCCGTTCCGATTGAATTGGTTAGTACACTCGCATAACCCGTCATTTTTTCACCGAGTACAGTTGAGGCGCTAAGACCGGTAATAAACTTGTTCGTTGATATGTTATCAGAGCCAAGGTAGGTAACAGACGAGTTAGAGTCATAATTGCGGTTTCCGGCAATCAGTCTCACCTGATCAGACAGCTTATATTGCAGCGTCACATCGGTAAATCTCGCATCCATGCTCGATGTTATCCCGCTGTCAGTCGCCGATTTCTTCCCTTTAATCGTCTCTACCCCTACGATCACTTTATCTGAAAGAGCCGTCTCAACGAAGAAGCCGTTTGCATTGGCACTTCCCAGGTCAAGCGAATTATATTCTACGTTCGGATTCCAGTATATATAGCCTGCATTAGTTTCGCCTTTCTCAATATTGGTCACAGGTGCGGCCATCGCAACACCGGATAGAGCTAAAGATGCAGCAACAACCAGTAAACACTTTTTCATGATTTTTCCTCCTACATTATGATATTTCTATTTAGTGGGACCGGCTGATCAATAGTGCCGCTATATCCCGTATCGCCTTTTGATGGCGCTCTTTTTCCTGCTTTTGACGCTGATGCCAATCTTTTTTTGATTCGTGAGGGCGGCGTTTCATTTCTCGCTCATGTCGTTCGTTTTCTGCTTTTATTCTATGGTTCCGTTCCTGTTCTTGCCGATGCCTGTCGTCCCGCTGCTGCTGCTCAAACCGTTGCGAGCCGGGCTGAAATGGGGAGGCCTCAATCACAGAAACGCCTAAGCCGACTTGCATCAGACCAATCATGGAAAAAACCGTGACTTTTTTCATTATTTTATTCATAGCCATTCACCCCTTAAGAATGCGTAATTTTATGGATGTACAACCAGCTGACTGATTAGTCAACTGGTTGTACAAGAAGACCAGTTATCTTCCCTTTAGCGCAACCTATTTATGTAAGCGAACGACGATGCCGGTGATCAATCGACACCGATTCGTTGTTTTACCTGCTACGGTAAGTATAACTGCCTATTTTTAGATTTTTTTTAGAATAATATGGATATAAAATAAAAAACAGTGAAAATAGAACAAAGCCCTTACTGGCATACAGTAAGAGCTTTACATGACTATGCTCGGCAATGATTAATGACACAAATCCTTTGGCTGCAGTTTGATGAACTGCAGCCAAAGGATTTGTTTTCCCTGTAACTACAGGAGATTCTTACGAAGCTCCTCAGGTGATTGGGGTGACAGAAAGCCTAGCGGTATATCAAAAATAGTATGCGCCCCCACCGCACCCTGCCGGCTTAAGCGGTAAGCAGCCCGGGCATAAGCCGTCAGCACACTGGCAGTAAATTCCGGATTGCTGTCCAATGTGAGTGCAAATTCTACTACATGTCCAACTCCGGGACTGGTTTGCCCGGTGCGGAAAACAATTCCTCCATGCGGGATTCCAGCGTGGCTGGACTGAAATTCGGCCTCAGATAAAAAGGTAACGGTAGTCTCGTAACCAACAAAATAATGAGGCATAGTTTTAATTGTCTTTTCAATGAAGGCAAGATCTGCCCCCGGTTCAGCCACAACATAACAGTCGCGGCTATGTGTTTCTTTTGCCGAATTGACTGTGTCCTTTCCTGACCGGACATCCTCAATGATTTCCTGCTTAGGAACAGTATACTGTTTGGCATCTTTTACTCCGGGAATACGGCGAATGGCATCGGAATGTCCCTGACTAACTCCTTTTCCCCAGAAAGTATAGTCTTTCCCCTGAGGTAAAACAGCATTGCCAAGTAATCGGTTCAGTGAGAAAAGTCCCGGATCCCAGCCAATTGAGATTGTAGCTACTTTACCTGCTCCTTTGGCTGCAGTATCCATAGTTGTGAAATACTCAGGAATTTTGGCATGTGTGTCAAAGCTATCTACCGTATTAAATAAGACTGAAAAACGGGGGCCTTGCTCAATAAGATCGGTAGCCGAACCGCCGCAGAGCAGCATAACATCGATCTTATCGCTGTATTTTTCCGCTTCATCCAGTAAAATTGCAGGAACTCCGCTTTGTGTTTTACTAAGCTTACGGCGCGAGAAAACTGCCACCAGCTCCATATCCGGGGTTTGGCTTACAGCAAATTCCGCTCCTTTTCCCAAGTTACCGTACCCAACAATTCCAATCCGTATTTTCTGCTTCATATACAGCCCTCCTGCTGATTGTAATATTGTAATTATCGTACCATAACAAGCCAGCAGTTTCAAATTGACAACAAACAAAAAGTCCCCGCCGGAGCGAGGACCAAAAGCGCTAACTAATCAAACATCCCAATCGCCGATAAAGAAGAACAGCAGAATAATAATGATAATGATGATGAACCAACTTCCGCCGCCAAAACATCCACGTGCATCATCAGCCATAAACAACGCCTCCTTATGTTACTATTGGTAAGGTACCTATGATATTCTATGTGAAGTAAAAGCCTTTGGTGATCAAAAAAATTACAGGCTAAGCTGTAAAGAATAATCTAAGGATAAATTCATGTTATAATAAATAAAAACGGCTAAGTTTAACTATTATCATTACTTACGATAAGGAGAAGAAAAATGGAAAACAGGAAACCGATTGCTATCTTGAACGGCGCCATCATTACAGCAGAAGGAGAATATTCCTGCCGCACCATCAAATTAGATGAAGCGAAAGATCTCATCCACTCTGCTCCGGCAATTATTTCGGCAGTGGGGCATCAGGCTACGGCAGAAGTACTGACTGATCTTCTGGGAACAGAGGTCGCATTAAATAGAATTGATTTTCATCAGGAAGCAGGCCAGCAAGCCCTTATTTTTAAGCTAAACAGCCGCCCGCCTGAAGGTGTTATTCTCTCCCGCGAAGAAATTGAAGAATTTGGTTATCAGTTTCAAGTGTTATCCAGGTACGCTTAGCAGTCCTGTTCACAAGAAAAAGAGTACTGTTCTGTAAAGAACAGTACTCTTTTTTTCTTGAATTCAGCACGATACGGGCACAATGGTCCTTGTATTGACATCTACCAGGCCATAGTCGGTCAATTTTAAATCAGGAATGACCGGCAGGCTGAGAAATGCCAGTGTCAAAAATGGATCAAATTCCGGTCTTACTCCCAGCTCACGAGCTTGGTCCAGTAACATTTCCAGTTCTTGATGAATTCTTTCGATAGGTTGATCAGACATTAGACCTGCAATTGGCAGCGCAAGCGATCCAATAATCTTACCCTCCACCGCAATTGCCAGGCCCCCTTGCATTCACCTGATTTCTTCTACTGCCGCCAAAATATCCGCATCACAGGTACCAGCGGCAATCAGATTGTGCGCGTCATGGGCAACCGAGGAAGCAATCGCACCTGCTCTCAGCCCCAGACCGCGCAGCAGGCCCAAACCAATCCGTCCGGACTGATGATGCCGCTCAAAGACAGCCAGTTTAATAATATCCTGCTCTGGGTCTGGCAGGAACTGTCCGTCTTGCACCCGTACAACCATACGCTGTTCTTTTGTTACAATCTGTTGGGGGATTAGTTCAATAACCCGGGCATGAGAAGAACTGGCAGCGATCCGTAAGGCATCTGCAGCAATATCTGCCACCCTGACTGTGCTATACACAGCTTGTGCTGCAGCAGGAGGCGGGCTAAATAACGCCTGACCATCACGGGCTGCCAGGCAGCCGTCTTTAAATACCAGCGAAGGCTGCCAGTTCTTAAGATCTGGAAAGGCGAGAATATCCGCGCGATAGCCCGGGGCAATAGCGCCCAGCTCATAAAGCCGGAAACATTCGGCTGCATTCAAGGTTGCCATTTGAATAGCAGTAGCCACTTCCAGTCCCGCTTGGATAGCTGTCTTTGCCATGTGATTAATATGGCCAAGCCGGATCAAATCTCCCGGATGGCGATCATCCGTAACAAAAAGGCAGCGCCGGGCGGTCGTAGCATTAAGAGCAGGCAATAAGTCAAGCAGATTATGGGCTGCGGTTCCTTCCCGCAGCATGACATACAGGCCTTGTGATAATCTCTCTATTGCCTCCTGGGGCGTAGTACACTCATGATCAGAATGAATACCCGCCGCCGCATAGGCTGTGAGATTTTTTCCAGTTAAGCCCGCACCATGTCCATCCACCAGCTTATGCTCCGCTGCTTTCAGCTTTGCCATAACTGCTTCATGGCACTCGACTACTCCCGGATAATCCATTAATTCGCCCAGACCTAATACAAGAGGGTGATCAAGCCACTCGGCCAAGTCGGCAGCAGCCAATGCAGCACCGGAGGTTTCGAGCAGCGTGGCCGGAACGCAGGAAGGCAGCATAAAATAGATATTCATAGGAAGGTCCGCGCAAGCATTCAGCATATACTGCAGGCCTCGTTTACCGGCGACATTGGCTATTTCATGGGGGTCAGCCACAACACTAGTTGTTCCCTGGGGCAAAGTGGCCCGGACAAACTCGGCAGGGCTGACCATAGCGCTTTCCACATGCACGTGTCCATCAATAAAACCAGGCGTCAGAATTAATCCCGTGCAGTCTATTTCCTTCAGTCCCGTATAACTGCCTACTCCTGCTACATAGCCTCCCACTATAGCAACATCTCCGCTAGCAAACTGTCCGGTAAAGACATTAAAGACCTGGCCGTTTTTCAGAACAAGGTCTGCGGCCTGCCGTCCCGCTGCCACTGCAATCAACGTTTCAATCGGCTTTTTGCTCATGAGTCCCCCTTGTTTATTTGTTTAATGAAGTCGCATATAGAAGTTAATCAGGAATGCTGCTGAAATAAGCCACATAAACAGGCTCACTTCTTTGGTGCGTCCAGCTAAAGTTTTTAAGAATGTATAACTAATAAAACCAAAAGCAAAGCCATTGGCGATGCTAAAAGTAAGGGGCATCATAATGATAGTCATAAAAGCAGGCAGACCATCCGTAATATCTTCAAACTCAACATGACGGATTGCACTAATCATTAGCGCTCCTACCAGCACTAATGCAGGTGCGGTAGCAAAGCCCGGCACCAGACCGATAAGCGGACTGAACACCAAAGCAACCAAAAAGAGTGCAGCAACAGTAACCGCAGTCAGTCCTGTTTTCCCGCCTTCGGCAATACCTGCTGCACTTTCCACATAAGAGGTAACTGTCGAAGTACCTACTGCGGCACTGATTAAGGTTCCTACCGCGTCAGTAGTTAACGCTTTATCGAGATTCTCTATGTTCCCTTTATCATCCATCAATTTTGCTTTGCTTGTCAAGCCAATTAAGGTTCCCATATTGTCAAAGAGCTCGACTATTGTAAAAGTAAAAATAATGGAGAAAATGCCATATGCCAAGGCGCCGGCAATATCAAGCTGCATAAAAGTAGGCGCCAGACTGGGCAATTGGAAACTCATAATATCATTGATGCCTTTCGGTACAGGAACAGCACCAAAAACCATACCTAATAAGGTAGTTGTCAAAATACCAATTAAAATTGCACCTTTCACTTTTCTTGCAATCATGACGGCAGTAATAACCAGACCGATGCAGGCCAATAATGGTTCAATGGCTGTCAATTTGCCAACGGTAACAAAGGTTGCTTTGTCGGCAACAATAATGCCCGCGTTTTTCAAACCGATAAATGCAATAAAAAGTCCTATGCCAATTCCGATAGAGTATTTGAGATTCATAGGTACCGCTTTAATAATAGCCTGTCGTATGCCGCCTAGTGTCAAAATGAGAAAGAGCACTCCCGAAAAGAAAACGGCTCCCAGCGCAACTTGCCACGGCAAATGAAGTACTCCTACAACATAATAAGCAAAAAAAGCATTAAGCCCCATACCGGGCGCAACGGCCACAGGGAAATTAGCCCATAACCCCATCAGCAAGGTCGCACAGGCTGTAGAATAAATAGTTGCGGCAATAGCTGCCTCTTTGGGAATTCCCGCATCAGCAAGAATATTGGGATTAACAAAAATAATATACGCCAGCGCTACAAAAGTGGTTATCCCTGCCAATACCTCTGTCTTAACATCAGTACCTTTTTGCTTCAGTTTAAAGAGCTTTTCCAGCATACTTTCATTACTTGCCCCATTCAACTGCACATTGGTTTTCATTTTTCATCCCCCTTATGTCTTCTACCGTCCGTAAAGTTCCTTTCCCCTTTCCCTCCTAACATTCAGAATAGACCGAAGTAAAGCTACTACTAATATTGCAATATTCATGCCATTATCAGATTATTCCTTCTATTAATACCCCATTTTTTTACATTAGCTTAAAAACTGCTCTCTCAGGCCTGGATGGCCTGATTAATTTAGGTTGTCAGATGAAACTCATCACAAAATGCGTATCAGTATGAGATTCCTGTTCTCATACTGATACAAAAAAAGCCGACCTTCCTGCCGGAAAGATCAGCCTACCAGTTGCTATTATCTTATCACCTATGGATTTGCCTGAGCGTGACTCCGGCAGCCTGATAGCGGCGAAAAAAACGGGTGTGTGAAAGGGCTCCTAGTAGATTGCGCACGGGCCGGATACCCAACGCCATGTGCAGCAGCCGGTAAGTCACGGCAACGGCCAGCAGTATGTAAAGGTATTGAATGCTAAAGCCTGCCAGCGGCAGTTGTTCGAGCTCAATTGCAAAGCTTTTAGCCAACCAATTGCCGGCATATACGGCAACAGGAATTGAAGTAAGATAAGCGAAAAGCAGAATCACCAAAGGGCTGACTTCAATTGCCTTTTGCGGACAATAATTCATACATGCCATGCAGCTGTCACACGAATAAGACCAATACGGACGTCTTTCCTGTCCTCCGGTCATGCGTATAGCCTGCTTAGGGCATATCTCCCGGCACAGTGCGCAGCCATTGCACCTGTCGGAAGCAAAGAAAAGCTTAGCTAATACCAATTGTGCGAGAATCAGATACATCAGCGATATTTTTGCTAGAATCAAGCCGATTAGTACCTGTACCAGGCCATCAAAATGTTTGTTCCCAGCTAAAACTGTCTGCACACCCCTCTTTACCTTCGCCTCAGCCATACCGGTTATGACAGCTGCATTGTCCTTACTCAGCCCCCAGTGCACTGCCGTCCAATTGCTGGGCATGTCTACGCCCATTACTCCCCGGACGGTATAACCGCGCAGCCACAGCAGCAATGCAATCAGGTAGCCTGCCGTCCCCTCCAGACCGGGTATAAAGATGCCTTTTACCCGCACTCCGGCCCGGCTGGGCATGACAAGAGCATGGGTTTGTTTTCCCTGAGGCAGCTTCCACACATACTTCATCATCAGCCAGGGAGCCGTGAAGCCATGAGTAGGATAGGTAAATACCGCCAATGCCCCTTTCGGGATAGCAAGGCTCTGTTCACCGCTTTTGATCTGGTGTAACTCGGCAGGTATTGCATTTTCTCCCGCTATCCGGCAACTCCAGTCGGCAATCCGGTAGGAGTTGCCAGTGCCTGTCATAAAAAAGGCCGCCAATTTCTGATACACAGCAGTTACCCCTTTACAAGATACTCCCTCAGCTCTGCAACAGTATCGACAATGTGATTGGGCTCAGCTTGTTCCAGTTCTTCCCGGCTGCCATAGCCATAAGCAACACCGACAACATCAAGTCCGTTATGCTTGGCTCCCCGGATATCGTGCATACGATCTCCTACCATAATAATCTGACTGCGGTCATAATCCCCGAGCTCAGTCAGAACATATTCTATTACTTCATGCTTTTCTACCCGTGTTCCATCCAGGTTACTGCCCACAACGGACTGAAAGTAAGAATCCAGCTTAAAGTATTCCAGTATTTTTACAGAGTAAATCGTAGGCTTTGAAGTTGCTACAATTAAAGTTTTTCCTTGCTGGCGAAGCTCTTCCAACATCTCAGGAATACCTGAAAAAACAGCATTCTCATATAGTCCGGTTGTGGAAAAGCGCTCCCGGTAATACTCAATAGCCTGCTCAGCCTGCTCATCAGTCATATGATAGAACTCTTTAAACGAATAGGTGAGCGGCGGACCTATAAAGGGGATAAGTTTATCTAAGTCAGGTTCTTCAATCCCCATTTTTTGCAAAGCATATTGCACGCAAGTAGTAATCCCGATTTTCGGATCAGTTAACGTTCCATCCAAATCAAATAAAACAATTGTATACATTATTTCCCCTCCTGTACGACCCACCAGTCATACGCATCATATGGTTTCCGGCGCCGGAATAATTCCTGACGGTTGGCAATATAACTCTTCTTCACTTCTTCCAGCAGGCGGCCATGCTCAGCCATTCCCTCCTGGGAAAAGCGCCGGTGTCCGGTCTTTTCAAAAACGATTGTATAGCCTTCACCATCCGCTTTTAGTTCACCGCCAGCATTGCACATACTACAGCGCACCTGACCGCTTGGCCGCACCTGCAGCATACTGCTGCCACATACTTGACAGGCAAGAACCGCCTCTGCTGCCGAAACCGGAGCTGCCGCCGGATCAATCAATTGATTGGCAAGCTTACGTGCTGTTGCCAGTATTTCCGGTTCAACTACTTCACCGGGACTGGCTGCCTGCACCTGCATATCGCCTACAACATCCAAATGCAGAAAGCGGGCAAAGTTATTAACCGCTTCGCGGGCGTAGCCATCCCAGCCGGGTATGCCGTAAACGGTAGCAGTAACACACTTTTTGCCACTGAATTCCCGGCTGTTAGCCATAACCGCAATCAACCTGTCTGTAATGGTTTTTATACTCGTGTGAGAGCCAAGAAAATAACAGGCAGATGCAAGTATAACAGCATCCGCTTCTTTAATACGCTCTAGTAAAAAAGCGAGATCATCGCTGATCATACAGTTTTTATCTTCCGGCAGACAGGCATAACATGCCTTGCAAGCCTCAATTTGCAGTGAGGGCAGATGAATCATTGCTTTATCAACTTCAGCGGGCAATGAAGCCAGCATCTCTTTGACCAGTATTTCCGAATTACCCAGCTTGCGCGGTGAAGCAACGAGACCGAGAACTTTCAAATCAACTACCTCCTTGTATCCCAATAACGATATAAGATTCGTCACTTTCCGCTCAATTGCCTGCTATTTTATGAATTTTTCCCTACAACTGCTTGGGGAGCAGCATAGGCTTTTCCTTTTTGTTGATTACCTTTTGTAATCATAACAACCGAGATTACAATGATCAGCGCCGCCAACGCAGCTTGCAGCGTCATCTGTTCACCAGCCAAGGCCCAGCCGAGGATAACCGCCACAATTGGATTTACATAAGCATAGGTAGAGGCAATTGTCGGATCAGCCGCCTTTAGCAGCCAGATGAATGCACTAAACCCAACAATGGAGCCAAAAAAGATTAAATAGCCTAGCGCCAGAGCCGATTGTAAGGAAATTGCCGTCACATCAAACCTTCCGCCCTCACCGGTAATCATACCAAACACTAGGCAGAAAAACCCGCCTGTCAGCATTTGCATGGCAATTGCCAGTAAAGGTGCCTCAGGCAGTTTCGCAATCCGTGAATATATTGAGCCAATTGCCCAGGAAAGGGAAGCAGCGACTAATGCAGCATAACCAACCCAGGGAGTGGTTGTACCACTCAAATCGCTGCCACCTGAACTCTTTACAAGCAGAATAATTCCCATAAATCCAATTAACAAGCCACTCATAACCATACCGTTAGGACGGCTGCCCCCCTGCCACAGCCAGGCTATCAATGCCATCCATAACGGTACAGTGGCAACAATAATGGCGGCAATACCGCTGGAAACCATTTGCTCGGCCCAAACGACTCCGCCATTGCCGCCTAGCAACAGCAAGCCGCCAACAATAGCAGCATTTTTCCAATGCGTAACCGTTGGACTCGGAGTTCCCCTGTATACCTGCCAGGCATATACAATAGCACCGGCTGTCATAAACCGTATTCCGGCCATCATGAAGGGGGGCATTGTTTCTATTGCAAACTTCATTGCCAAATATGTGCCGCCCCAGAAAATATATACAGCAAGCAAACCTGCTGCGATTGGTAATGTCAAATTCATGGTAGTTCCTCCCTTAATTGACTATCATTTCAGTTGTTTCTTTCAGTATGGTTAATACGATAATTGTCTTTGTCGAGATATGGTCTTCTCTAAGGTTTTCCTTTAATAACCGGCTTAGTGCCTCCGTATTGCGCGTTCGCACCTTAATTAGATAACAATCGTCACCGGCAATGTTGTGAACTTCCTGTACTCCTGGTATTTTAACTAACCTGCCTTCAATATCGGTCGGCCCAATGACTTTGACTAATACAAACGCCAGCATATCCAAACCGACTAAATTCGGATTTAATTTAGCCTCGTAACCTTGTATAATGCCTTGCTCTTCAAGCTTCTTGATCCGGGTTAAGGTTACAGACGGTGCAAGATCAATCTGCCTGGCGATTTCAACATTTGTCATTCGGGCATTCTTTTGCAGCAGCGCAAGAATTTTTTTATCTTTCTGGTCCATATACATTCACCTCAAGGTTATTATAATTCTGTTCAATCCTATTTATCAATATTTAAATTCTGCTCATATTTCATATATTAGAATATTATTATTTTTAACATACTTTAAAAAGAATAATATTCTTAAATCGGCTATAAACTATTTTTTTATTGCACTTGCTATTGAACAAACTAATTGTACTAAAATTTGCCCTTGCCGTCTTTCGGTATTTCACTTTGTAAAAAAGGGACTGTCCCCTTTTTATTTATAAAAAAACCGGCCTCTCCTAATGAGAAGCCGGAATTGATATTCTATTATTTAAAGTCTACTGAGAACAGGCAGGTAATGCCTTTTAATTTATAATCTTCTTTAGCATGTAGTGAAATAACTGGTGGTATTTCCACTCCAAGATCAACATTTTTAAATTTCCTTTCGCCATAGGAAACATTAAAGTGCGCATCTTTAGCAATTTTGTAGCTAACACCAGCTTCCCAGAACAGGACATCTTTGCCGCCAAGGACTGCTGCAAATAATGTTGCTTTTTCACTTAGCTTCTGGTCAGCCATGAAGCCGACATGAAAAGAAGCTATGGTAGCCGGTTCTACCGTATTGCTGTAGGAGAACTTATTTTGTACCCAACCAGCAACTGCTGATACATTCGGGCTTATGCGGCGAATTAAGTTGAACTCCTGGTGCGTTGATTTACCATAAGTATTAACAGTTACACCGGGATAAGATTGAGATTTGCCTGTAAAATCTTCAGATTTAAATTTGCCACCTTTAAACTGTATAGCCCAATCGTCACCCAATCCTGCTGTAACGCCATACTTAAAGCCTGACTTACCGCCGGCTTCCCCCGTTACCTCACCAGAGCCATTAAACGTGGAATTCAGCGTACTGCCAAATTCTACTGTTACATGGCCTTTTTCGAAATCTGTTACCGGTGATGCATATACGGCAGTTATCCCTGCCATAAGTAAGCCGAAAACTGCTGCTGCTATCTTCTTTTTCACTCTTTTCCCCCTCAATCAAATAAAACAAATATAGTAGTGTCTTGTTGCATTGCAATAAAATCTACACTGTCTAATTCTAATTCACAACTTTGCCAAGACACTAGCTTCTGTGAATTCATCTTACTATTTCATTAAATTACTTTTCTATATTACCATAAAACAAGGGGATGTAAAGAAAAGACTATTTAGTCAGCACCAGATCTTATGATCAAGTCAACATTTTGGGTTTAGCACGGTGTGTAGCCTGGGCAGTCAGCGGGTTTTCCGGCCAGTAATGTTTCGGATAGCGGCCCATCAATTCCCGGCGAACTTCAAAGTACGTTGTCTGCCAAAAGCTGTGCAAGTCCCGTGTTACCTGCACCGGCCGCTGAGCCGGTGAAAGCAGCTGCAGCGTTAAGGGAACCTTGCCGCCGCCAATACACGGCGTTTCACTAAGTCCAAACAGCTCCTGCAGCCGCACTGCCAGCGTAGGTGCCTCCGGGTTGCTATAGTTAACGGCAATGTTTTGCCCGCTTGGAACGGTAATATGGGTTGGTGCGTCTTTATCGAGCTGCTGCCGTTGCTGCCAGGTAAGCAGACTCTCCAGAACAGCCGTCATATTGAGCCGCTGCAGCTCGGCACTGCTGCTCATGCCATAAACATAAGGGCCCAGCCAGTGAGCGAGCGTAGCAGTTAAATATTCTTCAGACGTGTCCGGCCAGTGCTCTGGCTCAATACAATGCATAAACCTTATACGCCAGAGCCATTGTCTGGCTGTTTTAGTCCAGGGGAGAATATCCAGACCCGTTTGGGCGATGCCGGTCACTAGTGCTTCCAGACACTCATCACGGCTAGGAACAACAGGCGCATCCTGCAAAAGCAGTTCTCCCAAGTATTCCCGCTGGCGTCCTCGTACTGCCTGGGCGTTGGTATCCCAAAACACCTGCCGCCGTTCTTCAAGCTGTGTAGGAAAGTGCATTCGCAAACAATCGATACTAACAGGAGCTGCCAGCAAAATTTGGCTCTCGATTCCTTTGTCATCAAGCTCGGCTGCTACCAGATAACTTTCAGCACTAAGGGCTTGCATAGCAGGCAAAACAGCTCCTCTGCCGTTTCTGAGCAGATACCGCCCATCGCTGCGTCTTTGGGCAATGCGGTCAGGGTAGGCTAAGGCCAGCAGCAAGCCGCAGTCGCCGCTATCTATTTTCCTATCTGTCCCGAGTGAAAGGCTGCCTTGCAGGTATTGCAGCTCAGCACGCAGCCGTTGATATAGCCCTTCATCGATTCGTCGTGTACCAACCTGCCCACCTTGCCGGAGGGCATCCACCCGTAACCTGAGGTCCGCATCACGACTGCCATCCCCCTGGAAAACATCCCGTTCGTTAAGCAGTACTGCCACTTCACAAGCCAGCCGGCCAAGCCGCTGTGCTATGGCCTGAATGATCATATGAGCTAACCTTGGATGGAAGCCCATTTCCGCTACTTGTTTTCCATGACCCGTTATCTGTCCTTCTCTTGTTATTGCTCCCATTTGCTGGAGCAGTTCTTTTGCCTGTTGAACGGCAGCTTCCGGCGGCACATCAAGCCACTTAAGGTCTGCAGGCTGCCGCACGCCCCAAACGGCCAGCTCCAATACAAGAGAAACTAAATCGGCTGCTCTGATTTCCGGAATACGTTGCTCTTCCAGCCGCAAATCTTCCCGTACTGTCCNNTGGTCCTAATCGCCCTGCCCGGCCCCGGCGCTGATCAGCAGATGCATGCGAAACGCTGACAGTCTCCAGCCGGGTCATCCCGGTCCGGGGGGAAAAACGGGGAATCCGCATGCGGCCACTGTCAATAACGATCTGAACGCCTTCTACCGTCAGACTGGTTTCGGCAATCGAGGTAGCCAGAACCACTTTGCGCTGGCCGGCCGGACTCGGTTCAATCGCCAGATCCTGCAGGGCCGGTGATAAGTTGCCGTAAAGCGGCGCTATCCTGACATCAGGGCCTGCAACTATACCAGCTAATTTTCTTTCGACCCTGCGAATTTCACCGGCTCCGGGCAGAAAGACCAACACATCGCCTGAATGACGTGCAAGAGCAGTAGAAATCGCCTGAACCACAGCATCTTCCAGACTGCCCTGCAGCGGACGTTCCAAATAGCAAGTCTCTACCGGAAATTGACGGCCCTCACTGACCAGAACAGGTGCCTGATTGAGTAAGGCAGCAACTGGCTGAGCGTCAAGCGTTGCAGACATCACGAGTATACGCAGATCACTTCGCAGTACTGACTGGGACTCCAGCGTCAGTGCCAGCCCCAAATCAGCCTGCAGGCTCCGTTCATGAAATTCATCAAAAATAATCAATCCCACATCACTGAGCATCGGATCACTTTGCAGCATTCTTGTCAGAATACCTTCGGTGATCACTTCAATTCTGGTTTTGGTGCCTACTCTACTGTCCAGGCGAACTCTGTAGCCCACCGTTCCACCCACCTGCTCACCCAGCAGCGAGGCCATATACCGGGCCGCAGCACGGGTTGCCAGCCGCCGTGGTTCCAGCATGAGGATACGCTTTCCATCCAACCACGGCTCCCGCAGCAGGGCCAACGGTACCCGGGTAGTCTTTCCCGCTCCGGGAGCCGCTACCAATACAGCATTGCCAGGTAACCGGAGCACCTCTTTAAGTGACGGTAAAATAGCGTCTATTGGCAATTGGATCAAATTCTTCACCTCATTAAATGATTAGGCCCTTCTTTTCCCGTTCTTCGTTCTTTTCGGCCCTTCTGGAAAANNTTGCGATGACAAAAGTACGAACTAGGGCTTTTCCCAGGTAACCTATCAATCTTACTGAGCAAAAAGGCAAAGCGAGAAGCCGTACAGTTACTCAAAAGACTATAAAAAAGCATTATTTGCCGGCTTAACAGGCAAATAATGCTCTTAATGCATTTACGATAAACGTTTTAATTCGCCAATAATATCGGCTATTTCTTCTTTACGGTCAACAGTGTCAAGCGAATCATTCGTGGTTAGAATGAAATCCAAATAGTCCTGAATTTCATCAATGGCATCAATGATTTCTTCTTCCTCTTGAGGAAGAGCCTCTTTTATACCATCTAATGTTTCAATAACCGCACCTAGTTTTTCCGCCACATCATCACTGTTTCCCGGTTGAATAACGTCTTCCAAAATGGCTACTACCGGTTGAAAATCTACCTTGCTAATACAACTCACTCCTTTTTTAAGGATGTACTATACTACTTTTTCCGCTTCGTCCCGCGCCTATTCGCCAGTTACCACAAAGGATTTATTATCCTTTTACTGCACGCGACACCTGAGAAAGCTTTGAAGGAAATATTGTAGTGATGACACACCCCTGAGTTTATTGTATTCTGTGCAGGTAATAAATTTCCTCTCAACCATAACAATTTTATGTCACTTTTTGTTAAAATTTCTAAGAAATTGCCATTTCTATGAGGAACGGAGAAATACTAAACTCGGCCTCCGTAGCGCCCCGTACCTGCTCTACTGTTACTCCCGGCGCAACCTCGGTTAGTTCCAGGCCTAGCTTAGTTACACAGAAAACAGCCAGATTGGTTACAATTTTCGTTATTACGCTCTTTCCTGTTAACGGCAGCGTACACTCTTTGACAATCTTGGGAGCACCGTCTTTAGCAGCATGCTCCATCGCAACAATAACCTGCTTGGCTCCCACGACCAGATCCATGGCTCCGCCCATGCCGGGGACAATTTTACCGGGAACCATCCAGTTAGCGAGATTGCCGCTGCTGTCAACTTCCAGCGCTCCGAGCACGGTAAAGTCGAGATGACCGCCACGGACAATAGCAAAGGACATTACACTGTCGAACATGGCTCCTCCGGCGATGACAGAAGCCGGTTTTGCTCCGGCATTGACCACGTCGGGGTCAATAGGGTGAACAGCCGGCCCCAAGCCAATATAGCCGTTCTCCGAATGGAGCAGGACGTTAATATCCTGAGGTATATAGTCAGCAACCAGGGTAGGAATGCCAATTCCTAAGTTGACAACATTCCCATCCTTAAACTCAAGTGCAACTCGTCTGGCAATTATTTCTTTAGCATCCATTGTCAACAGTCCTCCCTGATAGGCAAATGTAATCTACAAATATTCCGGGAATCATAACATGGTCAGCATCAATTTCGCCAACTTCAACGATCGTACCCACTTCGGCAATGACAAGATCTGCTGCCATAGCCATTACAGGATTAAAATTACGGGTTGATCTGCGGCAAATTAGATTGCCGCTTTTGTCTCCCATCGTAGCTTTAATCAGTGCCACATTCGCCCGTAAGGGCAGCTCCAGCAGATAGTCCTGACCGTTAGCATGAATAATCTGTTTGTTTTCAGCAACAATCGTTCCCAGGCCCGTAGGAGTTAATACACCGCCCAGACCGGAGCCACCGCACCGCAGGCGTTCAGCCAATGTCCCCTGGGGCACTAATTCTACTTCAAGCTCGCCGTTGTGCATTTGCCTGCCCGTCTCGGGGTTCGTCCCAATGTGCGATACAATTGCTTTTTTTACCTGATGCCCCGCGATTAGGCGGCCAATTCCCTTATCAACAAATGATGTATCGTTGCCAATAACAGTTAAATTTTGAAATTGCTGCTCGACCAAGCAATCTATCAGGGTTTCCGGTGTCCCTACAGCTAAAAATCCACCTATTGCCAATGTTATGTCATGGGAAAGATATTCCCGGCACTGCTCTATGGTGATTACTTTATCCATTATTTCCTCCCGTGTTGTTGCAAGTATTCACAGTATGCAATGAGGAATCCCACTGTCAGGCGGGATTCCTCATATGTGTTATCTTTCCGGTATTTCCAGGNNATATATTAGAGGTATTTCCTTTATCACCTGTTCTGGAGTGTGCCACTTCACGTAGTTTCATCTTACAACACCTCGTATTGTATAGTATATTTTACCAAGGAGCGAGGAATCAGCGCCGAAACCATTGCGACTACCTCTCTGGAAACTTTCCAGGCTCCCGCACCGCCGGCCGGCCCGTTGGTATACAGCGTTTCCACTTCATTGCCAATACGGACAGCTTCTTTCATATTCTGCGTCCGGCCCGTCACTCTGGCTCTGACTTCATAGGGCTCGTGGCCTGCCGATAACTTAGGGCTGTGCAGGGAATTAACGCCAATCAGGTCGCATCTCAGTTCCTGAAACTGTACTCCCATAAGCTTAAGTCTTTCTTCCACAATATCAAGTGCCAGCTGACCACGATTTACTGCTCCGGGCCCGGCATAGCTAATTTGACCTTCGCCGATATAGCTGTCGATATAACCAATCGATACCTTAAGGGAGTCAGTCTTAGGACCGCCTTTGCCGCCAGATACCTGAACTTCATTTTTTGCTGTCTGGGTAAATGTAATCTCACTAAAATCCGCTACTACATCAGGCGTAATATAGGATTTGGGGTTGTGAATTTCATACAGCAATTGCTCTTTGCAGGTTGCCAGTGTGACCATTCCGCCAGCTTCAGCTACTTTTGTAATAATAAAGCTGCCGTCTTCCTGTACTTCGGCAATCGGGAAACCGAGCCGCGCCAATTCAGCTACATCTTTATAGCCGGGGTCGGCAAAATAACCACCTGTAATCTGACCGCCGCATTCTAAAAGATGTCCCAGGGCAGTTGCCTGGCCCATGAGGTTATAATCTTCTACCGACCAGCCGAATTCATGAATAAGCGGAGAGATGAACAGCGCCGGGTCTGCTACACGTCCGGTAATGACCACATCTGCACCATTTTTTAATGCTTCAACAATCGGCTCAACACCTAAATAAGCATTTGCCGAGACTAATTTGTCCTTAATCGTGGAAAGCTTAGCACCCGTTTCTTCGATCGTGTAATCGTGCTGGCTAATAATATCTAATACATCATCACCGCTGACAGCAGCAATCTTCAGGCCTGTTAAGCCTAGCTTCTGGGCGATCTCTTTAACCTTCCGTGCACCAGCAACAGGGTTTGCTGCTCCCATATTGGAGATAATCTTTACTCCGTTTTTCTGGCATATTTCCAGTGCAGCCTCCATACGGGCTGCCAGCAAGGCATCATAGCCAGCATTGGGATCTTTTAGTTTAGCCTGCTGCGCAATGGCAATCGTTCTTTCTGCCAAACACTCAAAACATAAATATTGAATATTGCCTTTTGCAGCCAGCTCGACAGCCGGTTCTATCCGGTCTCCTGAGTATCCTGCTCCTGATCCAATCCTTACTTTTTTCATCTTTTCACCTCATTATTTTTTAAGCCATTCCCCTGTCAGCTTCTGTTACTAAAAGGGGAAGACTCCGATAAGCGCACATGTAATAGTCATAATGATTGATGCACCCCACAAAAAAGGAATGGAGAACTTTTGATGCTCACCTAATTCTACACCTGTTAAACCAACAATTAAGAAGGTCGCCGGAGTCAGGGGACTGACCGGAAAACCGGTTGTCATCTGGCCCATTAGAGCTGCCTGAGCAACGGCAATTGGCTGAACTCCCAGCATTTTTCCTACTTCTGCTACAACAGGGATGACGCCCAGGTAAAACGAATCAGGGTCAAACACTAAGCTGAGCGGCATGGAGACAATCCCCATCGCAAATGGAATGTGCTGCGCCAATGCCGGCGGTACAAAAGAAACTGCTACTTTAGCCATAGCTGCAATCATGCCGGTTCCTTTCATAATACCGGTGAATACACCTGCTGCCAGCAAAATACTAGCCATCATTAGTGCTGCTTTGGCATGAGCATCAACCCGTGCTTTCTGAGCAGCTACATCCGGATAATTCAGCAATAAAGCCAAAACTGTGCCAATCATAAACATGGGAGCAGGATCGACTTTGCCGCTGACCATTGTTCCCATTACTACCAGTGCAAGCACCGCGTTAATCCAAAACAGTTTTGGACGGCGCAACGTTTTTTCATCTTCTTTGATTTCCCTGGTGAGAACAATATCACCTAGTTCAGCAGTTGTAAGGCCAAGTCGTTTCTCTTCTCTCTTGCCGAGCAGGTAGGCAACAACAAACATATAGACAAGTCCAACTAACTGAGGAATAACTAAAGGAGTAAAAATATCGGTAACCGGAACATGAAGCGCTGCCGAAGCGCGGAGCGTAGGGCCTGTCCATGGCAGATAGTTAATACCTGCTGCCATAGCCACCATTAAGCACAACAGTCGTTTATCCATCTTCAGCCGTTCATAAACCGGCAGCATGGCCGGAATCGTAATCAGGAAGCATACCGCTCCTGAACCATCCAGATGAATCAGCAGTGCCAGCAAAGCTGTTCCCATTAGTATTCTGGTGGGTTTCGCCCCAACTGTTTTTAAAATCCGGTCAATAATGGGATCAAACAAACCGGCATCGCCCATTACACCAAAAAATAGGATTGCAAAGATAAACATAGTTGCCACAGGAGCGATATTCTGAATACCGCTGATAATGAATTTGCTTGTGGCAAGACCAAAACCACCAGCCAGTGCAGCAACAACCGGCACAAAAATGAGTGCAATAAGGGGAGACATCCTTTTGGAAATAATGGCTCCCAGGAGCACTACGATAGTAATAAGACCAAGCAATGCCATACTTTCACCTCTTTTAAATATTTAATGCTACTTACCCTTACTATAATCGCAAGATCCATGCCAACAGGAAAAAGCGCTGTATCTCCTTATTTTGCACGATTGTACCGGCAAATTGCCTATTTAACATTCTATACTTTTAGAAATACCTTAATCTTAAAACTGTATATTTATCAGTGTTTGCAGGCTTTCATATTCATTTCTAATTTCTTAGAATAAAAGAGGGAATTTTCCAGCTTTTTAGAATAACCTGCTTTTCTCCAAAAAAATACCTCACAGCAGATTAAATGCTGTGAGGTATTTTTTCACTTGCCTTCTTCAATCCCAAGTACTTTCATCTTGTTATACAAAGTAGCCAGGGATATTCCCATTTGTACGGCAACACGTTTTTTCCCTTCCACCGTGTACCCTTCGCAGTTCAAGGCATTGATTAGGATTTGCTTTTCTGCATCGCGAACCACATCAGCAAGCGTTTTGCGGCCAACCATTGTAACATTTGTATCAATTAACAACACCGGCGGCAGATGAAGCTGAGTAATCAAATGATCTTCACACATATTAGCGGCAAATTCAATCGTATTACGCAGCTCCCTGATATTGCCAGGCCAGCGGTATTTCAGCAAAATGTCATATACTTCCGGTGAGAAGCGAAAAGGCCTGACCACCTTCTGGGAATATTGAGCTAGGAAATAATCCGCTAACAGGCGCGTATCACTGCTTCGTTCCCTGAGCGGCGGCAAATGCACATTGAGAATATTTAGGCGGTAAAACAAATCTTCCCGGAATCGTCCTTCTTTTACCATAGCAATAAGGTTGCGGTTAGTAGCGGCAATAACCCGGACATCTAACGGTATTTCCGTTGTCTCACCAATTTTCCGCACGGCCCGCTCCTGCAGCACACGCAGCAATTTAGCCTGTACATCAAGGCTCAGCTCACCAATTTCATCAAGCAGAATCGTTCCGCCGTCAGCAATCTCAAACAAGCCGGTCTTACCGCCTTTACGCGCTCCGGTAAAAGCCCCTTCATCGTAGCCGAACAGCTCACTTTCCACCAGACTTGAAGTCAGTGACGCACAGTTAAGGGCAACAAAAGGTCCGTGAGCTCGCTTACTGGCGCCATGGACGGATTGGGCAAAAATTTCCTTCCCTGTACCACTTTCGCCCGTTATTAATACATCGGTTTCACCAGCTGCAATTTTTTTGCAGAATTGCAGGGTTTTTAACAAAGCACTGCTCGTACCAATTACATCCTGAAAGCTATATTTAGCACGGTAAGCATGTTCTACCATCTTTTTCAGGCGATTCGTTTTTCTCTCATATTTGTTGACTTCCTGACTAAGCCGTCTCACTTCCGTAATATCTTTCACTACCGAAACTCCGCCCACTACTCGGTTATCAATCATAATTGGCGCCATATCCACCACGTATTGTACGTCACCTACCCGGCGATATACACCGGCCATAGGCGCCCCCGAATTGATAACCTGCGGTAATATTGCTCCCGGGCGCACACTTGTCAGCAGCTTGCCCACGATATGCTCGTACGCAACGCCCGTTATTCTAGTATATTCGGGATTAATGTACCGTACCATATATGCTTCGTCACTAATTAGTATCCCATCATAAATTGAGTCTAAGATACTGAAAAACCAGGATTGCGCTTGTTCGAGGGAATTAAATACAAACTCCAGCCCTTGCAGATTCTCCCGATCAGCCCCCATCGTTCCCCTCCTGTCACAAACTAATTTTGCTCTGCCGATTCAACTCTATTTTATGACTATTCTGCATTGGCGTAGTTTTTCCCTTTTGACAGCCCAACTTTAGCTACTATACACCACTGGAACAACAGGGCTTACTAGCGATTTTTAAAATGAACTGTAATACTTACAATTTCCGATTTTGTACCGACTCGTACCGGCGGCCCCCATGTGCCAAAGCCGCTAGATACAATCATTTGAAAATCGTCTTGGCGCCAATAGCCCCAATCCAGTTTAAACATAGCTTGTGTAATCAAATTCAGCGGAAATAACTGGCCGTGGTGCGTATGGCCGGCTACATATAAATCCACACCTTGCTGTTGACCAGCCGCAACCTCTACCGGCTGGTGATCCATCATAATAACAGGCAATGCCTGAACGCAGCCCTGAAGTATTTCCTGCACGGTTTTACGGGGAGAATCAGTAAGCTTCTCCCGGTAGTAGTCATCTCTGCCTGCCAAATAAAAAGCATCCGCTATTTTTACAGCCTCATCACGCAGTATCGTAATGCCGGCTTTACTAAGCTCACATACTGTTTTTTCCGAGTCACCCCAGATATATTCATGACTTCCCAGACAGCCGAATACGCCGAACTGCGGCTGAAGCCGACGCAAAACTTCAGGCATGTTGTCATCCAGGAAAATACCGATGTTTTCGTCCAATATATCTCCTGGGAGAAGAATCAAGTCAGGTTTTAACTGATGAATCTGATTTACTAAATTTTCCAGACGTTGTCTGCCTACTAATAAACCCAGATGAAGATCAGAAACCATAATAATGTGTATACTATGGACAGGTGACTGTTTATTGATCGTAATGTCATATTTCTTAAGCTGGGGAGAATTAGCCCTCCATATCCCATAGACAACTACTAAACTAACGATGATGACAATACTCCAGCCAATAACAGGCTGATTACTGCTATACGCAATCGGAATTAGTCCTATTTCTCGTCCAGCCCAGATTATGCCGTCAACAATTCCCCATATCAACAAAAAATAAAAGTAAAAAGCCAGCCAATACGACCCTGTCCGGATCAGCCAGTCAGTCAGCACACTGGCATAAAACATGCTGCCGGCTCTTCCTAAAAAATAAGCAGCTGTTACGAAAGTAAAGCATACCCACCATATTCCGGTTATGACAGAGTTGGCAGACAGCAGCAAAGAATTTGCCAGTTTTAAACCTATGTAATAACTGGTTATACAATATACGAGCACTGCGAGAATAGTCATAGCAATATATTTTGTCTTCATTGATGGTTTCCACCTATTAACCTTTATTAAATTCTTTTATTATTGTTAACAAGAATGCCTGGCTCCATTCGTCAGGTGAAAGGAGAAAAGCAATGAATGAACCACTTAGTCCCGCTATGCTTGATAAACTGACGATGGTCTGCATTTGTAAAGGTATTAGCCGGGCTGCTATTAAAAAAGCAATTACCGGCGGCGCCAACACTCTAGAAAAAGTACAGGCTGCTACCGGTGCCGGATCAGGCTCCTGCAGCGGCAAACGCTGCACCCCTAAAATTAACGACTTGCTTGCTGAACTCAGTCCGGAAAAATAAAAACAGGGTGTCTCAACTGGGTTTAACCCCCGTTTGAGACACCCTGTTTATTATTCTCTTATTATTCATACCGGAGTGCGTCAATCGGATCAAGCAGTGCTGCCTTACGGGCAGGATAGATCCCGAAGAATAAGCCGATGCCGATAGAGAAACCGAAGGCCATAATAATGGAGGCCGACGATATTACCGTACTCCACCCGGCAATAGCCGATATCCCATATGCAGCCCCGATGCCGAGAGCAATCCCTGCAAGTCCGCCGGCCACACCAATCACAACCGCTTCAATTAAAAACTGCATCAAAATATTACGATACCTTGCACCCAACGCTTTGCGGATACCAATTTCCCGTGTTCGTTCCGTAACCGATACGAGCATAATATTCATGATACCGATACCGCCAACCAGCAAGGATATGCCGGCAATAAAACCTAACAGCAGCGTAATAGATCCGGTTGCTTCTTCAGCAGTCTCCATAATGCTGACCATATTCCGTACGGTGAAATCATCTGCTTTGTCGGTGCCCAGGCGATGCCGGGACCTCAGCAAAGTAGTGACATCCTCCTGTACCTGGTTAACAATTTCTGTATTTTCAGCCTGAATATTAATTAATTGAATATAGGTAATCCCCATTAACCGTTCCTGTGCTGTTGTCAAGGGAATTACTACTGTATCATCCTGGTCACCGCCGCCAGCTGACTGCCCTTTGCTTTCCAATACTCCGACAATGCGAAAAGGAGTATTGTTAATACGAATGGACTGACCGATTGGGTTAGCGTCACCGAACAAATTACTGGACACGGTAGGCCCGATAACAGCTACCCTTTCTCTTGTCTCCAGATCCTTATCTGTTATAAAACTGCCGGCCTGGACAACCATGTTGCGTACATCCAAATAATCCGGTGTCGTCCCCATTACCGCGGTCATCCAGTTCTGATTTCCCGCTACTAATTGATACTGCTTGCTTACACTGGGAGCAACCTTATTCACTCCGTCAACTTCATTGGCAATAGCCTGAGCATCTTTTAAGGATAAAGTTATGCCTGACCCGGCCGCCTGCCTTACTCCGGAAGAAGAGGGAGCACCAGGTGACACCATAATAAGATTGCTTCCCAGCCCGGCAATAGAGTTCGATACCTGATCTCGTACGCCCATACCGATGGAAACCATGGCAATAACGGCTCCAACCCCGATGATAATACCTAGCATGGTGAGGATAGAACGCATTTTATTGCCTACCAGAGCATTTAGTGCAATTGATACACTCTCACGGAACATTGCGTCACTCCTCTCCGGTATCCCGCACGATCAGTCCATCCCGTACGTGAATAACCCGTTTTGCATACTCGGCAATATCAGGCTCATGAGTAACCAGGATAATGGTGCGCCCCAATGCATTCAGCTTATCAAATATCGCCATTACTTCTACGCCTGATTTGGAGTCCAGGTTACCGGTAGGTTCATCAGCCATAATAATTGTCGGATCATTAACCAACGCCCTGGCAATCGCCACTCTTTGGCGCTGACCACCCGATAATTCATTGGGACGGTGGTCAAGCCGCTTTTCCAGTCCAACTGCTTCCAGCGCCTCAATTGCCTTTTGCTCCCTATCTTTCTTCGGAACTCCCGAATATACCAAAGGCAGGGCCACGTTTTGCATTGCCGAAATACGTGGCAATAAATTAAAATTTTGAAATACAAATCCAATTCGCTGATTTCGGGTCTTGGCCAATTCATCATCATTCATAGTAGCCACTTCATAACCATCCAATACATATGATCCGCTGCTCGGTCGATCTAGGCAGCCTAAAATATTCATCAACGTCGATTTTCCTGAGCCCGAAGGGCCCATAATGGCGGCAAACTCACTCTCTTTTATCTCCAGTGAGATATCTACGAGTGCAGCCACCATTTCTTCTCCCATTTGATAGCGCTTCGATACGTTTTTCAAGACAATTCCCACTGTTTTTCAACCCCTTTGCTTGCTACATCGGCGGAGGTGGACTGTTGTTTTGTTTTGTTGAGCTCTTACTTTCGGTTTTTGTATAAGAAATAATGAGTTTATCTCCTGCATTCAGCCCTTCGGTGATTTCAACCTTATCGCCGCTTGTTATGCCAACTGCTACCGGTACACTTTCACTTTTGCCATTGTCCCGCAAAACGGTTACGGACTGACCGCTAATTGTAGTTTTTAAGGCGGCCAGCGGTATTAGCAGCGCATCTTTTTTCTCATCAATTTTAATCGTTACGCGGGCAGTCATTTCCGGTTTTAACAGATTGTCCGGATCAGTGGCTTCCAGCGTTACATAGTAATAGATTACACTGCTGGTAGAGGACGAAGAAGAAGATGTAGAAGACGATGTATTCGTTGTTGTTGTTGCCGTGGATATTTGACCAATTTTACTTACCCGGCCTGAAAAGGTCTGATTTTGATAAGCATCTACCGTAAAGGCAGCCTCTTGTCCTACCTTGATTTTGCCAATGTCTGTCTCATCAACCTTTACCTTGATCATTTTTCCGGACAAATTGCCAATCATCATAACGACCGTAGGGTCATTTACACCTGCTGTTACAAGCGTGCCGACTGAAGCCGGTTCGCCCATCACAACTCCGTCAATCGGCGAAACCAGTACCGTTTCATTCAGGCTGGACTTAGCCGCATCATAGCTTGCCAAGGCTGTCTGATAGTTAAGCAAGGCATCTTCGAGATCAGCACCGGATTTTGCGCCAATAGAATGCAGGTATTGGAGCCGCTTGTATTTTGCACCGGTATTTTCCACCTGGTACTTTGCTTTTGACAGCGTTGTCTCCAGTGTTGTATCTTCTAAAATCGCTAAGACCTGTCCAACTTTAACCGTGTCATTTTCTTTTACTTTCAATTCTTTAATTAATCCGGCAACCTTTGATGAAATATCAACTGCTTCTATCGGCTTGACTGTTCCGGTAGCCGATACATTGGAAGCAATGTTCCCTTTCGACGCGATTACCGTTTCCTGGCTCGTTCCAGCCGCATTCTGAACGGCTTTCGCATAATACGCATATCCGCCGCCAACTAATCCTGCTAAAAGGACTAAAGTGATCATCCATTTCGTAGCCTTCATCTGTTTCAGCATAAAACTTCCTCCCAGCTAATTCATCCCCATCACATTTTCCAGCTTGGCTTTATAATCAGCATAAGCATATTGCGCTTCAATATCATTGTTTTGCGCTGTCGTCAGAGCAAGCTGCGCATCAATAATATCAAGAATCACACCTTCGCCTACACGATATTTAGCGGCTGCTATCGAATAGTCTTCTTTTGCTTTGCTGATAGCCAGCTGTGTAGTATCCCGCCGCTTTTCTGCTTCTTTCATGTTGAGATAATATTCTTTTGCTGCTAGCTCTACCGCATCTTCCTGCGCTTCTAACTCCAGTCGCGTATTATCCACCGCACTTTTCGCTTTCTTTACTTTGGATATTGTTACCTGACTGTCAAAGAGATTCCACGAGGTTGTTAAGCCCAC
>DDHB01000080.1 GCA_002337925.1 Sporomusaceae bacterium UBA1887
AAATGGATTTCTCAGATAGTCAAACCTCCCGCTAGAAGGAAGCCTGACTATCTGAGAAATCCATTTTTATTTAAACAATTCAATTCAACATAGTGCGAAAAAACAGCATACGGTACAGGCGCCCAAATGGGCTTAATAGGGAAGTCCGGTGAAAGACCGGTGCGGTCCCGCCACTGTAATGAGGAGCAGCTTCATAAGATGCCACTGGGATTGAATCCTGGGAAGGTTTGGAGCAGGCAATGAATCAGAGCCAGGACAACTGCCTGTACGGACAATCTTCGTTTGACCTGCGAGTGACAGGGAGAGGATTCGGATATTTGAAGGGATGTGGAGGGAAAGAAAGGCAGTTAGTTCAGTAACTTGGTTAAGAAGAAAGAGGAGAGATTTGGCAGTGAAGCAACACGGATTGAAGAGAAAAGCCCTGGCAATAAGTATTGCCTGTGCCTTGGCACTGACCTGGACACCTGATTATGGCAGCAGCGTATATGCTGCAGAAGCTGGCAGCGAGCATTCACAGGAAACGAAGGAAACTGTGAATGCAGACGGCAAAGCGGAGCAGGAATACTCGCTGGAGTCCATCACGGTAGAGGCCAAGCGCCCCGACTGGGAGTCCAAGCTGTCGCCGGGTACGGTGACCATTATCCGCCCCGATGATTATAAAGGCGAGCAAAAGACGCTGCCTGACTTATTAAAGGATGTACCAGGTGTACATGTCCGTGAAGTGAACGGCAAAGGGCAGTACACCACAGTCAGCGTCCGGGGCAGTACGGCAGCTCAAGTTGGCGTATTCGTCGACGGAGTGTTGTTTAACCTGGGTGGCGACGCAGCTGCCGATATTTCGACGATTCCAGTGAAAAACGTAGAGCGGATCGAAGTATACCGGGGCTATATCCCTGCCCGCTTTGGTGGTACCTATATCGGTGGTGTCATTAACATCGTTACAAAACGGCCAACTCAGTCCAATGTATCTGCATCGGTGGGACAAAGCTCCTGGGGCGGCTACACCGGCAGTTTGCAGGTCGATTCACCACTGGGAAAAGGCAGTTTGATGGTTGGTATCAACCGGGATGAAAGCGATGGGGATTTTCGATATAAGAATTTTCAAGTGCCATCTCGATATAATGATATTGCAAAGGATTATGAGCAAGTTTCAGCCACCAGACTTGAAACTTATAATAAAGCACTTGATCAGATACAGAATGATGCTGGTATAAATATAGGCTGGTCCTATTTTTCATCATTAGAAGAGGTTCAACAAGCATGTACTGCAGGAAGTGCATTCTATAACGCAATTATAAGTACTGGAACTGCTATGGGTTACACGGTAAGTGAACTTGAGGGACTATTCTCTGATCCCACTATTTTTGCATATGACCCTGATTTTAAAAAAACATGGTGGGATGAAAAATTGGCGAGAAATCCTGGAGTAGCAGATGATGAACGTTATCGCCGCAATAACGATTATAAAAATACCGACGCCATTATCAAATGGCAGGATGACCATTGGGTAGCAAAAGCTACCTGGAAAAAAATTGACAGGCATCTACCCGAAGGGTTGTGGGCAGGGAATGGAGGTTACGGAAACAGTAATACCTACGTAGATGTGGATGATTCTAGTTCTTTAGGTCCGCGGCGGCAGGAACTTACTGCCAAGGAAATGCTTGTAGGCCGCCGGGATACGGTCGGTAAAATGGAATGGGGTTGGTCGGTGAACTATCTGGATCAAAATAAGGATTACCGCAACGAAAGATATGATCCGGTAAGAGATAAGGAGAACTACTATTTCAAGCAGCCACTGGCTATTTGGAGCAGCTACGATTCCCGCCGCGCCGGTGGTGCCATTGACGGCAGCTATGAGGCAGGCAACGGCCATCTGTTAGAATTCATGGCCAACTTGTCTAAGGAAAAAATGAATATCAATGGATCAGGCATAACCGATTTCGTAAAAGATGAAGATGAATGGCGCCGGCGGTTTCGCAACTATTTTGAACAGACATTATTCAATATTCAATTGCAGGATACCATTACCTTAAATAAAGCAGAGGACCTTTGGTTTACACCCAGTGTGCGCTATAATTCTTCGACTGTTTTGGGACGCAGTTCCCGCTTAAAACAAGATCAACATATTTGGTTCAACCAGGAAGATGAGCAGCAAGACAGCAAAGTTACCTGGCAAGCGGCCTTGAAGAAAAAAGTCAGCGATAAACTGACCCTGCGTTCCACCTATGGCACCTACTACCGTCTGCTCAACCTCTATGAAATAGCCGGTGACGGCGCCGGTATTTTGCCCAGGCCAATAGATGATAAGAAACAACAGGATCGTTTGATCTCTGCGTTCCCTTTGCCGGAAGAAGGCACCCAGTGGGATGTGAGCGCCATCTGGGATGATCGTATCCTGGGAGCTGATGGCAATATCCAATTAACCTATTTCGGACGGAAGTCAGAAAACCTGCTGCAACTGTACCGCTTCGGTTATGATTATTGGTCTTATAGCAATGCCGCCAGAGGGAGGGTAAACGGGGCTGAACTGCAGACCAAGCTTAGCTGGGACAAGTGGGATATGAACCTGGCCACAACGTATACGCATGCTAATGCGCAACGAAAGTACAATAATCCGACAGGGACGGGGGACACCTATTATGATAAACCGATGACTTATCTCCCCGACTGGGAAGGATCCATGCGCCTGACCTACCGTCCGGATCAAAAGACATCTGTTTTTACCGAACTCAAATATATGGACAAAATGTTTGTAAGTGAAAGCTATGAGTGGAAGCAAAAACCCCTGACTACGGTCGGGTTAGGCGTAAAACATAAGTTTACTAACGACCTGCAAGTGACGGTGGGCGTAAACGACCTGTTTAACAAAGGCCCGGAACTGCGGCTTGTGAGAACAGGTATGGACTACAATGGAAATCCCCGCTCAGACAATTCACCATCATCAATTAACTATCCGTTAAATACTGATCATCCGACTCAGGGGCGTACCTATTATGTGACCATGCAGTATAAGTATTAAAGGCAGTCGGCAGCAGCGAAGGAGGTGATGCCCCATACTTCAGGAAGGTAAGAACAGTCTGGCAGGAAGGGCGTGATGGCAGAAAATCATACTGGTATCCCAGAATTTTTCATGCAAGCAAAATTTTAAAAGAGAGAGGGAATGAATCATGAAAATGAAATTCGGTTTTCTCAAACGGGTTGTCGTAGCAGCTCTGACTTTGAGCGTGTTTGGCAGCTCGGCAGCTCTGGCTGCTACGGAAAATTTATTCGGTTACACAGTGGTTAATTCTGGTTATTCAGAAGGTCTGGCCGGTACCATCAACGGCGACAGGACTGCTGCTCCCACCACATTTACGTCCAGTACTAAAGTCACCGGTTTAAACAGTGATCCGGCGCTGTTCAACTTCTTCCAGGGTACGGAAAGCCGCCTGGTACTGCGTCAGTATAATGTAGCCAATCCTGCAAACCTGATAGCAAATAAAATCCTTGATCCGGTTGCTTCCACATGGACGTCTCTGGCAACGCCAACCTGGGATGCTGTACGCAACCTGCATGCGGTAGCCACGAAAGGTAATTACTTATATGCTACTGGCTATGATTTGGCAAAAATTGCAGTAGTCAATATGAATAGCAGTTATGCACAAACAACCAGCTATCAATTCCCGACAGCCTGGCCGAGCATTCCTACATCAGTGGTACCAGCCGGTGCCTCAGTTCACGGTGAAGGCTTAACTGTTGTCGGTAACAATTTGTATGCACTATTTACCGTTAATCCAGGCGGTAGCTATGAGGTGTATTCCGACAGCATTGTCGTAAAATTCAATATTAGCAGTCTTAATGGTACTTTGACTTATGTTAGCCACTTAACGGTCGGCAAAAACGCTTTCACCCTTGATCATTATAACAACAAGCTCTACGTCTGCGGCCTGGGCGGCATGCAAAACGCCGGCAGTGCCAATGCCGACACTCGTCTGGATATCATTGATTTGGCAACCTTTACTAAGACTCCTGTTACCAAGACCTCTTCCATGACTGGCGATTTCCGCGATATTACCATCGTTGACGCCAATAATGCCTATGTATTCCTTGGCAATTATGATGCATCTTTTGCCAATATGGTCGGCGGTGTATACCGCACCACTGTAGCTAATCTTGCTTCTCCGTCTGCTTGGACCAAGGTCAGTGATGTAAACTCAGCCGGCTATCTCTGGGGCATCTATGCTGACAGCAACCGGTTCTGGTTTGTTAAAGGCAACCAAATCGACATTTACCCCGGCCTGCCTACCAGCACCTCCAGTGTAGCTACTAAAACTTTCACTCCTACCCAATTGGGCTACAGTGGCGGTAACCTGAACTCGGCAATTATTCTTGCTCCGGATCAAACTACAGCTTTCGCTGCCAGGAGCACTTCCGGCGTGGTTAAATCCTTCGCAGCTCACTCCATCCTGGCACAGCAAGCCCGCAAAGCTGCTGAACAAGCCAAAACTGGCCTGAAAATTGTAAACGGCCAAAGAATCCTAAGCTTCGATAAATAAGCTTACTCTCAAAAGGCCTGGACGAAAGATGTCCAGGCCTTTTTATTTTGGAAGCAGGGGACGGTTCTCCCGGAAGGGGACAGTCCCCTTTTTTTGTGCTGCAGGCAGAAAAGGGAAAATGCAGAATTTAGCGAATAAAGTAGATTCATAGAATTGGTGAATTTTACCTAGTACCTTGTCAGGTCTAAAACGGTAGAAGAATGGCGAGGCTGTTTTCTGCAAAACAAGGCGGAGGAGGGAGGCATA
>DDHB01000069.1 GCA_002337925.1 Sporomusaceae bacterium UBA1887
TTGTTGCGATGACAAAAGTACGAACACGTTCACTTACTGGTGCGCAAGGCATTATACGCCTTTGCCGCGACTTTAGCTATGAAGTCACTGGCATAATCAGGATTGTCGGCAATCGTGTAGACACTGACCAGAATTTGATCCCGGCCATCGTCAATAATACCCACATCGCACAGCACATCATCAAGCTGGCCGACTTTGTGCATGACCGGTGTCTGCATATAGCGTGGTATCTCATCATGAAAGATCGTATTGGCCAAATTGTTTTTAAGGTTGAGCGATTTTTCTTTACCTAAGTACCGTTCCGCGTTAATGTTTTCAAACACCTTGGCCATTTCGTAAGGCGTAGTAACACTGTGGTACTGGTACTTTTTAAAAGCCTCTTCATTATGTATGCGGGTTTGTTTGAGCCGCAAGTCTTTTGTGACTTGCTTGAGTGCATCGGGCTTAATTGCCTTGATTTCCTCTAACAATTCATAAAAGGAATCATTATCGCTTATCCGCATCATGTAGCCGATATCAGAGCTGTATAAATCTTTTTTTGCGAATGGCGCCTGATCGTACATATATTTGTATACAGCCATTGCCACCACGAGTTTGCTGGTCGAAGCGGTAGGAAAAACAGTATCCTGACCATATTCAATGGTTTTGCTGGTTTTCAGGTTCTTGGCATAAAAACCAATTTTACCATCAAATTGCTTCAGTTCATTCACTACTTCTTTGGGCGGCAGCGAAGCGGCAGAAACACAAAGTGGGGTTAAAGAAAACAAAAGAAGCAAGGTTGCTTTTTTTAGCAAGGAAATCACCTCATAAAGTGGATTATGTTAAAAATCCAAAATTCTTGAACTGGCTCTCCTAAATATGATACAATTTTTTCGGATGGCTGTCATTAAATCGGAGAGGTAATTATGCTTGATACAATTTATTTGCCCAAATTGAATAATCTGAGGCCAACGATGGATTCAACGCTATGGAAAGCAATGGAAGAAGCGGGTGAATTGGCCAGAGCGGTGCTCAAATTCCTACCTTATGAACACTTATCACCTGTTGATGTTGCTCGTCACAGCTCAGCAGCAAGCTTGCTCGGTGATGTTTCGGAAGAACTTTTGGATGTAGCGCAGACTTGTGTCACGATGATTTTTGTCATGGAAGATTTCTATCAGGTCCGGGCAGATGCCCTCATTGGAGAACATCTAACAAAACTGCGCGACAAGGGATACAGCTATGATGTCACTAAATCGTATTGCATTGCTACTTCAGGCAACTTTAAGTCTCTTAATCTCCCACGCCTGTCGCTGGACCAGGTCACGCTGTTGACAACGGTATGTAAAATACAAGAAGAAATCGGGGAATTAACGCAATTTCTCGGTAAGCAGTCAGGGGCTTCAGGAGAAGCCAGCCGGCTAAGTGACAGTGAAGTATTGGCGGGCTGTGCGGAAGAATTGCTTGATGTTGCTCAGTGCTGCTTTACTATGATGTATATCCTAGCCGAACGTTATGAGGTAGATGTGGAAGAATTGCTGCGCGGGCATGTGGCGAAGCTCCGCCGCAAGGGTTATTGTGCTTAATCCGCCATTATTCGGGGTATTTTGCCTTTTCCTATGCATTATACATGGCAATAATGAAAATACTAACTGTGAGGCCTAGAGGCTATGGCTGCTGTCAATTGACAAGTCTCGCACCTGTAAGGTACAATTGGACTGTTGCGTATCTGTTGTAGTTCACGCAGCTTCTTTTATGAAGAGGTTAAACCTTAAGTTTGCAATAGAAATGAGGTGGTACTGATGCAAACGTATTGGGTTGCATTTACGGTAGCGTTGGCTGTAGCATATTTTTCAACGCCATGGGTAAAAAATTTAGCTGTAAAAGCGGGAGCACTTGATGCGCCTGACGCTCGTAAAGTTCATAAAAAACCGATCCCCCGCATGGGTGGATTAGCTATTTATTTTGGCTTTGTATTGGCTGTGCTGGCAAGTATGCATATTAGCCATGAAATTGCCGGCTTGCTTTTGGGCGGTACGGTTATTTTGATGGTTGGTATTATTGATGATATGAAGCAACTGTCACCCAAGGTTAAGCTGCTTGGTCAAATTCTTGCTGCCGTTGTACTGATACTGTTTGATGTTCGCATCGAATGGCTCACCAATCCTTTTGGTGAAATGCTGTATGTGGACTATTTTTCAGTGCCGCTTACGATATTATGGGTAGTAGGATTGACGAATACCGTTAATTTGATTGACGGCTTAGACGGCTTGGCCGCAGGTGTATCTACGATTGCTTCTATTACAATTTTGCTAGTTGCTTTGCAGCAGAATTTCTGGACAGTTGCGATTTTAACCGCCGCTCTGGCCGGTGCTGCGTTAGGCTTCTTGCAGCATAACTTCAATCCTGCCAAGATTTTTATGGGTGATACGGGCAGTATGTTTTTAGGGTATATGCTGGCTGCCGTTTCCATCATGGGAACGGTGAAAAGTGCCGCTACTATTGCTTTGTTTGTGCCGATCGTGGCACTGGGGCTACCCATCATGGACACAGCCTTTGCGATCATTCGCCGCTATATGAGCGGGCGGCCCATCTTTAAGCCGGACAAAGGACATCTTCATCACCGGCTGCTGGAAATGGGACTGACGCAAAAACAGGCAGTATTGCTTATGTATGTTATTAGCGGCTGTCTGGGTCTGAGTGCTATTGCTCTTACGGAAGTCAATACGTTTCTTGGCGCTTGTATTGTTGTTCTTTTAATGACAGCATGCATCATTGGCGCTAAAAAGATTGGCGTTTTAAAGAGCACTGACTCAGTAGAGAGCCATTAAGCAAAAAATGTCCTTGAAGGGGGCGGGCGTAGGCCCGCCTTTTGTACATTTTTGGTGAAGTGAAACGGGATACCTGTAATGGTCCCGATATCAAGGAGGAATTGTATCATGTCGCGCATCAAAGTAATGACTGTGTTTGGAACCCGCCCTGAGGCTATTAAAATGGCACCGGTTGTGCTTGAGTTGACCCGCTATCCGGAATACATAACTCCCATAGTAGCAGTAACGGCTCAGCATAGGGAGATGCTTGACCAGGTATTGAATTTATTTTCAATAACCCCTGATCATGACCTGGATATTATGTGCCAGGGACAAACGCTGTTTGATATCACCTGCCGGGGCATGCAGGGGCTGAATGCTGTGTTTGAGGAGGAAAAGCCCGACTTGGTCCTTGTCCATGGGGATACTACCACTACTTTTGCAGGTTCGCTTGCGGCTTATTACCACCAGATTGCAATTGGTCATGTGGAGGCAGGGCTGCGAACAGGCAATAAATATTCCCCTTTTCCGGAGGAAATGAATCGCCGCCTCACAGGAGTGCTGACAGACTATCACTTTGCTCCTACAGCAGGCTCCCGCGATAATTTGCTTGGTGAAGGAGTAAATACCGAAAATATATTCGTTACTGGTAATACGGTCATTGATGCGTTGATAAAAACTGTTGATGAAAACTATAGATTTACTGATCCACTGCTGGCTGGTATTGACTATCAAAACCGGCGGGTTATTCTGGTGACAACTCACCGCAGGGAAAATCTGGGAGAACCGATGCGTCATGTTTATCAGGCTCTTAAGCAGATCGTTACTGAATTTGATGATGTGGAAGTCGTGTTCCCTGTACATAAAAACCCGCTTGTCCGTGAAGTGGTGAGTCAGGAGCTGGGTGGGATGGCCCGCGTACATTTGATAGATCCCCTTGACTACCAACCCTTTGCTAATTTAATTGCCCGCTCGTATCTGGTGCTGACTGACTCTGGTGGAATTCAGGAAGAGGCTCCGTCACTGGCTAAGCCGGTACTAGTCTTGCGCGATACGACAGAACGCCCTGAGGCGGTAGCAGCAGGAACAGTTAAACTGATTGGTACGGAACGCGAAAGAGTTTATCAGGAAACGAGACAGTTGCTTGCTGACCGGAGTGAATACGAACGGATGTCCAATGCCGTAAATCCCTATGGTGACGGTAAGGCAGCCCAGCGAATTGTACAGTCTATTCTGTACCGGTATGGTCTTTGCCAAAAGCAGCCACAATACTTTATTTAATTTTAAAAGAAAAATAGAATTTTTTAAATAATCTGCAGGAATTTGCAATAATACGGCGAAATATACCCATATAAGGCGGTATACAGCATGTGATGTTATTTTGGTGATATCAGATCCTGCATTTTTCGCCGGAAATAGTTTGCGAACTATGTAACTTGCGGTCTTTTCTTTAACAGAGAAAAGATAATAGTATGTTACGCCTAGGTTGTTTTTGCGTATTCGCAAGATAAGCCTAGGTGTTTTATTTTCGCGCAGATTTCGCGTTTTGTTGATATTTCGGTAAGGAACGTATATAATATTCATAAAAGTCAGCCAGGCGGTGGGTCATATGGAAAATAAGGACCGGGAGCAGCTTTTTGCGGCGATAAGCATGGTTGGTAATATGGGTTTGAGTATAGTGGCCGCAGTTGCAGTTGGACTCTTCTTGGGCAGACTGTGTGACGAATGGCTTGCTATTTATCCGTGGGGAGCCGTTAGCGGCATTGTATTAGGAATGGTTGCAGGAATATGGGCAACTTATAAAAAGGTAATGGAAAAGCAAGAATAATGAATGAATACATAGGTTTGTTAAAGCGCATATTGACTCATCTTTTAGCATGGATAGTACTGTTTGTTGTTGGCTTGTATGGAACTGGTAATGAAAGCTGGATACTTGGATTTATAGTTGGTGCAGGTGCCAGTATTGTTTATTTTATGCTCATGAGCTATCGCATATTTAAGAGTTCTGAACTGGTGCCGGCTAAAGCGGTATCGTATATGCGGGCCGGTTGGTTAATCAGGCTGATTTTTGTTGTTCTTGTTCTAATTCTTTCTCTGAAGATTCCTGGTATTCATTTTTTGGCAGCGGTAGTGGGACTATTCTCGCTTCAATTTATAATCGTGCTTGAGGCTGCGCTTTTTGTGTCCAGGCATTATACCTCAAAACGAGCAAATTCTGTAAGAAAGGAGTGAAATTATGGAGCATGGTGGAGGACATGAGATTGGCGCTCATAAACTGGCTCATTTTGCCGGCTTGACGTTCAATCTTGATACGTTGTACATGACCTGGCTGACGATGGCAATTGTCATTTTTATTGCTGTCTTAGCTACTAGGCGTCTGGAAATGGTACCCCGGGGCTGGCAAAATGGTGTTGAATACCTTGTTGAAGCTTTGATGGTCCAGATAGTAGGTACGATCGGGCCAAAAGGGAAGAAAGTCGCCCCTTTGCTGATTACGCTGTTCTTATTTTTACTGGTTGGCAACTGGCTGGGCTTAGTGCCAAGCTTTACATCACCTACGAATGACCTCAACACAACTTTAGGGTTGGCGTTGATGATTGTACTTATTGTAAATCTTCTGGGGATTTGGAATAAAGGCTTAGGTCATTTTAAACACTTTATTACGCCAAATGTATTTTTCTTACCAATTAATATCATTGAAGAAATTTCTAAACCGGTTACGCTTTCCTTCCGTCTATTCGGAAATATTCTGGCCGGTGAAATTTTGATCATTATTTTAGGCAGTCTGCTGCCGATATGGATGCCGATCCCATCGGTAATATGGCTGGGCTTCAGTGTAATTGTGGGTGTTATTCAGGCATTCATTTTTACCATGTTGTCGATATCTTATTTGTCCAGTGTATTACAAGACCATCACTAATCCTCTATCCCTTATATAGAGTATTTATGATATAACATGAAAGGAGGAATTTTTTATGGAACACGCAATTATTGTTGCTGCCTCAGTGATCGCGGCCGCGTTGGCTATCGGCCTGTCCGCTTTTGGTGCGGCTATGGGTGACGGTCAAGTTACTGCCAAAGCTATTGAGGGTATTGCAAGACAGCCTGAGGCGAAAGGTTCAATTATGACCACTATGTTCATTTCGGTTGGTTTGATTGAGTCTATTCCAATCATCGCTGCCGTTATTGCCATCGTGCTTGTATTCGCCAATCCGTTCATTAAGTAATAGCGTTATAAGGGCGACGGACTAATTATCCGTCGCCCCTCTTACACGCCGGAAAGAGGAGGGGCCCTCGTTGGTTGATTTGAATGCGACGCTCATAGCGCAAATCATAAATTTTCTTTTGCTTGTTGCTATTTTAGCAAAATTCGCTTATAAACCTTTGATGCAAATTCTGGAACAACGTCAGACTCGCATTGCATCCGACCTGGAAAAAGCTGCGCAGGAAAAGGCGAGTGCTGAGCAGTTCAGACAGGAATATCAGAACCAGTTAGCTGAGGCTCGCGTGCAAGCGCAGTCTATCGTTGAAAAAGCTACTAAACAGGCTGAACAGGAAGCACAGCGTCAGCTTCAGGAAGTTCGCGCCCAAATTGAGCGTGAGAAAAAAGTGGCCCAGGAAGAAATTATCCGCGAGCGCGAAAAAGCCTTAGCCCAATTGCGCGGCGAAGTGGTCTCCTTATCTATGGCAGCAGCAGGTAAGCTGATTGCCAAGAATATGGACTCTGATGTTAATGCCAAACTTGTCAGTGAGTTCATTGACAAGCTGGATGAGCGGAAAATAGGTGGTTTGTCATGTTAAGTAATCAGTTGGCTACTACCTATGCCCAGGCAATTTTTGAACTGGCCCAAGGGAAGAATCTACTTGACCAGGTTGAAAAAGAACTGTTAATGGTGGAAGAAACCATTAAGGCTCAGGCGGATTTGGCCACATTGATTTATCATCCCCGCGTTCCGGTGGATGCCAAAAAAGATACGATTAGAAAAGTGTTTGGCAGTGAATTAACTGATTTTGTTTGCAACTTTCTCCTGTTGCTGGTCGATAAACGGCGCGAAACTGTAATAGAAGGAATCATTCGTGAATATGTGATTCTTGCTAACAAAGCTCGCAATATTGTCGAAGCAGAGGTTACAACCGCGCTGCCTTTATCACAAGCTGAGCAAGAACAGCTTGGAATGAAGCTCAGTAAGGTTACCGGACAGGTTGTAGCGATCAAAACGGTTGTCGATCCGGCAATCATTGGTGGCGTAGTTGTAAAAATTGGCGATAAACTGATTGACGGCAGTATTGTCCGTCAACTGAAAGCGTTTGAACAAGCGCTGCTCAGAACTGAAGTGACTAAGATTGGGGTGACAAGCTGAGTATGAAAATGAGGCCAGAAGAAATTACGGCTATCATCAAGCAGCAAATAGAGCAATACCAAGTAGACCTCAACGTTGATGATGTCGGCACTGTTATTGAAGTAGGCGACGGAATTGCCCGTATACACGGTTTGGAAAAAGCTATGGCCGGTGAGTTGTTAGAATTCCCTCACAACATTTACGGCATGGTTCTTAATCTGGAAGAAGATAATGTAGGTGCCGTGCTTTTGGGCGGCGAGACAGAAATTAAAGAAGGCGACTCAGTTCGCCGCACCAGCCGCATCATGCAGGTACCTGTTGGTGAGGCTATGGTAGGTCGTGTTGTTAATGCTCTTGGTCAGCCAATTGATGGCAAAGGTGCAATCAATACGACTGAATTCCGTCCGGTAGAATATCAGGCCCCTGGCATTGCTGACCGCCAGTCGGTTAAGGAGCCAATGCAAACAGGCTTGAAAGCGATTGACTCGATGGTACCAATTGGCCGTGGCCAACGGGAACTGATCATTGGCGACCGCGGCACCGGTAAGACGGCTGTAGCGATTGACACGATTCTGAATCAAAAAGGCCAAGGCGTGACTTGTATTTATGTAGCGATTGGCCAAAAAGCTTCTACTGTTGCCCGTGTTGTCCGGACTTTGGAAGAAGCCGGCGCCATGGAATACACGATCGTTGTAGCTGCGACTGCTTCTGATAGTGCACCGCTGCAATATTTGGCACCTTATGCAGGTGTTACTATGGGTGAATACTTCATGTACAAAGGACAAGCTGTTCTGTGCGTATACGATGATTTATCCAAACATGCCGTAGCATACCGGGCCATGTCATTGCTGTTACGTCGTCCTCCAGGCCGCGAAGCATATCCTGGCGACGTATTCTATCTACATTCCCGTTTATTAGAGCGGGCTGCCAAGCTTTCTGAAGAATTGGGCGGTGGTTCCATTACTGCATTGCCTATTATCGAAACATTGGCAGGCGACGTTTCTGCATACATTCCGACAAACGTTATTTCTATTACTGATGGTCAGATATTCCTGGAGAGTGAATTATTCTACTCCGGTATCCGCCCTGCCATTAACGTTGGTTTGTCCGTATCCCGCGTAGGCGGCTCGGCGCAAATCAAGGCTATGAAGCAAGTTGCGGGCAGACTTCGTCTCGATCTGGCTCAGTATCGCGAATTAGCCGCTTTTGCGCAATTCGGTTCCGATTTGGACAAAGCGACGAAAGCCCAAATTGATCGGGGTCAACGTACTACGGAGATCCTGAAACAGTCTCAGTATTCGCCGCTGGTTGTTGAAGAGCAGGTAATGGTTATTTATACTGCTGTAAACGGTTATCTTGATGATCTTGCAGTAGAAGACGTAACTAAATTTGAGCACGACTTCCTGAAGTTCATGCGTGGTAATTATGCTGAAATTTCTAAGACCATTCGTGAAAAGAAGGCTCTTGACAGCGCTACTGAGGAAGCACTTAAGAAAGCAATTAGAGAATTCAAAGATACATTTGTTTCTTATACTAAAGGCGCGGCGAGGTGATGATATATGCCTAGTGCACGGGACATACGCCGCCGCATTAAAAGCGTAAAAAACATCCAGCAGATTACCAAAGCCATGAAAATGGTTGCTGCAGCGCGGCTGCGCCGGGCTCAGGAACGGGCAAGTGCCAGTCGTCCTTATACCGAAAAAATCCAGGAAGTGCTGGCAAGCGTGACCGCCAGTGTCCGTGATGCTGAGCATCCTCTTTTAGTTGTCCGGGAAGTTAATAAGACCGGCTATTTGGTTATCGGTGCCGATAAAGGCTTGGCAGGGGCTTATACGTCTAACCTGATGAAGGAAGCTGTCGCTCAGGTACGAGGCAAAGACAATGTTGAGCTGATCACTGTTGGTCGCAAACCACGCGATTATTTTCGCCGCAGAAGCTATAATGTCATTGGTGAATACAGCGGTTTTTCAGAAAAACCGGAATATCATCATGCCGTTACTTTAGCAGCAGATGTGGCTAACCGTTTTGCTGCCGGTGAATTGGATGAAGTGCACCTGGTTTATACCCGGTTTATTTCACCGATTAACCAAAAACCAACAACATTGAAGCTATTGCCAGTTGACGATAGTCAAGCTGCAGCTGGAGACGTTCAGGGTGAATATATCTTTGAACCGTCAGCGGCTGAAGTGCTTAATCAATTGCTTCCCAAATATTTGGAAACAGTTATTTACGGCGCTTTGCTTCAGGCGGCAGCCAGTGAACTTGGCTCCCGTATGACGGCAATGGGCTCAGCAACGGATAATGCTCAGGAATTAATAGCTAAGTTGGTACTCAATTACAACAAAGTGCGCCAGGCGACCATCACTCGCGAGCTTTCCGAGATCGTTGGCGGCGCAGAAGCGTTAAAATAATAAACTAACCCCCAAGGTTGTCGATAATAGTTCATATGCTAGGCGGCAGGATGACGCGACTGGAGCAGTACTGGCAGTACGCGGAAGAAGCGCCCGGACTAACAACGACGCAGATGGACTGTTAGCGGCAGACTTGGCAAGTAAGGAGGGGGAACCCGACACATGACAAAAGAACATGTAGGTAAAGTAATCCAAGTTATTGGACCTGTTGTTGATGCTACATTTCCCCCGGAACAGTTGCCTGAAATATATAATGCCATCAAAATTCAGGGACAATCGGGCGAGCTTAAGGTAGAGCTGACTGCTGAAGTTATGCAACACTTGGGCGATAATACCGTTCGCTGCGTAGCTATGAGCTCCACAGACGGTTTGACTCGTGGTATGGATGCAATCGACACCGGTGCTCCTATTACCGTACCTGTTGGCCAAGGCACTCTGGGCCGGATATTCAATGTATTAGGTAAGACGGTTGATAATAGTGATGCTGAAGTGCAAGCTTCTGCCCAATGGCCAATCCATCGTCCGGCACCTAGCTTCGAAGATCAGTCTTCCGCTACAGCCATCCTGGAAACAGGGATAAAGGTTGTTGACCTTATCGCTCCTTATGCTAAAGGTGGTAAGATTGGACTCTTTGGCGGTGCAGGTGTTGGCAAGACCGTTCTAATCATGGAACTCATCCGTAACATTGCAACTGAGCATGGCGGCTACTCGGTATTTGCCGGTGTAGGCGAGCGGACCCGTGAGGGAAATGATTTGTGGGAAGAGATGAAGGAATCAGGCGTTATCGAGAAAACTGCTCTTGTATACGGGCAGATGAACGAGCCGCCTGGAGCCCGTATGCGCGTAGCGCTTACTGCTCTGACTATGGCTGAGTATTTCCGTGATCAGCAGGGACAGGACGTACTGCTGTTTGTTGATAACATTTTCCGCTTTATTCAGGCAGGTTCAGAGGTATCGGCGCTGCTTGGCCGTATGCCTTCTGCTGTAGGCTATCAGCCGACACTGGGTACTGACGTAGGTGCTCTGCAGGAACGGATTACCTCTACTAAGAGTGGTTCAATCACTTCTGTACAAGCTGTATATGTACCGGCCGATGACCTGACTGACCCTGCTCCGGCAGCAACATTTGCTCATTTGGATGCTACTACGGTATTATCCAGGCAAATTGCCGAGCTGGGGATTTATCCGGCAGTGGATCCTCTGGACTCCACTTCCCGTATTCTTGATCCTCTTACACTTGGCGAAGAGCATTATGAAGTTGCCCGCGGCGTGCAGGAAGTTCTGCAGCGCTATAAGGAACTTCAGGATATCATTGCCATCCTGGGGATGGAAGAACTGTCTGATGATGATAAGCTGACCGTAAGCCGGGCCCGGAAGATTCAAAGATTCCTTAGCCAGCCTTTCTTCGTTGCTGAGGCTTTCACCGGCACTCCTGGCAAATATGTGCCACTGAAGGAAACGATCCGCGGATTTAAAGAAATTATCAGCGGTAAACATGATGACCTGCCTGAATCGGCATTCTACATGGTAGGCACTATTGACGAAGCGGTGGAAAAGGCGCGCACAATGAAGGGGGAATAAGACATGGCCAAGACGATCCGACTGGACATTGTCACCCCTGATAAAATAGCATACTCAGCAGATGTTAATATGGTTATTGCCCGTGCTACTAACGGCGATATCGGTATTCTGCCAGGGCATGCACCGTTAATTGCTGGATTGGATATTTGGCCTCTGCGCATTCTGACTGATGAGGGGGAAACTGAAATCGTTCTTTGCAGCGGTTTCATGGAAGTTCGGCCTGATAAAGTAACCATATTGGCTGCTTGCGCCGAGCTGCCCGAAACAATCGATATTGCGCGAGCTGAAGCTGCCAGAGAAAGAGCGGAAGGCCGCTTAAAGGCTGCTGATTCCAGCATTGACGTTACCCGTGCAGAAGCAGCACTAAGACGGGCGATTGTGCGTCTGCGTGTGGCTGAACACAGTAAGCATTTTTAAGAAAAACAACCCCAGATTTGGGGTTGTTTTTCTTTTCCGCTAAATTAGTAAATACTATACACATCAACAAAGGCAGGATTTAGCTTCATTTGACGAGAAAGGCACATTGGTGTATTGCACATGCTAGGAGGAAATATATGAATTCCAAAACAGTTGATCAGTCCAGAGTCATTATGTCAAATATTATGATGCCGGAACATGCTAATCCATCCGGAAATGTTCATGGCGGTGAAATAATGAAATTAATGGATAACACGGCCGGAGTTGTTGCCTGCCGGCATGCCCGTACAAATATCGTAACAGCGAGAGTGGATTCATTGAAGTTCCTTCATCCTATTAGGGTGAGCAATGTTATTACCTGCTATGGCGAATTAACATTTGTCGGCAAAAGCTCAATGGAAATATCCGTGACCGTAACTGTTGAGGATTTGTCTAAGGAAGAACCGGCTAAAATTGCATTGACAGGTTTTTTTACTTTTGTTGCACTCGATGATCAGGGTCATCCCCGGCAGGTGCCAGCTTTGGAAGTGCGAACTGAGGAGGAGCGCCGCTCCTGGGAAGCGGCGCAGCAGCGATATTTGTCCTATAAACAGGAGCAGAAAGGAGCGGAGACAAAAAATGGCGATTGAAACATCAGTTTATCCTAATACTATCTTAGAAGTATTAGGAATAGTGATATAGGAAGTTTACCGGATAAGATAACCGCCACAATGCCTGTTAATAACGCTACCCTTCAGCCTTTTGGCTTATTACATGGCGGTGCATCAGTAGTACTGGCAGAAAGTGTTGCAAGTTTGGGTGCGTATAATCTAATTGATCAGTCCACTCACTATGCCGTTGGTTTAGAAATCAACGTCAATCATATTCGGTCAAAGCGTGAAGGCATGGTTACAGCTGTTGGAGTTCCTCTGCATAAGGGCCGCACTACAATGGTGTGGGAAATGAAAATTATCGATGAAGAACACAAACTAATATGTATTTCTCGGTGTACGATCGGTATAATTTCTATAAACAAATAATATTATCCGCAAAACGATATTGCACACAGGATTTTAAGTCAAAATGTCGAATTATGGGATGAAAATGAAAAAAATGTCAAACTGCAGCAAACTTATTGAAAAATAAGGACGCAAAGCCATGGGTCTAATACTGAAAAAAGGTAATGACTGCCAGGTTGCTACGAATTTAATTCGTATGTACCTGGTTTTTTGCATTTTTTTCTTATATATTACCCTTGCAGCAGTGTGAATCATCTTAAATTGCGATAGGGGGAATCGCAACAAATAATTAATTTTATTATTTTATAAGGCAATAATCAGAAAGGGAGGATTTACTATGAAATGGACAGTAGCAAAAAAGATCGGCAGTGGATTTCTGGTGGTTTTAACACTTGTTATTATGATGAGTGGATTTACATATTGGAAAATTGGTGAAATAACCTCCTCCTATCAGGTGTTTAGTAAGATTAACATATATAAAATGGAAATGGTACAGGGGATAGCGGCGGATATCGCTAATGAAGCGGTTGTTATGCGCCGCTTCAATTTTACCGGTGATCCCAGTGATATTTCGGTATATAACAGCTATAAGGAAAAAGCAAATGAAAAAATGGCGTGGTTGGAGAAGAATGTCAGCACAGAAACAGTCAAGGAGCATTTACGAGCGATAAAAAATGAAAAAGCTGCCTATGAGGAAATCGCTGAAAAATCAATAGCTGCCAAACAGGCCAATAAGCTGGATGAGGTAGCAAGCTATATGCAGCAGGCAGGTAAACCGTATAAAGCTGCCATGAGTGCAACAGAAGATTTAGTAAGACTGAATGAAGCGTACGCCGCACAGGAACAGGAAAAATATGCAGAAGATGCCGCAAATTCGAGACTTATGCTCGTTATTGTAAACATAATAGTTATCCTGTTATCCATTTTAATTGCCTATTTTGTTTCCCGGAGTATATCACGCCCGGTTCGAGAAGTTGCAGAAGCTGCTAGTCAAATAGCCAATGGCGATTTGACAATGCAGTCAATCTCCTATCAGTCTGAGGATGAAATTGGTAAGCTCGCTAATTCTTTTAATACGATGCTGCTAAACCTGCGCATGATTATTCAACAAGTCTCCGTTTCGGCGGAACAAGTTGCAGCATCTTCGGAAGAATTGACTGCGAGTGCCGAACAATCTGCTCTGGCTGCAACCCAGGTTGCCGGCACAATAACCGAGGTAGCACAAGGAACGGATCAACAGCGGCAAAGTATTAGTGATACACTGCAGATTATTGATACAATGACAGCTCAGGTACGCCAAATTGCATTCAATGCAGACAGCACAACGACTGTAAGCAAGCAAACGGCAGCTGCAGCCCAAAAAGGCGGCGAGGCCATTGAAGCGGCAATTAAGCAAATGACTACAATTGATCAAACAGTTGCTGAATCGTCTGCCGTAATCTCTGCTCTTGGTGAGCGCTCTAAAGAAATTGGGCAAATCGTCAATACGATTGCTGCTATTGCAGGGCAAACAAATTTACTTGCCTTAAATGCTGCTATTGAGGCTGCTAGAGCCGGGGAGCAAGGCCGGGGCTTTGCTGTTGTTGCAGAAGAAGTTAGAAAGCTTGCCGAACAGTCTCAGACTGCAACAAAGCAAATTGCTTCGCTGATTCATGAAATACAAGCGGAAACGAATAAAGCGATAATTGCCATGAATGCCGGTACTCGGGAGGTAACCACGGGTACGCAAGTAGTCAATACCGCAGGAAGATCCTTCCAGGATATTTCTGCTCTGGTCGGCAAAATGGCTGGTCAAATTCAAGATATCACTGCTTCTGTACAGGTTGTTGTTGCCAGCAGTGCACAGATTGCAACTTCGATTAGCGAAGTTGGCGAGGTAAGCCGGGTAACCAGCGGACAAACGCAGACTGTCTCGGCGGCAACGGAAGAGCAATCTGCCTCCATGCAGGAAATTGCAGCTGCCAGTGAAGCATTAGCTGATATGGCTGCAGATTTGCAAGTAACGATAACGAAGTTCACGCTCTAACAGGAAGTGTTTTACTTGACAAGCTGCCAATTCTCTGCTACTATTCATATAACTGAATGATGCCTTTAACCTAGTCCTGTGAGGCTGGAAAGGGGAATAATTGCGTTTATGCAAGCCTTTTTGCGCCTATCCAGGATCAAAAAGGCTTTTTTATTTACAAAAAAGTAGATACTACCTTTTAAGTTGGTCCTGTGAGACTAGCAAGGGAAAACCAGGAAGGATTTATGCCTTCTTGCCTAAGCACAGGGCAAGAAGGCTTTTTTATTGCCTAAATAAAAAATCGGGGAGGCTTGTCCATGAAAACAGCTACTTCTATTCGCGGCAAAGATATTTTAGGACTAGAGACTATGACTGCCGAAGAGATGCAGCTTATCTTGAATACTGCTAAGGAAATGAAAAACGTAATAGCCCGTGACATTAAAAAACTGCCTACACTTAGAGGAAAATCTGTCATTAACCTTTTCTTTGAGCCGAGCACGCGTACGCGCACTTCCTTTGAACTGGCCGGAAAATACTTAGGGGCCGATGTGGTGAATATCACAACAAGTGCCAGCAGCGTCGTAAAAGGAGAAAGCTTGAGAGACACCCTTCTTACGGTAGAAGCAATGGGCGTAGATGCAATTATCATGCGCCATGAGGCAGAGGGAGCGGCGCATTATGCTGCAAAAGCAGTAAGTCCGGTGATTATCAATGCCGGTGACGGAGCCCATGAACATCCTACTCAGGGTTTGCTGGATCTCTATACGATCTGTGAAAAGAAACAAACGGTAGCCGGACTAAAGGTAGCTATACTGGGAGATATTCTCCATAGCAGGGTAGCACGGTCCAATATCTGGGGCTTGCGTAAATTGGGGGCAGAGGTTCATATTGCCGGGCCGGCGACTCTGCTGCCTCGTGATATGGAGCAGATGGGAGTAACGGTCCATCACCGGGTGGAAGCAGCGCTGGATGGCGCAGATGTAGTGAATGTGCTGCGTATCCAAAAAGAACGGCAGCATAAAGGCCTGTTTCCTTCTGCACGCGAATACGCCCGCATCTTCGGCCTGAATGCAGCCCGTCTGAAGCTGGCTAAGCCCGATGCCCTGGTGCTGCATCCAGGGCCAATGAACCGGGGGCTGGAAATTGCACCTGACGTGGCTTACGGCGATCAGTCTACCATTCAGGAACAGGTGAAAAATGGTGTGGCGATCCGTATGGCAATACTTTTCTTGACACTGATGGGAGGGAAAAACATTGAAACTGCTAATTAAGGGGGGCCGGATTGTTAACCCCGCTAAAAATATGGATGAAATGGGAGACATCCTTATTGAAGACGGGGTGATCGTCGCAATGGGAGAAGTTGAAACAACAGAATGTCTGGTACTGGATGCGGCTGGGCTGGTGGTGGCTCCCGGTCTGATTGATATGCATGTCCATTTGCGTGATCCCGGCCTTGAAGCAAAAGAAGATGTTGCTTCAGGCACAAGGGCAGGAGCAGCCGGCGGATTTACCAGTATAGCCTGCATGCCTAATACTAAGCCGGTAATTGATAATTCTATTCTTGTGGAGGGACTCAAGCAGCGGGCGCAATCGGAAGGTGTAATTAACTTAAAAGTCATTGGAGCGGTAAGCAAAGGGCAGGAGGGAAAGGAACTGGCTGAAATAGGGGATATGGCAGCAGCTGGGGCCGTTGCATTCTCTGATGATGGCCGGTATGTTCATAGTGCCGGACTGCTGCGGACAGCGCTTGAATACACGAACATGTTCGATAAAGTGATTATCTCTCATGCTGAAGATGAATCATTAGCCGGTGAAGGCTTTATGCATGAGGGGACTGTGTCGGCAATGCTTGGCTTAAAAGGGCGGCCGGCAGTGGCCGAGGATATTTCAACAGCCCGCGATATTTTACTGGCTGAATACACAGGTGCCGCGGTGCATATTGCTCATGTCAGTTCGAAAGGCGCAGTTGAATTAATTCGTCAGGCAAAACAGCGGGGCGTAAAGGTAACGGCAGAAGTAACTCCACATCACCTGACTCTGACTGATGAAGCGGTACGCACCTTTGACACGGCGACGAAGGTAAATCCGCCTCTCCGGTCAGAAGATCACCGTCAGGCACTGATTGCGGGACTGCAGGATGGAACATTGGATGCAATCGTTACTGATCATGCACCGCACGCCTTTGAGGAAAAGGATGTAGAATTCAGGTATGCGCCAAGCGGATTTGCCGGGCTGGAAACATCGCTAGGTGTTGTTCTTACCGAACTGTATCATACCGGTCAAATAAGCATGACCGGGATTATTACCGCTATGGCTGTTAGACCTGCCAATATTCTGCGGTTAGATGCAGGAGTCCTTGCTGTCGGTAAAACGGCTGACATTACCTTGATTGACCCTGAACAGCTGTGGACAGTTGACAGCAGCAATTTTTATACAAAAGGAAAGCATACGCCCTTCGAAGGACGGCAGCTGAGAGGAAAAGCAGTAGCTGTTCTGGTAGGCGGTACTATAATCATGAGAAACGGGGAGGTGCTGGCATGAAAGGTCAATTAATTCTGGCAGATGGCAGCCGCTTTAAAGGAAAGCTGCTGTTTGAAACAAAAACAGTAGGCGAAGCGGTATTTAACACCGGCATGACCGGCTATCAGGAAGTGCTGACTGACCCTTCTTATTGCGGGCAGATTGTTACGATGACTTATCCGCTGATTGGTAATTACGGTGTGTCCGGAATTTTCGAGCAGGCCCGCCAGTCTTTCGTCCGGGGTTTTATCGTGAGTGAGCTGTGCGGCGATCCCAGCAACTGGCAGAATGAGGGGACGCTGGCAGGTTATCTGAAAGAGCGCAATATTCCCTGCCTATACGGGGTAGATACCCGGGCAGTGACCAAGGTGCTGCGCACAAATGGAGCGATGAAGGGAATTATCGTTCCTGAAGGTTTGGAAGAAGCCGAGATAGCCAGGCTGCTGCAAACCGAACTGCCTACTGATACGGTGCTGCAGGTCACCACGCAGGAGACTTATCACATGGGTTCTGAGGGCCCCCATATTGCCGTACTCGATTATGGCATCAAACGCAATATTCTCCAGTCCATGGCTGCGGCAGGCTTTAAGCTGACCATACTGCCTGCCCGGACGACTGCTGAAGAAGTGATGGCCTTACAGCCTGACGGAATTTTTCTCTCTAACGGACCTGGAGATCCCAAAGATGTACCCTTCGCAATTGAAACCATTCGCCAATTGATCGGCAAAAAGCCTATGTTCGGCATATGTCTTGGTCATCAGTTGCTGGCATTGGCACTGGGCGGTGACACGTATAAATTGAAATTCGGACACCGTGGCTCGAATCATCCGGTAAAGGATCTTGCGACAGGCAGAGTGTACATTACGTCACAAAATCACGGTTATGCCGTTGATGAACAGTCTTTAGCAGGTAAAGATCTGGTGATCACTCACCGGGCGGTAAATGATGGTACGGTTGAAGGGTTCCGGCACCGCAATTTACCAGTTTTCTCTGTACAATACCATCCGGAAGCGGCACCTGGCCCGGATGACAGTGTCTACTTGTTTGAACAATTCTTGGCAATCATAAGGGGGAACGAAAATGCCCAAATTAACCAACCTGCGTAAAGTACTGGTAATTGGCTCTGGACCGATTATTATTGGCCAGGCTGCTGAATTTGACTATGCCGGTACGCAAGCCTGCCGGGCGTTACGGGAAGAAGGACTGGAAGTGGTGCTGATCAACAGCAATCCAGCCACCATTATGACAGATGCCGATATGGCCGACAGGGTGTATATTGAGCCGTTGACGGCAGATTTTGTGGCAGAGGTTATTCGCAAAGAACGGCCTGACGGGCTATTAGCAACACTGGGGGGACAGGTTGGTCTTAATTTAGCAGTCAAGCTTGCTGAGCGGGGCATCTTGGCTGAATATGGCGTACGATTGCTTGGCACTCCTTTGGAGGCTATTAAGAAGGCAGAAGACCGGGAATTATTTAAAGAAACAATGGAGAGCATTGGTCAGCCTGTGCCGGAAAGCGCAATCATCGAAGCAGTTGACGATGCACTTGCCTTTGCCGCACAAATCGGCTATCCCGTGATTGTCCGCCCAGCCTATACTATGGGGGGCACAGGCGGCGGTATTGCCCACTCAGTGGAAGAATTGACCGATATTGCCCAGCGCGGGATTCTGCACAGCCCTATTGGGCAAATCCTCGTAGAACGCAGCGTAGCCGGCTGGAAAGAAATTGAGTACGAAGTAATGCGTGATGGTGCAGATAACTGCATTATTGTCTGCAATATGGAAAACTTCGATCCTGTTGGTATTCATACGGGAGACAGCATTGTTGCCGCTCCATCTCAAACGTTAAGTGATCATGAATACCAACTGCTCCGTACGGCTTCCCTCAGGATTATCCGCTCCCTAGGAATTGAAGGCGGTTGTAACGTTCAATATGCCCTCGATCCTTTAAGCGACCATTACTATGTGATTGAAGTGAATCCCCGCGTCAGCCGCTCCAGTGCGCTGGCATCCAAGGCGACAGGCTATCCCATTGCCAAAGTAGCTGCCAAAGTAGCGATTGGTTACCGGCTGGATGAGATAGAAAATGCTGTTACAGGCAAAACAAAAGCCTGCTTTGAACCGGCACTGGATTATGTAGTGGTAAAATTCCCCCGTTGGCCTTTTGATAAATTTAACTTAGCTGACCGTACACTAGGAACGCAAATGAAAGCAACCGGAGAAGTAATGGCCATTGACCGCTCTTTTGAGGGCGCCTTACTAAAAGCCATCCGGTCACTGGAAATAGGACTTAGTCATCTGGAACTTCCTGCATTGGCCCAATTGTCCAAACAAGAGATTATCGATCAACTGCACAGTGCCGATGATGAGCGGATCTTCGTTGTTGCCGAAGCGCTTCGTCAGGGGGTACCGGGTGATGAAATTCGCAAGATCACCGGAATTGACCGGTTCTTTATAGAAAAGATTAATCGCATTATTACCATCGAGCAGCAGCTGCGTAACGGCTCCTTAACTGCTGAATTGCTGGCAGATGCTAAGAAAATAGGCTTTGCCGACCGCTCCATTGCAAGATTTGCTGGTAGTGATGAAGCTGCTATCAGACAGATGCGTTACGAATCTAGCATTACTCCCAGCTATAAAATGGTAGATACCTGTGCTGCCGAATTTGAGTCGCTTACCCCTTACTATTACTCAACCTACGCCGAGCAGGATGAGGTTACTCCGGCAGCGGGACGGAAGGTGCTCGTTCTTGGCTCAGGACCGATCCGAATCGGCCAGGGAATTGAATTTGACTATTGCTCGGTACACTCGGCCTGGGCGCTCAGAGAAGCAGGAGTTACTTCCGTTATTATCAACAATAACCCGGAGACAGTGAGTACTGACTTTGATACTTCTGACAGTCTGTATTTTGAACCGCTGACTCCCGAAGATGTACTTAATATAACCGATAAAGAGCAGCCTGACGGTGTTATTGTGCAATTCGGCGGACAAACGGCCATCAATCTGGCAGCACCGCTCCATAAGGCTGGAGTTGCTGTATTAGGAACAAGTGTAGAAAATATTGATAGAGCGGAAAATCGCGAGAAATTTGATCAACTGCTGGAAGAACTGAATATTCCCAGACCCCGTGGTGCCAGTGTGACAGGTGTAAGTGAAGCGCTTATAGCAGCAAAGGAACTTGGCTATCCGCTGATTGTTCGCCCTTCGTATGTGCTTGGCGGCAGAGCAATGGAGATTGTCTATCACGATGACGAATTGCTGAGCTATCTTACTGAGGCTGTCCATGCCTCACCTGAGCATCCGGTGCTTATTGACCGGTATATGGTAGGCCGGGAAGTGGAAGTTGATGCGATTGCCGATGGCCAGGATGTGTTGATCCCGGGAATTATGGAACACATTGAACGGGCCGGAGTACACTCAGGCGACAGCATTGCAGTCTATCCTCCGCAGAATCTGAGCCGGGAAGTAATCGATACCATTACTACTTACACCCGTTCACTGGCGCTGGGGCTTGCAGTTCGCGGTGTGATCAACATTCAATATGTTGTAGTAAATGAAGACGTGTACGTATTAGAAGTAAACCCCCGCTCCAGCCGGACAATCCCTTTTCTGAGCAAGGTTACCGGAGTACCGATGGTCAAGCTTGCTACCCGGATTGCTCTTGGCGACACTTTAGCCGGTATGGGCTGGTCATCGGGCTTGCTGCCGGACAAACCGTACATCGCTGTTAAAGCGCCAGTCTTCTCCTTTGCTAAAATGGGTCTTGTCGAGATTTCACTTGGGCCGGAAATGAAATCGACTGGTGAAGTCATGGGGATTGACCATCAGTATGGTGCAGCCCTGTATAAGGCAGTTACCGCAGCTGGTATGAATATACCGGCAGCAGGGACCGTATTATTGACTGTTGCCGACAGGGATAAAGAAGAAGCCGGTACGCTGGCACAACGGTTTGTGCAGTTAGGATATCGTCTGGCGGCAACCTCCGGTACTGCCGGGCATCTGCGCCAACTGGGACTTGAGGTGGAGCAGGTGCACAAAGTACATGAAGAAGGCCGCAATATTGCTGATTATATTAAAGACGGTCACATTCACATGGTAGTCAACACTTTAACAAGAGGCAAGCTGCCCGAGCGGGATGGCTTTAAAATCCGCCGCGCCGCTGTTGAACATGCCGTACCTTGTCTTACTTCCATTGATACGGCAAGGGAAATGCTCAATGTACTCGAATTAACCAAAGGAAAGAATATTGTCAGAGTGAAAGCTTTGCAAGACTATATAAGGGAGGGAAACTAATTGACGGCTAGGTTGGAAGAAGCGGTTGTTGCTGCTAATGAATTGATTGCTGCCGGTGTATACCGGCTGGTGATTCACGCTCCCCGTATGGCTGCCGCTGCTCAGCCGGGGCAATTTGTACACCTGAAAGTTAATAATCTGACAGCGCCACTCTTACGAAGACCAATCAGTATTGCTGATACAGACCAGTCAGCGGGAACACTGGACTTGATTTATCGTATTGTAGGCGGGGGAACAGCTTTTCTTTCCGGTGTTCCAGTAGGAGAGCATCTTGATTGCCTGGGGCCGCTGGGAAAAGGCTTTGCACTTGAGTGCGAGCGACCGCTGCTTGTGGGCGGCGGAATGGGGCTGGCGCCCCTCGTATATCTTGCTAAAGCGCTTTGCCCCAGGCCCATTACTGTCCTAATGGGTGGGAGAACCAAGGATGAATTGTTCTGGGAAGACGTTTTTGCTCCCGTCTGTGACCAGCTTCGGCTGACAACCGATGACGGTACGGCAGGGACCCGGGGANNTATACGGTTGATGTATTGCCTGAACTGATAAAAACAGGAAATTTTGATCAAGTTTATACATGCGGTCCCCGCCCGATGATGGAACAGGCGGCCCGGATTGCTAAGCAATATAATATTGCCTGTCAGGTATCGCTGGAAGAATACATGGCTTGCGGTTTGGGCGGCTGCCTGGCCTGCAGCTGTGCGGGAACAGACGGCAAGCGGCGCAAAGTTTGCACAGAAGGGCCTGTCTTTCAGGCAGGGGAGGTATTTGGCGGATGTTAGCTGTTACAGTTGCCGGAATCCAAATGAAAACGCCCGTTATCGCTGCATCGGGTACGTTTGGCTTTGGTCTCGAATACAAGGACTTTATTGATCTAAATGCGATAGGGGCCATTGCCGTTAAAGGACTGACGCTGGAAGCACGCAGCGGTAATCAGGGGAGGCGTATTGCGGAAACTCCCTCAGGTATGCTGAACTGCATAGGACTGGAAAATCCGGGGGTAGATGCGTTTCTGGCAGAGATTCTGCCACAGCTCAATCAGTATGATGTACCGGTTATTGCCAACATTTCGGGCAATACAGTGGAAGAATACGCTTTAATGGCTAAAAAATTAACAGTTGCTGGTGTGGCAGGGCTGGAAGTGAATATTTCCTGTCCCAATGTAAAAAATGGCTGCTTGGCATTTGGTGTTGACCCGGAAAGCGCAGCGGCTGTAACGCAGGCAGTAAAAAACAGTACGTCACTGCCTGTTATTGTTAAGCTTTCGCCTAACGTAACGGACATAGTCACGATAGCGAAAGCAGTAGAAGCTGCCGGTGCGGATGCCGTTTCGCTGATTAACACGCTGCTTGGGATGGCAATTGATGTTCACTCGTGGCGTCCAGTGCTGGGCAATGTCGTAGGAGGGCTTTCCGGGCCGGCCGTGAAGCCGGTAGCTCTTAGAATGGTGTGGCAGGTAGCTCAGGCTGTACGTATACCGGTTATCGGTATGGGCGGCATTATGACGGCCGAAGATGCGCTGGAATTTATGCTGGCCGGTGCGGCTGCCATTTCCGTTGGTACCGCCAGCCTTGTCAATCCGCGCGCTGCTGCCGACATTGCACTGGGAATGCAGGAATATATACAAAAAAGAAAGTTACAGCATATCAATGATATAGTAGGAAATTTACAGTAGCTGCTGACACAGAAAGGGGCTTTCTCAAATGTTTGAGAAAGCCCCTTTTAACATTACCTTATTTGTTTAAACCGGTTATATAGTCTGCAAGCGCATTTTGCCAATTGCGCATCGGATCACCAACTGTCATGCGCAGCATGTAGTTATCCAGGACCGAATAGGCAGGACGCTTGGCAGGCCGGGGAAATTCATCAGTGGCAACAGGCAGCACTTTGACTTGCTTACCGGTCTGACGGAAAATCTCACAGGCAAATTCGTACCAGGAGCACTGGCCCTGGCATGTTCCATGGTAAGTTCCATAAGCATCGGTAGCTAGCAGCGCAAATATTGTTTTTGCCAGGTCAACAGTGGAAGTTGGGGTTCCAATCTGATCATTTACTACTTTCAGCGTACTATTTTTCGCAGCCAGATTAAGCATCGTGCGGGCAAAGTTGTTGCCCTCGCCGTACAGCCAGGCTGTACGGACAATATAGTGACGCCCCAGCAGCTGTCTGACAATCTCCTCGCCATGCCGTTTTGTAATGCCATATACATTTTGAGGATTGACAAAATCAAATTCCCGGTACGGCTGCCGGGTTTGACCATCAAAAACGTAATCGGTACTGACATATACCATTCTGGCAGCCGTTTCCAAACAGCCTGCAGCCAAATTTTGCGTTCCCACTGCATTGATGCGGAATGCTCCGTCATAATCTGCTTCTGCACCGTCAACATTGGTATAGGCGGCACAATGAATAACAGCGTCTGGTTTTACTGTTTTCATAAATGCCGTAACGGCTAAATAATCGGTAACATCCAGTGTATCGTAATCTGTTAAAATCAGCTCGTACTCACATCCCTGCCTGGCAATTTCCTTTCCCAGCTGGCCGTTAGCACCGGTAACCGCTACTCTCATACTATCGCTCCTTGAAGATGGGCAGCTTATCTGCAGCCACAGCTTTCAGTCTGGTATATACGCAGTCCTTGGCTGACAGAACTACGTCCTTTAGCGGCCAGGCAATGCCAATATCAGGATCATTCCAAATAATTCCTCCCTCAGCCTGGGGCGTATATAGATTCGTACACTTGTAACTGAAATAAGCAAACTCACTGGTTACGCAAAAACCATGGGCAAAACCGGGGGGCACCCACAATTGACGGTGATTGGCTTCTGAGAGAACCACACCGGCCCATTGGCCGAAGCTGGGGGAGCCACTCCGAATATCCACCGCTACATCAAAAACCTCTCCCTGCAGTACGGAAACCAGTTTTCCCTGTGAATGAGGATGTTGATAATGCAAGCCCCGCAACACTCCACGTGACGAAAAAGAGACATTATCCTGGACAAAATTCTCAGTTATGCCGATTTCCTCATACCGGCTCTGCTGCCAGGTTTCAAAAAAATATCCTCTGGTATCACCAAAAACTTTTGGTTCAATAATCAAAACTTCCGGCAGGTTTGTTTCGATGACAATCACGCTTTTACCCTCCTCGTTTAACAGTAAAAGTCATTTACGCCTGAGGAGCTTGCTGTGACTAAGCTTCTAGAATTAAATCGAGCAGATACTGACCATAGCTGTTTTTCTTCATTTTACGGCCTATTTCCAGCAAATCATTTTGTGAAATATATCCCCTGCGATAGGCGATTTCTTCGGGGCAGGCCACCATCAAGCCTTGCCGTTCCTGAAGGGTCGCAATATAGTTGGAGGCCTGGAGAAGAGAATCGTACGTTCCCGTATCCAGCCAGGCGTAACCTCTTCCGAGGGTTTTTACCCGCAGCGTTTGCTGTTCCAGATATAACCGGTTTAAATCAGTAATCTCCAGTTCGCCTCTGGCAGAAGGGGTAATCGTCTTAGCCAGATCAACCACCTGATGGTCATAAAAATACAGGCCGGTAACCGCATAATGAGAATTGGGCTGTTCCGGCTTTTCTTCCAGACTGACCGCCTGACCGGAGGAATCAAGCTCTACTACGCCATACCGTTCAGGATCTTTTACCCAATAGGCAAAAACAGTCGCCCCTAGGGTACCCTGTGCTGCTGTTTGCAGCTTTTCACTAAACCCATAGCCGTAAAAGATATTATCGCCTAATACTAATGCACAGCCCTCACCGGCAATGAAGTGCTCACCAATTAAAAATGCCTGGGCCAGCCCATCTGGATTCGGCTGAGCCGCATAGGACAAGTTAAGGCCCCATTGGCTGCCGGTCCCTAACAACTGCTGAAAACACGCTTGCTCCCGGGGAGTTGTAATGACCAATATATCCTGAATGCCGGCCAGCATTAGCGTCGTCAGCGGATAATAAATCATCGGCTTATCATAAACCGGCAGCAGTTGCTTGCTGACAGACTGAGTAATCGGGTACAGCCGGGAACCTGATCCACCGGCCAGAATGATTCCTTTTCTTATCGCCATTATCTTTTCTCCGCAATTTTAGTTTTTTTGTATTGCCAGCCATGCCTGCCTATAGCTGCCATCCTCAATCTGCCTGCACCAATTCTGATTAGCTAAATACCAGTCCACTGTTTTGACTAACCCTGTTTCAAATGTTTCTTCAGGAATCCAGCCCAGCTCGTTTTGTACCTTGGAAGCATCAATTGCATAACGCAGATCATGGCCAGGACGGTCTTTTACAAACACGATTTGCTCGTGATAGGCATTGCCGTTCGCTTTGGGACTTTTGTTATCCAATATACTGCACAGCGCATGGACAATTTCTAGATTGGTTTTTTCATTATGGCCGCCGATATTGTACTTTTCGCCCACTTTTCCTTTTTCCAGTACCGTTAAGACAGCTCTGCAATGGTCTTCTACATATAACCAGTCCCGTACATTCTGCCCCTTGCCGTATACAGGGAGAGGCTCATCTTTTAAAGCACGGCAAAGCATTAAGGGGATTAGCTTTTCCGGAAACTGATAAGGACCGTAGTTATTTGAGCAATTAGTCATCAACACTGGTAATCCGTAAGTATGGTGATAGGCCCTCACAAGATGATCGGAAGAGGCTTTGGAGGCTGAATAAGGAGAGTTTGGCGCGTAGGGAGTTTCTTCTGTAAAGAAGCCGTCCGGGCCTAAAGAGCCATAGACTTCATCCGTCGACACATGAAGAAACCGGAAATCGTTTTTTGCCCTTTCCGGTTTATCCAGATAAAGGCGGACGGCTTCCAGCAGGGTAAAGGTGCCATTAATGTTTGTGCGAATAAACGCTGCAGGAGCATCAATGGAGCGATCTACATGAGACTCTGCTGCAAAGTGGACAACTGCAGCGGGCTGATAGGAGGCAAATAGTTTTGATACTAAATCTGCATCGCAGATATCGCCGTGAACAAACGTAAATCTGGGATTGACTGCCAATCCGGCAAGCGAAGTCAAATTACCGGCATAGGTAAGCTTATCTAAAATGACTAATTGCACATCCTCGCGCTGCTTTAACAGAAAACGAACAAAATTACTACCAATAAAACCGGCTCCGCCAGTAATAATAAATGTTTTCATGATGACCTCCTTCAGCCCGGTATACCGGTTTAAAAACGATACTCCTTATTCGATCTGGGCACTATTACAATTTTATTTTCCGTATAATACGTTAGAACCGTTTTTATAAAAAAGCCGCCCCAAAACAATTTGGGACAGCTTCTTTCCAATTGCTTTTCGCATAACTGATCTGAAAACTGGCAACAATGAGATTGTATATATTTTGTAAAGTTGAGGGTGAGGAAATGCGTACAACTAAATATGCCTTGGTTTTATTGCCGTTTTTCGTACTGGCAGTTATGCTGGTTAGTAGGAGTTACAGCACTACTGTCACCACAGTGGCAGTGGAGCCGCTGACAGCGGCAATGGAGGCAGCGGGAGCAAATACAGAACAACTTACGCTGCACGGCTGGGCAATTTTACCTTGGGCTGATAGAACAGATGAGCAGTTGATCAATGTTGTCCGGGCTGGCATGGAGCAATTGAATATTCCTGTGGAAGATGTAACAATTAGCAGCAGTTCTTCTGAGCGTCACCGGCTCATACGCGCTGATGCAAAAAAAGAGCAGTTTCGTGGAGCTGTTGTTGCGCAGATTTTATACCCATCTGAAAGAAATAAACAGCCTGAAGTATACCTGGTTGTTAACATTGAGGCGGCAGCCAATCAGGTTCAGCAGGGATGGGAAGAAAAAATTAGGACATTTATTACTGCTAATAACGGAACTCCGCGTATATCTACTTGCCTGGTAGGTTGGATTAATGGTAGACTAGATGATGGACAATACCATATCCGGCTTAATAATGCTTTTTCCGCGATCAATGCTTCTGTGCAAGATACGGTTAGCGATTCTCACTACTTAAGCATGAGCGGATATTCACCGCTTCTGGCAGAGACTCTTCCTGTCAATGGTAAAGAAATGAATGTGAATATGGCAGTACGCTACAGCCTTACAGACAATCGCACTTATATTCTTATTGGTTCGCCGGTTATTACACAGGAATACTGATACTAGTAAGCTAAGTTTAGGCTGTTAAGGGAATTGCAGCTATTCTTTGGGAGGAACCACCTTTGGAAAAATTAATTATTACTGGGGGAAAAAAGCTAACAGGTACGGTTAAGGTCAGCGGTGCCAAAAATGCTGTGCTGCCAATCATCGCAGCATCGTTATTAGGGTCAACGCCGAGCAGGCTGCTGGAAGCTCCTAACCTCGAAGATGTACGTACCATTTCGGAAGTAATTGAGCATTTGGGTGTGTCTGTCGCTTATGATGAAGATGCCCTGGTGATTGATAGTACCAATATAACCAGCTGCGAAGCACCATATGAGCTGGTACGCAAAATGCGAGCCTCTTTTTTGGTTATGGGCCCACTTCTGGCGCGGCGGGGAAGAGCTAAGATTTCTTTGCCTGGTGGCTGTGCTATCGGCACAAGACCAATTGACCTGCACTTAAAAGGCTTTGAAGCATTAGGTGCCCAAATTGAGTTAGGCCATGGCTATGTAGAGGCCCGTGCACCGCAAGGACTTACAGGAGCTAGAATTTATCTTGATTTTCCCAGTGTAGGAGCTACCGAGAATATTCTTATGGCCGCTTCTATGGCAAAAGGACAGACTATTTTGGAGAATCCTGCCGAAGAACCGGAAATCGTTGATTTAGCGAACTTCCTTAATGCAATGGGGGCTCGTATTCGTGGCGCCGGGACGAATGTCATCCGCATTGAGGGAGCCGATGAACTGCGCGGCTGTACCCATACTGTCATTCCTGACCGGATTGAAGCAGGCACCTATATGGTGGCGGCGGCAATGACAGATGGCGATGTGTATATTGAAAACGCTCTAACCGAGCATTTGAAGCCGGTAGTAGCTAAATTGAAAGAAGCAGGCGTCAAAATTGAAGAAGATACCGATGGTGTACGGGTAACCGGTACAGGTACCCTACGGTCTGTTGATATCAAAACACTGCCCTATCCTGGTTTTCCGACCGATATGCAGGCTCAATTTATGGCCCTTACAACAATAGCCCGCGGTACAAGTGTTGTTACGGAAACCGTATTTGAAAATCGTTTTATGCATGTGGACGAGCTCAAGAGAATGGGTGCCAACATTAAAATTGAAGGCCGCAGTGCTGTCGTGGAAGGCTCGGCCCGTTTGCTGGGATGCCCGGTGAAAGCCACCGACTTGAGAGCGGGAGCTGCCTTGGTACTGGCTGGACTAGTCGCCGACGGACAAACCGAAATAGGCTATCTTCACCACATTGATCGCGGCTATGATAACCTGGTTGCTAAATTGCAAGGACTGGGAGCAAATATCCTTCGGGTCAAGTAAACTGAAATTATGAATATCTTAACAGGAGCACAATTGTGTTCCTGTTTTTATTTTATGTCATGGGGACGGTTCCGCTG
>DDHB01000096.1:0-43282 GCA_002337925.1 Sporomusaceae bacterium UBA1887
CCACCGAGAAGAGGGTGGAAGTGAATTCAGAGGAAGAGCCTTTGGAGAACCCGACAGGGATAAAGCCTGCGCAAGTAATCAATTCACCGGTTAAGCGGGGATAGGCTGTTGATGTGTAGGCAAAGCAAGCTGCATGGAAGCGGTCCCAGCCTTGTTCCATCTTAACAATCATCGTCTCAATGGTAATAATAGCGTCATCAACTAACAGCCCTAATGCAATGATGAGGGCTCCGAGTGATATTCGCTGCAATTCAATACCCATTATGTGCATAAAGGTAAACACTGCGGCAATGACCAGGGGAATGCATAAAGCTACAATGATACCGGAGCGTACGCCCAGACTAACAAAACTAACAAGTAAAACAATGACAATCGCTTCTGCCAGTGACTTAATAAACTCATCAATCGAGGTTTTTACTACCTTAGGCTGGTTGACTGTCTGATGAATTTCCAGACCGGCAGGCAATTCTTGTTGTATTTGAGCAATTGTTTGCTCTAAATCTTCGCCCAGGGTAAGAATATTGCCGCCAGGCTCCATGGCAAGGGAAATACCTAAGGCTGGCTGGCCATTATAAAAGAATTTAGGATCAGTTGGTTCAGCATAAGCCCTGGTTACTCCAGCAATATCGCCTAGACGGAAGGTGCGCCCGTTAGCCTGAAGGGGAATGTTACGGATATCTTCGACTTGTCCAAACATCCCGGTAACCCGTAAATAAATATTATCAGTGGCCGTCTCCAGCATGCCGGAGGCACTCAGGGTATTTTGCGATTGGAGGGTAGAGATGATTGAGGCCGGATCAATTCCCAGCTGGGCTAATTTGCTATTTTCCATCTCAATGTAAATCTTTTCTGTTTGTACACCTAAGAGCTGTACTTTTTTGACGCTGGGAACACTCAGCAAAATGCGGCGGATTTTTTCCGCTTTTTCGCGCATCTCTTCATACGTATAGCCGTCGCTGGTGAGTGCATACACAACACCATATACTTCATCAAACCGGTCATTAAACATGGGGTCGGTAACGCCAGCCGGTAAAGTGCTTTTCATGTCATTGACCATGTTGCGGGCTTCCAACCAGCTGGACCGGACATCTTTTTGCAGAACTGTGTCCTTCAGATTGATGTAAATAACAGTAACTCCCGGACTGGAATAACTCTTCAAATAATCAAGCCCCGGTAAATCTTGCAGCTTTTTTTCGACTTTGTCAGTGACCTGTTCTTCCATTTCACGGGCAGTGGCTCCTGGCCAGGCAACAGTGACTACCATCTGTTTGATCGTGAAATTCGGGTCTTCCATGCGGCCCAGCTTGTTATACGAAACGAGGCCGGCAAGGAAGAAAAGCCCAATAAAGAAATAGATAAATTGCTTATGGTTCATTGACCATTCGGTTAAATTGAACTTACTCACAATGACTCACCACCGACTTTTACCTTTTGTCCCTCGCTGAGCTTGTGTACTCCTACTGTTACGATGCGGTCACCTTGCTGCAGGCCGCTGAGCACTTGAATAGTTCCATTGCCCCAATTACCTGTTTGAATGGGACGTAAGGACAGTGTATCAGCTGTTACTACCCAGACCGCCGGTGTATTGCCGGTTTGGTAAACAGCAGTCAGTGGGATATAGACAGCTTGCTGCACATTGCTGCCTACGCTTACTGCGGCAGTCATACCCAGTTTTATTTCAGGCGGCGGGTTCAGCAAGCTGATGCGTACTTTGAAGGTGCGCGTAGCCGAATCAGCCATAGGGGCAATTTCTCTTACTTTACCATCCAGTATTTTATTAGCTAATGCCCAAAAGGTCACTTTGATGGTTTGTGCCTGGCGCAGCTCGTCAATGCGATTCTCAGGAACGCTGATCTCTATTTCCCGCTCGCCGTCTTGCACTACGGTAATGATGGTTTGTCCTGCGGTGACTACCTGGCCGATTTCAGCAGCTATGCCGGATACAATGCCCGGCTTGTCGACCTTAAGCAGACTGTAATCCAGCTGATTAGTGCCTTGTTCATATTGGGCGGAAGCTTGCTGTACACCAGCTGCTGCTACGGTATAAGCGGTTATGTATTGATCGTAAACTATGCGCCCCACAGCACCTTGTTCATAGAGCTGACGATAGCGGTTTAAATTGCTCTCTGCCAGCTCAAGCTGTGCTTGGGCAGAGTAGATCTGAGCAGAATTGCTGTTTACGGTTTGCTGAATATCTTTGGCATCGATTTGCATCAAAACATCACCGGCAGTAACTGTACTGCCTAATTGGACATTTCTTTTGATAATTTTTCCGCTGACCTGGAAAGCTAATTGACTTTCATAACGTCCACGAACATCGCCGGAATACGTATAGCCCTGCGTATTGTTAGCAGCGTCAATGATGGTAGTACGTACAATGGTGACTTCCTGCACTGCAGCAGCAGGTTTGTTGTGGGCTTTCCAGGTAATACCTCCAAGGATACCGACGCCGATAATAGCTGTGACTAAAGCGTAAGTTACTTTCTTTTTTGGTATTTTACTGAGAAATTGTAATGGCTGCATGGTTTTTTTCTCTCCTTTATCTAACAAAAATTTAACCTTCTAAGGGAATGAGCTTAACAGATGGTTTCTCATATGAGCAAATATGTAGTAATTGTCCATCGCTAAGCAACTCAATTTTTTCCAGATTGCGGCCTTCCCAGGCCCATTCCTGGATGATTTCAGCTACAATTGTATTGATTTGCTTCCAGGATAGTGAGGGATCAACCATAACAGGGATACCTTGAATAGTAGTGCATTAGCAAAGCCTCCTTTGAAATAATTATTTGAATATGTTCAATTAATAAGCTTAAAAAAACCGCCCAGCCAGTATTGTGGTTGGCAGGCGAGTTTTTAGTTCAACTATGTTTTAAGATTACAGCGAGATGGTGATTGTTCCGCTCTGTGCTCCCAGCGTTTTTTCGATAAGCGTCCCAGCCATTTTTAAGCGTAGGGCCAAAAGTTCAGCAGGCATTTTCTCAGGCAGGGAAACAATTAAAAAGTCCAGCATGAGCAGAATGAAATCAAGAGCTGTTTGAGGATGAGATACATGAAAATAGCCTTTTTCAATTCCTTGATCAATAATGTTCAGCAGCCAGGGGGTAAGCGCGAGGTTGCATTGACGGGATATTCGATATTTGATATGCAGCTGCTGTTCATCATGCAATAAGTCAAGGAATAGTCCGCCTTTGTATTGAACACCCTGGAGCACAGTATGTACGACTAATTCTATTTTAGTGGATGGTGCTATAGTTTCCGAGTAGGCAATATTTTTGGCTTCCGATAGTATGGAAGTGGACTGGCGGTTGATCAGCGCCTCCAATATTTCTTCTTTGGACTTAAAGTAGTAATAGAGCATTCCCTGAGCTGTGCCCATAGTTTTAGCAATATCACTAATCGTAGTGCCACGATAGCCTTTATCAGAAAATAATTGTTCGGCAGTATCTAAGATTTCCGTAATTCTAATTTGGGGGTCCTGAGGAGTTCTAGCCATTGTAATACCTCTAAATTTGAAGATGTTCAAATTATAAACAGCCAGGAAGTAGTTGTCAAGATTTTTCTATTCTGTGCTGCTACGGCAGGAGTTTTATTAATTTGGGGTAATTGTGTAAGAAGATAGAAGGCAAGCACGTATTGATAGGAGAGGTACATGTGAATCAAGTAAGGCTCAAAGAAGCGGAAGAAAGATTCTTTATGAGGTATCCCGGCGGTTTTGCTAATCAGGAAATCCTCCAAATCGTTAAGAAGCACAAGGTTGAGAAAATGAAGAAACTAGCGCAGGATTGCTTTTCTCCTGAACAATTTGCAAGTGCCGAAAAGATTGTTGAATCTATGCAGAAAGTAATTAGCCAGTCTTCTCTCATTTCCATATTTGAAAAGCCAAAATTCAGAGATGTGGTAAAGAGTATAAATGCCAATGAGAAAGAACATTTAGCTCATGGCCTGAAGGAATTCTTGCATGGTGATCAGGCTTTTGGCTTTCGGCTGATCACAGGCCTGCTCCAGGAGTACAAGCTGGCAAAATGGCCCCTTGTAACGGTCTGCTCCGTCTATTATCATCCAGATAAAGAGATTTTCATCAAACCTACCACCACGAAAGGCATTATTGCGCACTTCGAATTAACCGGACTTACATACCATCCTACGCCAACTTTTGAATTTTATCAGGCTTACCGGGAGCAGATCATGCAGATGAAGCAAGCGGTTGATGCTTCTCTGCAGGTTGATAATGCGGCCTTCTGCGGTTTTCTCATGATGGCGATGGACAAGCCATTATAAACAAGTACTACAATATAGTTAGGAGATTGCTATTTTGATACCACTAAAAAAAGTAGCTGCTTTTCTTATGAGCATCAATCAGGAAAGAGGCCAAAGCATTATTGCTTTAATGGATAATGCGGAAATCCGGGCTGTTGTTACGGAGATAAAACGCCTGCCGGAGTTTTCCGAGGAAGAAAAAGACGGCTTCCGGGCGGAGTTCAAGGGGTTAGGCTATACAGAGCAGATGAATCCTTCGGAAGTACTGATGATGATGCGCCTTTTGTTTAATGGCAGTCGAATTAGTAAATAAGGGCTAAACGTAAAACAGCACCGTCATATTGACAGTGCTGTTGCTTTATCTTGTGGGATGCGATTATTGCTGGCTTAATTCGGCAACGCTCTTAGTCGTAAATTTGACGCCCATATCGAAGGCTTTTTTACAGTCCTCAGGAAATACTTCCTGACGGCGTTTTGCCTTGGCGGCGGCATCAAATGCCGTAACGACATATCTATCGTAATCGCTGAACTGATAGGTGTCCGTAACATACAAGGATTCGGTGGCACCGAAAGTCCGTTTGAAAGCGTTTTCTGTTGCGGAAAGAGTCTTGTCATAGCCCCATTCGGGGACCATTTCAGCGGTAATGTTCATGGTGTAAATGAAGCCTACCGGCTTTTTCTTTTCAAGCAGTGAAGAGTAGTTTTTATCATAGACCAGATACTGAAAGGCCATACGCTCGATCAGTGATCTCATTTCACCGGTGACATTACCGAAGTAAATCGGTGATCCCAGGAAAATGGCATCAGCAGCCGCTATTTTGTCAAGAACAGGTGTCAGCTCATCTTGATAAGCACATTTGCCATAACTTTTTCCGCCCTTCAATTTACAGGCGAAACAGCTGATACATCCCTTGTAATTGAGGTCATAGAGATGAATGAGTTCAGTGGCAGCTCCCTTAGAGGCTGCTCCTTCGAGCGCATTGCTCAAGAGTGTTGCTGTGTTCCAGTTCTTTCTGGGACTGCCGTTGATTGCTAATACATTCATTGAAAATATCCTCCTTTACTACTTGACCTTGATCTCTGATATGTATTATATATTGTTATGGGAGAATCGTTAAGTATGCACATATTTGTTATATACTAACCTTGAGGTAAGTAAAAGGAGTTTTTTTATGAATGGTTTTGAAAAGGAATATGGAAAATGTTCTATGTACTATACATTATCAATTCTGGAAGGCAAATGGAAATGGATTATCTTATGGGAAATATTCAATGCTGAGATTATCCGCTACAATCAGTTAAAAGAGCAGTTGCAGCCAATCGCTCATAAAACCTTAAGTCATCAGCTAAAAGAACTGGAAAACAGCAAACTTATTCATCGGAAACAATATAATCAGATTCCCCCCAAGGTTGAATATTCGCTAACGGAAAAAGGGAAAACCCTCATTCCTATATTAGAGCTAATGTATCAATGGGGTGAACAGAACCGGGATAGTGAGGAATAAGCGAGTTTAAAATTTACATAGTACAAAAAAGGAGGGTATCGCATTTGCTTTTAAAGCATATTGCGATACCCTTTTTGCTTTAGGAGCCTTCACCGTGGCGCTGGCCGGTGTGGTTTTTGTTTTTAACCTTTTTTGATCCCGAAAGAGGCTCAGTCATGCTGGTGACATGGTCCATGTCCTCGGTATGCTTGGCCGCCCCAGGCTGTTCCACAGGGTAAGTCTCAGGTTTTGTCATAGTTATCGCCTCCGGCTTTCGATTTTGGATATCATTTCGTCGGAACAGATACTTGATTGGTCTGATTCTTATTATATAGCTTACGGTAACTTGCTTTGCTTTATCCGTGGAAGATTTCAGTTGACTTGTGCTTTCCTGCCAACATGAGAATAACAAAATATGCTAATACTAAAATAATGGAATGAGTTCCGGGAGGTCAATTATCATGAGCAATCAGGCGGCATTGTGGTCTATGCTGGTTCTACCATGGTTAACTCTCGCCTTTATGAAAAGGGAGGAGATTAAACAATGGATGCCGGCAGCTTTATTTGTAATGATAACATCGACTCTTATTATTGAAGCAGGCATTACCTTTAAACTATGGGAGACACATGAAACCACGGTTCCTCTGAACGAGATGATAAGCTATGTGTATGGTACATTACCGGTAGGCGCAATGTGGATTCTGAAATATACGTACGGGCGGTTTTGGTTGTATGCTTAACAGTAGTTTACTGCTAGGCTATTTTGCTTTTTGTGGACTCTACGGTTCGTTTATTGATCATCATTTCACTATATTCTATACTAAATTTGCAGGCAGTGTTGGTGAATTGGAAAAAAAGCAAAGAAAAATAAGAGAAGAGGCATTAATTTTATAATAGATAAGAGGGATAAACGATGAAGATAACGGTATTTAACGGCAGTCCTCAAGCTGAAAAAAGCGCCACGCATGTCATAGTGCAAAAGTTCTTAGAGGGTGCTGAAGCAGTAGGAGCGGCGGTTGATAATGTATTTTTAATCAATCAAAATATCAATCACTGTACCGGATGCTTTTCTTGCTGGTTCAAAACACCAGGGCGCTGTATTTTTAGAGATGACATGAAAGCGCTTCTGGAAAAGTATATGGCATCCGATATCATTTGCCTTGCTACGCCTGTTTACACTTGGAATATGACGGCTGCTCTAAAAAACTTCGTAGATCGCCTGGTGCCTTTACGATGTCCGGTGACTACTCATGCTGAAGGGCAATATGATATGAGTGTGAGAACGAAGTTTCCCGAGGCTGTTGTTATTTCCAATTGTGGTTTTCCTGGTGAGAATAACTTCGCGACCATAAAAGAAGTCTTCAAATCCGCTAATCCTGTGTTGGAAATATACAGAAATTGCGGTAAACTTCTTAAATCCAGCAATCCGGAACTGAAAGCTGTTGTCGAGGCATATTTAGGCTATGTGAAACAAGCGGGCTTTGAGCTTGCGAGTGGACAAAGTGTAACTGACACTACGAAAGAAAAATTGCAAATGGAGCTAGTTCGCCCTGACGAGTATATAAAAATGATGAATATATAAAAGCCAGCCTTGCATCTCAAGTTTGAGGCGCAAGGCTGGCTTTTTACTCATTCTAATACTGTACGAGGTACTTCATGGGATCAACCGGGTTATTATTTACGCGTACTTCATAGTGAACATGGGGACCTGTACTTTTGCCGGTACTGCCCGCATAGGCAATGATCTGGCCTTTTTTGACTGTCTGACCGACTTTGACGATCAACTGCGAATTATGGCCATACAGGGTGCTGATACCATTTCCGTGGTTAAGCTGCACAAGATTGCCATAGCCGCCTGACGATCCGCTCATTACGACTTCACCGTCGGCGGTGGCTACTACCGGAGCTCCCATGGTATAGGCAATGTCAATACCGGCATGAAGCTCATTACCGTCACCGAAAGGCGAAACACGCCAGCCGAAAACGGAAGTAATCGTTCCCCGGGCAGGCCAGATGGACGGTGTTGTTGTCAATGCGGCAATAGGCTGGGCAACTGTGGGGCGGGGGAGAGCAGTCGGCAAATTGCCAACAGCAGGGGGGATAGCTGCAGCTGTTGGCAGCACTTGAGCGCTGCTAACCGGCGGCTTAGGGAATTGGCCTAAAAAGATAATTGCTGCCAACAGCAGCACACCTAACAATAAAACGTGCCTTGGCACGGATTGGTTCAGCTTTTGAATAAGGCTGGCTTTTTTCGTTTCTGTAGATTGTAACATAACCGGGGTACCTCCTTAGAAGCAGCATAAGAAGCTGCCTTTACTATTATAAATCAAAATGCTGCTGCTGTCCAAAAGGATAAGCTGCTGCATCATAACGAGACTTGACGATACAGGGCAAACATGAGACTATAAAGACGGCCAAGGCGTCAGATTGGAGATGAATGAATATGCGCGTATCGAAGCAGCAATTTCGTAAACTGATGATTGGAATCATAGTAGTGGTAGTTGCAGGCTGTTTGGTCAGTGCAGTTTCATTTTGGCAGCAGCGGATGAACCAGCGTATGCCAGTGAATGTTACTGTCGCACCAATCAGCATCGCTAATAAACCGCTGCGCGTTGAGCGGACCGGAACAGCAGTATATGCAGAGAGAGTTCCTGTTTATAGTGAAGGTGCAGGCCAGGTCACCGATGTCTATGTAACGGCAGGCCAGTCGGTAAAAGCAGGTCAGCCGCTTGTTAAGCTGGAGATCACTGGTGGTGAAGCTGCAGCAGCCCCAGGTGGTACAACAGATGGTACAGAGGCCAAAGCCATATATGAAAATGCGTTAAAAGAATATAACCGGTATCAAAAACTCTATGAAATAGGTGGGATTGCCCGCAAGCAGCTGGATGCCTCTGCAGCGCGACTGCAGGAGGCCCAGGCAGGACTGGAGCAGGGAACTCAAGCGCCAGGCGCAGTTGTGAACGGCCCGGTTACTATCCAGGCGCCAATTGACGGGACTATCACTGGCAGCGTGATAGCTGCGGGAAGTGCAATTTCGTCAGGGCAGGAGCTTTTGGCACTTGGCAGCGGTCAAGAGGTCGAGGTTGTCCTGCCGCTCAAGCAAAGTGAATTATATTTTGTCCAGCTTGGCTCACCGGGGGTCATAAAAGTAGGAAGTGAGCAGTTGGCTGGTCAGGTTGCCAGCATTTATCCGGAAGTAAAAGACAAGCAAGTTGCAGCCTTTATGGCGCAGATTAAACTGCTGCAGCCGCCGGGGAATGGCCTGACGCCAGGAGCAGCAGCTACCGTAAGTATTGCTACCGGCCAAGAGACTGCGGTGGCAGCTGTGCCTGCTCAGGCGTTGCTCCGCGATGCAGAAGGGAACTATAGTGTATTTCTGGCAGTAGAAGGTAAAGCCGTTAGCCAGCAAGTTACGCTTGGTGAAGTTATTGGGGAATTGGTCGAAATCACAACTGCGCTGCCGCTGGAGAGCAAGGTGATCATAAGCAATGTTGACCACCTCAAAAATGGGGACAGTATTGCGGCAACAGAATAGAAGCTTAGAGCGATAGCAGAAAGACGTTGTTTTTTATGATGTTTGGGGAGGATGGGCCATGAGTTATAAGATACTTTTATTCGATTTAGATGATACCTTGTTAGATTTCGGTGCTAATGAAACGGATTCGTTAACGAAATTGTTTCAGCAGCATGGCTATACTTTTTCAGACGAGTTGTTTCAGGTATATAATTCCGTTAACAAACAACTATGGGCTGAATATGAGAATGGCAAGATTGTATTAGAAGATGTGCTGAACTCAAGATTTTCACAAACCATGTTACGGCTGGGACAAGTGGTAGATGGCATTGAATGGGAGAATGAGTACCGGGAACTTTTGGGTAATGGCTGTCAGCATATGGAGGGCGCTTTAGAAGTTTGTCAAAGCTTATCTGTATCTCATAGGCTGTTTGTTGTTACCAACGGTATAACCCGGACTCAGATAAAACGCTTGCAGCAGTCAGGCTTACATGACTTCTTTGAAGATATCTTTGATTCGCAAAGCATTGGCTATCAAAAGCCTTCAAAAGAATTTTTTGATTATGTGATGAGTCATATTAAAGATTTTAATAAAAAGGAAGCACTGATTATCGGAGATTCGCTAAACACTGACATTAAAGGCGGACTTCTGGCAGGCATTGATACTTGCTGGATGAACAGAGCGGCAAAAACAGGCTCAGCAGACATGCAAAGTACGTACACGATCACAAGCTTAGTGGAGTTATATGACATTTGTACGCCGAAAAATGAGCATAATGGATGAGAAAACGGAGGTTGCGTCTAGCTGGGCACAACCTCCGTTTTTTTTGTATTTTGAGATTTTTGGACAATGCCTAGTTTACCTGCAGGGAATGAACGCAGTCAGCGAGAACTGTTTTCTGATCATTTATTGTACGAACATGTCTGGGAACTGGGTGGTGTGGTATGAGGTTTGATTTAATTCAGGATTTATCAGGGGATATGGCGCTGCTTGCTTTGGCGGCCTATTTGATTGGGCGAAGCGGGTTGATTGCCAAATGTGTCAATCAGCCGTTGAACCTTCGTAACTGGTTTATACTTACCGGGATATTCTCAGCTCTATCTATGTTTGGCACGTATAACGGCATTCCTATTGAAGGAGCTTTAGCGAATACCCGATTGATTGGCACTCTGATGAGTGGCATTCTCGGCGGGCCGTTGGTGGGCTTCAGTGTGGGGGCAGTTTCCGGCGTGCACCGTTATCTGATTGGCGGTTTTACAGCCGAGGCTTGCGGGATAGCGAGTGCTTTGGGAGGCTTATTGGCGGGAGTAGTCAGAGACCGGGTGGGACTTGCCAATATGACCTGGAAAACAGCCGGAGCCATCGCGATTATGGCGGAGCTGGTACAAAAAGGAATGGTGTTGATTTTTTCTAAGCCCTTTGATGCTGCCTGGGCTCTGGAGGGCGTGATTGCGGTGCCGACGACAATGGTTTCTGTGCTGGGGACAGTCGTTTTTATGTTCATTCTTAAGGATATCCAGGTGCAGCAGGAGGTCCACGGGGCAAAAGCGGCTGATTTAGCCCTGGCAATCGCCAGCCGGACTTTACCGTATCTCAGGCATGGGCTAAGTCTTAAGTCAGCAGAGGAGACTGCCAACATTATTTTTCAGTTAACCAAAGTGGACGCAGTTTCGCTTTCTGATAAAGAGCAAGTATTGGCCTTTGTTGGGATAGGAGCTGACCACCACAAAGCAGGCGAGCCAATTGTAACGCAATCAACGAAACGAACAATTGCCAATGCCAGTTTGTCTATTATCCGTACGCCCGAAGACCGGGGGTGCCCCAATCCGGACTGTCCATTGCGGTCAGGCGTAGTAGCACCGTTGATTGCACATGGCTTGGTTGTGGGAACAATTAAGCTTTCCCGCTCAAAGGAAGCAGGGGTTGGCGAAATGGACGTGCAACTGGTACGGGGGATCGCCCAGTTATTATCTGTACAAATCGAACTGGCTGAAATTGATGAACAACGAAAAATGAGGGAACGAGCCGAGCTAAAAGCGTTAAGCGCCCAGATAAACCCGCATTTCTTGTTTAATACCCTCAATATTATCATGTCCTTTTGCCGGACTAATCCGGAGCTTGCCCGCGAGCTGCTGGGGCATCTGGGGACTACATTAAAGTACAGTTTCGCCAGACACGGCGATTTTGTAACAGTTGCTGAAGAAATGGAAGAAATCAAGGCATATTTAGAGATTGTCAAATCGCGGTTTGGTTCCCGACTGACCATTGCCATAGATATAGCTGAAGATGTCCTGCCTACCGCTATACCAGTCTTGGCAATACAGCCCTTAGTTGAAAATGCCGTTCAGCATGGGCTTTTCCCTAAGCTGTCTGAATGCCATTTGACCATTACAGCTCTAAAAGAAGACGATACAGTCTGTATTTCTGTTTTTGACAATGGAATGGGAATTGAACAGGAAAAATTGCAGCAATTGTTTTCAGAAAGTGCCGATGGAATTGGGGTACAGAATGTACACAAACGGTTAAAAGCAATTTATGGCAGGGACTACGGTTTGCAGCTCGACAGCCGGCCAGGCTGCGGAACGTGGGCGACCATCCGGATACCTTACTCAAGAGAGGCGGCAGCTTATGAAAATTAGAACAATGATCGTGGATGATGAAGCGCCGATTTGCGATGAACTGGAATATTTGTTAAAGGGAGAAGACGATATAGCGATAGTCGGGAAATTTTCTAATTCGCTGGAAGCGCTGGAGACGATTCGGCAAAAACCGTGTGATTTGGTATTGCTCGACATAAAGATGCCGGGCCTTACTGGTCTAGAATTTGCCCGGATGCTGTCGTATCAGCCGCAGCCGCCGCTGATTATTTTTATCACAGCCTTTGCAGAACATGCTCTGGAAGCGTTTTCCACTCCTGCGATTGGCTATATTACCAAACCTGTTACCTATGCTAATCTGGCACAGGCATTAGAGAAGATTCGCGCCATTGCAAAANNCAAAACGTAGTGCTGCTGTGGAAAAACCGGCCCTAACCAAAATCTGCGTGCTGCAGGGAAGCAAGATCATTCCACTTGATAAACAGGATATTGTCCTGGTGTATGTCAAAGATAAGGATGTGTATGTCCGGACACAAGCAGGCGAATATGCTATAGCGCTTACGATGCAGGAAATAGAAAAAATCTTAAGTGAACAGAATTTCCTGCGTGTTCATCGGCAGTATCTGGTCAACCTAGACAAGGTAAGTGAGATTATTCCCTGGTTCCATGGTTCTTATTTGCTGAGAATGACTGACAGCCGTTCGGAAGAAGTGCCGGTCAGCAGAAATAAAATCAAGGAATTGAAGAGCATAATGGGACTGAAATAACAAACCCGCCTGCATAAAAAAGCAGGCGGGTTTGTTCATGAATCAATTAGACGAGTCCGAGCCATTTCCAGTAGGTTGCTCCTAAAAGCAGGATGAGACCATAGGCGATAATTGTCAACGGAATACCGGTACGAATGAAATCTTTAACCTCAAAGGTCTCCGTTCCATAGGCAATCATATTCTGCGGGGCGTTAACCGGTAAAATGAAGCCAAAGCTAACTACATATTGCAGAATCATGGTAAGTCCGACAATGTTGATGCCTGGTGTTTTTACGCTTTGCAGAATAGAGATAATAATGGGAATCATCGCAGCTGCCAAGGCGGTGGCGCTGGCAAAACCCATGTGAATGATAATCAGGAAAGCAGCAAGGATAGCCAAAATGATGAGAGCAGGCATCGTTTGAATGCCGAAGGCGCTTACAATGATTTTGGCCAGCCAGGCGGCAGCTTTCGTGGAGAGCAGCGCAGAGCCCAGACTGATACCGACACCGAATAGGATAATGGTACCCCAGTTGATTTTGGGGGATGCCTGCTTCCAGTTCATTACGCCGATACCGGGAAGAAACATGAGCGCGATGGCAACGATGGTAGTGGTAGAGGTGTCAAAATCATGCAGAATTTTTTCCGTTGCCCAGAGAAAAAGGAGCGTACAGGATATAAAGAGCAGTTTCTTTTCATTGAAGCTCATAGGGCCCATTTCGGTGAGCAAGCGATGCACTGCTTCCTTGCCACCGGCAATTTCGTCTTTTTCCGGAGGCATTAGCTTCATCAAAACATAATATAAGACGACGGACATAATCGCGGAAAACGGAGCAGCTGCGATAAACCAGTCCATCCAGGTAACGTCTATGCCGAGCTGCGATTTAATAAAACCAACGGCAATCATATTCTGAGCGGCTGCCGTCTTAATACCGACGTTCCAGAGGCTGTCGGCCTGGGCGGTTGCAATCATCATAACAGCAGCAAAACGGCTTTTGAGTTCCACGCCGAAAGCCATGATGATACCCATGACAATTGGAACCATACACGATACACGGGCGGTGGTGCTGGGAACAAAAAAGCTGAGGATAAAGCCGACAAGAATAACGCCGATTAATACCCGGTTGGTCTTAGCTCCGATTTTAGAGAGAACGAATAGGGCAATACGTTTGTCAAGACCAGTCTGAGTCATGGCCGCTGCCAGGAACAGCGCACCTGCCACCAGGGCAAATGCCGTATTGCTGAAGCCTCCCAGTGCGATGCCTAACGCTTTGCTGGTACCCAGCAGTACTTTGGGGTTAGCTACATCCGGTGATAGTCCGAGCAGGACAGCCATCAAGCTCATAATGACGGCGGCGCTTACCGGATAGGAAATCGAATCCGTCATCCAGACAATAACGGAAAAGATCAGGATGCCGATCATTCGCTGACCGGCGACAGGCAGGCCTTCCGGTGTTGGCAGGGCAATGATGCCTAGCAGGACAATAAAACCAAAGATAAGGCCGAAACGCTTAAACAGGGATTCCTGAACCGGGGGCTGTAATGCTGTTTGCATGCAAGGCACTCCTTTTCCTAATGATTTATATTTCAGTCGCGGCGCAGGTTCGGCAGCTAACGAAATACCAGGGAAAACCAAATGGTACACATTGAAACAGTATTGCAAAGATAGTATTAAATAAAAAACATGAAAATCCTTTACTGGCAAACTTCATGTTAAAAATGTTGTAATACTTATTGGAATCAGAAGATTTTGTGTAATAATTTATAGCGCAAATCATGATTTCCATATGGTATTAGAGGTAGCTGCTGCCATTTAAAATCATAAGGGAAGCAAGGAGCGAAGGCGAGAAAATCTTACTCAACGGTAAAATTAATATACTGAAATGCTAAAAACACGCGCTGAATTGCAGGGGATTGTGTGTACTATTCTGTAAATTTAAAAGGGATTAGCGGTTCAATAGAGAAGTGACAGTATAGAATTAAGGGATGGTATATTCAGTTGAGTTGAGGCGGTCGAATGATGAATCGAAAAGCTTGCCTGTGCGTTTGTTTGCTTTTAATTGTGCTGGTTACTGTCTGCGGATTTACGGGGCGCAGCTTTTTTTTAAGTAAGAGCAAATTTATCAATTTTGAGAAGCTGGAAGCGCCGCCAGCCATAGCTGCCGTCAACGCTGATTCGCAGGCATTGCGTGTGGCAATTTCCTCCGTGTTATTGCCGCAGGAGACAGTGGTGCATTACCGTTCGATTGCTAATTTTCTAGGGCTGCAGGTGGACAGGCCAGTGATGTTGATTCAGAGGAAAAGCTATGCCGAGATTGCACTGCTGCTCTTAAATGGAGGTGCAGATATTGCATTTTTTTCCTCCGGAGAATATGCCAACTATAGTGGCTTTGATGAGATTGAGATGCTAGCTGCTCAGCAGCGAATGGGCCTGCCTTATCATCAGGGATATATTATAGTGGCTAAAGATAGTGAGATAAACGGAATAGATGATCTGAAAGGCAAGACTGTTGCATTCACTGATCCCTTAAGCTACTCGGGCTATACATTTTTAGTGCATATGCTCAGGCAAAGAAACCAAACTCCGGAAACGTTCTTTGGCCGCTATATATACACGTATAGTCATGATAATTCTTTTCGTGCAGTTGTAAACAAGGTTGTAGATGCGGCACCTGTCACCAGCCTGGTATACGATCGGGCAAAGCAAAAACAGCCGGAATTGGCGGCAGAGGTTAGGATTATTGCTTTTTCACCGCCTGCCGGAACTGGCCCGGTAGTAACAGGCAAAAGCGTCAGTCAGGGGCAGCGGGAAACTTTGCGTAAGGCTTTGCTGACCATGCATGAAAATCCCACGATGCTTCCAGCGCTGCAAGGCTTATCCATTGACCGGTTTGTTCCTCCACAGCCCGAACTGTACGAACCGATCCGGCGAATGCTGCGGGAAAAAAGAGAACACCTATGATGATGCCACGGTTATCGATTTATTACCGGATATTGGCGATGGCACTTTGTATCATTGCCGTACTTAGTTTGGCGGCTGGTTTAATTGTATGGGACTCTCTTGACGATATTGTTTCGAAGCAGCTGCAAAAGCGTGGTGCCGAAATTGCGACACACGTAGCACTCGGCAGCGGTAACTATATACTAATGGAAGATTTGTATAATCTCTATGACTTGGCTGCTCAGACGGCAGCAAACAGCGAAGATGTACGGTATATTCTCATCGTAGACAGCAACAAACGATTATTAGCTCATACCTTTCACGGCGGTATACCGCAAGGACTGCTGGATGATATAGGCGATCTTAAGCAGCAGAAAATAGCCGTATTTAACTCAAATGAAGGCAATATTCATGACATTATTGTTCCCATTGAAAATGGAGCAGTAGGTTATGTCCGGGTGGGCATGACCGAGGAGTATACGCGCAACTCACTGAATCAGCATATTAGAGATGTATTGCTGACAGTCTTCGGTATTTGCGCTTTGGCTGTTTTCTTATCGAGCAGGATATCTGCGATTATTACTAAGCCGATTCGCAACCTGGCAAAGGTTGCCGAGTCGATAACACAAGGTAACCTTAAAACTAGGGCTGATATCCGCGATGGCGGTGAGGTTGGCAGGCTGGCCAACGCTTTTAATGAAATGGCGGCCAGTCTCATCAAGGCCAGTGGTGATAAGGAAGTTCTGCTCGATGAACTTCGTGCCAAGGAGCAAATGCGCGATACCTTAATTGCAAAGCTGATGACAGCCCAGGAAGATGAGCGCAAGCGTATTTCACGCGAGCTGCACGATGAAACAAGCCAGGCGCTGACTTCGCTTATGTTGACAATGCGGGTTTTAGCGGAAGATGCGCCTAATCAGGAACAAAAAGACGCTTTGCTTTTAGGGCGCGATGTTGCCGCTTCTATTTTGCGGGAGGTTCGCGATCTGGCAATTGAGTTACGGCCGCCTGTACTGGATGATCTCGGTTTAGCCGCTGCGATAGAGCGCTATAGTGAGAAATTTGCCAGCCGCTATGGCTTAGATATCGATTTACATACAGCAGGTCTGCAAATTGCGGTTGACGACCCCATTGCGGTTGCCCTGTACCGGATTGTTCAGGAGAGCCTAAATAACGTTGTCAAGCACTCAGGTGCAACAGATGTATCCATTTTTCTTACTTTTCACCCTGATCAGATTATGGTCACAATAGCTGACAACGGCAGAGGAATTTCTAACGATGATTTAATCCGGGCGCAGCAAGAAAACCGGCTCGGATTATATGGAATGAGGGAACGGGTTGAGCTTCTCCAAGGCAGGCTGGACATTAGACAGTCCCCGCAAGGNNAGTACTGAGCTTTGCATTGCCATTCCTCAATCCTTCCCGGAGAAAGGAGAGTCTCTTCATGAAACACAAGCTGAAGATACTATTAGCGGATGACCACAAACTGCTTCGTTCGGGCTTGAAACTGCTGCTGCAGCGCAATTCAGAGATGGTGGTGGTTGGAGAGGCAGCGGATGGTGAGCAGACTATACAATTATTTGAGCAGCTTCACCCCGATATTTTGCTGCTAGATCTGTCTATGCCGAATATGGATGGAATTGAATGCCTCAAGGAAATTATAAGCCGTTATCCCGAGGCTAAGGTAATTGCATTAACCATGCACGAAGATGAGAATTATATCAAGCGGGCAATGCAGGCAGGTGCCTCGGCCTATGTACATAAAAGCGCAGCAGACACAGATTTATTCAAAGCAATTAAGGCCGTACAGGCAGGTGAACTTTATCTCAGTCAGCAGGATTCTAAGCTATTGCTGCACATATTATTAAAAAAGGAACAGGAAACGATTGATAAAAAAGCTCCCTATGTTTTGCTCAGTCCCAGGGAGCGGGAGGTCTTGCGCCTCGTTGCACACGGATACTCGCTGGCTGAAGTGGCGGATAGACTGTCACTGAGTATTAAAACTGTCGATACGTATAAACTGCGGCTAATGGAAAAGCTGCAAACAACCAGAAAAAGTGAACTGGTAAGCTACGCCCTAAAGTACGGTCTGCTGTCGGTTGAATAGTGGTTGTAGGTGATTTTTCCGACAGCAATTTACGTGATTCTTCCGACAGGAAAATAAGAGATTTTTCCGATATATGACAGTCTTTAATTGTGTGATAATTTAGACAAACACACAAGAAGGAGGCTGTTTTTTCATGGGCAAAGCAAGTGAATACAAGGAGGTTTTTCGGGAAATGAGTAAAAAAAGCATTTTTTTGCTAGCAATCATCCTCTTGTGCAGCGGCTTATTTGCAGGCTGCGGCAGCAACGATAATAAAGCGGCAGCGCCTGCAGCAGGTGGCAAGAAGCTCATCATCTACACATCTATGAAGGAATCACTTATTAGCGGAATCGTTGAAGGTTTTAAGAAGAAAAACCCTGGAATTGACGTAGATTATCAATCGGCCGGTGCCGGTAAGCTCATGGCCAAAATTGCCGCAGAACGGCAGAGTGGTCATATTCTGGCAGATATTATTTGGACAAGCGAAGTTCCCGATTTCTACAATATGAAGAAGGAAGGGATTTTGGAGCAATATAAAACATCTGTCTTCAAAGAAGTACTTAATCCTTTTGAAGACTATGACGGGTATTTTACTGCTGCCCGGCTTGGAACACTTGGTATAGCCATCAACACGGACAAAATTAAAACTCCCCCTGCTCAATGGTCTGATCTTTTGAAACCGGAATACAAAGGTGCCTTTGGCATTGCCGATCCTGCTCTTTCAGGGACCTCTTACATGAGTGTAGCTTTGCTGGAAAAGCAGTTTGGCTGGGAGTTCTTTGAGAAACTGCATGGCAATCAGGCCAGAATAGGCAAGGGTTCGGGCCAGGTCGTTGACGATACCGCATCAGGGGAACTTGCTGCCAGCCTGGCCGTTGACTACATCACAAACGACAAGATTGAAAAGGGCGCCCATATTGCGCTTTACTATCCGCCGGAGCTATTGCTTGCTCCCAGTCCTGTAGCCATTTTTAAAGGAAGCCCCAACCTTGATGCAGCGAAGAAATTTGTAGACTATCTTCTCAGCCAGGAAGCGCAGACGCTAATTGCCGGTGAGGGTACGCTTCCCGTACGGTCAGACGTGAAAAGCCCGGCTAAATTCAAGCTGCCTGAACCGGCAGATGCTTTGAAGCGCTCCATTAAGATCAACTATGTTGAGATGATGGCTTCTAAAGAAACGACGATTAAGAAATTTACCGATATCCTGCAAGGCAAGAAATAACGGGAGCTTGCGATTAATGAGCTAAGAAGGGGAGAGTATGGAAATAATTCGAATCGAAGGGATAGCGAAGAGCTACGGCAGCCATCAGGTACATAAGGACCTTACACTCTCCATTAAACGGGGTGAGTGCTTTACCTTGCTGGGGCCATCAGGGTGTGGTAAGACAGTGCTGCTGCGGCTGATCGCAGGGTTTGAAAATCCTGACGCCGGGAAAATATTCATTGATCATACGCTAGTTACCGACCCGGCAGGGGGGATTGCAATTTCTCCTGATAGGAGAGGACTGGGCGTAGTCTTTCAGGATTACGCTGTTTGGCCGCACATGACAGTATTTGATAATGTCGCTTATCCCCTGAAAATCGCTAAGTGGTCTAAAAAAGAACTGAAAGAGCGTGTCATGGAAACGCTCGAGATGGTTGGTATGAGNNGTGGCCAGCAGCAGCGTGTGGCACTGGCCCGAGCACTTGCTGCAAACCCAACTTTCATGCTTTTGGATGAGCCGTTGACCAATCTTGACGCCAATCTGCGCGAGGAGATGCGCTTTGAGATAAAAGAATTGCAGCGCAAGCTGAATATAACGGTTCTCTATGTAACGCATGATCAGGAGATTGCCCTTGCGATCTCAGACCGTATGGCTATCATGGACGACGAGGGCAGAATACGTCAGACCGGCAGTCCGTGGGAGATATTCGAACGGCCGGCCGACCCGTTTGTCTTCAACTTTATGGGAATAGCCAATTATATCCACGTGCGCAGAGAAGGGGATGACTATCTGGTGGGCAGCGGTGAACAGCGTATTCCCTGGGAGCCGCCCAAAGGGGACGCACCCAGGTGGGTGGCTGGCTTCCGTCCCTCCGATGTACAAATTGCGCCGATGGGAAGCGGACTCAGAGGTACGGTGAAGCGGGCCAGCTTCCTCGGGTCGATGATTGATTATCTCATTGAAGTGGACGGCACTCAGCTGCGCACCAGTATAGAAACACACGAAGCAATAGCAAAAGGTCTGATGCTCAAAGAGGGAGACACTTGTGTGCTAAGCTTTAGAGACCTGCTATGGTTCAATGCCCAAAGTCTGACGGAGGTGGTGAGACAATGAGCGCAAGCACGCAAAAAACGCAATTGAACACTCCTCCGGGGAGCTCCATATTCTCTAAAAGCAAGTTTGGGGTGGCGCAGATTATCCTCTTTTTCTCCATTGCCATCCTGGTTATTGTAGTGGCTGTTCCGGTTGTTCTGATTTTTTTGAATGCCTTCTGGGTGAATGGCGAATTTAATATCCGTGATGTTGTTAAGATTTTGATGGAGCAGGAGACCTACCAGGCGCTGATAAACTCGCTGATTATCGCGATGGGCACCACGATCGGCAGCACTCTTGTCGGCACTTTTTTTGCATGGTTAGTAACGCGTACCGACCTTCCCTACAAGAGCTTTATGAAGGCGATGTTCTTAGTTCCATTCATGCTCCCGTCCTTTATTGGAGCGCTTGCCTGGAAGATGCTGCTTTCCCCGAATGCCGGGTTTATTAACAAATTTTTTATCAATAATTTTGGTTTTGACGGCCCCATATTTAATATCTATAGCTATCTTGGCATTATTCTGGTTGAGGTAATGTACTTGTTTCCTTTTGTCTTTATCCAGGTGTGCGGCGCGCTTGAACGTATGGACCCGACACTAGAGGAGTCAGCCCGTATATCAGGGGCGGGGCTTTTCACCATTACCAGAAAAATCACCATCCCCTTAGTGCTGCCAAGTATCCTTTCTGGAGCGTTATTGATTATGCTTTACTCAATGGCGCACTTTGGCACTGTCGCCGTACTTGGCATTGAAAACGGGATCTTCAATATCCCGACACTTATCTATCAGCGCATTCATCAAAGCGGAGGCAGCTTTGATTCCATACGGACAGGTACGGTGCTTGCCACCGTGCTGGTAGTAACGGCAGCCTTAATTATCTGGCTGCAGGGAAAAATACTGAGCAAAGGGCATTATCAGATTATCGGCGGGAAAAGCTTCCGGCCAATGGAACTAAAGCTGCGAGCTATGCGCGTACCGCTGCTTGTTTTTTGTCTGGTGTACATTGGTTTTACCATTGTCCTGCCTACAGCGGTTATTTTCCTTGTAGGGGGGCTGAAAACTTATGGACTGCCCTTCACATGGGAGAACCTTTCCCTTGCTAACTATAAATTTATCCTCTTTGACTATAAGGTGACCAAGGATGCAATTTGGAACAGTGTTACGCTGGGATTGGGTGCGGCGGTCATTACCATGTTTGCCGGAGTGATGATTTCCTACGTTATTGTCAAGATGAAGGTGCGAGGCAAAGGCATACTGGAGTTCCTGGGGATGCTGCCATTCTCGGTACCCGGTTCGGTAATCGCCCTTGGCGTGATATTGGCCTGGAGCGGAAAATATGGCATTAACCTCTATAACACGGTATGGATTATCCTAGTCGCCTATATTGCACGCTACATGGCTTTTTCTCTCAAAGCCAACTCAGCGGCCCTTGAGCAGGTACATGACTCCCTGGTAGAAGCAGCCCGCTCCTGCGGTGCTAGTATGTGGCAGACACTCAAAGATATCGTACTGCCCTTAGTACGTCCCGGCATGTTGGCGGCCTTCTTTCTGATTTTTCTTCCCTCGCTAAGGGAGCTAACCGTTTCCATTATGCTTTACGCGCCGACTACCCGGACGATCGGCGTTGCCATATATACCCTTAATGAGGACGGTGAAACGGTAGTTTCAGCGGCTTTAGCAGGCATTGCCCTGATACTGATCATTGTAGGTCAGACACTGATCAACCGTTTCACAAGAAAGGCAGGTGCGTAGAACATCATGTCTCATGTACGTTTACTGAATGTTACCAAAAAATTTGGCGATGTTAGTGCTGTTAACTCACTGAACCTGGAAATTGGCAAGGGTGAGTGTTTCTCAATGCTGGGGCCTTCGGGCTGTGGCAAGACAACGACACTGCGTATGGTAGCAGGCTTTGAGGACCTGAGTGATGGGGAGATTTATGTCGGGGATCGCCTGATCTCATCACCGAAGAAAAATTACTATCTGCCGCCGGAAAGGCGTAACTTCGGCATGGTTTTTCAGGCCTTTGCAATTTGGCCTCATCTACCGGTATATGAGAATGTTGCTTTTCCCCTGCGCATCCGCAACCTGCCTGCCGCTGAAATTGAAAAACGCACGAAAGACGCTCTGCGCTCTACCAATCTTTTAAAAGTCGCAGCAGACAGTCCGGCGAACCTCTCAGGAGGCGGCAAACAGCGAGTTGCACTGGCAAGGGCACTGGCCATCAACCCTGATGTCATGCTGCTGGATGAGCCGCTCTCCAGCTTAGATCCACATCTGAGGGAAGAAATGCGTTTTGAGATTAAGGATTTGCAGAGAAAGTATGGTTTTTCCATTATCTATGTAACGCATGACCAGTCGGAAGCGATGGCCCTGTCAGACCGTATACTGGTAATGAAAGCGGGCGTGGTACAGCAGGTTGATACTCCGCTGAATGTCTACAATAAGCCTGCTAATAAGTTTGTTTTCAGCTTTATTGGTCTCTCTAACTTTCTGAATATTGCCTGGGAAGATGGCAGGACGTTTGTGAGCGGCGAGAATACTCTGCTGCCCCAAAGCCTGATGCCGCCCGAAGACATGCGTGGCAGCGGCGCGCTTTCCCTGGCGAGCCGCCCGTCAGAGATTGATTTTGTCAGTGACGATGACGGGGACGGACTACGCGGCGTCGTCAGCCGCAAAGCATTCTTAGGGGAATTTATTGATTATCAGATAAAAATCGGTGGACAGGAAGTACGTGTGCAAAAAGGACGGCGCGCACTTGGTCCCAATCTGGGCGAGACGTGCTGCCTGCGTTTACTACGTCCCTCTTGGTATGCCGGAGAATAATAAAAGTAAAAAATCCTGCACCCCTGTTACACACAATGGGGTGCAGGATTTTGTTCGTGCATCATCCTAACGTTTACCTGCTATGGTGCCGATATCTACTGTTTGGGCTATTTTTATAAACTCCTCCATGGCCTTAGTGATATATTTATTTTGCTTATTATAAAAGAAAACATGGCGGAAATTATGGGAGCTATCTATTTTGTAATATGCCATATTGGCATCATGGTTTGCTTTTTGGGCCAATGTGTCGCTGATGATGGTAGCCCCCAAGCCATAGCAAGCAACATTATAAGCAGTAGCAAGCTGGTCTAGTTCTAAAACGATTTTGGGTGTAAGATGACATTCCCGGAAAATTGCATCTGCACGTATTCGCGTATCATTGCCGTCTCTTAAAAAAATGAACGGCTCGTCGGCAAATAAGGCTAACGGAACAGGGTTTGTTTCTGCATCTAAATGTTTTCCGAGGCAAATATCATCTAAGGATAATTGATATTCCCGGGCAAAGATGTTCGCAGGAAGTTTGGGGGGCACGGCCAGAATAAGACATTCGCTGCAGAATAAATGCTTTTCATAGATTGTTTCATCTAAGGAATAATTATCAATTACAAAATCAAGTGCGCCGGAAAACAACAGCTCTTCTAACCGGGCGGAAGCAGCTTCTATCAGGTTTACTTTGATAGCAGGGTATTTAGCTGTGAATTGTGTGATAATCTCCGGAAGAATAAACGAAGCAAACACGTTGCTTGCACCAATGGAAAGGCGTCCGGTTTTTAGTTGGTTTAAATTACTCAGGTAGTTCTCAAACCGGCCTTCGATATCCATAATGGCTTCAATGGCTTTGATATATTCTGCGCCACCTTCTGTCAGTCGAGCAACCTTGCTGCTGCGATCGAAGATACAACAACCGATGCGGTTTTCGACTTTTTTTATTGCTGCGCTTAAAGCAGGCTGGCTGATATACAGGTTTTGCGCTGCCTTTGAAAAGCTTTTTTCTTTATAAACTTCATAAACATACTCTTTCCCTCTAAACATAACAGCTCCTATATATAATCAAACGATTATATTATTTATATTAATAGATGTATTTGATTATATTGTATGCGAATCCTATAATGAAATCAAGAAATGAGCTTTTGGGGGAAAGAACATGAGAAAGTCTATCGGAATCATTGGCGGCATGGGCGCGGCAGCTACTTGTGATTTATTTAATAAAATTATTACCATGACAGACGCCAAATCTGACCAGGAGCATATTCACGTTTTAATAGACTGTAACACCAACATTCCCGATAGAACAAAGGCCATATTAGGCAGAGGAAAAGATCCTGTTCCCGAAATGGTAAGAAGCGGTATTCGCTTGCAATCCATGGGAGCAGATGTACTGATAATCCCCTGTAATACTGCTCACTATTTTTATGATAAGATAACTCCGTTTTTCGATATTCCGTTATTGAATATGTTAGAATTAACTGCTCAGGAAATTAAAAATAGAAATATAGGTAAAATTGGTTTACTGGCAAGTGACGGTACTATTACATCGCGAGTTTATCATACGGTATTGGCGGAGGCGGGAATCGATGTAATCATTCCTTCACCTGAGAATCAGATAAGTGTAATGAATGTTATATATAATGGAGTAAAGGCAGCTAACTGGGATATTGACCTTACTGCATTTTATACTGCAATTGACGAACTTTTTGAACACGGAGCAGAAATGCTGTTATTAGGCTGTACGGAACTCCCGGTCGCATTTGAGCTATTTCACATTGACAGACCGGCAATTGATCCGACTACAGTATTAGCGGCAGCCGCTATCCAGTTTGCCGATCATTCCTTAGGAAAAAGAAACCAGGAATTTCCCTTAAAATACTCATAAAACTTATAGGTTTAATCCTGCACTTGTATGGGTGCAGGATTTTTATTCTGCTGCTAGAAGCTGATAAGAGATAGTGTATATAGGGAATCTATGTAGAAAAGCAAACAACTGCAAAAGATGATGGAGGGTTACTAAATGTTTAAAGAATTTACTAAATTTGCTATGCGTGGCAATGTTCTGGACTTAGCAGTTGGTATTATTATAGGAGCTGCTTTTGGAAGGATCGTATCGTCGTTTGTCAGTGATGTTTTGATGCCTGTGGTTGGTTTGTTTTTAGGAAAGGTGGACTTTACAAATCTCTTTTTAAACCTGTCAGGCACAGATTATCCGACAATCGCAGCAGCCAAGGCTGCCGGAGCTGCTACCTTGAATTATGGTATGTTTATCAATTCGGTTGTTGATTTCTTGATAGTGGCTTTTGCGATTTTTTTACTCGTTACTCAGGTAAACAGAATGTGGCCCAAACCCCAAGCAGTGGCGACAACCAAAGAATGCTCGTATTGCTTTTCCAGTATACATAGTAAGGCATCACGGTGTCCGAATTGTACCTCTGAACTTGATCAATAATTCTTTTGTTCCTTCGACTCCTAAATAACCGGGAGGTAATGATATGGAATGTAAAATAAAAGATCTATCTATAAACTACGAAATAATTGGTCAAGGAAAGCCAGTTATTATGATACATGGCTATTACCCGGACCACAGACTAATGGCCGGATGTATGGAACCTATATTTGCTAAGAAAACAGGCTATAAAAGGATATATATTGATTTACCGGGTATGGGAAAAACGAAAGCTGCAGATTGGATTATTAATTCTGATGTAATGCTCGAAATTGTTATGGCTTTTATTCAGAAAGTTATTCCTGGTGAACGCTTCTTACTTGTAGGTCAGTCTTATGGCGGATATCTCTCACGAGGAATCATTTACAAAATGGGAAGTTTAGTAGATGGGTTATTCTTGCTATGTCCTTGTGTCGTAGCAGATAGTACGAAACGTACTACGCCTGCCCATATTGTATTAAAGCGTGATGATGCCTTATTGTCACAGATTGATTTAAGTGATGCAGAAGAGTTTAATGCTATGCAGGTTGTTCAAAGTAAAAGAATTTGGGAACGGTATAGCGATGAAATTTTAGCCGGAGTGAAGATTGCAGATGATAAATTCTTAAGTCAGCTGCAAAGAACTGGATATGAGTTTTCCTTTAATGTTGATACATTAGCTGAAAGGTTTAATAAACCTACTCTAATGTTGTTAGGCCTTCAAGATGCAACCGTAGGCTATAAGGATGCATGGAATATGTTAGATAACTATCCAAGAGCAGCATTTGCTGTGTTGGATAGGGCAGGACATAATTTGCAGCTTGAACAAGAAGCTGTGTTCAATTGTTTGGTTAACGAATGGCTGACAAGAATTGAAGAAGCGTAGCAGAAGATGGGACAAGGGGACAGGTTCCTTGTCCCAATAATTTTGGAAATTAAAATTGAATATGACATACTGTTGTCTTATTGCCTTGGGTACAATAAAAATAAGTAAGGGTAATCAGACAGGAGGCTATATATATGGCGAACATATCTATCGATAAAACCGAATTTAGCGGCAAGCGAGTTTTGGTCACTGGTGGGACAAAGGGAATGGGCGAAGCTGTAGTTAAGCGCCTTGCAAGCGCCGGTGCTACGGTTATTACAACAGCACGTACTGCTCCAGGCGATCTGCCGCCATCAGTTCTCTTTATTCAGGCAGATGTCAGCAAGCCCGAGGGGATAGAAACCGTAGTGAAAGGCGTACGTGAGCGCCTCGGCGGTATCGATATTCTGGTTAACAACGTTGGCGGATCATCTGCTCCTGCAGGTGGGGCTTTGGCAATGAATGATGATGATTGGGCGCAAGTCTTTAATGCCAATTTGTTTTCTGCGGTTCGGTTGGATAGGGCGTTCTTACCAGCCATGATGGAGAATCGTTTTGGTGTTATTATTCACATGACATCCATTCGCCGCCGTTTCCCTGCAACGGAAACACTGGCGTATTCAGCTGCTAAGGCAGCCTTAACAAACTATAGTAAAGGACTGGCCAATCAAGTGGCGTCGTATGGAATACGTGTTAACACGGTGGCCCCCGGGTTTATAGAAACCAAGGCAGCAGAGCGGCTTATCCAGCGGCTAGCGGATCATTCCGGCAAAGATTATGATTGTGCAAAACAGGAAATGATGGCATCTCTGGGGGGAATTCCTCTTGGCAGGCCGGGACGCCCTGAGGAAGTGGCCGAGCTGGTTACTTTCCTGGTATCTGACCGAGCTTCCTACATCACCGGATGTGAGCATGTCATTGATGGCGGTACACTGAGAACGATATAGGTAGCATGATCCCATAACAGCCCCTGGCCCTTTCGTCATTTTGGACGAAGGGGTTTTTTTATTATTTAACACAAGCTTTACATTGCCTTAACTTGGTGCAAAAAAACGGATGCTATACTGGTGGTAAATGTTGAGAGAAAGGAAGTACGTTACATGAAGAAAAATATCGTCAAGGCGATAGCTATGGGGCTGCTTAGCACCATGCTGTTGGCGGGCTGCGGAGCGCAAAGTACAACGGGGAGTTCTACCGCAAAAGGCGAAAAGACAAAAATTGAGTACTGGCACTGTAATGCGGAGACGCAAGGTGGAAAAACGGTAGAACAGCTTGTAAAAGATTTTAATGCACAGAGTAAAAACGTAGAAGTAGTGGCCCGTTACAACCCGGATATGTACAAAGGCTTGATGCAAAATCTACAGGCTGAGGTCGCAACTGGGAAATCACCTGCTGTAGTACAAATTGGCTGGGCATTCTTGGACTATTTTTCTAATAATTTTAAATATGTGGAACCACAGGCAGTGATTGATGCTCACTTTCCGGCGGATAAAACGTTTTTGAAAGATAACTTCCTTTCCAACGTGTTGGGACTTGCCAAAAATAGCAAAGGCAGTCAGGTGGGGATTCCCTATTCATTGAGTACCCCTGTTTTATATATTAATAAAGATTTATTAAGAAAAGCTGGCTTGGATGAGAATGGACCCAAGACCTGGGAAGAGCTGATCCTATTTTCTAATACCATTAAAGAAAAAACCGGGAAATACGGGTTTTATATGCAGGAGCCCGCAGACAACTGGGCACAGCAGGCACTTATGGAAAGTAATGGCGCAAGGATGATGACTGGCGGTAAGGCCAGCTTTGCTTCTGAGGAAGGTATTCAAGCCTATGAAGCCTACGCCAATATGGTAACTAAGACAAAATCAGCGTTACATATTTCCTGGGGTGAAGGTGTTCAGTCCTTTATTGACGGCAATGTAGGTATGCTGTACACGACAATTGCGCAAAGAGCTAATGTCCAAAAAGGCGCATCTTTTGATGTGGCGGCAATCAACTCACCGGCATGGCAAGGCAAACCGAAACGTCTGCCTGCAGGAGGCTGTTTCCTTGCTATCACTGCCCAGACGGAAGCGGAGCAGAAAGCAGCCTGGGAATTTGAGAAGTACCTTTACAGCGTAGAATCGATGGCAGCATGGACAAAGGGTACGGGCTATGTCCCTCCAAGAAAAGATGTAGCAGAAGCAGAAAATGGCCTGAAGAGCTTTTTAGTGGAAAACAAAATGATGGCAGCTGCCACAACACAGATGGATGGTGTAGTATCGTGGACTTCCTTCCCGGGAGATGCAGGTCTTCAGGCAGAGCAGCTTCTGCTTGATGCAAGAGACCGGATTTTAAATGGGTCTATTTCAGCAAGAGATGGGCTGACTCAAACGCAGGAAAAAATCAATGGGCTGCTCAAGTAAAGAGGGCTGAAACATGGATAAAAGGAAAGCATGGCCCAAGTTCATTACAAAAAATTCATTGATGGCGTACGGCCTTATCCTGCCTTCGCTGCTTGTTTTTGCGGTATTTATGTTCTATCCGCTGCTATATACCATTTACTTGAGCTTTTTTGACTGGAATATGATTAAGCCGGTAAAGACGTTTGTGGGCTGGGGGAATTATATTGCCTTGCTGCAGGACCCGCTGACCTATAAGGTCATGACAAACACTCTGGCTTATATTGTGATTTTGCTGATGCTAAATTGCGCAGCACCTTACGCATTAGCTTTCATCCTGTCGTTTGTAATCAAGCGGCGGCAGGGCTTCTATAAAAGCGCTTTTTTTCTGCCAAGTGTTATTTCGCTTGTCGTTGGCTCCATCTTATACCTCTGGATATTAAATCCTATATCCGGCCCGGTTGCGATTATCGCCAAAGCTTTGGGGATCTCAGTGCCCATTTGGAGCAAGACGCAGGGGCTGGTTATCGTCGTGCTGAGTATTATTACAACATGGAAGGTATTTGGCTATAATTTCATTGTTATCTACGGCGGAGTAGCAGGTGTGCCCAGTGAAGTTATCGAAGCGGCAAGGATTGATAATGTTCCGCTTCACCGGATTTTCTTTGATATCGTTTTGCCCATGAGCAGCGCCACGGGCGTATATATTTTTATCATGACAATCGTCCAGGGGCTGCAATATGTGTTTACTCCCATTAAGGTCATCACCCAGGGAGGACCGGATAATGCAAGCTCCAATGCGATTTACANNGGGCATTTACGCTGTATCACACCGGCTATGCCTCTGCTTTTGCTGTTGTGACAATGGCGTTGTTTGTGGTCTTGTTGATTGCTGAATTTAAGTATGTAGAGAAAGGCGTCTATTATGAAAACTGACCGTCAGCTCAAGTGGCATATCCTGCTTGTAAGCGCTCTGTTTTTGTCGCTGATGCCGATTATCTTTGCAATTTCAAGCTCCTTTAAGGAATTGAGCGAGGCATACGGCAATGTGTTTTCTCTGATTCCCGAGCAGCCTACCCTCAACAATTATGTACAGGTATTCTCGCGGCTGCCGCTGGCCCAAATTACGGCAAATACCTTTGTGATCGCAGTGACTGTCACGATTTTTAAAACCATTACCGGAATACTGGCCGCCTATGCTTTTGTTTATTTTGAATTCAAAGGAAAAAATGTTCTCTATTTCATTCTGATCAGCACCATCTTTGTTCCCTTTACCGTTACGATGATTCCCAATTATCTCACAGTATCACAGTTGGGCTTCCGTAATAGTATTGTCGGGGTTATTATGCCTCAGCTCAGTGATGCTACCGGTATTTTCCTGATCCGGCAGGCAATGCGAACCATTCCGCGGTCCCTGATCGAGGCGGCGCGTCTGGATAAGGCCGGGCACATGAAAATTTTGGGTGATATTGTGCTTCCCCTGGTGAAACCTGCAGTTGTTTCTACGGGTATTATGTTTTTTATCAACTCCTGGAATGAATATGTTTGGCCCGTCCTTATTCTTAAGGATAAGGTAAACTATACACTGCCTCTGGCGCTGCAGCTTTTTATCAGCTCCGAGGGAGGGACGGATTTCACAGTTGCTATGGCGGTGTCGGTGATCACCATGATCATTCCGCTGGCGCTTTATATTGTTTTCCAGCGTTATATCATTAACACTTTTACTTCCTCAGGCATTAAGGGTTGATGAGCTGTATCTCCTTTTTGGAAAGGCGGGAAGAACATGAAAGAAATTGTCTTTGAGAATGTATGTAAGACCTACGGCAGCACGAAAGTCATAGAGAATCTGAACCTTGCAATCCGGCCGGGAGAACGGCTGATTTTGCTGGGAGCGTCGGGCTGTGGTAAATCAACAACGCTGCGGATGGTTGCCGGGCTCGAGGACATTACCTGCGGCAATTTATACATGAATGGGCAAAGAGTCAATGATGTAGCCAGCGGGGAACGGAATGTAAGTATGGTGTTTCAAAATTATGCTCTTTTTCCGCATATGACGGTAGCTGACAATATTATTTATGGGCTTAAGATACAAAAGCTGCAAAAAGAAGAAATCGGGCAGCGACTGAAAGACGCAGTAAATATGCTGGAACTTAACGGGTTCGAGGATCGGAAGCCGAAAGATCTGTCAGGTGGACAGCGTCAGCGCGTGGCACTGGCACGGGCAGTGGTGAAACGAAGCGACCTTTTGCTGCTCGATGAACCGCTTTCCAATCTGGATGCTCAGCTTAGAGTTCATGCCAGAAAAGAATTAGTAAAGATACACCAGACCTATCGGCAAACCTTTATTTATGTTACCCATGATCAGGTCGAGGCGATGACGGTAGGAGACCGGATTGCGCTCATGCATGAAGGCCATTTGCAGATGCTCGATACCCCATCTAATGTATACCACCGGCCGGCAAATGTTTTTACAGCAAAATTCATCGGATCACCTTCGACGAATATCTTTCAGGCATACTATGCAGACCGGTCTATTCATATTGGCAAGCAAGCCGTTCGCCTGCCTGAGTACTGGAGTGCCTGGCTTGGGAAGCACGGCTGCAGGGAGTTTTATCTGGGAATTCGTCCGGAGCATATCAAGCTGGAGCGCGAAAAAACAGATAACGTATTTACCGGTACCGTTAGGTATGTTGAAGAATACGGTAATCGCTGCGGCGTTTATTTTGATCTTGAAGATAAGGAAGTTGTCGCCATTTGTGATAAGACCGACTTGAAACCGGGAAAACGGGTGTCCTTCGGGCTTGATGTTGACAAAATCCATGTATTTGATAAGCATACGACTATGAATATTGGATATCCGGAGGTGTATCATGAGCATGTATATCAGTACCAATCTATATAATCCCGGTCGCCTACAGGAAGTATTTCAGTTAATGGATGAGATTGGCGATCCATCGGTCGGTATTGAATTGTTTCCTCAATGGCAGAGTGAAGTATTCTGCAATGAACTGGCGAAACACATGGAAGATCTTATGCAATACCCCATTTCGCTGCACGGTCCCTACTATTGTACTGAGCATAGCAAGCCGGAAGGTACGGAAGAGTATGCGAGATCAATGCAATACTTTTATCAGACGCTGCAGTTGTCCCGGCGGCTGAAAAGTAAATATATCGTCTATCACCATAATAATTGTCTGGTTGAGCCGGAGCGCAGGGATGAAATGATCAGCGTTTCCACAGAAAACCTTAGGAAGCTCAGACGTGAGGCAAAACATTTTAATGCCCAAATCGTTATTGAAAATGCAGGTGTGCTGTCCCGGGGCAACATGTTGTTTGATGAAGAGCAGTTTATCCAGATGGCACTTAATATGCCGGCAAATATTTTGCTGGACGTGGGTCATGCTCATGCCAACGGCTGGAATATCGGCAAGGTCATTGCAAAGCTTGCCCATAAAATCATTGCCTATCATGTGCACAACAATGACGGCTGTGAAGATAATCACAACCGCATTCACGAAGGCACACTGGATTTCGCCCATTTTTTGGCGTGCTATCAAAAACATACGCCCCAGGCTGATATTGTCATTGAATATGGGCCTCAGTATGCTCATGACCGGAATGGCATTATGCAGGATGTGACCTATATCAATAAGGTGCTGAATTGCAAACAGACCGCCTAAAGGGTGGAAAAAAGAAGAACTCCTGTGAAATCGCTGAGATTTTGCAGGAGTTCTTTTGCGCTGAGAGTAATTGTTTAAGGATATAGACGGAGTGGACACGGAGGAAACTATGAAACTAACAGTTCTAGTTGACAATAATACAATCATTGACCGGTATTTTTATGCTGAGCCAGGAGTATCGTATCTGATTGAATGCGGAGATAGCCGCTATCTGTTTGATACGGGCTACTCTGATATATTTCTGCGAAATGCCATGAAAATGGGCATTAATCTGTTAACCTTAGATGCAGTTGTAATTTCTCACGGTCATAATGATCACACATGGGGACTAGGTGAGTTAGTCAAACTGTATGCTGAGGCCGCAGCTGAAGGGTATAAACACACGAAACCGACGGTGATCTCACATCCCGATGCATTTTTAGACAGAAATGTAGCTGGAGTTGATGTAGGAGCAATGCTTTCCGTCAACCAGCTAGAAAAAGCTTTTCCCGTAAAGCTTAGTAAGGCCCCTTTATGGCTGACTCCTCAACTTGTATTTTTAGGAGAGGTAGAGAGGTCTAATTCCTTTGAGACAGGAAATGCTATCGGGAAGGTATTGCGAAATGGTGACTGGGAAGAAGACGATATACTGGATGATTCGGCACTGGTCTATATTTCTGAGCAGGGCCTGGTGGTGATTACGGGCTGTTCCCATGCCGGCATTTGCAATATTATCGAATATGCGAAAAAGGTGTGCAAGGAAGAGCGAGTGTACGATGTCATTGGCGGATTTCACCTGTTAAATCCTTCACCGAATAAGCTTAGCAATACAGTTGATTATTTTAAACGCTGTCAGCCTCATGCCATTCATGCCTGCCATTGTACAGATTTGCATTCAAAAATAAGCTTAGCCCAGGCTGCCAACATTGAAGAGGTTGGTGTGGGATTAGTGTTGGAGTATAAATAGGGCAATGGATTGAAAATAGGTCTAAAGAGTAGCAACATAAAAAGAACTCCTGCAAAATCCGTATGGATTTTACAGGAGTTCTTTTACTAGCTATGCTGCTGACTATCTTCTCTTGCCGAAGATGCGCAGGAGATAAAGAAAGAGATTAATAAAATCAAGATATAAGGTAAGAGCGCCAAGTACGGCAAACTTGCCGACTTCCTCTTCATCATTCAGGCTATGAGCCATCTCTTTAAGCCGCTGAGTATCATAGGCCGTCAAGCCAACAAAAATCAGCACGCCAAGGTAGGTTAGGACCCACATTAATGCCGGGCTTTGCAAAAATAGATTAACCAGGGACGCAATGATCAAGCCAATTAAGGACATAAAAAGAATGCTGCCCCACTTGCTTAAATCAGACTTGGTTAGATAGCCGTAAGTGGTCATAGCGCCAAAGGTACCGGCAGTGATAAAAAAGACGGTAGCGATAGATTCCTGTGTGTAAAGCAAAAAGATTGAAGCTAAAGTCAGCCCGTTCAATGCGGCATACGTAAAGAACAAAAAGCTGGCTGCTGTTGCGCTGAGTGACTGAATCGAGCGGCTAAGCACAAAAACAATGCCCAAATTTGCGATTAACAAACCGTAGAAAACAAATTTACTGCTAAAGATCATACTGAGCAGGAAGGGTGAGTGAGCGGTATAATACGCAAGTATTCCTGTTGCTAAAAGACCAGAGGTCATCCAACCGTAAACCTGCATAAAGAAGCTTTGTACAAGCGCTACCGTTTTACCAGTAGAAGTATCAAACCGGGAAGGGATATTATTGCTCATTAGGTCAACAACTCCTTTCGACAACTTTATGGATAATTTTACTATACTATAGGACTAATTAGTTTCGCAAGAAGAAAGAAGCGGATATTAACACAGATGATAATTAATATCAACAAAATTTAAATTTTTGGTAAAAAACACTTGAATTTTTCCGATCGGAATAGTATGATATAAGCAAGTAAAGATTCAGCTACATAAAACCTAAGGGGGTTTATTATATGAAACAGGTAGAATTAAAATATGGTTTTGAGGCTTTGGAGCCTTTTATTGATGAGGCAACAATGAGAACGCATTATCAGAAGCATCATGTGACCTATACGAATAACTTTAATGCGGCCCTGGAAAAATTACCGGAGCTGGCCGGAAAAACAGACGTGGAGATTCTGGCGAATTTGAACGCTATTGCCGATGCAGGGTTGCGTACAGCAATTCAAAATAACGGCGGCGGTTTTTATAACCATAATCTGTACTTCTCCACCATTTCGCCGGAAGGCGGCAAAGAACCGGTGGGGTCACTGGGCGGACAGATAGAACGTGATTTTGGCAGCTTTGCTGAATTCAAGGAAAAAATATCCGCTGCTGCTATTGGACGCTTCGGTTCAGGTTGGGCCTGGCTGTCCAGCGATGCTGCCGGCAAACTGGCAATTACTTCAACTCCCAATCAGGATAATCCGCTCATGGAATCGGCTGGAAAGTGGACACCTATTCTAGCGATTGATGTATGGGAGCATGCATACTATCTGAAATACAAAAACTTGCGAGCTGATTACGTCAAAGCATTTTTTGAAGTCATTGACTGGCAGGAAGTCGCCAAGCGATACGAGTTATCGGTTCGATAAACAGTATAATGTAACAATTCAACATCAAAAAGAGAGTCTTTTAGTCTTACGACTAAGAGACTCTCTTTTTTGATGGGCCGTGTATTATTAAAGCCCTATTATAAACTTTTACGTGGCTCTTCATAAAAGCGATAGCCGTTTTTACCGTTGTACTTTGCAATATACATGGCTGAGTCGGCCTTCGTTACCAGTAAATCGGCCTCTGTACCATTGGAAGGAGCGATACTAATGCCGATACTGCTGGTGACAGCTACTTCCGCACCCATGATGGGGATCGGCTTAGCTAATGCTTCGATAATGCTCTCAGCAATTGTCTGGATAACACGCTTGCCGGTTATCTGGGGTAAAATAATCGTAAATTCATCTCCCCCGATGCGAGCAACGATATCTGTTTTCCTGACACTGGCGCTAAGTCTTTGCGCGACTGTTTTGAGCACAATATCACCAGCGTCATGACCATGAGTATCATTAATTTTTTTAAACCCATCAAGATCTACGAATAATAAGCCACACATGTCAACGCTGTCTGCATTGGCAAGCATCTCAACAAGCTGCTCCTGGAAAAGCATACGATTGGATAAGCCAGTTAGCGCATCATGCTTTGCCATATAAATTGCTTTTTCTGCAGCGAGGTGCTTTTCCGTTACATCGGTCAAGGTGATCAGGTAGCAGTCAGCATGCTTATCAGCTATCTTAGTCACCTTTGCTTCCAGGTATTGGTTGCAACCGTCTGAAGAGGTTTGAAAAGAACATTCGACAACGTTGCCCGCATGTAATGAGGCTAATGCGTTAGCATCCAGATCCATGTTGTCAAAGAGGCTGCGGGCATCAATCCTGTTCTTATCGCAATTGAGAATGCGGGAGAGTTCTTTATTGGAACGTACTGAGCCTAGCATAGCGTCGGTGACTAATATGCCAATAGGTGAATTGTCAATGATCCGATTGAGCAGGTTATGCAGAATGGTTTCATCATAAACCACAGCTAGCGAGTTGGTTCTTTCGTAAATGACAACAATTGCATAGCCTAGCAGCAAAAAGCCTGTACCTGAGATGAGATGGGCAAACCACCACAGGGAAGTCCAGGGAGTGGTGAGCAGGAACGCTGTGGAGGCCTGGACAAATAAAAACTGAGCTGCAAGATGGAATTTCATGATATAACTTCGCGCTGGTGAAAGAACAATCTTACCGATAGAGCAAAGTGAAATCAGTAAAGCTGCTAATTCAATGTATTTAATATAAATAAGGGGAACGGCTCCGCTGCTATGCGTGAAATAAAAGGCAAAGCCGACTAAAACTAAAAAGAAGAGGAAATGAGGCCAAAAAAGGTTTTTTTGTGTGGCTAGAACTTCCTCAGGCAGAACCCGCAACCGGCAGAGACCTAAAAAAAGATAGCCAGACATGATGAGCCTGGATATGGGACCAAAAATAATAAATTGTGCCAAGTTATGGGAAGAATGATCGGTGAGAATACCATGAAAAGCATAGATTGTTACAAAGCCGAGGTAGCCAAGTGATACATATCGCAAAAAATCACTGCGGCTGTTTTTAAAACTCAGGTATGCCGCATAAGCAATAAAAGCGGAAAGCAGTTCGGCAAATAGTATAGCTACTTTATGGAAAGCCAGCATGGGGAATTTTTCCGGAGAATCAATGTAGACCAAATACAAAATACCGGAAAAGGGGAAAAAAGTCAGCCAGCAGAAAGTTAGTAGTTTGAATATAGTACGCAACATATTACACCTCAATCGAGTTAAAAATGGCAGCAGCTTCAATTATATAGCAAGAAAAGAAGTCCTGCCACCATATGATGAGGGGGAAACGATGAATACTACGATGTTCAACTCTTCAGAAAATTAAATTGACTGACTACTGCTGTTGGAATACAATGTAGTTGTCGAGACAACTGGGATGGTGGTTAAATGAATTTTAAATTAGATGAATCATTAGGATTTATATTAAATAAAGTGAATACAAAGCTAAAAAATGAATTGCTTCAACGCTTAAAAGAAAAGGACGTAACTCCGGAGCAATGGGCAGTATTAAACTGTTTATGGGAACAAGAAGGGATTACCCCTAAAGAGTTATCAGATTTGACCTTTAAAGATAAACCAAACACCAATCGCATTCTGGAGAAGTTAATTATAAAGGGCTTAGTTATTCGCAAATCTCATCCCGTGGATAAAAGAGCATTTCAATTATTTCTAACAGAAAGCGGCTGGGCATTGCGGGAACAATTAATTCCGAAGGTTAAAGAGCTTTTAACTAAAGCAACAACCGGAATGGAACCGCATAAAGTGGCAGAACTGAAGAAACTGCTCAATCAAATATACGATAATGTCAAATAGCTGTTTTTTGTGGATGTGGTTGTTGTGACAACTATGACTGCAAGTTAAATTACAAAATGAAATGGGGGGAGAGAACATGGAAAGCCGGCTAGTTAAAGAATTGCGCTTGCGTTATGAACCGGTAGCTGTTTTGCTTAGCAACGAAAAAGTGGAAGGTGCACTGCAGAGTAAAGAAGGGCAGTGGAGCTGTACAATTCCGTTAATGCTTGCGGCAGCAAAAGGGAAAACAGCTGTTTTTGAACGTAAAACAACAGGCTGTATAGGTGGTAAGGTGGGATTAGGATTTGGTCAATATCCCAATTATCCGGGTGGCATTGAATATTTTTTATCAGTTGGGAAAAGCGGCTTATTTGAAGGGGAAGGATATAAAAAAAATCCAGAGCTCGGAGCAGACTTTGTTGACTGCTTACCAATCACAGACATTCCCTATCAGTACGTCATATTTAAGCCTTTATCACAAATTGATGCTAGTAAGGAAATACCTGAGTTGATTGTATTTTATGTGAATACTGACCAGTTATCAGCCCTTACGGTGCTTGCAAATTACAATAGATTAGGTAATGAAAATGTGATGATTCCTTTCAGTTCAGGCTGTCAATCGGTCTTTCTTCTTCCTTACGCGGAAGGACAAAAAGAAAATCCAAGAGCAGTAGTAGGATTGACCGATATTACCGTACGTCCCATGGTTGAGCCTGGCATGCTGTCATTTTCTGTACCGTATAAAATGTATTTGGAAATGGAAGAAAACATAGTAAATAGCTTTTTAGAAAAAGAAATATGGCACAAGGTTACTGCGAGAATGGGAAACTAGTAAATTAGTTTCTCAATATACGTATCATTTTGGAGATTTGGTTTGCCACTTGATGACCGTATCGTATTAACACCTGAAATTTCTGCAGTTCATTTACTATCGCTGTTTCGGCAACTTTGTCAGGCTTTTTCACATTAGCTAAGGTAGGCACAAGTTTTGCTGCCACGTCGGTATACAGAAATGATAGGAGAATAAATCCCACAGATAAAAGCAATGCGTACTTGCTGAATGCGTAAGGCCAAATTGTAATCTCGCTAATGCCAATGCGGTATTGTCCATTTGGCCTCTTTATGTAAGATTTCTTTTAAGTATTTATTATTTTGGCATTTTTTATCAGGCAAGAGGTATTGACGGCAGATATTGGTAGTGCGTTGGCATGAATATTGCTTCAGTTTAATTACATGTAATAAACAGGAGGTATTGATGGTATGGCTTACAAAGTGAAATTGGGAATTTCAGCCCGCCACATCCACTTGAGTGGAGGCGATTTTGAGAAGCTGTTTGGACTCGGTGCAGTTCTTCATCCGGTTAAAGCTCTGAGGCAACCCGGCCAATACGCTAGTGAAGAACGAGTTGATATTTTCACTTCAACAGGAGCAATCCATGGATTGCGAATATTAGGGCCAGTCCGGAAACAAACTCAAATTGAGCTGGCACCTGCTGATGCCCGAAAAATAGGCCTAAATCCACCGGTGAGGGATTCGGGGGATCTGGCAGGAACTCCGGGGGTCACGATTGCAGGTCCTCAAGGTCAGGTTGTAATTTCTGAAGGCGTTATTATTGCGTCCCGTCACATCCACCTTGATACCGCTACTGCCGCTGAGCTGAAGGTAAAAGATAAGGAACTTGTAAAAGTCCGTATTAAGGGCAAACGCTGCGTAGTATTTGAAGATGTTTTGATTCGGGTTCGTGATGATTTTATGCCGGAAATGCATATTGATACAGACGAAGGAAATGCTTGTTTGGCTGAGAATGAAGAAATGGTAGAGGTAATGTTAAGCGTAGCGCGGCAGTAATTAAAAATAGGAAAGAGGGGGGCTAAAGAGTGGAATACTGTATGGAAGTAACCCGAGACATCGTAGTTAAGATGATTGAACATGGCAGTTTTGACGAATTGCCAACAGCAACCAGCGAGGCTGGAGCTTTACAGAGCAGTCAACTTATGGCAATGCAAATTTGTAAGGTCTATGAAATGTTGTTTGAAACGATTTCGAGACTGGAAAGTAATAGTTCAGACCAAGATCTTTATTTAGTAGAAAATCAAACATAGTGCTTGGTAGGAAGTAGAAACTACAGGCAAAAAAAAACGCAAGCTGACCGATAAGGTGCAACGGCTTGCGTTTTTCTATCGACATACTTTTAGCGATGCTTTTTTCTCCGAACTTTTGGCACGAGATATGCACAGAAAAGATAATGTGCAAAAACAAAAGAGGTGGCGATTAAAAGTGAGACTGAATAAAATAATCCGCTCCGGTCAGGAGGTAAATCTATGATCAATCGTACGGGCAACCTATGCCACAATATGAATGCCACTCTGCAGGAAATTGTGTTGATGCTGTTGCAAAGCGGCAGGGATAAGTTTTATTTTGATTTTCCCGGCAGCGAAGATAAGCAAGGTGTTTTGGAGGAGAGAGAAGTACTAGCGGCTTTTGCCGGCGGTGTATCGGGAAAAGCTACACTGAAGGATCTGAAGGCAAGTTATTTGCTGGAGATCAAGGGAAAAAACGAGACACTGTCAGCCGGACAACTTGTCGAATGCTTTTTCAAGGAATTTTTGTTATCCGAACGGTTTATCGATATTCTTAATGCAATTCATAACGGAATTATGGTTGTGGATAAAGAGAATATAGTTACGTTTATTAATTCTGCTTACACTCGTTTGACCGGGGTTACTCCTGAAGACGTGATTGGTCGTAACCTGTGTGAGGCGCGGCCGAGCGCTAAATTGCCGCAGGCTGTTTTTTCAGGCAAAACAATGTGTGGTATTCATCGCAAAGTCGGGAAGGTAGAATATATTGTTGATTGTCATCCGATTATTGTGAGAGGGATTGTTTCGGGTGGAGTATCGATTTTAAGGGACATCACAGAGATTCAAAATCTGGTAGAGCGGCTCAGAAAATACCGGACGACGGTTAATACATTAACTGGACGCGTAAAGGAAGGACATAAGGCCAAATATACATTTGCCGATATCGTAGGAGAAAGCCCTCTGATACTGAATGCTAAGAAACTGGCCAGAAAAGTCGCTGGCTCGGATATAAACGTCTTGATTATTGGGGCAAGTGGCACGGGTAAAGAGCTTTTTGCACATGCGATTCATAATGAAAGTCAGCGTCAGCAGGACGCGTTTGTAGTGGTCAATTGTGCATCTATTCCTAAAAATCTGCTGGAAAGTGAACTGTTTGGTTATGAGGCGGGCGCTTTCACGGGCGCCAGTAAATCCGGTAAAGTCGGGCTCCTTGAGATCGCGGACCGCGGGACGTTGTTTTTAGATGAAATTGGCGACATGGATCTGGAGCTGCAAGCTAAGCTGCTGCGAGTTCTCCAACTCGGACAGTATCAGAGAGTCGGCAGTACTGAGACCTGCACCGTCGATGTCCGGATCATTGCAGCTACTAATCGCGATCTGGAAAGAATGGTGGAATCGGGGAATTTCCGCGGTGACTTTTACTATCGGTTAAATGTGGCACAAATAAGAGTTCCCGCACTTAAAGACAGAAGTAGTGATCTGGATATACTGGCCAGGCATTTTTTAGAGAATGTTAACAAGTATGGTAAGGAGGCGATTTCGTTAGCTGATGAAACGATGGACATACTGCGAAGTTACTCTTGGCCGGGAAATGTGAGGGAATTTGAGAATACCCTTAAGTTCCTTGCCAGTATTACCGATTCTCCGGTTATTGCAGCCAATAGTTTGCCAGATAGTTTTCTGCAGCGGATCGCCCGATATAAGGATAATGCAACAAATCAGGCAGGGCTGCTCTCTGAAGTAGTCGCTAATAGTGAAGAGCAGATGTTGATAAGGGCATTGAATTGCTTTGGGCGAACAGTTGCCGGCAAAAAAGCTGCCGCAAAATCATTGGGGATTTCTCTGGCGACTTTGTATAACAAGATTAGTCACTATAATATATAAGTTTCTAGAATATTCTAGAAATGTAGATAGTAGATAAAGAATTTACCCTATGAATCAATCCCCTTTTTTGTTTCTCTTTTTCATAAACTGGGTTACATATTTTTTCTCTGAGTTTCTAGAAAATTCTAGAACTATCTAATACTTTAATACGGAATAATTTTACAAAGGCTGTCAATACAGGGTATTGGCAGCCTTTGTTTTCTTGGCATACATTTTGCAATAGTAAATACTGCAGGATTTATTTTCCGGAGAATAAGCCCTGCCGGAGAGTTTAAAGAGGTGCATCTTTTTTAGCAAAACTAAAATATGAAGGGATTGAAGTCCTATGTTACCGTTGACCGGAATAAAGGTGGTTGATTTAACCCGGGTAGTGGCCGGACCGGTTTGTACACTGAATCTGGCTGAGATGGGCGCTGAAGTAATCAAGATTGAGGCTCCCGGTAAGGGGGATGACACTCGGGCGACACCACCCTTTATCAATGGTGAAAGCACTTGGTTCATGATGATGAATTGCAACAAGAAAAGTATTACCTTAGACCTCAAAAGCCAGGAAGGCAAAGAAGTGGTTTGGCGGCTTATTGATCAGGCGGATATATTTGTTCAAAACTTCAGGCCCGGTGTCGCTGATCGACTGGGATTTAGCTACGAAGCCGTAATGGCTAGAAATCCCCGAATGATTTATTGCTCTATTTCAGGGTACGGCAGTGATGACGAAAGAGGAGCATATGATCCCGTTATTCAGGGCGAATCGGGGTTTATGTCAGTTACCGGAGATCCTCATGGAGAGCCCATGAAAGTTGCAGTCCCTATTTGTGACTTAGTGAGTGCCTTATATGCCGTACAAGGGATACTGTATTCTCTCATTCAAAGGGATAAGACCGGCCGGGGGCAACATATCGACATCAGTATGTTAAGTGCCATGATATCGCTGTTTCATTTACCGGGCAGTAAATATTTGGGCACAGGGCAAAATCCTCCCCGTATGGGAAATGCTCATCTGGCTTTTGCCCCTTACCGGCTGTTCTCTACGTCTGATGGCTATATAGACATAGCTTGCGGCAATGACTCTTTATACTGTAAATTTTGCGATGCTCTTGAACTAGGCCAGTTAAAAGCTGATCCCCGTTATTTAAAAAATAAGGACCGGATGGCAAACAGGGATCAGCTTAACCAGATCCTGGAGCCTGTGCTACAAAAGAAAGACACGGCCAAATGGTGTGAGATCCTCACGAAGGCCGGTGTTCCCAGCGGTCCGATACGCACCACTGTCGATATTTTTACAGATCCGGTTCTTCAACAAAAAGGAGATATCATCGATATAGAACATAGCAAGGCCGGAAAGATAAAAATCGTGGGCAATCCTGTCAGGATGTCTGAGACCTCCGTTGAATACCGTCCGGCGCCAGAACTCGGTGCCAACAGCCGGGAGATTCTGCAAGAGTTAGGGTATAGCTCTCAGGAAATCTCCATGATGCAGGAAAATGGCATCAGCTAAATCGTTATTGCAACTTGCGGTTTACGACCATTGCAAATATTTCGTGGAGGTGTATGTATGGCCACCAATCTTGAAAAAATTCAGGATTTTAAAAAAAGGCAGGAAAAGATTAAACTGGGCGGCGGCGTTAAGCGGATAGAGAAGCAACATGCGAATGGTAAACTGACTGCCCGGGAACGCCTTGATTTATTGCTTGATCCAGGATCATTCGTGGAAATAGACCAATTTGTTCGTCATCGCTGCACCAATTTTGACATGGCGCAGACAGAAGCTTTGGGTGATGGCGTTGTCACTGGCTACGGTACAATCCACGGCCGGCCGGTAGCTGTGTTTGCTCAAGACTTCACCGTTCTTGGTGGATCTCTCGGCGAGATGCATGCGGCAAAAATTGTGAAGGTGCAAGAATTAGCGATGAAATCGGGGATCCCCATGATCGGGCTCAATGACTCAGGGGGCGCGCGGATCCAGGAAGGAGTAGATTCTTTATCCGGTTATGGCAAGATATTCTACAATAATACCCGGGCATCCGGAGTTATACCTAAGATATCGGTGATCATGGGACCTAGTGCCGGCGGGGCAGTATATTCGCCCGCGTTGACCGATTTTATTTATATGGTGAAAGGCACAGGCCAAATGATGATTACCGGGCCGCAGGTGGTCAAGTCGGTAACGAATGAAACCATTACCCATGAGGCATTGGGTGGTGCAATGACGCATAACTCAGTGTCGGGAGTGGCAGACTTCGCAGCTGAAAACGATCAGGATTGTTTAAGTCAGGTACGCTATCTGTTAAGCTTTCTGCCAAGTAATAAT